>JBBQGM010000014.1:0-60171 GCA_038322995.1 Pyrinomonadales bacterium
CTCGGCCTGTTCGAGCAAAGTGTCGCGGTAAATCTCCCACGTCAACTCTTCCGCTTTGCCGCCGACTTTCTCTAACGCTTGATAGATCGGCACAGTGCCGATGGGCACGGGCGCGTTGCGCAGTATCCATTCGCGCGTGGCGTGGATGTTTTTGCCGGTGGATAAATCCATTACCGTGTCCGCGCCCCACTTCGTCGCCCAACGCATCTTCTCGACCTCTTCTTCAATCGAAGAGGCGACGGCCGAGTTGCCGATGTTAGCGTTGATCTTCACGAGGAAGTTGCGCCCGATGATCATCGGCTCGCTCTCCGGATGATTGACATTCGCCGGGATGATCGCCCGCCCGCGCGCCACTTCATCACGCACAAATTCAGGCGTGACGAATTCGGGAATCTGCGCGCCGAAGCGTTCGCCGCTGTGTTGATGATAGAGCGAACTGCGATCAGCGCGCTCATGCTCGCGCATCGCGTGCAAGGCCATCTCACGCCCCAGGTTCTCGCGCAACGCGATGAATTCCATCTCCGGCGTGACTAGACCGCGCCGCGCGTAGTGCATCTGTGTCACACGGCGGCCCGGTTTCGCACGCAAAGGCGCACGGCGCAGGCCCGGAAAGTATTCGAGCCGGCTTTTCGTCTTGGCCTGCGCATACTCGGCCGCGCCGGCCGTCAAATAGCCGTCGTCCTCCGGCTTGACCTCGCGCCCCACATACTCTTCCACGTCCGCGCGCCCGACGATCCACTCGCGCCTGAGCGCCGCCAGCCCGGCGCGCTCATCGCATTTAGTTTCAGGATCGCCCCACGGCCCGCTCGTCTCATAGACGCGCACCGCCGGATTCTCTTCCACGCGCCCGTCCGCATGGCGCGTCGCGTTCAACGTTACTTCGCGTAAGGGCACGCGCACGCCCGGCGTCTCACCCGCGACATAGACGCGCTGCGAGTTTGGCCAGCGCACCTCTGCGCTCAACTGCTCGTTCGCTACATTTGTTTCCTTCGTCGTACTCATAAATTCAACGTTCCTTCCAGGCCGCGCATATCTGACGGCCCACAAAAGAAAAACCGCTCCATCGCATTGAGAGACGGAACGGCCTTTCGCTGTTTCTCCCTCCGGCGGTATTAACCGCATCAGGTGCAAGGGGTCTCGCGCGCTTGCGACTCTCAGCCTAGACGCTTCATCTAAGGCTCCCCCGAAAACTTACTTGGCTTGTCAAACTTGCCGGCGGCAAACTCCAGACGGGCTAATCTATACCGGAGGCAACAACTCAGCAACACTCAGCACAACTTCAGGAAAAGCCACAAGGCTAAAATTTTGCCCCGCGCTGTAAGTTTGCTTGCTGCGATAACCGTCCGCGCCGGGCTGCCGGTAATCCTCTATCTCGCGCGCCGGTAGATTGAACACGCAATACTGCACGATCCCCGCCGCCGCGTACAGCCGGCTTTTAACTGCACGATCAAAGCGTAAGCTGCTATCGGCAATTTCGACCGCCAGCAAAACTTCCGCCGGGGTCGGATAGTGATCAAAGTATCTTTTCTCCTGGGGCGCGGCGAGCACTATATCCGGCTCAGGCTCCGAAGCATCATCCAGATGAATAGGATTTTGGAGACGAACTAGCACGCGCGCACCAAAGTGCTTCCTAAAATAATCGCCCGCATGATCATTAACGGCCGCGTGCCGGATGCCTTTGGGACTCATCGTGAGGATTCTCCCTTCGAGCAATTCCACCCGTTCCTCCTGGCCTAAAATTCCGGCCTCGGCCATCTGGTAATACTCGGCAACGGTGAACAGGCGCAGCGTTGGCGGTTGCTCCGGCACGGTTTGAATAACAGTGGGGTTTTCCAGCACAGTGGCCATGAGCTACTCCTTTCGTTCGCCGCTCAGCCGCCGATGAAACTCATCGTGCGCGCGGGTTGGCGGAAATCGGGCTCGTTGATGTAGTGGCGCGGCTCTTTCTGCATGACGACATATTCAATGAATTCGATCACTTCGGCGCGCGTGGTGTGGCTGCGGATCACATCGCGCAACGAATGTTCGACCGTGGAGAAGAGACAAGTTCTGATCTGCCCATCGGCGGTCAGGCGGATGCGCGAGCAAGCGCCGCAGAATGGTTCGCTGACCGGCGCGATGATGCCGATCTCGCCGGGCGCACCGTCGGCGAAGCGCCAGCGGGAAGAAGTCTCTGCGCCGCGCCGGACACCGGCGGGCACGAGCGGGAAGCGTGCTTCGATCCGTTCCCGAATCTCGCGCCCCGCCACCACCGCCTCGCGCGCCCACTCGTGCCCCGAATCCAACGGCATGAACTCAATGAAGCGCATCGCCAGATCATGCTCGCGCGCGAACGCGGCGAAGTCCGCGACCTCTGTTTCGTTATAATCGCGCACGATGACGGCGTTAATCTTGATCGGCGTCAACCCTGCGCGCTTGGCCGCCGTGATGCCGGCCAGCACGCGCTCTAACACATCCACGCCGGTCATCTTCTGAAACACGTCGCGCTTCAAGCTATCGAGGCTGATCGTGACGCGGTCGAGACCCGCATCTTTCAAGCCTTGCGCGCGGTCGGGCAGAAAGTAGCCGTTCGTAGTGAGCGCGAGATCGCGCAGGCCTTTGGGCTTGAACGCGGCGAGTTTGCCGACGAGCGTCTCGATGTCGCGGCGCAGCATCGGCTCGCCACCGGTCAGTCGTAATTTCTCGATGCCGAGCGCGACGAAGATGTCGCAGACGAATTCGATCTCTTCATACGTGAGCGTCTGCTCCTTCGGCCCCATCGGCGGCTCGCCGTGCGGCAGACAGTAGAAGCAGCGAAAGTTGCAGCGATCCGTCAGCGACACGCGCAGGTCGCGAATCGCACGGCCGTATGAATCTTTGAGTCCAGTAGTCACAATCGGTAATAGGGCGATACGCGCTGATTTCTACTTAGCGCGGAGTTTGCTACGAATGTAATGATACGCTGCCCGGATGCGCGCTCCAAGTCAGTGCCGCGAGTTAAGCCTGACCATGAGTCCGGCCGCGGCGGCCAATCACTTGACCGTGTATTTGACCAAGTCTTTCCCGCCGAGGAAGCCTTTGCTGGTTGAGCGGACGACGAGTCCGACATGCTCTAGCTCGAAGTAGGCGCGTTGAATCTCGCCGCGATCTACGCCGAGTTGTTGCGCGAGCGCGGCGGGCGCGGGCAGCGCCGCGCCGGAGGCAAGTTGCTGCATGCGGATGCGCGTCTCGATCTGCGTCCGCACTTGCATGTAAACGGGCCCCGCCGATAACGGCTGTAACTCAATATCCAATGCGCGCTTCTCCCTTGATGCGTCGTCTAGCGTTGCAGCTTAGAGCAATTTTCGCTGGTGCGTAAGTGAACCTGAGGGCCCGCCCTTTAACGCAGTGCTTGTTCGAGCGTCGCCGGGTCGTCGAGCAGTAGCCATTCAACGACGGAGAGCGGTAGGCTGCCTTGCTTGATCAGGTCGTCATGGAATTGACCTAAGCGAAACTGCGCGCCCTGCCGGTCGCGGTACTTGCCGAGCAAGCGCATGATCTGCCACTTGCCGACGATGTAGGTGATCTTTTGCGTCGGGCTTGAGGCCGCGCCGGCCGCTTCGCCCTCGGCGGCTTCACGATCAAGCCCGCCCGCTTCCATGAAATAGTTGACTGCTTGCTCGAATGTCCACTTGCCGGTGTGCAGATTCACGTCCACGCCGATGCGCGCGGAGCGGTAACGCGAGAGACGAAGGATTTGTCCTTGCGCGGCCGAGTTCGCGGGGTAGAGACCTGTGCGCAGGAGCATCTCTTCGCCGTAGAGCGCCCAGCCTTCGACGAAGACGCCGTCGCCATGCTGGCGGCGAATCTCGTCCGGCAGATGATTGGCAATCGAGATTTGCAGAAAGTGGCCGGGGATGCCTTCGTGGCCGAGGATCGGGCGCGGGTCTTCGATGGCGGCGCGGATGTAAAAGTTTTTCGACTGCGGATTGTAAGTCGGGATGAAATAGAAGCCGCCGGGGTCTTTGTCATAGATGCCGGGCGGGTTCATAAAACCGCCCGGGCTGGTCGGCTTGAACGCATCGGGCAGTTGGCGAATCTGGAACGGGCCGAGATAAGCGGGGAGCGTCAGCAGGTTGTTCGTTTTAAGGAACGCGATCATCTCTTGCTCGCGGCTCTCGTAAGCTTTGAGAAATGCTTGCTGATCGGCGGGCACGTGCGCCGCGCGGGCCGGATTCGGATCGGCCAGCGACGGGTCGGGCAGCAACGATTCGAGCGCACGATAGCGCGCGAGTTCTGCTTGCCCGAGCATCTCGACCTGTTGCGCGTTAAGCGGCAAGAGCAAAACGTGCTTTAGATAATAGTTGTAGTTCGCCTCGCCCATCGGCGCGAAGGCCACCATCTGCGGCAAGCGCGCCGCGAGATGATCCGCGTAAGCGTGCAAACTCGCGACGGCCGCATCGCGCGCTTTAATCAAGTCGGCGCGTTCGGCGGGCGCGAGGTCAGTCGCCAAAGTCATCAGGCTGTCGGTGAAGAGGCTGTCAATCGAGCGCGCGGAATCGATGGCGAGTTGCGCGTAGAGTTTGACGGGGCGCGTCAGATTGCGCTCGCCCTGTGCGAGCAAGGCGGGCATTTGTTTGAGGCGCGCGGTCGCGGCCAGCGCACGTGTGCGCGGCGCAGCGTAATCTTTCTTCAACAGCGAGAAGATGCCGTTGCTGCACTCGTCCACATAGGTCTGCGGGTTGGTCTGCTCGAATTGCAAGACGCGGTTGCCGAAGTCAACGCCTTCGAGTTGTGCGCGAAAGAGCAGCCAGTCGATGCGGTCGTCCTTCGGCCACTGCTCGGTGCGGAGCGTCCGCACTTGCGCGAGCAATTGCGCGACGTGCCGGCGGCGGGTCTCCAGCGCGACGGGCGCATAATCGGTCAAACGCGCGTCCCATGTATGCAAACCCTGATCGCTGCTGCCGACCGGGTATTGCTTGTTGCGCCAGCGATAATAGTCATCCGCCATGCGGCGCAACGCGGCGGGCGACGCAGCGGGGTTGACCGCTGTACGGCGTTGCGCATGATTCGTGAGCGGCAGGCAGACGAGGAGCAGACTTGCGAGCGACAAAAGTTTAAGCGGCTTCATCTTCTGTTTCTTTCTTTGTGGTTGATGGCAAAAGCGCACGGGCGTTGCGTTGCAGGCCGGCGAGCTTGGCGCGTTTGATGGCGCTGTGGCGGAAGCGCGCGGCATAAGTTTCGGGCGTGAGCGCGAGGATCGTGTCCAACTTGGGCGCGACGCTATCCGGGCGTGGCTCGAAGCGCGCCTCGGCGGTCGATTGTTGAAACCGATTCCACGGGCACACGTCCTGACAGATGTCGCAGCCGTAGAGCCAGCCGTCGAGGTGCGGCGCAACCCCTGCGGGCAACTCCGGCGTGCGCAGTTCGATGGTCGCATAAGAGATGCAGCGCTTCGCGTCCACGACGTAAGGCTCGGTGATCGCCCCGGTCGGACAGGCATCGAGACAGGCGGTGCATGCGCCGCAGTGGTCAGCCACAGATTCGTGGTCATACGCAAGTTCGAGGTTTAGCAGCAACTCGCCGATGAAAACCCACGAGCCATAATCTTGCGTGATTAAATTGGTGTGCTTACCGAGCCAACCAAGGCCGGCGCGCACGGCCCACGCTTTGTCCATGAGCGGCTGGATGTCCACGCACGTTTTGCCTTCAGCCTCGGGCCACTGCTCTTTGATCCATGCAAGCAAGCCTTTCAGCTTCTCGCCCACGACCTCATGATAGTCGTCGCCCCAAGCGTAGCGGGAGACCTTACCGACGCCCTCAGCCTGCGCGTGTTGGTGTGGCGTGTAGTAGTTGAGCGCGACGACGACGACGGAACGAGCGGCGGGCATGACGAGGCGCGGGTCTGTGCGTTGGGCCGGGTCGCGCGCGAGCCACGCCATCGTGCCGTGATAACCGCGCCGCAACCATTCTTCTAACTGTGTGCGTTCGGTCGCAAGTGGCGCGGCCGGCACGATGCCGACCTTGTGAAAGCCTGCGGCCAGGGCGCGGTCCTTGATGCGCGCGGACATTGCGGCGCGCGGCTCGTTTGGCTGTGCATCGGTGTGGGTCATCATCGCAGTGTGCTGCGACAGTATAACCGCACGGCGGCCGGTTCGGCAGCGGCGCACGCGGGCCGTCGGCTTGCGCCTGTGTGCGGCGACGCTTAAGCTGTGCGCTAAGGGTTAAAGCACACGATGCAGGAACATGCGGGAGCAACAGACGCGGCCGAACTGCGGCGCAAGTCCGGCCAATTACTATTCGTGGGCCTGCCGGGCACGCGGCTCGACAAGCGGCTGCGCGCGTTGCTGCGCGAGGTGCGGCCGGGCGGCGTCATTCTGTTCGGGCGCAACATCGAGACGGCCGAACAGGTTGCGTTGCTGACCGCGCAGATCAGAGACGCGCTCGATCATCACGTGCTGATCGGCGTGGATCAGGAGGGCGGCTTAGTTGATCGCTTCCGCGCGATCTGCGAGCCGATGCCCGCCGCCAAGCACGTGCGCGACGCGGGGCGCAGCGATCTCGCGCGTGAGTTCGGCGCGCTCTCGGCGCGCGTACTAAGGCTGCTCGGCTTCAATTTGAACTTCGCGCCGGTACTCGATCTCGGCGGCGGCAACGAAGATAACGGGCTGCGGGCACGCACCTTCGGCACGCAACCGGCCGAAGTCGCGCGGCTCGCGGGCGCGTATCTTGATGGCTTGCAAACGGGCCAGGTTCTGGCGTGCGGTAAACATTTTCCCGGTCTCGGCGGCTCGCAAGTGGACTCGCACCGGCGGCTGCCCGTGGTGAGCCATACGTGGGAAGAGATTTTCGAGCGCGACCTCGTGCCCTTCATGGACTTGATGTTTCACCGGCCGGGCGAGCGACTGCACACCGTCATGGTCAGCCACGCGGCGTTCCCGGAAGTGTCGGAGTTCTTGCAATCATGGTTTCGGCGTACCGCCGAACTGCCCGCGCTCGACGCGCTCCATCAACTGCCCGCGACGATCAGCGGCAACGTCGTCATGCGCTTGCTGCGGCTGGCCTTGAAGTTCGACGGCTTGGTCATCACCGACGACATGGAGATGGGCGCGGTGGTGCAGACGCTCTCGGTGGCGGAAGCTTCGTTGCGCGCCTTCGAGGCCGGCTCGGACATGGTATTGATCTGCGAGCAAGAGGCCAACTTCGTGGCCGCGCGCGATCTGATCGTCGAAGCAGTTAGCTCCGGGCGCGTCCGGCCCGAACTGCTCGGCCGCGCGCACGCCCGCATCGAGCGCGTGCTGCAACTCGCGGGCGCGGCCGAAGGCTTCGATGCGGACGAATTCGCCGCCGCCGCGCACGCGCTGACCAACCTGAAAGCTGCGCTCAGAGCCGCCGACGCGACCGGCGAGTACACGCCGGTCTACGGCACCTCCGAAGACGACGAACGCCGCTCATCGAACTTCTAAAGACAGTGCCAAGTGCCGTGTGCCGAGCAACAAGTTAAAAACTTTGTCTTGCTCGTCACGCGGCATTCGCCACAGTTCTTAAATCCCTTGACTCGCCACGCGTTTTGACATAAAAGCAGTCGTGCGTAACGTCACCCACCCTCGCTTTGTTCTACCAAACCCTGGCCGATGAAGGAGTCCCGCCGATGAAAAGGTTTCTGCTCTGCTTCGCGCTCGCGCTGACGGTTGCCACCGTCGTGCTCAGCCAACTGAACTGCGCCGCCCCAACCACGAGCGATAACACCGCCACGACGATCACCACGACGACCAACGCAAACACGACGGCTAACGCCAACGCCCCGGCCGCGAACACCGCCGCCGTCGAAACTGAGTTGATGCAGATGGAGCACGATTGGGCCGACACCATCAAGACGCGCGACGTGGCGGTCATCAAGCGGATCGAGGCGGAAGACATTACGCTCGTCTATCCGACCGGCACGACCGGCGACCGCGCGCAGGATGTTAAGGACCTCGAGTCGGGCGCGCTCACGGCCGATGCGTGGGATTTGAGCGACATGAAGGTGCGCGTGTTCGATCAGGACGCAGCGGTCGTGACCGGGCGTTCGACGATCAAGAACGGGAAGTACAAAAACACGAATGGGAAAGTGGACGACATCAGCGGCGAGTATCGCTTCACCGACATGTTCGTCAAGCGCGGTGGGCACTGGCAGGTCGTGGCCTCGCAGGGCACGAAGGTGCAAAAGCCATAAAGACGGTGGCGCGTGCCGAGTGCCGAGTGCCGAGTTAACGTCCGGCTCGGCACTCGGCACTTGTCACTGCCTTATTCTTCCTTGACTCGCCGTGCGTTTTGGCATAGAAACGCGACGCTCTGCAAATCAGCCACAAGGAGTTCGCCCATGAAGCGACTTATAGCGCTCGCGGCGCTGCTCGTGCCCCTCTGGGGCTGCACGCAGCCGGCCGAAGCGCCCACCACCAACGCCACAACGACCAACATCAACACCAGCGCTACGACCACGACCACGGCGACCAACACCAACGCCACGACGGCCACCGTCGCCGAGACGGCCATCACCGATCAGGAGAAGAAAATCTGGGCTGCGCTCAAAGCCAAAGACATGGATGCCTTCGGCGCGCTCCTGGCCGAAGACTTCATCTTAGTCACCAACGATGGCATCCATGACAAGCAGCATACGATTGCCAGCGTCAAGAACATCAACCTGACGGAGGTCAACCTCTCCGATTGGCAGGTCGTCACGATTGATAAGGACGCCGCTGTCGTCACTTACATGCAGACGGCCAAGGGCACGGACAACGGGCAACCAATTCCGGCCACGCCCACGCGCAACAGCAGCGTCTGGATCAATCGCGGCGGCAAGTGGGTGGCCATCTATCACCAGGATTGCGAGGCCACGACCGTCGCCGCTGCGCCGCCGGTCGCCGCAAACAGTCCGGCGAAGGCAACGAACACCAACGCCAACACGAGCGCGCCGCCTGCGGCCGCCGAAGCGGCCGATCCGATTGCCAAGGAGAAGCAGGTCTGGGAGGAACTGAAACGCAAAGATTGGGACGCTTTCGCCAGCGACTTGGCCGCCGAACAGATGGAGGTCGAACCGGGCGGCGTGCATGACAAGGCCGGCTCAATCGCGGGCGTGAAAGACGTGGACTTCAGCAAGACCACGCTGAGCGAACTGAAGCAGGTGCGGATTGACGAAGACGCCGCCATCGTTACCTATCTAATCAAGGATGCCGGCAGCAAAGAAGACCGCCGGGCCAGCACCGTCTGGATCAAACGCGGCGACAAATGGCTCGCGCTCTTCCATCACGGCACGCCGGTCATGGTTGCGCCAACTAAGAAATAGCCCGGGCGTTGGCGCGCGGCCCGCTGGCGCGGGTGCAGCCCGTTTGTGGATTGGCAGCGGCGGGGCGGCAGGCGAGCGATAGCGTTGGCCTGCCGCCTCGTTCTACTTTGCTTTATCGGGCGCGGCCAATCCCGTCCATTCAAGCCGCTGCATCCGCGCCAGAACATAATGCCATTGCAACGCGGGCGTAATAATCAATGCCTGTGCGCGCCGCTATGATGGAACATGCGCAGACCGAGTTGCTGTCTTGTGCCATGTCCCCCTAGTGCTTCGGCCTTAGCGAGCGCGAGTTAAGCACGCGCGTGCGGGCCTGCACATGACCTGCTGCCGTGTTAGTGTGGCTTCACCCCACGCACGCTGAGATTGTGAGTTTGCGTTAATTGAACTTGAAGTTTGGAGGCGAGAGAGCGACGAGTGACCAACGAGCAGACGTTTCGTGAGCGCGAATGTGTGCATCGCAAGCGCGGCGCAAAGGGCGAGTTTTATCGCGGGACGGCTTACGTGCAGTGGTTGCAACGGCTGAAGGGCGCGTCGGCGGCCCACTTCGCCACCCGCGTGTCCTCCTTCTTTTGGGCGGACGCCGCGCAGACGCTCGTCTGGCTCTGTCACGATTGCGCCGCCGAGTTGCAAGGGCAAATGCAGCAGTGAAGCAGCGCGGGTTGTCAACTCAACAGCAAGCGAAGATTACGCCTCGGCTGTCTTTTGCAGTTTTGCGCTCAAGCCCACACGCCGGGGATCGCGCACGCGCACGTCGGGCACATACCGTCAGGCGTGACGCGCGCCTGACGGATCAAATACCCATAGCGTTCAACTAATAGCTCATCGCACGCGGGACAATAAGTATTCTCCCAACGCCCGACGCGCCCCGGCAGGTTGCCCGCATAGACGTAGCGTAAACCGGCCGCGCGGCCAATCTCGCACGCGCGGATGAGTTGTTCGGCCGTCGTGTTGACATTCGCCGTCATGTTGTAATCCTGATGAAACGCCGTCACGTGCCACGGGATATTGGGCGAGACCGCCGCGATAAAATCGGCCGCGCGCTTGAGTTCATCCGCCGAGTCGTTGAAACCGGGAATCACGAGCGTGACGACCTCCGTCCAAAAGCCGCGCGCCTGCACCATCCGCACAGTCGCTAAGATGTTATCTACCACGCCGCCTAATTGCCGGTAGTTGCGATCACTCATCGACTTCAGATCGATCTTGTAGCAGTCTGTCCACGGGCGCAAGAAATCCAGCACCTGCGGCGTCGCGTTCCCGTTTGAGATAAACGCCGTCCTGAAACCTGCTGGCTTCGCCCGCTGGAAAACTTCAACCGCCCACTCGGCCGTAATCAACGGCTCGTTATAACTCGACCCGACCAGCGCCGCGCCATAAGCCCGCGCCATTGCGACCAGGCGCTCCGCCGTGATTGCTTTAGGCACAACTCCGGCGGCCTCATCGCGTAATGCTTGCGATGTCAAAAAGTTTTGACAATAAGCGCAGTGCAGATCGCAACCGAGCATGCCAAAGGTGAGTGTGTCCGAGCCGGGCAGGACGTGGAAGAATGGTTTCTTCTCGGTCGGGTCGCAGGCGAGCGCGGCGACGTAGCGCGCGGGCACGCGCAAGCGGCCCCGTTCGTTGTAGCGCACCTTACAGATGCCGCGCTTGCCGGCGTTGATGAGACAGCGATGGCCGCAGGCGTAGCAGCGCAGCGCGTTGGCCGGCAAATGCTCGGTCAATTCGGTCGCGCCCTCGGTCGTTAATTCGTCCAACGCGGCCGCGAGTGAACTGGCGCGCTGACCTAACGGCATGGCACGTAAAACCTCGTGAAGCGTGAAACGTGAATAGAAGGAACAACGTTTCGCTGTTCACGATTGACGATGCACGCTTTACAACTTTTTGTTCTTTACTTGATCCCACTTAGCCCTGATGTCGGCAGGCAGGTCGCCGGGCATCGTTTCGACGGCCACATCGTGCTCGGCGCAGAACATGCGCCAGAGCATGAAACGGGCATCGTATTGCCCGGTCTCGTCGGAGATAACGTTGGGCACAGCGGGTTTCTCGGCAGGCTTGTTTTCTTCGGCCATAATTAAACTCGTCCCTTTCAGCTTGCTGACTATGCACCGGGAGAAGTGCGACCCGCGCATTCTAACAAGTTTTGCCGGCGTGTGCTGTGTGCGGCAGGGCTGCGGGCAGGAAGATTTTTATCAGGCGGCGCTCTTGAGATACATCTGCCCGGTGGGCGCATTGACGCCGGCTTGCGGTTCAAGCGTGACGGCGAAGATTTGCGCGTGCCGGCCGGCCGTTGGGATCTCCTGGCGCACTTCGGCGCGCCCGCTCGCATCGGTCGTGAAGATGTTGCCGGGCAGCGGTTTGCCATTGGCAATGAACCAGAGTTGATAAGCCTTGCCGGGCGGCGGCGCGGGCAGACCGGTGGCGACAAAGACGGCGCGACCTGTGCGCTCATCGTAAGTGAGCCGTGCGCGGGCGGTGGTGGCGAACTCTGTGCCGGCGAGCGCGGTCGTGTGCGCGTCGGGCGCGGCCAGCAGTTCGCGTTCGGCGCGGACGACCGTGAGCGTCTGCTGCATCTCATGCAAGTTTTGCGTCAGGCGTGCGAGGTCGGTTTGCAAGCGCCGGTTTTGTGCCCAGAGGACCGCGAGCGAGATGGCGAGCGCGGCGATGGCGACTGAGGCGGCGAGCGTGCCTAAGACGACGAGCGGGCGCACGCCGAAAATGCCGCGCGCCCTGGTGCGGGCCGGGGTCGCAAACGGCAGCACGTTCGGCGCGCCCGCCGCAGGCGTGTCCATGCCCGGCGTTGAACCGGCCGCACCGTTGCTACCTGCGCGGGGCGTCTGCGAAGTTGCTTTGAGTTGGGCGAGCAGGCGTGTGCGCAGCGCGGCCGGCGGCGCGACGGGGGCGGCTTCATAGGCGAGTAAGGCAGTGACGGCGCGCAATTCTTCCAGTTCGATGCGACACTCGGCGCACGTTGCGAGATGCACGTCGAGCGTGCGCCGCTCCGCCGCGTCGAGGGCATCGAGGGCGGCGGCCGGGAGCATCTCCATGTAGTCTGCGTGCTTCATCAAAGCATCAAGCGGGCGGTCTGCATTTGCTCGCGCAACAACTCGCGCAACTTAATTAAGCCGGAGCGCATGCGCGTCTTGATCGTGCCGAGCGGTTGCTGCAAGTGCGCCGCGATCTCGGACTGCGTCAGGCCGTCGAAGTAAGCGAGCAGCAGAGCGCGCCGCTGCTCTTCGGGGATTTGCGCCAGTGCCGCCAACACGACGGTGCGCTGTTCCGCGTGCAGTACATCATCGGTCGCGTCCGCCGTGTCCTCTTGGACTTCGCGCTGTGCGGCGGTAGCGGCGCGGCCGCGCGCATCAAGTGAGCGTAGGCGATCTATGGCGCGACTGCGCGCCAGCGTCACGAGCCACGTGAAGCCGCGCCCGCGCGTCTCATCAAAGTCGGCGGCCCGTCGCCAGACTTGTAGGAAAACTTCTTGTAGTACATCTTCCGCCTCGGGGCGACTGTGCAATATACGGAGCATCAAGCCCAGAAGGATGGCGCTGTAGCGATCATAAAGCGTGGCCAGCGACGATTCATCGCCGCGTGCGATGGCATGCAGGAGTTCCGTATCGGAGATGGGCTGTGCCTGTTCGGAAGAAGCCACGGTGGAAGCAAAAGTAGGCGGCGAGCAATAGGCAAAATAGGCAGTAAGCGGTGGGCAGCAAGTAATGAGAAGGACTTTCAAGCTACGCGGCTGAAACCGCCTTCTCACTGCCCGCTGCCCACCGCTTACTGCCTATTGTTTTAAGCGACGGTGATCGTTTCGTCGAGATACACGTCCTGCACGGCATTGAGGATCGCGGCTCCCTCTGCCATCGGCCGTTGGAACGCCTTGCGCCCGGAGATGAGACCCATCCCGCCGCCGCGTTTGTTGATGACGGCGGTGCGGACGGCCTCGGCCATGTCGCTCGCGCCCTTCGACTCGCCGCCCGAATTGATCAAGCCGCAGCGGCCCATGTAGCAGTTCGCCACTTGATAACGCACAAGGTCAATCGGGTTGTCGGTGCTCAACTCGTCGTAAATCTTCGGGCTGGTTTTGCCATAGGACGAGCCGGCCATGTTGAGCGCGTTGAAGCCGCCGTTGGTGGTCGGTAGTTTCTGTTTGATGATGTCGGCTTCGATGGTACAGCCGAGGTGATTGGCCTGCCCCGTCAGATCGGCGGCGGTGTGCATGTCGCCCTTGTCGGTCTTGAACGAGGGATTGCGCAAGTAGCACCAGAGGATCGTGGCCATCCCTAGCTCGTGCGCGTAGGCGAAGCATTTGGCGATCTCGACGAGTTGGCGCGTGGACTCCTCCGAACCGAAATAGATCGTCGCGCCGACGGCAACCGCGCCCATGTCGTGCGCTTCGTCCATCGTGCCGAACAAGACCTGATCGAACTTGTTCGGATAGCTCAACAACTCGTTGTGGTTGATCTTGACGATGAATGGAATCTTGTGCGCATAGCGGCGCGCGACCACGCCCAGCACGCCGTAGGTCGAAGCCACGGCGTTGCAGCCGCCTTCGATGGCGAGGCGGACGATGTTGTCGGGGTCGAAGTAGATCGGGTTCGGCGCGAACGAGGAGCCGGCCGAATGCTCGATGCCTTGATCGACGGGCAGGATCGAGAGATAGCCGGTGCCGCCGAGCCGGCCCGTGTCGAAGAGCGTTTGCAGCGAGCGCAAGACGCGCGGGCTGCGATCCGATGCCGACCAGACGCGATCAACGAAATCGGGGCCGGGCAATTGTAGATGATCTTTAGTGATCGTGTTCGAGGTGTAATCGAGCAGCGTGCGCGCGTCCGCGCCGAGCAGTTCTTCGATCCGGCCGGGGGTCGCGCCGGCACGTTTCAGTTCGGTGGCCATGTTAAGTCCTCCAGAAGGGGTTGAATAGATGCGATGGAAAACTCGCCGCGTCGCGGGCAAAAGCGTAGCGCGGATTATAGCAGGCTGCGGCCCGCGCGCCAACGTAAATGCACACGGCGCTTGTCAGCGCCGTGTGCATCGCTTAAAATCTGCGTGGTCGTTATGAGTTATGCGACGCTAGCTCACACTGCTTGAGTAGTTGTCCCAACGGTTTATCCTTGTGGCCTGTCCAGCCCACGCTGCGACTCAAACTGAATCGAAAGGTTAGCCAGAGTAATGTTGAACTACCCGCGTGCCCATCGCCCCCTGGGTCTGTTTGTGGTGTGTCTGCTGTGCTGCCTCGCGGCCGTCGGGCCGGCGCGGGCCGGCGCGGGCGGCAACGAATGGCGACCCATTGAGCCGGCGCAACTCGCGCTGAAAACGCCCGTTGTGGAAAAGGACGCCGACGCCGAGGCGTTCTTCTGGGAAGTGCGCGTCGCCGACGAAGTTGACGGCAGCACGCCGCGCACCGTATTGAACCACTACCTGCGCATCAAAATCTTCACCGAGCGCGGGCGCGAATCGCAGAGTCGCGTGGACATCCCCTTCGGTAAGGTGTTCGGGCGCGAGTTCAAGATCAGCGACATCGCCGCCCGCACGATCAAGCCCGACGGCTCCATCATTGAATTGAAGAAAGAAGACATCTTCGAGCGCACGATCCAGAAGGTGAGCGGCGTCAAGCTCAAAGTGAAGACGTTCGCCATGCCGGGCGTCGAGCCGGGCGCGATCATCGAGTACCGCTGGCGCGAGGTGCGCGGCGACTCGCTCAGTTTTTATGATCGGTTGGAATTCTCGCGCGAGATTCCGGTGCAACTCGTCAAGTACTACATCAAGCCGCTCTCGCTGCCCAACTTTACCTACGGCATGAAAGCACAGTTCTTCCACGGCGCGAACACGCCGTTCGTAAAAGAGAAGGACGGCTTCTACAGCACGATGATGACGAACGTGCCGGCGTTTCATGAAGAGCCGCGCATGCCGCCGGAGTATCAGGTGCGGCCGTGGCTGCTCGTCTATTACACGGAAGAGCAGAAGTTGACGCCGGAAAAATTCTGGCAGGATTACGGCAAGCGTACCTACGATAGCAGCAAAGCAGAGGTCAAAGTCTCCGACGACGTGCGGCAGGCGGCCACCACGGCCGTCGGCGATGCGACCACGCCGGAAGACAAACTGCGCCGCCTGTTCGAGTTTTGTCGCGCCAAGATCAAAAACATCAACGACGACGCGGCCGGCATCAGCGCCGACGAGCGCGCCAAGTGGAAGCCGAACAAGTCGCCCGCCGACACGCTCAAGCGCGGCAAGGGCACCGGCTACGACATCGACACGTTGTTTGCGGCGCTGGCCAGCGCCGTCGGCTTCGACGCACGGGTTGCCAACCTGGCTAACCGTAGCGACGTGTTCTTCGATCCGAGCTTCCCCGACGCTTACTTCATCAACTCGTATGACATCGCGGTCAAGGTCGGCGACCAGTGGCGCTTCTTCGACCCGGCCAGCACGTACGTCTCCTTCGGCATGCTGACCTGGCAAGAGGAGGGCACGGACGCACTCATCTCCGATCCGAAGGCCGGCTTCTTCGTCAAGACGCCACTGTCGGGGCCGGAGAAGTCGTTGGAGAAACGCACGGCCAAGTTGAAACTCGACGAGGACGGCACGCTCGAAGGCGACGTGCGCATCGAATACACGGGCCACACCGGCACGGCCAAAAAGGAATACAACGACGACGACTCGCCCGCGCAGCGCGAAGAGACGTTGCGCAACATGATCAAAGCGCGGATGAGCACGGCCGAAATATCCGACATCAAGATCGAGGGTGTGCAAGATACGCTCCAGCCGTTCACCTATGCGTACCACGTGCGCGTGCCGGGCTACGCGCAACGCACCGGCAAGCGGCTTTTCATCCAACCGGCCTTCTTCCAGCGCGGGCAAGGGGCACTCTTTTCGGCCGCCGACCGGAAGAACTCGATCTACTTTTCTTACCCGTGGTCGGAGCAGGACGAAGTGGATATTGACCTGCCCGCCGGCTACGCGCTCGACAACCCCGACGCGCCGCAAGCGTTGGTGGCCGGCGACATCAGCAAGTACGACGTACACGTCTATGTGGCGAAAGAGGGCCGCACGTTGCTCTATCGCCGCTCGTTCTTTTTCGGCGGCGGCGGTGCGGCGGGGCTGATCTATCCGGTGGAGTCGTACTCCCGGCTCAAGCAGTTGTTCGAGGAAGTGCATAGGCGCGACGATCACACGATCACACTCAAGCAGGGTGCGCCGGTCGCCGCCGCCACGCCCGCGCATTAACCTAGGCCGCATTAAGGCCGCATAGCTCAGGCCGACTGCAAGGTCGGCGGCCGGAGGATGAACGTGATGTTGTCTCGCATACTTGCCCTTGGTGGTTTACTGCTGGCGCTCGTCGCGCCCGCGTTGGCGGCCGGCGACGATGTGCCGCAATGGTTGCAGCAGGCCGCGGCCGCCAGCGCGCCAACTTACGACAAACTGGTCAAGGCCGTCGTCCTCCACCACGAGCAGAACGTTACCGTCGCCGCCGACGGCCGCGTCACGACAGTGGTCAGTTTCGCCGTCCGCGTACTCGCGCGCGAGGGCCGCGCGTACGCCCGCGCCGACGAAGTTTATCTAACCGACGCCAGCAAGGTGCGCGACATGAAAGCATGGCTGCTGCGCGGCACAGGCCCCGTCAAGCGGTACGGCAAGGACGAGACGGCCGACCTCGCGCTGGAGCAGAACGACGTTTATAACGAGTACCGGAAGAAGGTCATCCTCGGCATTGAGGACGCCGATGTCGGGGCGGTCTTTGGTTATCAGGCGACCATCGAGGGCGGCACCGTCATGGGCCAAGATCGTTGGTATTTTCAAGACGAGTTGCCGACGCTTGTCGCGCGCTACACGCTGACCTTGCCGGCGGGTTGGCTGGCGCGAGGCATCATGTTCAACCACGCGCCGCTTGCGCCGAACGCCAGCGGCTCAACCTACACATGGGAACTGCGCGATCTGCCGCCCGTCGCGGACGAGCCGGCCAGCCCGTCGGCGACGAACATCGTGCCCCGGCTCGCCGTCAGCTACTTCCCACCCGAAGGCGTGCAACTCGCCAACGTAAAAACCTTCGCCACCTGGGCCGACGTGTCGCGCTGGATCACCGATCTCAGCGAGCCGCAGGCCGCGTCAGGCGACGCAATGGCTGCCAAGGCCACCTCACTAACGGCCGGCGCACCGGCCGAGTTGGATAAGATTCGGGCCATCGCGCGCTACGTGCAGAGCTTGCAGTACATCTCCGTGGACATCGGCGTCGGGCGCGGCTTCGGTTATCGGCCGCACGCCGCCACCGAGGTCTTTGCCAAGTCTTACGGCGATTGCAAGGACAAGGCCAACCTGATGCGCGCGATGCTCCGCGTCGTCGGCATACAGTCTTACCTCGTTAGCATTTATTCGGGCGATGCCGCTTACGTGCGCACCGAGTGGGCCTCGCCGGCCCAGTTCAACCACTGCATCATCGCGGTCAAAGTCAGCGCCGCGACGCAAGGGCCGACTATCATCCAGCACCCGCAACTTGGCCGCCTGCTGATCTTCGATGCGACCGACGACGATACGCCGGTCGGCGATCTACCAGAGGACGAGCAAGGCAGCCTCGCGCTTATCAATGCCGGTTCGGACGGCGCGCTCTTGCGGATGCCGGTCATGCCGCCCGAAGCAAACCAGCTTGAACGGCAGTCCGACGTGAGCCTCGACGCGAACGGCGCGATCACGGCCAGCGTCCACGAGCGTTCGGTCGGGCAGGCGGCCGTGCATGAGCGGGTGGGCTTTCGCCATCTGGCGCGGCCGGCCTACAACCAGATGATCGGGAACTGGATCACGCGCGGCGCAAGCGGCGCGCAGGTGACAAAGGTCGAACCGGCGGACAACCCCGGCGCGGGCCGCTTCGCGCTCGACGTGGACTTCACGGCGGCCGGCTACGGCCAACTGATGCAGAATCGCCTCCTCGTCTTCAAGCCCGCCATCGTCTCGCGCCGCGAGTCCCTGTTCCTGAACGCGGCCACGCGCAAGCACCCGGTCGTACTCGACTCTGCCGCCTACACGGAGACGGTGCGGGTGAAACTGCCCGCCGGCTTCGACGTGGACGAGTTGCCCGACGCCGTCAAACTCGACACGGCCTTCGGCAACTACGCCGCGACCTACGCGGTCAAGGACGGCCAACTTTTGTTCACGCGCACGTTCATGCAGCGCGCCGCCACCATCCCGGTCGAAGAGTACGCGGCCGTGCGCGGCTTCTTCGAGCGCATCCGCGCCGCCGAGCAAGCGCCGGTCGTGCTCGCGCGCAAGTAACAAGCGCGCCGGGCTATAAGCAAACACAACGCCGGGGCCCGCTTGTTATAAGCGGGCCCCGGCGTTGTTTATGAGCATTGCTCAAAGTTCAATCAGCCACCGCCGGGGCTTGCAACGTGAGCTGGCGGAACGCTTCGCGCAAGCGTAGGGCGACGCTGCCGGCGGGCACGGTGTAGCGATGAAAATCGTAGGTTGTGACCAGCCCGACGCCGAGACTCGCGGAGGTGAGAAAGATTTCGTCCGCATCGCCGAGTTGGGCCAACTCATAGACGCCTTCGATAACGGGGACAGTCAGCGCGGCGGCCAGTTCAAGCAGACAGGCGCGCGTCGTGCCGGCGTGTGCGCCGGTTGCGAGCGCGGGCGTATGCACCGTGCCGTGCGTGACCCAGAAGAGATTCGCCATCGTCGCCGAGACCACTTCACCGCGCTCATTCAAACGCACCGCTTCGTCAAAATCGCGCGCGTGCGCCTCCTCCCACGCTAAGACATGTTCCAGATAGCTGATGCTCTTGACGCCCGCGAGCGGCGCGTGCGGGTTCACGCGATAAGGCGAGAGCGTAAGCGCGAGTCCCTCGTCCGGCGCGGGCCGCGCATTGCCGGTCGTGATGAGTAGATCAGTCTCAACCTCAGCCTCGGCCGCCATCGGCGCACGCCAGACGCCGCGCACCGCCCGCGCCAGCAAAGACACGCGCCCCAGCCCACGTTCTACTTTGTTGGCCACGATTAACCGCGCAAGATCAGCCGCGATCCTGGCCTCGTCGAAGTCCGCGTGGCGCACGCCCGCGCGCTCCGCCGCCTCAACCAGCCGCGCCCAATGTTGCGGCCACAAAAACGCCCGCCCGCCATGAACAGCGATGATCGTGAACACGCCGCGTCCGTAGAGCGTGGCGGCCGTCAACGCGGGCAGTCGCGCCTTTGCGGCGGCGAGCAAACGATGATTGTGCATGATGCGCGGGTGCATCTTGAGCGAGCCTCACTTACTTGCGGGCTAGTTTCGGCCGCCGCCGTTTATTCGGCCGCGACCATTGCTTCGGTCTGCAACTGCCGGCCGAGCGCGGTGCGCCAGCCGGTCTCAAGTGCGCTGATGTCGCGGGCGACGACGGGCGCATCGTTGACATTGATGCGCAGTTGCTCCCCGCCCACGCGCCCGATGACGGCGAACGGGCAGGCGAGTTCGGCGGTCAACTCCGCGAGGCGCGCGTGGGCCGTCGGGTCGAAGCTAATGACGATGCGCGAAGGTGATTCACTGAAGAGGTGGGCGGTGCTTGCGAGCGCACCGGCAAGTTGCACATCCGCGCCGACGGCCGGGCGATTGAGCGAGGCGAAACAGGATTCGGCGAGCGCAACCGCGAGACCACCGTCGGAACAGTCGTGCGCCGAGCGCAGCAAGCCCTCCGCGGCGGCGCGCAGACAAGTCTCCTGCACAGCTTTTTCTAGCTTCAGATCAAGCACGGGCACGCGGCCCGCATTCGTCATCTGCGCCGTCGTGCGTCCTTCAATGGTTGCCGCGTACTCGCTGATCGAAAGATCGTCGTTGGTGGTGCCGAGCAGCGCGACCAAGTCGCCGGACTGTTTGAACCCATGCTGCACGATGCGGCGCACGTCTTCTACCAAGCCAACCATGCCGATCACGGGGGTCGGCAAAATGCCGCGCCCTTCGGTCTCGTTGTAGAACGAGACGTTGCCGGAGATGACTGGCGTGTCGAACGCACGACACGCTTCGGCCATGCCGTCGATCACTTCCGCGAAGGCCCACATCACTTCGGGCCGTTCGGGCGAAGCGAAGTTCAGACAGTTCGTGAGCGCAATGGGCCGCGCGCCGACGCAGACGACGTTGCGCGCGGCTTCGGCAACGACGAGCATCGCGCCCGCGCGCGGGTCGGCGGCGCAATAACGGCCGTTGCCGTCGAGACACATGGCGAGCGCGCGGCGCGTCTCCTTGATGCGCACGATGGCCGCGTCCGCGCCGGGCAAGACGGCCGTGTTCGTCCGCACCATATGGTCATATTGCCGGTAGACCCATTCCTTCGATGCGATGTTCGGCGCGGCCAGCAGACGCACAAGCGATTCGTTGTGATGGCGTTGTTCGTCGTCCGATGACCGTTGTCCGTTGTCTGACTGGCGCGCAGGATTTTCCAAGCCGGGCGCAGTCGGCGGCGCGGGTGAGATGAGATCAAGGCCACCGCCCACGGCTGCATCTTCAGCCCTCAGCCCTCCACCCTCCGCCCTTCGTGCGGGCGCACGCATCGGGCGTTCATAGACGGGCGCTTCATCAGTGAGAAAGCCAACGGGAATATCCGCGACTTGGCCTTCGTGATGGATAAGTTGCACGCGCTGTGTATCAGTCACATGCCCGATGACGACCGCATCCAAATCCCAGTTCTTGAAGATGTCCACGACCTGCCGCTCGCGTCCGCGATGGGCGACGATCAACATGCGCTCTTGCGATTCGGAGAGCATGATCTCGTAGGCCGACATGGCCTGCTCGCGTTGCGGCACGAGTGTTAGATCAAGTTCCAACCCCGTGCCCGCGCGGGCCGCCATCTCACACGACGAAGACGTGAGACCGGCCGCGCCCATATCTTGAATGCCGGCCACCGCGCCGCTCCGCATCGCTTCGAGGCACGCTTCGAGCAACAGCTTTTCCAGAAACGGATCGCCCACTTGCACGGTCGGGCGTTTCTTTAATGCTTCGTCGTCAAACTCGGCCGAGGCCATCGTCGCGCCGTGGATGCCGTCGCGCCCCGTCTTTGCGCCGACGTACAAGACAGGGTTGCCCACGCCTGTCGCCTGGCCGAAGAAAATTTGATCGTGCCGCACGAGGCCGAGCGCAAACGCGTTGACCAGCGGATTCAGCGCATACGCATCGTCGAACATGACTTCGCCGCCGACCGTGGCCACGCCGAACGCATTGCCGTAGTGCGCGATCCCGGCGACGACGCCCGCGACGAGCGCGCGATTGCGTGGCCCGTGTTGGGCGTGGGCCAGCGAACCGAAGCGCAGCGAGTTCATTGCCGCGACGGGCCGCGCGCCCATCGTGAAAATGTCGCGCAGGATACCGCCGACGCCCGTCGCCGCGCCCTGAAACGGTTCGATGAACGACGGATGATTATGTGATTCGACCTTGAAGGCCGCGCACCAACCGTCGCCCACGTCCACCACGCCCGCGTTCTCGCCCGGCGGCACAATCACGCGCTCATGCTGCGTCGGCAGTCGGCGCAGATGTACGCGCGAAGATTTGTACGAGCAATGCTCCGACCACATCACCGAGAAGATGCCAAGCTCGACGAACGTCAATTCGCGGCCCATAAGCGCGACGATGCGCGTGTATTCATCCGGGGTCAGATTGTGCGCGGCGATTATTTCGGGCGTGATCAAGGCGGAAGTCATAAGCGGGTAAACCAAAGGACGGCGGACAGCGGGCGGCGCGCAGCAAAAACAAAACTGCTGCGGGCTTGGCCTTCACTGCGCCCTTAAAACTCTGTCGAGCGCGGCGCGCAACTCCGTCGCGTTGATGCGCCCTTTGTGTTGAAAGACGACCTGGCCCTGTTTGTCGAACAGGAACGTCGCCGGCAACTCGCCGCCCCAAGTGGGATCGACCGAGTTGATGACCGGCTCGGAGTCCGTCACGTTCAAGACGTAAGCGGGCATCCGCGCGTGCATCGCGCGCAAGAATTGCGCCACCGTTGTGTTGCTCTCCGCCGGATCGTCCGTCGAGATAACGGCGAACTGTAAGCCGCGCGCACGATAGTCGGTATCAATCTTGACGAGATCGGGAAACTCCAGCCGGCACGGCTCGCACCACGTCGCCCAGAAGTTGACGAGTAGCGGCCGATCATTGGGTGGCGGGCCGCGTTGCAAGAGTTGCTTGATCGCAGCCGAATCAAGTAACTGTACGGTTCCCGGAATTGGTGACATGACGTAAGGGATCATTACCACTCTTCTTGAGCGCGCACGTCCTTTAGCACGTAAGCGTGATATTCGTTTGCGGGCCGGCCGGGGCGCAGTAATCCCATCAGGCGCGGCAGCGGCAGTCCGTCCCAATTTGCCCGCGCCCGGCCCCGCCGTGCGCGCGACAGAAAGCATGGCACACAGGAACATTATGAGCGCAAATGCTTGTATCGCTCGCGGCATAATCAAGAGGTGGCACGCTTGATCGAGCAGCCGAAGGCTTTGGCTTCTGTCTTGGCGACGGGCTTGCCGGCCAGCACGGCGTCAATCGCGTCGCGCAGATCGTTGGCGTTGACGTTCGCCGGGTTCAGCGCGTTGTCGATGCGCCCGTGGTAGACGAGCTTGTTGGCGGCATCGAGGAAATAAACTTCCGGCGTGTGCTGTGCGCCGAAGCGATCAGCGAGCTTGCTGCCCGCGTCTTTCAGGATCGGGAACGTCAGATGTTTCTCGGCCGCGTGCGCCTTCACTTCCGCGGCCGGTTCGGTCTCATTCGAGTTGATGCCGACGACGTTGACGCCGCGTGCGCCGTAGTCGGCGGCGAGTTTTGCCATCCGCTCGTTGTAGCCGTTTGAGACCGGGCAGCGCGTGGCGATGAAGATCAAGACCGTGCCCTGCTTGCCCTTGAGCGTGGCGAGCGAGTGCGCCGCGCCGGCTGCGTCGGGCAGTGTGAAATCAGCGACCGTCGTGCCGATGGCGACCGCTGCGGCCGGTTCATCGCCGGCCGCACGCACCGGCACGGTGCGCGCAAGCACGGCCAACAAGCAGAGCGCGAGCACAAGCGTGAATATGTATGCGTGCTGTTTTTTCATCTCGAATCGGTACTCCTTCAGCAAAAAGTTACGGGCGGGAAGCGAAAGCTTAACAGAAAAGCAGCGACAAGTGACAAGTGACCAATGACAAGTAAAAGACAATGCTTGCGCGTCACTCGGCACCTGGCACTGCTCTTCGCAGCGTGAAGCGCCAGAGCATGCGTTGTGTCTCGGCGTCATATTCGTGGCGCGCGGCTGTGACGCGCCAGTGGCCCATGTGTTGCCATTGACCGGGCGTGAGCTTGTTAAAGAGTGGGACAGCGTGTTTGCTTTCGATGGCGGCGAGCAGGGCGCGATTGGCCGGCGTCAACAGTTGATCGCCGCGCCGCCCTGCGCCGGTGTAGCTGATTGTGTCCGCGTCGCCGGGCGCGTGCGCGTCCGGGTAACAGGGATTGATGCGGCCGAAGTCCGTTAGCAGCGAGACGAGGCGGCCGTTGCGTTGATAGACGCCATTGCGGATGTGGTGCGTGCGCTGCACCTCGGCCCACGAAAGAATAGTGACCGGTTGCGGAGTTGCAGGTTCAAATTCAACGCCAGTCCTGTGGCGCTCTGACTTTGCCCCTTGCACCTCTAACCCTTGCAGTTTCATCGCGCCGGCACAAGCGCCAGCGTCGCGCTGAGCGAGCGAAAGAGGCCACGCCCGTCGGCGGAGCCGAGCAGGTCTTCGCAGGCGCGTTCGGGGTGCGGCATGAGGCCCATGAAGTTGCGTGTGTGGTTGCAGATGCCGGCGATATTGTCGAGCGCGCCGTTCGGGTTGGCCGCGTCGGTCGCGTGCCCGTTCGAGTCACAGTAACGAAAGATGATGCGGTCTTCGCGTTGCAACTCGGCGAGCGTCGTGGCGTCGCACGTGTAGTTGCCTTCGGCGTGCGCGATGGGCAGGCGCAAGATCGCGCCGCGCTGGAGTTCGTTGGTGAACGGCGTATCGTTCGTTTCGACACGGACGTTGACGTGCGCGCAGATGAAGTGCAGCTCGCGGTTGCGCATGAGCGCGCCGGGCAAAAGCCCTGCCTCGCACAAGATTTGAAAGCCGTTGCAAATACCCAGCACGAAGCCGCCGCGCGCGGCAAACTCCTGTACGGCATTCATCACGGGCGAGAAGCGCGCGAGCGCGCCCGCGCGCAGGTAGTCGCCGTAGGCGAAGCCGCCGGGAATGATGAGCGCGTCGTAGCCGGTGAGGTCTGTCTCTTTGTGCCAGATGAACGAGACGGGTTGGCCGACGTGTTTGGAGATAACGTGATATGCGTCGTGATCGCAGTTCGAGCCGGGGAAGACGAGGACGCCGAATTTCATGCTTCGACCTCCACGCGATAATCTTCGATGACCGGGTTGGCCAACACTTCGCGCGCCATCCGCTCGGCCGCCGCCTGCGCGTGCGCGCGGTCAACCGAATCGTCGAGCGCGATCTCGAAATACTTGCCCTGCCGGATGTCGGCGATGCCGCCGTAGCCGAGCAGAACAACCGAATGCTGGATGGCCTTGCCCTGCGGGTCGAGCACGCCCGGCTTGAGTGTGACGTAAACTTTTGCTTTCAACCTAATCGCCTCGTTCAAAGTTTAAGGTTCAAGGTTCAAGGTTCAAAATTCGTCTAACCTTGAACCTTAAACTGCCCCGAACACGCGCGCAAAGACCGTGTCTACGTTGCGCAGATAAGTGTCGAGCGCAAAGGCATGCTCGATCTCGGCACGCTTGAGCCGCGCGTTGATGTCCGGGTCGGCGAGGATGAGCGCGCGGAAGTCGTCGCCTTCGTCCCACGTGCGCATCGCGTTGCGCTGCACCCATTCGTAAGCTTGCTCGCGCGCCACGCCGCTTCGCGTCAGCGCGAGCAGCAGTTGGCCGCTGAAGACCAGCCCGCGCGTCGCGTTTAAGTTCTCCAACATGCGCACGGGATAGACGACGAGCGTATCGAGCAGGCCGGTTGCTTTGTGCAGCATGTAGTCGAGCGCGATGGAGGCATCGGGCAGTGTGACGCGCTCGGCAGATGAATGCGAGATGTCGCGCTCGTGCCAGAGCGCAACCGATTCGAGGCCCGCGACCGCGTAGCCGCGCACGACGCGCGCCAGCCCGCAGATGCGCTCCGACAAGATCGGGTTGCGCTTGTGCGGCATCGCGCTTGAGCCTTTTTGCCCTTGCTTGAATTTTTCCTCCGCCTCGCGCACTTCCGTGCGCTGCCAGTGGCGCACCTGCAACGCAAACTTGTCGAGCGACGAGGCGACGAGCGCGAGCGTGCAGAGATACTCGGCGTAGTTGTCGCGCTGAATCACCTGCGTCGAGACGGGCGCGGCTTGCAAGCCGAGCCGGGCGCAGACTTGCTCTTCCACAATCGGATCGAGATGCGCGAACGCGCCGACCGCGCCGCTGATCTTGCCGACCGCGACGGCCGCGCGGGCCCGCTCAAGGCGCGCACGATTGCGCCGCATCTCGTCGTACCAGAGCGCGAAGGTCAGGCCGAACGAGGTCGGCTCGGCGTGGACGCCGTGTGTGCGCCCGATCTGGGGCGTGTGCTGAAACTCGTAAGCGCGGCGACGCAGCACGATCATGAGCGCGTCGGTCTTTTGCAACAACAGATCGCAGGCATCGCGCAAGCGCAGCGCGTTCGCCGTGTCCACCACGTCTGATGAAGTCAGACCATAGTGGACGAACCGCGCCGCGTCGCCGATGTGCTCCGCCAGCGCCGTCGTGAACGCGATCACGTCATGGTCGGTCGTCTTTTCAATCTCGTGTATGCGCGCGACCGTGAATTGCGCCCGCGCCTTGATCTCGGCCAGCGCGGCGCGTGGGATCGTGCCCATCTCGGCATGGACTTCGCAGACGGCGATCTCCACGTCGAGCCACTTCTGAAACTTCGCGCCCTCTGACCAAAGCGCGCCCATTGCGGGCAAGGTGTAGCGTGGAATCATAAGCCCAGTGCCGAGTAACGAGTGCCGAGTGCAGGACAAGTCTTAGCTTGTCACTCGGCACTCCTCACTGCTTTAACGCATCCGAGTGGACAGCGTAGCGCGCCAGCAGCCAGCGCCCGGCGCGCTCGACGAGCGTGAACGTCTCGATGGCGTCGGCGCGCTCGAAGCGCGTGTTATATGTGGCGGTGACGATGTGGCCGGAAAGCGACCCCGTGGCGGCCTGTTCCTCATGCCCGGCGACGAGCGCGCGACTGCGCACCGGCCCGAAGGTGTTGCGCACGCGCGCGAAACTTGCGCGACTTTCGTCGGGCGTGGCGGCCTGCCGCCACTCGACAGCCGCCGCCTCATAAGTTTTGTCGTCGCGGCCGGCGGCGATGTCGTCCGTCAGCGCGTCAATCGCGGTCTGCGCAGCGGGCGGTAGCCCGTCCCGCGTCTTGTTCACGGCACAACCAGCAACGCACAGCGCAAGCGCGAGCGAAAGTGCAAAGCAGGCCGATCCATAGCCAAAGGTAACCATCTGGCACGACCTTGAGCTTTGAGCTTTGAGCTTTGAACTTTGGCTGCTCACAGTTCGATCCATGCGGTCGGGTCTTTGGGATGCGTGAGTGTGATCTCGGTGGTCGTTTGAAACAGTGAGCCGCGCTCTTGCAGCGCCATCTCGGCCGTCAACTTGGCGACGTGCGGATTGTTGGCGCGTTGCGACAGGTGCGCGAGCACGATGTGCTGTGCGCCGCCGTCATAACCTTCGCGCAGCCAGACGGCTACGTCCTCGTTCGACAGATGGCCGGTGCGCGACAGAATGCGCTGCTTCAACTCCCACGGGTAGACGCTGCACGCCTTGAGCATGTCGCGGCTGTGATTCGCCTCGATGACGATGGCCGCGCAGCCGCGCAGCCGCTCTTGGATCAGCGTCGTGACGCAGCCGAAATCCCAGAGCGTCGCGAGCTTCACGCCGGCGTGGATGGCCGTGAAGCCGAAGTTGTCCACGGCATCGTGCGGGATGGTGAATGGATGAAAGTCGATCTCGCCGATGCGAAAATCGTGGCTCGACGAAATCTCGACGGTGCGGTCGCGCAGCACGTCGGCGCGTTTGCGTGGCTCGTCCTTGCTCGTGCCTTCGCGTTCGCCGATATAGGCGTCGCGCGTCGCGCCGGAAATGTAGACCGGGCACGCGAGGCTGTTGAGCAACACGCGCAAGCCACCAGCGTGATCACCGTGCTCGTGCGTGATGATGATGCCGTCCAGTTCAGCCGCCGCGCAGCCGACGAGCGCGAGCCGCCGCGCAATCTCCCGCGCGCTCAAACCCGCGTCCACCAGCACGCGCGTCTGCCCCGCGCAGATAAGCACGGCGTTGCCGCTTGAGCCGCTGCCTAGAACCGTGAAGCGCATCAGGAATTTCGTCGCTTATGTTTTGAACTGTGTAAAGGACAGCATATTGCCGTCAGGGTCTTTGAACCAGACGATCCGTGCCCCACTCGGCGCTGTCCAGATACCCGCCTCATCCTGCTCCAGCCACTCGTATCGCTCACAGTTTACGCCGCGCCGCATTAGCTCTCGGACTGCACTATGAATATCACTGACATCCCAACCTAGTACGGTATAGCTGGCGGGAGCAATTTCCTGTACCTTCTGTACGCGCAACATCACCCCGTTTGCATCAAACACAAGCGCAAAAGCATCATCGTTGATGAGACGTAAGCCCAACGTCTGTTCATAAAAATCCTTCGCGCGTTCAGGCTCTTTCGTCGCGACAAAGGTCACAACATTTGCTTTACTAAGCATGCCTTATTTCCATTTCGTGCGACTCATGTGGAGCATAATTAAAACTATGCGCTTAAATTTCCAGCCGCGCGCGATCAACCTTGAAGCCGTTGAGATCGCCCAGTACGCCGAGGGCGAGCGCGTCCGTGGTGAACGAAGCGCGGGCGAGTTGTTGCAACTCGTCGGGCGTGACGGCGGCGATACGGCGGATGATCTCGTCGGGCGGAATGTAGCGACCATGCACGATCTCTTGCCGCGCGAGCGTGCCGGCCCGCGCGCTCGTGGATTCGAGACTGAGCAGGATCGAAGCGATGGATTGATCCTTCGCCAGTTGCAACTCGTCCGGGCCGACCGGCTCGCGCACGATGCGGCGCAGTTCCGCGAGCGCGAGGTCGAGGACTTCGTCGAGATGCGCGGGCGACGTGCCGGCGTAAATGTGAAAGACGCCCACATCCGTGTAGCCGCTGGCCGCCGCGCCGACGGAATAGGCCAGCCCGCGCTCTTCGCGGATCGCTTGCCAGAGCCGGCTCGACGTGCCGCCACCGATGACCGAGCCGAGCAGACTCGCGGCATAACGATCCGCGGCGCGCGAAGACGGCCAAGGCGTAGCCAGCAGCAAGTGCGCCTGTTCAAGCTCCTGCTTGCTTTCGGCGAAGATGGCAGCAGAGGGGACGGGTAGCGTGTCCGGCTCGGTGTCGAGGGCGAACGCGGCTTGCGGCTCAATACCGGCGCAAGCCTGTTCGGCCAACTCTACGAGTTGGTCGTGTTGGACGTTGCCGGCCGCCGCGATAATGAAGTTACGTGGCGCATAAGCGGTGGCGTGAAACTGCGCGGTGCGGGCTTGATCGAATGACGAGACCGTGTCGGCCGTGCCTTCGATGGGGCGGCCGAGCGCGTGGTCGGGGAAGTAGGCGGCGTTGAATAGTTCGCCCAAAAATTCTTCGGGCGAGTCCTCAACCATTTTCATCTCTTCGATGATGACGCGCTGCTCAAGTTTGAGATCAGCCTCATCGAAACGCGGGCGCAGGAGCATGTCGGCGAGCAGGTCGAACGCCTGCGGCACGGACGTGTCCACAACCTTGAGCGCGAAGCCGGTCAACTCGTGCGACGTGTAGGCGTCGAAGTGGCCGCCGAGCCGGTCGGACTCAATCGCGATGTCGAGCGTCGAGCGGCGGCGTGTGCCTTTGAAGACGGTATGCTCAATAAAATGGCAGATGCCGTTGAGGGCTGCGGGTTCGTGGCGCGAGCCGCGCCGCACCCAGATGCCGATAGTAGCCGAGCGCAGACCCGGCATGAAGTCGGTTAAGATAAGCGCGCCGTTGGCGAGTTTAGTGGAACGAATCTGGTCGGTCATTTACCTCTTGAGTGTGCTGAAACTGGAAATTTTCGGCCCGGTTGGTAGACACTTTTGCAGCACCGTGCATCGTAGCAGATGCCATAACCGCGAGCAAACGACAGGACGTGCCCCCGTATCGGTGAGCCAAAAGCGTGCTTGACACGGTTTTGCGATAGATAGAGAATGGCCCTCTTCGCTCAAGTTAAGCCGTGCAAATCAGATCTGACACAGGCGGCACTGAACGTGAAACTCAAAGGTGCAACGTCTCCTTGCACCAAGAACCGGGGGCTATTGATAAGAGATCGCTTGCGGGCGCGCACGGTCATAACTCATTAAATTGAGCCGCGCGTGCGCCGGGAGGTTCGGTGCTATGAAAGACAATTTACGACGGACAGGGCTGACAGTCTTTGCGGCTGCGCTTGTACTCGCAGCCGCAGCGCATATGCCGACCTACGGCGCGGGCGCGCCGCGCAAACTCGGCACGATCAGCGGCACAGTGCGCGACAGCAAGGGCCAGCCGCTCGCGGGCGCATTGATACAGTTGCTGCGCGACGGCGCGGCGCAGGTCGTGAAACAGACGCGCAGCAACGCGGACGGCTCGTTCGCCGCACGCATCTTGCCCGGTCGTTATGTCCTGAGCGCCATCGCCGAAGGCTTCAACTCCGTCACTTTCACCGCCGTACAAGTCAATCCATCGGCCGAACTCGTTTACCGCTTCAATCTCGTCCCGCTCGGACTGGGGCGCACCGTGCCCGAACGACGCACCGACCGCAATGATCCCAAATGGCGTTTGCGTGCGGCGCAAGTGCATCGCTCGATCTTTCAGGCGAACGAGGGCGAGGACAAAACTATCGCGGCGGTCGAAGCAGCGGCGGACGAAACTGTGGCTGAGCCGCAGAACACTGAGCCACTGCTTGCGGCGGCGGACAGGACGCACCGCCCCGTGCATGGCGTGATTGAGACGTTCGCGTTCACTTCCGCGAACCCGCTCGCGCCCGGTTATGTCGGCACGAACTTCGCGGTCACAACTTCTGTGGATGACACGGTCGAACTGATCTTTGCGGGCCAAATCGGCACGAACGCGCTTGCGCGCCTTGAGACGACCGGGCGCATGCGCGTAGGGCAAAAGCATCGCGTGAGTGCGACCGTCGGCGGCGCAACCATTCCACTCTTCACCAAGTCTGTGACTGACGGGCGCAGCACGCGCAGTCAAGTCTCGCTCCGCGCGGTTGATGAGTGGATCGTGCGCGATGGCGTCATAGTTGTGCTTGGGCTTGATTATTCGCGCTTCCTTGGCCCCAAAGGCAGCGGTGCTTTCAACCCGCGCATCGGGTTTGAACTCGCGGCGAACGGGCGCACCCGTCTGAAATTCGGCTACGCGCCGGGCGACCGCACGACGGGCGCACAGTCGGTCGCCAATATGGAAGACAGCGCGGTAGTCTTCCCGGAAATGAACGAGCAAGCGGTTGCGTTCGTGGACGGCCGCGCCATGACCGAGCGCACACGTCGCCTAGAGTTCGGCATCGAGCGCACATTGGATAATCGTTCGAGCATCGAGGCGACCGCGTTCTACGATACGACGGATGGGCGCGGCGTCGGCTTGCTCAACATGCCGCTCAATTCATTCAGCGAGCAGAATGGTGCGGCGCTCTTGAACGTGGCCGAACAACAGGGCGCGGCGCGCGGCTTGCGCGTGGTTTATGCGCGCCGCTTGAGCAAGTTCTTGCAAGCGTCGGCGGGCTACGCGGTTGGACGCGGGCAGGCGCTCGCGTCGGGCGCGGGCACAGCCTCGTCGCCCGCACAAGTCTTCCGCACGGGCTTCTTCCAGACCGCCGCCGCACAACTCGATTCGGACATCAGCACGGGCATGCGCGTCCGCACCGTGCTGCGTTTCTCGCCGCGCGCGTCCGTCTTCGCCATCGATCCGTTCGCGGGCCGGCTCGCCGTCTTCGATCCCAGCTTGAGCATCCTCGTGACGCAAGACCTGCCGACCTTCGGGTTGCCCCTGCGCGCCGAAGCCATCCTCGATGCGCGTAACCTGCTCGACGCAACCTGCGGCGTCGAAGACGGCGACACACTAACTTTCATCGGCAACACGCGCCGCTCGGTGCGCGGCGGCATCTCGCTCAGATTTTAAGCCCGCGACAAGTGGCGTGGGCCGGGTGACGAGTAGCAGTTGAGCCTTTGTTGTTTGGCCCCCTTGGCCCTACTCCTTAATTCTCTCCAAAATCTCGGAGATATACAAAAAATCGGATCAGGCGCGGCGCAATTTTTCGGGCGCAACCTGTGTTGGGGCCGGAGTCAACAGACTGTCCCATGCGTGTAATGTAGGCAGGACTATGGCGGCGTTTGCAGTTTGTGGTCGGTGCGGAAGCAACGGCGCTTGCGCCCGCGCCAAGTTGGAACATCAATTGCTTTTCTTCTATCGGTTTAGCCGGAGAGGCGCACGAGGTGTGAAGGCGTGAAAGGATCGGTGCTGACAACGCGAACGTGGGTGTTGCTGCTGGCGGCGGCCTTGCTCGTCGCGGCCGGCGCGCTCAACTTCGCGCAACGCCTGACGCGCACCCCCCCCGCGACCGACGGTGTCGAGTGGGCGCAAGACGCGCAGGGCTTCTACGCGCGCACCATTGCGCCGGGCGCGCCCGCGCGTCGGGCCGGCGTGCTCGGTCTCCAAACTGGCGACCGCCTCATCGCCATCAGCAGAGACGAAGTCAACTTCGAGCCGATTGTCTTGGCCGCCGACATTCAGATTTATCTGGAAGAGGCCAGCAAGGATGGCCGCCCGCTCGTCTATCGCATCGAACGGCCGTCGTTCCCCGTGGCTACACGCTACTACAACGCTAGCCTGTCCGACCTCAGCCCGCTGCCGCAGCACAACACGCGCGACTATTACATCAACTTTATCGGCGTCGTCTATCTGCTCGTCGGTCTTTTCATCCTTTTCAAACAGGGCAGCCGCGCGCCCCTGGTCTTACATTTCACCACGCTCTGCCTGGCCGCTTTCGTCTTCCATTTTTATAAACCCATCGGGCTGTTCGAGGACTTAGACAAATCCATCGCGTTCCTTGACGACGTGGCCTACATTTTCTTCGCACCGCTCTTCCTGCACTTCTGCGCGATCTATCCTGTCCACCGGCAACTCTTCGCGGCGCGCCGTTGGCTCGCGGCGCTCCTATATGTCCCGGCGATCTGTCTGAGCCTGCTGACCGCGCTCGTGCTTTATCAAAACGAGATTCAATATGTGGTGCATCTGCGCCCGCCCACTTTCTCGACCGATTTCATCAGCGGCCTGTACAAGTTTGAACTCGCGCACTTAGCTCTGGCGCTGGTTGCGGGCGCACTCGTTTTGATCCGGCGCTTCTGGCGCAGCAAGAACGCGGTCGTGCGGCAGCAACTCAAATGGGTTGTGTGGGGCTCGGTCTTGGCCATCGCGCCATTCACGCTGTTCTATGCGGTCGGCTTTCTATTCGGTGATACGACGGCGGCGGCCTCTGCGGCTGATCTTGAAACGCGGCGCTGGTTGACGAATGCGGCGGTCGTGCCGCTCGTGCTGATCCCGCTGACCTTTGGCAACTCGGTCGTGCGTTACCGGTTGATGGACGTGGACGTGGTCGTGCGCCGCGCCGCCGTCTATGCGCTGACGACCTTGACCATCGCGCTCCTGCTCGGTGCAGTCGTCTATGTCGCCGGTCTCTACGCCTTCGGTGGCGCGATGACGCCGGGTGTTATCACGTTGCGCGTCATCGTCTCGGTGCTAGGCATGGCCGCTATCGTGATGAGCGCCGCGCCGCTCAAAAATTTCTTACAGGTGCGCGTGGATCGTCTCTTCTACGGCGAACGCTACGACTTACGGCAAGGCTTGCTCGACTTCGGCCGCACGCTCTCCGCCACCACCACACTTGAGCCGCTACTTGATGCGCTCGTCGGGCGCTTGCAACAAGTGCTGAGTGTCGCGCGCATCGCTATCTTTATCGAAGATATCAGTGCGCCGTCGGGTTATCGCGTTGCCCGCGCTGTCGGGCTGGGCCAAGAATTGCGCGTGCCCGCTAATTTCCGCGAGATGATCCGCGCCCGCTCGGCCGCCACCGGCATCGTGCGCGCCGACGACATCGATCTGCCGCTCGACGATTCGGGCAGCTACGTGCGTCGCACTTTGCATTACTACGTGCCCTGCGTCGTGCGTGGGCGCTTGGTCGCGGTCATCGGCTTGGGTCGTTCGCTCGGCGGCGAGCTGCTCTCGTCGGAAGATTTGGAAATCCTGCGCACCATATCGGGCTATGTAGCCGTCGCCATTGAGAACAGCCTGCTCTATCAAGAACAGCACGAGCGCGCGGCGGAGTTAGAACTGCTGAAAGAGTTCAACGAGTCGATCATCGAATCGATCAACGTCGGACTGCTCGCCGTCGACCCGCGCGGGCGCATCACCGGCTGCAATAGCGCGCTCGAAGACCTGCTCGGCGTCAGCCGGGCCGAAGCGACGGCGCGGCGCGTCGAAGATTTGTTCGCCGAAGACTTCGCGGAAACGCTGCAACAAGTCCTCGGTCACGACGCCTGGGCGCTCGCTGATGTGCGCCACATCTATAAGCTGCACACGGCGACGCGCGCGGGCCGCTCGCTCATTCTCAACGTCGCGCTTGCCCCCTTGCGCCGCACGGCGGGCGACAAACATACGGGCGCGCTCGTCGTCCTCGAAGACGTGACGGCGCGTGTGCGCCTCGAAGAACAGTTGCAGCAACGCGAAAAACTTTCGTCCATCGGTCTCCTGGCGGCCGGCGTGGCGCACGAGATCAACACGCCGCTCACGGGCGTGTCGAGCTACACGCAGATGCTCCTGGGGATGCTCGCCGAGACCGACCCGAAGCACGCGCTCTTGCAAAAGATTCATCGCCAGACCGAGCGTGCCACCGGCATCGTTAACAACCTGCTCAACTTCTCGCGCACCGGCAGCGTCACGGACTTTGGCGCGGTGGACGTAAACCGCGTGCTCGACGACACGCTGCAACTGTTAGAACCGCAACTGCGTCAGAGCCAGATCGAGATCGTGCGTGCCTATGCTGTCGCCCTGCCGCCCACCTACGGCAACAGCGGCAAACTGCAACAGGTTTTCACGAACTTGATCTTAAACGCGCGTGATGCGCTGCCCGGCGGCGGCCACGTCACGCTCAAGACCACGCACGAAGCCGACGCCATCGTCGTCGAAGTGAGCGATACGGGCATCGGCATCGCGCCTGAAAACGTCGCGCGCATCTACGATCCGTTCTTCACCACGAAAGGTGTCGGGCGCGGCACGGGCCTCGGTCTCGCCGTCAGCTACGGCATTGTGCAAGAACATTCCGGCCACATCACCGTCAACAGCGCGCCCGGTCGGGGCACGACCTTCCGCATCAGCCTGCCCACCGCGCACGCCCGCGCCCGCCTGCAAGCCGCGAGCGACTAAGCCTGCGCACGGTCTGCTCTGGGCCCGCCGGGTTAAAATTGATCTGACTAACAAGCAAGCAGCGGCACGCTAATTCCCGCGCGTCTTTTTCTTTCTCGCGCTTGGTGCTAAGCTGCCGCCGTTCCGTTCCAATAACTTGGTCATAGGACAAAGCAGCATGAGACACGGTCGCAAGCTCGTGAGACGAGGCGTTTGCTGGGGTGCGTTGGCATGCGCGTGCGCCGCGCTCGGTTGGACGGCGACGGGCGCGCTCGTGCTGACGCGCGTGGCCGCCGCGATGAGCGACAATGCGGGCGCGGTGCAGCCGACGAACATGCTGTTGCGCCTGCGCTCATTCGCGGCCGGCGCAAGCGCGCAACTTGAGATCGAGCCGACCATAGCGGGTGGGCGCGTGCGCTTGCGGGCCACGAATCTGCCGCCGCCAGGCGCGGTCACGCCGGGCGCGCGCACGTTTCTTGTCTGGGCGACGGGCGGGCGCATCAGCCGCTTGGGCGAATTACGCCGCGACTCGCGCGGTAATGCGGCGCTTGAGTTCGCCCACCCCGCACAGTTCGAGCGTTACAGTTTGATCGTCACGGCCGAACAAAACGCACGCGCCGATCATCCGGGCGGTGCCCCCATCTTCTCCACCCGCGCCAACGAAGTCGGCGCGCTGTTTCCCGCGCCTGTCCTGCGTCCGCGCACAACGACAGCGGCGAGCGCAGTCGCCCCAAGCACATCTGCGCCGCGCGCGCGGGTGCGCGCCAGACGAAGCGAAGTCGGCAACGATTTTTACGCGGGCATCGAAGGTGTCTTGCGTAGCGATGCGGGCGCGCGTGACTTAACGCTCGTGGGCACGCGCCTCGCGCGACGTGCGCGCGGGCAGGCGCGTGTGGCTGCGGCCGCCGGCTCGGCTTATGTGCGCGCCCGCTTTCGCCATGTACCGCCACCAGCGCGTCTCGGCGCGAGCCGTTATGTGTTATGGGCGCTGACGCCCGCCGGCCGCTCCGTCTATCTCGGTAGCCTGCCGCACGCCGGCTTGAATGCGGCCAACCAGTATGTGCGCGCGGGCGCGGTGGACAACGCGCCGTTCGATCTACTGGTTACAGCCGAGCGCGGGCCGCGCGTCGTCGGCGTGCGCCGTGTGTTGGCCACACCCAGAGCGCAACGCGTCTACCAGGGTCAAGTCCAGCGACGTGCCCGCCGTTAACTAGCTCTCTACTTTTGGCCCTGGGCTGCATTTACCGTTCACCATTCGCGCTTGACTCGCATCTAACCAACTTATGCCGAAGAAGGGTTCAGTCCTCGTCGTTGACGACGAGGAGATCATGCGCGACGTGTTGGAGACGTTGCTCTCCGCCGAAGGCTATCGCGTCGATCTCGCCAAGACCGGCGAAGACGGCATCGAGACTTACGGGCGGCGCGCTTACGATGCCGTGTTGATGGATGTATCCATGCCCGGCATGGGCGGCTTGCGTGCGCTCGAAGAGTTGTTAAAGGCGGACGAGGACGCGGTCGTGTTGATGATCACGGCCTACGCAACGTTCGATACGGCGGTCGCGGCCTGGGAGAGCGGTGCGTTCGGGATCATCCGCAAGCCGTTTCGGAACGAGCAAGTGACGGCGCAAGTGGCGGCCGGCATCAAACGCCGCCGCAAAGACGAAGAGCGCCACACATTGCGGCGGGCCCTCAGTCGCACGCTCAAACGCGGCGAGATCGTCGGCCGTAGCGAGCGCATGCAGGCGATTTTTCAACTCGTCGATCAAGTCGCGCCCGCGCGCTCGACCGTTTTGATCACCGGCGAGTCCGGCACGGGCAAAGAGTTGATCGCCCGCGCCATCCACGAACAGAGTCCGCGCGCCGCGAAGACGTTCATTCCGGTCAACTCGTCAAACATTCCTTCCGGGCTATTGGAATCAGAATTGTTCGGGCACACGCGCGGCGCGTTTACCGGCGCGGTCGCGGCCAAGAAGGGTATGTTCGAGGTCGCCGACGGCGGCTCGATCTTTCTCGACGAAATCGGCGACATCCCACCGGAGACGCAGGCGCGTTTGCTGCGTGTAATCCAGGAGCGCGAGTTCACGCCCTTAGGCGACACCGCGCCGCGCCGCGTGGACGTGCGCATCATCGCCGCCACCAACATCGATCTGAAAGAAGCCGTGCGCCAGGGCGCGTTCCGCGAAGACCTCTACTACCGGCTCGCCGTCGTGCCGATGGAGTTGCCCCCGCTACGTGAACGGCGCGAAGACATCCTGCCGCTCGCGCAACATTTCATCCGCAAATATAACGAAGAGAACGCGCGCCACATCTCCGAACAACTCGCGCCCGACGTGCTCGCGCTGATGGAGGCTTATACGTGGCCCGGCAACGTGCGCGAGTTAGAGAACGTCATCGAGCGCGGTGTCGTTATCGCGCCCGGCGACGAACTGACGCGCCAGTGTCTGCCGACCGAAATTTGCGATCCGGCGCACGCGCTCGGCGCAGCCACCAGCCCGAACGCGGCTGCCATCGACGTGGCGCGCGGCATAGACTTCTACGACGAAGTCCGCCGCTTCGAGATCGACCTCATCCGCCGCGCCCTCGAACAAACCGGCGGCCACCAATCCCGCGCCGCCCGTCTCTTAGGTATGAATGCGACTACGCTCAACTCGAAGATTAAGACTTACAACATCCAGTTGCGTTCCTGAACTGGCGTGTTGCCTGGCTGTTAGTGCGCGCCGCCACAAGTGTTTCTTACGCGCCAGTCTTTGTGCTTATGAGATTCTATGCCGCCATGCTGCTCATCTTTTCGGCGTGCTTGGTTGTCCCTTTAGCTATCTTCACCAGCGCTTGCACGCACGCACAACCAGCGCCGCCCGCGTCCGCGTATAACCAGCCTGTCAAGCTGCCGTTTACCCAGGTTGATAAACTGGTGTGCTTGCAAGCGCAGCTTGAGCACTCGCGCCCGCTCTGGTTTGTGCTCGATAGCGGCTCGACCAGAATGTTGGTTGAGCAGAAAGTCGCGGCTGAGTTGGGGCTGAAGATGGCGGGCACGGCTTCGGTCGGCGGCGCGGGGGCCGGGCGCGTACCCATCGGTCTGATTCATGACTTGAGTATTCAGTTCGGCGGGCTGGACTCAACGCACTACGAGTTCGCGGCGCTTGACCTCTCCGGCGTCGCCGCCAGCCTCGGGCGACCGATAGACGGCATCCTCGGTTACGAGTTTCTGAGCCGCTTCATCGTGACGATTGATTACGCCAAACATGAACTGGTGATCGCTGCGCCACAGTCTGCCGTTAGTCCACCCGGCACCGCTATTCCTATCGAGATCGCGCAGCGCTGGCCCTTCGTCAAGGCCACGTTGGCAGTTAAAGGCGTCGAACCCGTAAACGATAGCTTTCTGATCGATTCAGGCTCTAATGACGCGGTTGATCATCCGCTCGTCAAACGCTCGCAGGGCGCGGTGCGCCAGACAACCACCGGCAACGGGCTGGGACAGCCGGTCAGCGGCTACATCGGCACAGCCGAGACATTCGTGCTGGGCCCCTTTAGCTTAAAAGATTTGCCGCTCGCTTGTTGCGGCGGGACGGAAGCGACCAGCAAATTAATCGGCGGCGACGTGTTGAGTCGGTTCACCGTTACCTTCGACTATCCGCACGCCAGAATCTTTTTGGCCGCCCGGCCGGCGGCCGTAAGCAGAGAACGTTAAAGCTGCCAAATGGCAGATGGCTTGAGTCCGCGGCCAGCACCGGGCCTGGCAGCGCGCGCTAACGCCATCCTGCTTACCACCAACCTAACAACTTCCACCACGCCAGCCCGAACGCGGCCCAGATCAGAATGTTTGGGATGGAGACGAGGAGGCCGAGCCACCACCAGGTGCGTTGTTTGACGTAGCCTGCGCCGAAGTAGATGGGCGCGTGCGTCGTGCCGTAGTGCGTGAGCGAGGCGTCGAGGTTGGAGAAATAGGCGAGCATGGCGACGGCCAGATAGACGGGCGCACCGGCCGCGATGATGACGACGAGGAACGGCGTGTACATGGCGCTCGCGTGCGCGGTGATGCTGGCGAAGCCGTAGTGCGCGTAGAAGTAGACGAGCAAGAGGACGGCGAGCGCCGCCCACCAGTGCCAGCCGGTCGTAAAACTCGCTGCCGCTTCGGCGAAGCGTTTGGTCAGGCCCGTCTCGCCCAATGCTTCAGCCATGCGCACGAGCCCGCCGTACCAGATGAACACGTCCCACGCGGCGCGCTCCGTGACCGCGTCTTCCCAGGTCAGCACGCCGGTTAAGAGCAGTACCGCGATGCCGACGAGCGCGACCACGGCGTAATTTAATTGTCGTAAGAAAACGACCGGCGCGAAGTTGAGCGCGGGCAGGGCCGGGGCCATCCAAAGAAGCGCGACGAGCGCGAAGACCGCGAGCATGATCTTTTCTTGCCGCGACGCCGGCCCCATGCGTTGTAATTCGGCGGCGGCAAACTCGGCCGCGGCCGGCGTGTGTTTGATCTCCGGCGGATAGAGGCGAAACAAAAGCTGCGGCACGACCGCGAGCGAGATCAAACCGGGCACGATTGCGCCGAGCAGCCAGCGCGTGTAAGTCAGTTCAATCCCTGTCACCTGTTTGGCGAATTTCGCGATCAGCACGTTCGACGCCTGCCCCGTCAGAAACATCGCGCAGATGATCACGTCACACTGGTAGAGGAGCGTCATCAAGAACGCCCCAAGTCGTTCGGCGGTCGCGCCGGGGCGCGAGTCGTAAGTCTCGGAGATCGATTTGGCGATGGGGAAGATGATGCCGCCCGCGCGTGCGCCGTTCGACGGAATGACGGCGGCGAGCAGCATGTCCGTGCCGATGAGTGCGTAGCCCAGGCCGAGCGTGTGGCGGCCGATGGCGCGGATAAAGAGGAGCGCGATGCGCCGCCCCAGCCCCGTCTTGATCATGCCACGCGAGATGAAGAACGCCGCGAGCACGAGCCAGACAATCGGATCACTGTAGCCGCGCAGGGCTTGGTCAACCGGCAGCGCACCCGTGAGCGCCACCATCGTCACGCCCAACAGCACGACCGCGCCGCCCGGCACGGGGCGCACGATTGAGCCGACAATCGTCGCCGTGAAAATTGCCAGCAAACGCCACGACTGCGGTGTGATCCCTTCAGGGCGCGGCAAGAGCCACACGATGAGCGCGGCGGCTAAGACCACTACCCACTTGAGCAGCGTCAAGCGCCGTTGTCTGCGGGTCACGACCCCATCCGTCGTTGCCGCTGCGGTGCGCGGGGCGGCCGGGTCGCGCATATCGCCTGAAGGCTCAGCCATAGAGGTTGATTTTTACGATCCTGCGTGGTGCGGGTCTGATACGGCGGGAGTATAGTAGCACCTCGCTGTGCGCGGTCGAACCACGGCATGCACCTGTTAGCGCCTGTGAGTGGCTTATGAATCTGAGCGTCAAGATCAGTCTGCTCGCCGCCGGTCTCTTCCTGCTGGTGGGTATGCTGCTGGGCATTGTGAAGTACCGGCGCATTATGACGAGCCGGGAGCATCGCGCGCCCGTCTACATAGACATCGCGCACCGCGCCGCCTTCCTCTACAGTTTCGCTGCGCTTGTCATCGCGCAGTTACTTGTCTACAGCCCCTACTCGACCGCCGTGCAACTCGCGGCGGCCCTCGTGCCGCTCGCTTTCTTCGCCATCACCATTATGGGCTACGCCGCGCACGGCTTTAAGAACGACACGGACAACATCTTCGCCGAACGCAACTTCACCACGACGTGGTACATGTACCTGCTCATCGTTGGTGAGATCGGTGGTATGTGCGTCATCCTCTGGGGCTTCATCACGACACAGTTCCTACCTAAATGAGCCGGGTGGAATGGTGAGTTAAAAGCTAACTACGGCGCACCGGCCAACCAGGCCCGGCCCCGCCTGCGCTAAAAAGTCGTTGACTTTTACTGCCAAGCTTAATTAAACTACTTAATAAAGTTTCTTAACTAAGTCGCCGGCGGTTGCTTGAGACCTAATTCCAGATGAGAATTTCAGGGGTAGCGGGCGGGAGTTTGAATGCGCGCGGGATGCGGGCGCATAACTCCGAGCATCTGCTTCGCTTGATGAAAAAACTCGGCCCCATCTCGCGGGCCGATCTCACACGCCATACCCGCTTGAGTCCGCCGACTGTTTCGGCGCTGGTCGATAAACTGCTGCGCGCAGGGTTGCTGGCGGAACACGGGGAAGGCGTCTCCACGGGCGGCCGCAAGCCACAACTGATCTCCTTTAACGCGCGTTGTGGGATAGTCGTGGGTGGCAAAATCGGCACGACGGCGGTGCAACTGGCCCTGAGCGATATGAACGGGGATTGGCTCGCGCGGCAGCAGTTTCCGCTCACCGACACCCGCCCGCAGGTGCTGGTGAAGCTGATCGCGGCTGCCGTCAGGAATATGGTCAAGACCACAGGCTGCGCTCGCGTGCCGTTGTACGCCGTGGTCGTGGGCGCGCCGGGCATGACGGACATAAAGCGCGGGGTGGTGCTTGAGGCCGCCAACCTGGACGGCTGGGTGGATGTGCCCGCCCGCGACCTGCTGCACCAAGCGTTGGGGGGCGTGCCGGTGACGATAGATAACGACGTGAATCTTGCTGCCATCGGCGAACACTGGCGCGGCGGCGCACGCGGCCTCCACAATTTCGTCTTCATCTCGTTTGGCACGGGCATCGGGGCGGGCATCCTGATCGATGACAAAATACATCGCGGCCATCGCTGGCATGCGGGCGAGATCAGTCATCTCAATTTAGAGTTCCGCGAGTGGGCGACGGACTTTGGTGCGGCCGGCTACCTTGAATCTTATTTAGCGCCGCCACCGCGCACCGGCGCGAAGCGTGCGCCCCGACGCAATCAAAGCCAGTTGGATGAAACTGCTATTGCGCGCCTCGGCACGGCCGTCGCCAACATTGCCACCATCATTGATCCGGAACTGATCGTGTTCGGCGGGCGCGTGATTCTCTCGCAGCCGGAGTTGTTGGCGCGCGTCCACAAGGTAGCGGCCACCATCGCCCCCAATTGCCCTGACATCCGCGCCACTGAACTGGGCGAAGACGCATCGCTCTATGGCAGTGTGTGCGTGGCATTGAACTTGGCGCACGAGTCGCTGCGGGACATCTTGCACGACGCGCGCGCCGTCGCTTGAGCGAACGCGAACTGCGGCTCGACTGCGGGCCCGGCCGCTGCCAGGTGGTCGCCGTCGTCCGCCTTGCTAAAATAAATTCGATAAAGGCTAGTTAAAAGGAGATTCGACTATGCACGCCCCACAACGTATCACGCTTGGTGACTCTATTGGCAGCATCAGCCAGGGCGCTGCCCGCGCGCTGCTGTTGGCGCTCGTGTGTGCCGCCTGCGCGCTGTCCATCTGCGCCCAATCGCAGGCCCTCAACGGGCAGATCGAAGGGACGACCACAGACGCCAATGGCGCGGCGGTGCCGAACGTGGCCATCACGGCCACGAACATAGAGACCGGCGCAGAGCGGAAGGTGACGAGCGACGACAACGGCATCTATCGCATTCCGCTATTGCCGCTTGGCACATATCGGGTCGTCGCCGAAGTGCCGAACTTCAAGCGGTACGAACAGAGCGGCATCACGTTGACGACGGGGCAGACGGCGACGGTCGAAGTCAAACTGGAAGCCGGGAATATCACCGAGGTGGTGATCATCGAAAGCGACGTGCCCATCGTCGATCCGGGCCGAACCGATCTAGGGCGGGTGCTGAATACGAATGAAGTGCGCAATCTCCCCTTGGTCTCGCGCAACCCGTACAATTTTTCGCTGTTGCAAGCGAATGTGACGGGGCGACCCAATTCCGAATTCGGTGTGCCGCGCATCAACGCCAATGGATACGCGCGCCGCACCAATTATCTCCTCGACGGCAACAACAACACACAGGCTGACCGCGCAGGCATTCGCCTGATGCCCCTGTCGGAAATATTTGTTAGCGAGGTGCAACTCGTGACGAACGGCTTCGCGGCCGAGTTCGGCAACACGCCCGGCTTGATTATGAACGCCGTCACCCCGACCGGCACGAACGGCTTCCACGGCTCGGCGAGTTATCGCTTCCGGCGCACGCCGTTCTCGTCGCGCCCCTTCTTCTTCAACCCGGCGCTGCCGAAACCGGGCACGAAGGTGAACGACATCGCCGGTACAATCGGCGGCCCTATCGTGCGTGATCGTTGGCACTTCTACACCGGCTACGAGCGGGTCGTGCGCGATCTGGCGGGCGAACCGCAGCGCGTCATCACGATCAGTCAGGCCAACCAGCAGGCGTTGATTGCGGCCGGCGTGCCGGCGAGCGCGTTTCCGGGCACGATCCCGACCGTGCAAAAAGTGCCCTTCTTCATCGTCAGCACCGACGCCCAACTCGATGAAGCCAACCGCTTGACGGTGCGCTACAACCGTTTTCGCAATCAGTCGCCGGACAACATCGCGGGCGGCATCACGACCTTGCAACGCAGCATTGACTTCGCCGATAAGTCCGACTCCGTCGGCGTGCAGTTAATCTCGTCCTTTTCGCCGACGTGGCTAAACGAGTTCCGTTACCAGTACGCGCGCCGCAACTCGCAAAATTTGCCGAACGCTAATTCCGGCACGCGCCCGTCCATTGTCGTTTCCGGCATTGCCAACTTCGGCGCGCCCGAAGACGCGAACACACTGGCCCCGCTCGAAACCTCGAATCAGATCATCAACAACGTCACGCTGGCGCGCGGCGCGCACACGATCAAGTTCGGCGCGGGCGCAAACTTTATCCACGATGAGCGTTTGTCGGGCGTGTTCGCGCGCTACACCTTCCCGAGCATCGCGGCCTACGCGGCCGCCCGCAGCGGCGCGACCCCGCTCGGCTACACCGAATTCCGCGAGACCATCGGCAATCCGGGCATCAAGTACAACTCGGCCTTCTATCAGTTCTTCGTGCAGGACGATTGGAAGGCAACGCGCCGCCTGAAAGTTAATTATGGGCTGCGCTACGACTTGTACGACGTGCCGAACGCCAACGAGAGCGCGCCGCTCGCCATCTCGCGCAATTTCAAAGTTGACAAGAACAACTTCGCGCCCCGCCTCGGCGTGGTCTACGCGTTGCGCGACGGCGACCGGCCAACCGTGGTGCGCGCCAGCGCCGGCCTCTATTATGAGCCGCCGCTCTTAGATATCTACCTGCGCGCGTTACAGAATAATGGCAGCCCGGCGTTCCAGACCTTTATTATCGGGCCTACGGCCGCGAACGCGCCGCGCTTCCCCAACACACTCGGCTCGCTCCCGCCGGGCACGACACTGGCACCCGCGAGCGTCGATGCCGTCGCGCCGGACTACGAGAATCTCTACGCGATCCACAGCAACATTCAGGTCGAGCAATCGCTAGCACGTAATCTCGCCGTGACCGTGGGCTACATCCACTCGCGCGGGCTGCACATCCCGGTCTATCGCAACATCAACGTCATCAACCCCGTCAGGACGTTGGCCGACGGGCGGCCCGTGTTTAGCACGACGGTCAGCGCGGCCACGCGCCTGTTCCCGCAGTTCAACAACATCTCGGTGGCCGAGTCGGTCGGCAGTTCCAATTACGATGCGGGCACGCTTACGCTGACCAAGCGGCTCTCCGCCGGTTATCAGTTCAGCGCGAACTACACTTACTCGCACGCCATCGACGACGCGCCCGAACAGAATCTCGTCGCGGTGACGGCGACGACGACCGCCGTGGCGCTCTCCGATCCGACCAACCGCCGCCGCGACCGGGGCAACTCGCTCGCCGATCAACGGCACACGTTCATCCTTAGCTTCGTCGGGCGGCCTACGTTCAAGTTCGAGAATAAGGCCATCGAACGGCTGGTCAACGACAATCAGGTCGGCTTCATCGTCACAGCCAACAGCGGCGAGGTCTTCAACATCACCGCCAACCGCGAGTTGAACAACGACGGCATTACGAACGGCTCCGACCGCCCGCTGTTCATCGGCCGCAACACCGGCCGCGCGCCGGCCCAGTACAACGTGGACATGCGCTACTCGCGCTTCGTCCGCTTCAGCGAGCGCTACAATGCAGAGGTCTTCGGCGAGTTCGTCAATCTGTTCAATCACCGGAGCATCTTTCAGGTCAACGGCGTAGTGCCGACGGACGTGAACGGCGTGCTCACGGCCCCGCTGCCTGACTTCCGCACGCGCAATCCCGTCGCGCTCGACAGCCGGCAGTTTCAACTCGGCTTCAAGTTCAACTTCTAACTAAAGCGAAACACGCAAGCTTGGGACAGAGAGCGAAGAACATTTATCCACGAACGCACACGAACCAACACGAACAGGCGGCTGTTTTAGTTCGTGTTGGTTCGTGTGCGTTCGTGGATAGCTTTTCATGCTGTCCCACTCTTATGTGCTTCGCTTTAGCCGGTTGCGCCGGCAGACCGGGCGACAGACAGGACGCGCATACGCGCCGGCTTCATTGTCACCTGGCCTGTTAGTGCAGTGTCGCGCCGCCAAATCTCTTGAGGTACTCGATGTTTCGTCCATGCAATCGCTTCCTCGCGGGCCTGTTAGCTTGCGCGTTTTCCGTTTCGCTGCTGCCAAATGCGTGCATCCCGCTCGTTGCGCGGGCGCAGGTGCGCGCGGTCAATGATCGCGGGGCGGCGGGCCTCGTGCAGTTGTTGCGCCGCTTGCAAACCACCGCGAGCGCCATGCACACCGGCGCGCATCCTGATGACGAAGACACCGCGCTCATCGCCCGCCTCGCGCGCGGCGATCATGCGCGCGTCGCCTATCTCGCGCTCAATCGCGGCGAGGGCGGCCAGAATGTCATCGGCGCGGAACTGTTCGAGCCGTTGGGCGTCATTCGCACCGAAGAACTGTTGCAGTCGCGCCGGCTTGACGGCGGCGAGCAACTCTTCACGCGCACGTTCGATTATGGCTTTACTAAAACACGCGCGGAGGCCGCGGAGAAGTGGGGCGAGCAACTTGTGCTCGGCGACATGGTGCGGGCCATCAGACTCTTCCGCCCGCTCGTCGTGATCGCGCGCTTCGTGGGCACGCCCGCCGACGGGCACGGGCATCATCAACTGTCAGGCTATCTCACGCCGCAAGCCTTTCACGCAGCGGCCGACCCGGCCCAATTTCCTGAACAGTTCGCCGAAGGCTTGCGCCCGTGGCAGGCGAAAAAACTCTACGTCAGCGAAGGCTTCACGGCGAGCGCGGACAATGTCCCGACGCTACGACTGAACACGGGTGAGTACGACGACCTACTCGGTCGCAGTGATTTTGCCGTAGCGATGGAAGGGCGCAGCCAGCACAAGTCGCAGGAAATGGGCTTGCTTGAGCTACGCGGCCCGCAAAGTTCCGGCGTGCGCCTCGTCGAAAGTCTCGTCAAGACCGACGGCGAGCGCAGCGTGTTCGACGGTCTCGACACCTCGCTCACCGGCATCGCCCGGCTGGCGAACCTGCCGAATGATTTGATCGATGATGAGTTGAAGGACATGCAGAAGGCGGCAACGCGCGCCCTCGATGACTATGACGTGCGCGCCCCACGCAAACTTATCACGCCGCTCGTCGAAGGCTTGCGCGCGACCCGCAAGGCGCGCACGAAACTGGCCGCTGCCAGCAAGGCCGACCCGAACACACGCGCCGACGCCGACTTCATGCTGGCGCAGAAAGAGCATGAGTTTGGCGAGGCGCTCAGGCGCGCGGCCGGCATCGAAATGGACGCGCTTGCCGCCGCCGAGACGGTCGTGCCCGGTGAGACGTTGCCCGTTGCCGTCCACGTCTATGTGCCGAATGATGCGCCCGTGAAGATTGCAAATGTCAGTTTGCGTGTGCCGGCCGGCTGGCAAATGGAAGCGATGGCGGAGGCGACGGATGGTGTGCGCGGCCCCTTCGGGCGTGTCCGCGAGACGGCGACGCAGAGCGCAACTTTCAAGCTGAGCGTGCCGGACAACGCGCCGCTCACGCAACCCTACTGGCTCAACGAACCGCGCGCGGGGTACGTTTTCAAATGGGCTGACGATGCGCCGAAGAATGAACCATTCGGCCCCGCGCTCGTCGCTGGCACAGTGCAGGTTGAGATCGGCGGCGAAGCGGTGCAGCTTGAACAGCCGGTGCAGTATCGCTATGCCGACGACATACGCGGCGAACTCCGGCGCGATATTAACGTCGTCCCGGCCCTCTCGGTCGCGCTTGATTCCGATCTCATCATTGCGCCGACCGGCCAACTCCCGTACACGCGCCGCATCGCTGTGCGCGTGAGCAATAATGCGCAACGCAGTGTGAGCGGGGAAGTGAAATTGCGACTGCCGGCCGGATGGACTGCGCAGCCCACCGCCGCGCCCGTCCGTCTTAGTAAAAAGGGCGAGCGCACTGCCGCTATCTTTAACCTCACGATCCCGCGCACGGCGCAAGTCGGGTCTTACCAGATCGCGGCCGCAGCCGACGCGGACGGCCGCACATACCGGCAAGAGTTGCGCACGGTCGCCTATCCGCACATCATGACCCATCGTTATTACGTGCCCGCCGCCGCGACCGTGCGCGTCTTTGAGTTGCAGGTCGCCAAGGTGCGCGTCGGTTACATTATGGGCAGCGGCGATCAAGTGCCGGAAGCGATCAGGCGCATGGGCCTCGACGTGACCATGCTCGACGAGAACGAGCTTTCATCCGGCGACCTCACACGCTTCGACACCATCGTCGTCGGCGTGCGTGCCTCGCAGGTGCGGCCCGATTTCGTCGCCAACAATAATCGCCTGCTCGACTTCGTGCGGCAGGGCGGGACGCTCATCGTGCAGTATCAGCGCCCCGATTATGTCGCGCAGGGCCTAGCGCCCTTCCCGGCTAAAATGGACAACAACGCGCGCACGACGGACGAGCAAGCCGCCGTGACGATCCTGCAACCGCAGCATCAGGCGTTTAACTTTCCGAACAAGATCACGGCCGCCGACTGGGAAGGCTGGGTGCAAGAGCGCAGCCTCTATAACTTCACGACCTTCGCTCCGCCTTACGTGCCGCTCCTCGAAGCACACGACGCGGGCGAAGGAGCGCAGCCAGGAGGAGAAGTTTACGCCGCCTTGGGGCGCGGCCAGTACGTGTACAGTTCTTATGCGTGGTTCCGCCAATTACCCAATGGCGTGCCGGGCGCGTACCGTCTGTTCGCCAATCTGTTGAGCCTGCCCCGCAAGCCGGACGTTGCTCCGGCCGCGCGCAAGCGGCTGCCGAGGTAAAGGAAACAGATGGATTACGTGCTAGGCATAGACGGCGGCGGCACCTCAACCATCTGCCTGTTGACAGACTTGGCCGGGCGGACGGTGGCGCAGACGAAAGCGCCCGCGTCTAATCATCGCAAGACTGATCTGCGCGCAGCCCGCGCGGCCATCGCTGTCGGGGTCAGCGCCGTGTTAGAGATGGCGGCGGCAATTGTCGCCACGCCGCCGCGCATCATCGCTGCCTGCGCCGGCTTGGCCGGCGTTGACACGCACGCCGACGCTGCTTTATGGCGCACGCACCTCGCCGAGATCGTCGCGACTGAAAACTTGCGCGTGGTTAATGTCGGCGAGATCGCTATCTATGGCGCGCTCGCGGACGAGCCGGGCGTGCTGGTTATCTCCGGCACCGGCAGCATTGTCTGGGCAACGGCGGCGGACGGGCGGCGCATACGTGTGGGCGGTTGGGATTACATCTTGAGCGACGAGGGCAGCGGTTATAGCATCGGGCTGCGCGTGTTGCGCGCCGTCGCCGCCGCGCATGATCAACGCACCGGGCCGACCGGCTTGACCGCCACCGTTTTTCGCGCTTTGCATGTAAACGACTTCAACGAACTGCTTGGTCTCATCTACCACGAGCAAACAACACCGCAGCGCATCGCCGCGCTCGCGCCGCTGGCGAACGATGCCGCTGCCAAGGGTGACGCCGTCGCCACAAGCATAATCGAAGAAGCCGCGAAAGATTTGGCCCAACTCACGGCCGCCGCCGTCTGTCGCGGCGGCTTGGGTGACACGTCTGTGCCGGTCGTCCTTGCGGGCGGGGTGCTGCTCGCGGGCGGAGCGTTCGCGGCGTACTTCCGGGCGTTGCTCGGCGCGTCCGTACCGGGCGCACATTTCGTCACGCCGCGCCACTCGCCCGCCGAGGGCGCGGCCCTGCTCGCTTTACTTGATCTGGCCCGCACACCAAAGCCGGCCATTGATAATGTCGCCGTGCGCTGAAGCAAAGAGAGATTAAATGAATATCAATCCTATGGCCGACGAATCGGATGAAGAAATGTCTCTCGCGGCCCGCGCCGCCCGCGAGAAATTTCCCACGCCCGCCTACTCCGACAACGTCTTGCGCGACGTGTTCGAGGATGCTAAGCGGCTGTTCCTTGACGCGCTGCTAGACGTGGACTGTGCGCACACAGTCATGCTGGCCGAGCGCGGCATTATCACTGAAGAAGAGTCCCGCGCGTTGCTCTCAGCCCTCGCCGGCCTTGACCGCGAGCGCATCCGCGCCGCCATTTACGACGGCAGCCATGAAGACCTCTTCTACTACATCCAGAGCCTCATCACTGAAGCCTGCGGCGAAGACGTAGCCGGCCGGCTACACACGGCCCGCAGCCGCAACGACATTGACGTAACCATCTACCGCATCCGGCTGCGCGCCGACATCCTCGCCGCAGTCCGCGCGGCGTTGGCTCTGCGCGGCGTGTTGCTCGACATCGCCGCTCGGCATCACGACACCATCATGCCGGCCTACACGCACACGCAGCCGGCCCAGCCGACGACGCTCGCCCACTTTCTGTTGGCCATGGCCGAAGTGCTCGGCCGCGACATCGAACGCCTGCGCCGCGCGTTTGCAGGTTGTAATCATTCGCCCCTCGGCGCGTGCGCCATCACGACCACAGGCTTTCCCATCGACCGCGCCCGCACGGCCGAACTGCTAGGCTTCAACGGCCCGACGGTCAACTCCTACGCGAGCATTAGCGCCGTGGATTATTTCACGGAAGCGCTCGGCACGCTCTCGGTGCTGTTGGTCAATATCGGCAAGTTCGCGCAGGAATTTCTGCTCATGGCGATGCGCGAGTTCGACACGATCCGTCTGTCGGACGGTTATGTGCAGAGTTCGAGCATCATGCCGCAGAAGCGCAATCCGGTGGCGTTGGAACACGTGCGCGCCCTGGCCAGTAAAGCTTTGGGGCAGGCGCAAGGGGTCTTCCTCAGCGTCCACAACACGCCCTTCGGCGACATCAATGACGTGGAGGACGACCTCCAACCACTCGTCGCCAACTGCTTCCGCGACGCCGGGCGTTCCGTCTCCTTGTTCGCCGCCGCGCTCGCGACCGCCACCTTCAACGTCGCCGGCTTGCGCACGCGCGCCAGCCGCGACTTTATTACCGTGACCGAACTGGCCGACACAATCGTCCGCCGCGAAAAGTTATCGTTCCGCGCCGCGCATCGCATTGTGGCTGAAGGCGTCCGCCTCGCCTTAGCCGGGCCAGGGGAATTGAGTTATGAACTGTTACAGACGGCGGCGCGCGAGGTCTTAGGCGCACCGCTCGCACTCACGCCTGAAGATGTGCAAGCCGCGCTCGACCCGGAGCAGTTCGTGCGCGTGCGGACGATCCTGGGCGGCCCGGCCCCCGTTGAGACGCGCCGGGCGCTAGGCGTTGAGCGCGAGCGCGAGCGCGTCGATCAAGCCTGGTATGCCGAGCAGATAGCCGCGCTTGCACGCGCCGACCACGAGTTGCGCGCACTGACCAACAGGCACATACAAGTTGCTGGCGGGCAGAGTAATTAAACGTCGCTGGTAAACAGGATGGCGCGGCGGCAACATCTGCGCTAAATCGAAACATAGAGATTGGCACAAGCAGGAGAACATGATCCACGAACTCACATGCAACAACACGAAGTTAGTTGATCTCTGTTTCGTGTTGTTTCGTGTGAGTTCGTGGATAAGCTTTTTGTCTTTTGGCCCAACGTCGTAGGTTTCGCTTTAGGGTAATGGCAGAGATGGAGCGCATCGTTTTTCTGGAACGCAGCACGCTGGACGCGGACATTCGCCCGCCAAATTTCGCGCACGAGTGGCGCGAGTATGAGACGACGGAACAGCCCCAAGTGATCGAGCGGCTGCGCGCCGCGACGATTGCGATCACGAACAAACTGGCGTTGGGTGAGGCGGAGTTGGCCGCGTTGCCGGCGTTGAAATTGATCGCGGTCGCGGCAACGGGCTTGGACAAGATCGATCTGGCGAGTTGCGCGCGGCGCGGCGTCGTGGTGACGAACGTGCGCGGCTATGCGGTACACACGCTGCCCGAACATGTGTTGTTGTTAATGCTCGCGTTGCGCCGCAATCTGATCGGTTATCGCGCGGACGTGAGGGCCGGCGCATGGCAACGCGTGGCGCAGTTCTGTCTGCACACACATCCGATTAATGATCTGTATGAGACGACGCTCGGCATCGTCGGCTATGGCGCGTTAGGGCAAGCGGTCGCGCGGCTCGCGCAAGGGATCGGCATGCGCGTGCTGGTGGCTGAGCGACGAGGCGCACGCGAGGTGCGGGCGGGGCGCACACCGTTCGCTGAAGTGCTGCGCACGGCCGATTGCTTGACGCTGCACGCGCCGCTCAACGATGCGACGCGCCATCTGATCGGGGCGACGGAATTGCGAGCGCTGAAGCCGTCCGCGTTGCTCATCAACTGCGGGCGCGGCGGTTTGGTGGATGAAGCGGCGTTAGTCGCGGCCTTGCGCGCGGGCGAGATCGCGGGCGCGGGCGTGGATGTGTTGACGAGCGAGCCGCCGCGTACAGGCAATCCGTTGCTCGAAGTTGAGCTGCCGAACCTGATCGTCACACCGCACGTCGCGTGGGCCAGCCGGCAGGCGATGCAGACGCTCGCCGACCAACTCATCGCCAACATCGAAGCGTGCGTGCGCCAAAGAGCAGCGACGCGTGATGGGTGACAAGCAAAAAGGCTTTTACCTTGTTACTTGGCGCTCGGCACTGCTTTCCACTCACTGATGTTCGTGTTCAGAAGTGTAGAGGCGCAGGATGTCTTGCCCCTGCCGGGAGCGTGGGTCAATGGTGCGCAGGTGCTTGCGCCCTTGCATCTCCCAGATAGCCGTGACCTGTCCGTCCTTCTCGACAGCGTGATAGCTAATATCTTCGGCGGGTGCTGCTTGCTCCGGCACAGCGGCCGTATCTGTGGCGGCACTCGCGGCCGTCTCTGTTGCCGCGCCGCTTGTGTCCGCACCTGCGGCCAGCGCGTTCTCGTTCTCTGCCATAACGTCCCTCTCTAGTATGTTAAGTTTTGCGTTTGATTAAAGCGGATTGTGGCATAGCCCCGCCGCGCGTGTCCACCAGACAGAAAATTTATGGTCTTGTCCGACTGCCGCAAACTGCACCGCTGCCCCGTGGCCACCGACCTCTTACTTGTATCTGGCTAAATCGAGGGCGAAGCAGACGAGTTTGTTTTGCGAATCGGGTAGGAGCGCCGCGCCGAACAACAGTGTCACGGGCTGGCCGTCTTTCCGTGCAAACTGGCGCTCGTAGGGCGAGCAGGCTCCGTAATCGGCCAGTTGGGCGAAGGCTCTTTCATCCAGCGGGCGGTTCTCGGGGCGGTTGACACGCTCCCAACGCAGGCCGCCGGCCTGTAAATCAGCCTGCGTGTAACCGAGCATATCAAGGAAGGCATTGTTGATCTCGGTGATCGTACCATCCATCGTCCAGAACATGATCCCGATCATGTTTGAGTCCGCGATGCGCCGGAAGCGCGCCTCGCTCGCACGCAACTCCGCCTCGACCCGCGTGCGCCGCTCCAGTTCTTCGCGCAACTGTTGATTGGTGCGCGCGAGTTCGGCCGTGCGCTCGCGCACCCGCTGCTCCAGTTCGGTATTGGCCTCGAACAACTCGCCGCCCTCGCGTTGCAGATCAACCACTTGCAGAGTGAGATCATGTGTCCGCTGTTGCTTCTGTTGGCGCTCGACGACTTCGGGCGTGGCGTCTAGCAGCAACACCCACGTCCCTTGCTCACCCCGGAAAAAGTAAACATCGGCGGCCCGCCCGGTCGGCATCTGCACGTAGGGCAAGAAAAGATTGCGCGCATCGAGCGGCAGCAGCCCGGCGACAAAGGGCAGACGCTCGCTCACGTCCAGCCCTGCCGCCGGTTGGGTGATGCCATAGTCAGCCAACTCGCCGCCCCATTCGCTGAGACCGTTGTCATCGTTGACCAACAGGTAAGCGGGCGTGCGGTTCTCGACGGTCAACGCCAACATGCAATCGCGGATCGGCGCAGGCAGTTCGCTCATTCAACCCTCCATCATCTTCTGCGCCAGCGTGAGGAAAGCTTCCTCGACGCCCGCGCCGCTCTTGGCGCTCGTCTGGATAATGCGCCAGCCCTTTTGCTCAAGCGCCGCTGTCTCGCGCTCGCTGATGCTCCACTCCTCGGTCAAGTCCGCCTTGTTGAGCAAGAGCGTGAACGGCACCATGCCGACCGTCTCCTGGGCCTTCGCCTGTAGCGCGAGCGCCGCGTAGAGCGTGTCGTTGCGTGTGCCATCGGCGACCAGCAGATAGCCGGCGGTGCCGCGCAGATAAGAGCTGCGCAGGTTTTGCGCCGACTCCTCGCCTTGCAAGTCCCACAGCAGCAGCATGACCTCTTGCCCGCCGGCCTGCACGAGCTTCTTGTCGATCTTGACACCCACCGTGGTGTGATACTTGCCGTCGTAGATGCTCTGGACGAAACGGCGCACCAGACTCGTCTTGCCGACGGCGAACGTGCCGAGCATGCAGATTTTCTTCTGGATCATAATCAGGACGACTCTCGTTTATTGTACGTCAAGCAGCACAACCTTGAAGGTCACGCTGCGGTTCACGGCGCGGTCGGCCGCGGTCAGTTCCTCCCGCACCTGCTCGGTCGTGCCGATGGGCACGATCAAGAGATCGGGTGAGCCGGGCAGGCGCTTCGTCAGTTCGGCGGCGATGGTGCTGGCCCGCTCCTGTCTGAGCGTAAGGTTACGTTCCGCCGCGCCGCTCAGATCGGTGTGCCCGGTGATCTCCAACCGCACGCGCTTGCCGAGCGTGCGCGCCACGCTCAGCATGTGTTCGATGTCGGCGGCCAGTTGCCGGAATTGTTCATCTTGGCCGGGCACGAGTTGCGCCGTGTCCAGGTCGAACATAAGCAGTGGCCGCTCGATGCGTTCGAGGTCGAGCAACTGCTCATCACGGAACTGAGCGAGACCGGGCAAGAAGCGAGCGGTGCGGCGCGTCTCCTCGATCCACCCGTGTGCCGCGAAGCCGGTCGCCGTTAGCACGCCATTCGCAAACATCAGCTTGACGGTCGGCGGTGGGGCCAGCAAACTCTGCGCCCGCGCGAGCACGAACTCTGGCAGCAGCGATTGATAAGCCTGCCAGCGGCTGACGACCTGCGCCGGATTAACCTTGGCCTCCGGCAGTAGCGTCTGCGGCTCGCGCGCTAACGGATCGCGCAGCCCGCTGACAAAATACTTGCCGAAAAGATAAGGCTTACGCGCTTCGGTGACGACGATGCCCGGCTCGCTCTTTAGCCGCTCCACGTAAGCGTCCCAGCGCCACGCCCGGCGCAACACGAAGAAGCTCACGAGCAGTAGCGCCACTAAGCAGACGCTCGCGATGATGAGAAGCGGCGAGGGTTTACGCCCGCCGGCCGCCACCTGCTTTTGCTCTTCGAATTGCGCTTGCAGGCATTCTTCGAGCAGTGGTTGGGTGGCGACGAAGGGCGCGGCGTCGCCCGCAAAATCCCGCAGCGGCTCGTTGAACTGGAAGTGTATGCGTTCCAGTATCTCTTGCAAGTGGACGCGCAGGTCTTGCGGCGCTTCGCCTTGAATGATGGCGGCCAGGTTCGCCAGCGGCCCCTGCACGACCCAGAGCGTCCGGTCGCCTAGTTCAACTCCTTCGAGTTGCGCGCCGTCCGGCGTCTGGAACGAGTCGTGCATGAAATCCTGAATCGCAGTCAGCATGCTCGACACCATGTCTGCGTCCTGCACGGCCACGTTGGGGGCGACCATGTGTTGCAACAACAGCCCCGTCTCGCGATGGATGAGAAAAACTTGCTCGACGCGATAGAGCAGCGTGTGCAGCAGCACTACTTCGCCGAACGACTTGCCCGTACGCCACGCTTCGACGCGCCATTTCACTCCTTGCGCCGAGATGCTGTGGGTCAGCGTCTGGTTGAGCGACTGCGTCATGCCGCTCAGCGCGGCGGCGATGGCCCGGCGGATGGCCGGGCCGATGACGGGGAAGATCGCGTCTACCAACGGCTGCGGGTTGCGGCGGACGGTGTGGGTGATGGCGGCGGCGACGGTGGGCGCTAACGCTTCGCCTAGTTCTTGATCTTGCCGGGTGCGGAGCGCGATGGCGGCGGGCAGTACCCGGCTGACTTCTTTGAGTTGGCGCTGCGGATCGGTCAGGCGCGCATGCGTATCGGCGATCTGCGCTTCGGCGGGGCCGAGCAACAGAGTGCGCAACTCGGCCATGCTCGCATCGTCCGCCGCCGCGTCGTCTGCGCGTGGGGCCGCGGCGAACACGTCCTGCGCCCGGTCTTCAATTATGTGTTCCGTGTCCACGAGCTAGCGCGCCGTTAATTGTCGCCGGGGATTTTGAACTCGTTAGTCAGACGCAGCGCCACTTCGCTGAAGAGCGCGGCCAGCGCGGCCCGGTCGGTCTTATCGTTGCTTAACGCGGCCACTTCGCGTTCGATCAGGGCGGTCAGTTCATCGCGCTTCTGGCGCAATTCCTCGCTCAGGCTCTTGGCTTGATCGAGTAGCTGCTGGCGCAGGTCGCGTTGGTTGCGCGTGGTCTGTTCGTCGAACTGCTTGAGCTTGCGCTCCAACCCTTGGCCTGTGTCCTTCAGCCCGCGCGCTACATCCTGCACCGACTCGTCGCGAGTGCGCTGTTCGGTCTGTAGGCGCTCGCCCAACTCCTCAAGCTCATGCTTGATGAACGCTTCCAGCGCGTCGAAGCGGCGGCGCGTGTCGTCGCGCAGGTCAGTGGACTCTTTCATCAGACGTTCCTCAAGGCGGGTGAACCGGCGCTCGTAGTCGCGCATCTGGCCGCCGAACAGGATGTCTCTGATCTTGTCTATGTTGCCGCCTTCTACCGGCTGCGCGCCGCCGTTGTCGGCCAGTTGAGCTTCGTTGTGGCCCTCACCGCCCGCAACGTCCGGGTAATGAGCAGATTGATTTTCTGCGGTACTCATAAGTTCATCCTCTGTTTAGGCATGTCGTACGTTAGCCGGCCCGAACGCCGGCCGTGGCGGAAACTTGGCGCAGACTCCTTAACATGCGTAGTGACGTGGATTCCGCGCAGACAGGGTCGTTGAAATTGTGGCACAAGCTAGCATAGGCATCATACCCCGTCAACGCGCAGGCGAACAGGCAGCTTGGATATAACAACCACGTGCGCGGCGCGCCACGGCCGCCGCTTTAAGTCGGGCCGGCATCGTTGAGCCGGCGCACGAGGTTGACGTACTCGCCGCGCACGAAGCCGACGACATGATTGCGATGCTCGGCGACGAGACAGATGTCGGGCGCGCGTTTGATGTAGGCGTCGCATTTGGATTCGTAGTAGGCGGCGTGCGGCCGGCCCGTGAGCTTTTCGTCGAGGCGCAACACTTGATCAATGACGATGGTCGAGCCGTCGTGTAACCGACAGTCTTGCGCGGCGGTTATCTGCTTACTGCGCACTGCTTACTTTTAGGTGGCGAGCCTGCGGGCAGGTCGCGTTTGTGGATCAACGATCCTCCCATTTGCACGGATCAATGCTGGGCGCTTGGGTTCAATTCCGGCGTGCCTGAAATCCGGGATCAAGTTGGATGGCTTGTTGAAAGTGTTTTTCAGCCAGCGCGCTCATCCCGATGTTTTGCAAGCGCAGGCCGAGCATCCAATGAAAAAACGGATCATCGGGCGTGAACTGGTCGGCACGTTTTTCATAAGCGATTGCTGTTTCAGCTTTGCCCAGTGCAGCGGCTGCGCCTGCGAGTTGATTGTTCGCCAACACAAGGCCCGCATTGCGTTCGACAGCATCGCTCCAAGCGGCAACGGCTTCTTCCTTGCGGCCGAGTTGCCAGAGCGATTCGCCGCTTTCCTCACGCGCGAGAATTAGCTCGGACGCTTCGGCCAGAGCCTGATCGAGACACGTGTGCCCTTGCTCGTAACGGCCCAGACGGTTCAGGATCGTGCCGCGATAATACAGGCTCAAGGCTTTGGCTTGCCCCTGTTGGTGCGCGGCGGCGGCGGCGAGCAACTGGATGGATTGCTCGCTGTCGCCCGCGAGATATTCAAACCATGCGAGTTTCGGTAGCGCCTCGCTATTGACAAACAAACCGAAACCCACTGCGGCATGTAGATGATTTTTCCCTGCGACGATGTTCTCGCGATCAATCGGACTGAGCCATTGATCGGGATTTGTGCGCGCCAGCGCAAGCTCGTCAGGAATCTGGATGTTTTGAAATGCGCGCTCGCCGAGCAGTTCGTGATAGCGCACCCAGCCGCTGTGTGCATTCAAGCCAAGCCAAACAAACGCGAAACTCAAAAACACCCAGCCCGCGCTGCGCATTCGGCCCGCCGACTTCAGATCGAAGCCATAAAAAGTTAATTGCCTCGTCCGGAGCAAGCGCCATATTTTTAGCGTGAGAAACGTCGTGACGCTCGCGATACCGAGCGCCATCAAAAAAGGGACGAGCGCGTAAACGCCGCGCACCGCCAGTAAACTGCCCAGAAAAACGCAGGCGGCGACGATCTCTTCGGGCCACGAGAGCGAGTAGCTCTTCTTGATCGCATTCGGCCGGGGCACGGCAATCGTCGGCCTGCCAAAACCGAAATACAGTGCGTCGTTCGGACAGACGCTGATGCAGTCCATGCACTTCATGCAGCCGGGATCGACCACCATCCCGAATTGTTTCACCTCTGCATGCACCAGCACGTTCGAGGTGCAGGTGGCCGTGCAATGCCCGCACTGATTGCAGGCGTCGGTAACGCGAATCTTTCCGGGCGCGAGTTTGTCGGCGAGGCTGAAGAAGCCGCCATACGGGCAGGCGTAGGTGCAGAAACCCTTCGCGCCTAAAAAATAGACGGTCATGAATCCGCAGATGAAGAGAAAAGGAATGGCGACTGCGACCGAAGGGAAGGTTGCCCAAAAATTGCTGGTCACCAGATGGTTGGTAAATTGGGGAATAAGCGGCTCGTTCTCCGGGCCGGTGAAGTATTGATATGCGGTGGCCCAGACGAACATATAGAGCGCGGCGATGAGCGGGACGAAGATAAGCAGCCGCGAGCGAAACGGCTTCGGCGTGAGGCCAACTTTCTTTAGTAGCCACGCGCAGAAATCCTGCAAGGCGAGAATGTGGCAGCCCCAGCCGCAGACAAAACGCCCGAAGATGAGCGTCGCTAAAATCGCCAGCGTGAAAAAGATGAAGCCCGCGTTGATCGCGCCGCGCTGGAGCGTAGCCATGCTCTCAGAAGGCTCAATCGGCGAAATCGTCTGACCCATGAGCCGCCACTGAATGAAGTGCGCGATCATCAGTAAGTTGAGCGTGATGAGGGCCGCCGCGCGCCAGCGGCTGGCCCTTGAGTTGCGCAGATCGCTTTGCTGCACCGGGGGATTTTTGAGAACAGGGAGTTGAATTGACCGCCGCTGTTTCTTCACTTCCGGGCTGACACAACCACTTTTCATAAATCGCTCTTACACGCAACACCTGTACGTGGGCCGCAGGCATTCTAAACCGGACTTGATTAAAACACATAAAAGAGGTAGAAGAACGGTTGTTTTTCCTCGTGCCCGGGCAATTCTAGCGTTCATCACTTTGCGAATCCCAACAGACTGGAATCCAAAATCATGTTGCAGACTATTCTCTACCCCTTGCTCCCGTTCCTGCTGCTCTTCGGCTACGGCTTGAATCATTCGGTGGCCCCGCGCAACCAAAGCGGCCCGGCAGGCGATACCGGGACGCTGGAAAAGATGATCGTGGCACAGGGAAGCGCCGCAATAGACATTGATCTGAGCCGGCTGAGTGGCGTCAATCCTCGGGCGCGCAAGAACACGCTGCGTTTCGCGGTCGTGCCGGATTCGTTCTTCACGGTGCTTATTTTTAATAATGAATTGCGCGGGCCCTTGCCTAGTGCCATGCGGCTCAACGCGCAGAATTCTGCGCCTGTGCCCGCACCGTTGAAGATGTCCTATCAGCAACTCGTTATCGAGAGTACCGCTTGGGGTGAACCTTTTGAACTCGTCGTGCGGGATGGGAAAACAGGGTTCGTCTTTTTCAACATTGAAGGACATGAATACGACTACAATGCCAACGAGCATTTGCTTAGCATTAAGCAGGGTAGGCTGCTGCTGTCAAAAGAGTTTGCCACCGAGCTTGGGCAGCCGGCTGAAGCCGGGTCGGCCGTAGGCAGAATCTCTATTACCGCAACCATGCGCGCGATTGAAGTCACGCGCATGGTGAACGGCGAAGTCCAATCGGATGTCATGCCGGCTCAACCTGCCGCCGGGAGTGTTCCTGGGCCGGATGTCATTGTCGGCGACCTATCGGGGCTGGCGCAATTTGACGGCAGCAGCGGCACGCAAGTCGGTCTCTCTGTGGCCACCGACTCTTGCAATGCCGGCACCGTGGACTTGGACTGGTTTCAAACGCCGAATAACGACCACCCGGTGATCCCGCAAAATCTTTATCGCATGAGCAGCGGAGCTACGAACGATGAACGCTTTGAACAAATTGGTCAGTCTAACGTCAAACATGCGTTCACGGCCTTGACCAATAATATCTGCGGCTTTGGTTGTAACGGGGTTGGTGGCACACATCTCGGCTCCGGCTGCTCAGACCCTTACAGCGCGAGTTTAAACTCAGGCAACAGCGGCCATACTCTCGGTTCGCGCGCCTGGATAAATCCCTTTAGCGGCGCGTATCCGCGCGGAGACTCAGCTACGCCGCCAAACAGTCACACAGGCCATACGCACACGGGCCCAGCGCACAGGATTCTGGTGGAAATCAGTGACCTGAACACAACGCTGAATCCCGGCGCGACCTATTATGCCGAAGCGCAGTACATCACGCCGCACGAGTATGTCTGGTGTCAAGCGAATCCCGGCCAGTGCAACATGTACAACAACGTCTCGTACCGTAAGTACAATGTCACCGGCACGGGCAGTCCGTTCAGCTTTTCGACGGGCGGCTCGACCACGGTGCGAGTGAAACCAGCCATCTCTGCCTGGACAGGTGCGACAACCGTCCCGATTGAACCAGTTCCGGGACCAACGCCAACCGATGGCGTTGGAGTGGTCGGCTACAAAGTGACGAATCCGTCACCCGGCGTCTGGCATTACGAGTACGCGATCTATAACCAGAACCTCGACCGCGCGATTCAATCATTCAGCGTGCCTGTGGGCGCTGGCATTAACTTGAGCAACATCGGCTTCCACGCGCCGCCGCAGCAGCCCGGCTGGGCCAGTGATGGCACCGTGGGGAATACCGGGTATAGCAGCACGCCCTGGACGCAGACGCAGG
>JBBQGM010000015.1:0-59591 GCA_038322995.1 Pyrinomonadales bacterium
GAGATGGTGATGCCAGGGGACAATGTGGCGATGGAGATCGAGTTGATCACGCCGATTGCGATGGAGAAGGGGTTACGGTTTGCCATCAGAGAAGGCGGCCGGACGGTGGGCGCGGGCACCATCTCCGAAATCGTCGAATAGTTTTTCCTCAAGTCGCCAGCCAGCGATTAACCAGATTGTTGGCTGGCGCTTGTACATTTAGTCGAAAGCTGAACGCAAGTTATGCTGAACGAGAAGATCAGAATCCGACTCAAAGCTTACGATCATCGTGTGCTGGATCAATCCACCACCGAGATCGTCGAGACGGCGAAGCGCACGGGCGCGCGCGTGGCGGGGCCGATTCCGCTTCCTACATCGAAGAACAAATGGACGGTGTTGCGCTCGCCGCACGTGGATAAGAAATCGCGCGAGCAATTTGAAATCCGCACGCACAAGCGGCTGATGGATATTCTTGATCCGACACCGCAGACGGTGGACGCGCTGATGAAACTCGATCTGCCCGCCGGTGTGGACGTGGAGATCAAGGCGTTCGGCAGACAGTGAGTGAATTTTTGATTTAGATTTTTGATTTGCGATTAATGGCAAGTGGCTTTCAAATCTAAAATCGCAAATCTAAAATCTGAGGTACGAGATGGTTAACGGAATCATCGGTCGCAAGGTCGGGATGCCGCAGTTGTTTGCCGAAGATGGCACGCTCACGCCGGTGACGGTCATCAAAGCGGGGCCGTGCGTCGTGGTACAGAAGAAGACGACCGCAGGTCGCGATGGCTACGATGCCGTGCAGTTGGGGCTCGTGGAAGAACGCCCGATCAAGTTGAAGAACGTCACCAAGCCGATGCGCGGTCACTTTGAGAAGACCGGCGCGGGCGTCCCGCCGACGCGCATACTCAAAGAGTTGCGCGATACGCATGGTGACAACGGCATGAGTGTGGGCGATCAAGTGCTCGTCGATCAGTTCGCTGATGGCGATAAGATTGAAGTCGTGGGCACAAGCAAGGGGCGCGGCTTCGCGGGCACGGTGAAGCGGCACAACTTTAATCGTGGGCCTGAGTCGCATGGTTCGATGAACGTGCGCGCACCCGGTTCTATCGGGCAATCAGCCTACCCGTCGCGCGTGATCAAAGGCACACGCTCATCGGGGCATATGGGTGACGAGCGCGTGACCGTCAAGAATCTGACCGTGGCGCGCGTGGATGTCGAGAATAATCTGCTGATGGTGCGCGGCGCAGTGCCCGGCGCAAATGGCAGCGTGGTCGTCGTCCGCAAGTCGGCGGCGCGGAAGAAGAAGGGTAAATAGTTTTCAGTGCCGGTTAAGATCGGCGAGTGAGAACTGTGAACGGAGTGAGCTATGCCTACCGTAAAGGTGCGCAATTTAAAGAACGAAGAGATCGGCGACGTTGAGTTGGCGGACGCGGTCTTCGGCGCGGAGTTGAATGAGTCGTTGATTCATTCGGCGGTGAAGAGTTATCTCGCCAGCGCGCGCCAGGGGACGGTCGGGACGAAGACGCGCGGCGATGTCTCCGGCTCCGGCAAGAAATTGTGGAAGCAGAAGGGCACGGGGCGGGCGCGCATCGCATCGATCCGCTCGCCGCTCTGGAAGGGCGGCGGCAACGTCCACGGGCCGCAACCGCGCGACTGGTCATACAGTCTGCCCAAGAAGATGCGGCGCGGCGCATTGCGCTCGGCCTTGTCAGAGCGTTTGCGTGAAGGCAATGTCGTCGTGCTCGAAGCGTTCACGTTCGACCAGCCAAAGACCAAAGATTTTATCAACGCGCTCGGCACGCTTGGCCTGGCCGGCCGGACATTGATCGTTGATTCATTGGACAACGCGAACTTGATCCTGTCGGCGCGCAATGTGAAGCAAGCGAAGATCGTGACGAGCCGGGGCTTGAACATCTACGATCTGCTTTACCACGAAAAGCTTGTGCTCTCTCGCGCGGCTGTGGACGAGTTGACCGCGTTGCTCGACCCGCAACGACAGGGCGGTAGCCATGAGGCGGTGGACGAGACGGATGCGGCGCAGCCGGCAGCGACAGAGGAGGCGGCGTAAACAAGATGCGAACTGTGTGGGACGTTATCAAGTCGCCGGTCATCACGGAGAAGGCTTTGATCGCGAAAGAGGAGACGCAAGACGGGCGACAGTTGCTCACTTTCCGCGTTGACCGGCATGCGACCAAGCCAGCGATCAAATCGGCCGTCGAGACCATCTTTCAAGTCAAGGTCGAACAGGTGCGGACGCTCAACTATCTCGGCAAGATGGCGCGGCGCGGCCGCCACGAAGGGCGCAAGCCGTCGTGGAAGAAAGCCTACGTCACGCTCGCCGCCGGCCAACCGCCGCTCGATTACGGCGAGAGCATTTAGAATCTTTGATTTTAGATTTTTAATTTGCGATTGACTGAGAGCTTAACGCCTTAGCTGACGGCAAATCAGAAATCAAAAATCGTAAATCGAAAATAACGTTATGGGCATCAAGAAACTGACACCGACATCGCCGTCGCGCCGTTATCAAACGTACCTGACGCGCGATGAGTTGACGAAAGGCGCGGAGCCGGAGAAGTCTCTGCTTGAGCCGAAGACGCGCATCTCGGGCCGTAATAACAACGGCCACATCACGGTGCGGCGACGCGGCGGCGGCCACAAGCGCTTCTATCGCGTGATCGATTTCAAACGCGATAAGGCGGGCGTGCCGGGCCGCATCACGCAGATCGAGTATGACCCGAACCGCTCGGCGCACATCGCGCTTGTCACCTATCTCGACGGCGAGAAGCGTTACATCATCGCGCCGGCCGGGATCGAAGTCGGCAAGATGATCATGAGCGGCCCCGAAGCTGACATCCTGGCGGGGAACGCTTTGCCGATTCGCAATATTCCGCTGGGCACGCAGATTCACAACATCGAGTTGCGCCCTGGTAAGGGGGGGCAACTGGCGCGCTCGGCCGGCTCGTTCGCGCAACTCGTGGCCAAAGAGGGCGACTACGCGCAAGTGCGTATGCCTTCAGGCGAGGTGCGGCGCGTGCCCGTGGTGTGCTATGCGACCATCGGACAGGTCGGCAACGTCGAGCACGAGAACGTGTCTTACGGTAAAGCGGGCCGCTCGCGCTGGCATGGTTTGCGGCCGAAAGTGCGCGGCGTGGCAATGAACCCGGTCGATCACCCGCACGGCGGCGGTGAAGGTAAGACATCGGGCGGGCGGCATCCGGTGACGCCGTGGGGCCAGCCGACCCGTGGCTACAAGACGCGCAACAACAAACGCACGCAGAAAATGATCGTGCGCGACCGGCGCGTTAAATAGGCGGCGCTAGGGCGATGACGGTCGATCTGCTTAATCAACTTTTGTTACTGCTTCGGAGTTTACGATGGCACGTTCAGTTAAAAAAGGAGCGTTCGTTGATGAACCGCTCCGCAAAACGGTAGAGCGCATCCGCGAGAGCAATGCACGACCGCCGGCGATCAAAACGTGGTCGCGGCGTTCGATGATCACGCCGGATTTCGTCGGCTTGACCTTCGCCGTGCATAACGGCCGGCGGCACATGCCCGTATATGTGACGGAGAACATGGTCGGGCACAAACTCGGCGAGTTCTCGCCGACGCGCACATTCAAAGGCCACTCCGGCACGAAGGCGGAAAAGGGCGGCAAGGTAGCAAGATAAATGATGAATGATGAGCGCGGACTGATGAATTAAAAGCCGGCAGTTTATCTTTCATTCATCGTTCATGATTTTGCCTTCATCATTGGTTCGAGGTTCTTATGGACGCGAGAGCGAGTGCAAAGTATTTGCGGGGGTCGGCGCAGAAGGCGCGGCTGGTGGTGGATTTGATCCGTGGCAAGAACGTGAACGCGGCGCTGGCGTTGTTGCAGTTCACGAACAAGCGGGCGGCGGGCAGCATCGAGAAGTGTGTGCGCTCGGCCGTGGCGAACGCAACGGAGTTGGCCGAGAAGCAGAACATCGCGATTGATCCAGACGACCTGTGGGTCAAGGCGTGTTTCGTGGACATCGGGCCGACGAAAAACCGGAAACGCACGCGCCCCGCACCGCAAGGTCGGGCCTATCGCGAGCAACGCCACTTCTGCCACGTGACCGTGTTGCTGTCGAGCGACGAGCGGGTGACGAAGACGGGCGGCCGGGCGCTCGCGTCGAAGGCGGGCAAGGCCAAGACGACCGGCGAGAGCAAGCGCACGACGGCGCAACGCAGCACGGTGGGCGCAACCGATGCGTCGAAACCGGCGGCGAAACCCGCAAGCAGGCAGGTTGAGACCGCCGACGTTGACGCAACGCCAGAGCAGACTATGCCGGTAACGCCGGCCGCGACCGAAACGTCCGCAGCAGAATAGTTGAACGGAGAAAGATAGTGGGCCAGAAAGTTCATCCATACGGCTTCCGCCTCGGCTACAACAAGGACTGGCATTCGCACTGGTTCGCCAAGACGAAACAGTACGGCGATTTCCTGCACGAAGACCTGAAGTTGAAGCGTGTCTTGAAGGCGCGCTTCGCCGGCGCGGGCGTTTCACATATCGACGTTGAGCGCGCGGCCAACCGCGTCAAGATCATCATTTACACTTCGCGCCCCGGCATCATCATCGGACGCAAAGGGTCGGAGATCGACAAGCTCAAGGGTGAGATCGCGCAACGCACCGGGCGTGAGGTGCTGGTCTCGATTCAAGAGATTCAGAAGCCGGAGCTAAACGCGCAATTGCAGGCCGAGAAGATCGCGGTGCAGCTTGAGAAGCGGATCGCTTTCCGCCGCGCCATGCGTAAGACGGTGGAAGAGACATTGCGCTTTGGCGGGCAGGGCATCAAGGTCAAAGTCTCGGGCCGCTTGAACGGGGCGGAGATCGCACGTAGCGAATGGTATCTGCAAGGCCGGCTACCGTTGCACACGTTGCGCGCGGACATTGATTACGGCTTTGCCGAAGCGCATACGACATTCGGTGTAATCGGCGTTAAGTGCTGGATTTATCGCGGCGAGATCCTCGACGCGCGAGCAGCGATGGCGCGCGGTACGACGAGCGATCCGATCAACGAGCCGCGCCCAGAAGGCCGTGACCGTCGACCGGGTCGGCCACCGCGCCGCGATGGCGATGGCCGTGACCGCAACGACCGTGGCGGTGATCGTCGGCCGCGCAGCGATAATAGAAGCTAACGCAGCGTTTAGTTGGCAGGTTGGGTAAAGGGTATTCATCATGTTGATGCCGAAAAAGGTTAAGCACCGGAAGCAGATGAAGGGGCGCATGACGGGCATCGCGTCACGCGGCGATAAGATCAGCTTCGGTGAGTACGGGCTAAAGACGCTTGAGCCGGCGTGGATTACCGACCGGCAGATCGAAGCGGCGCGTATTGCGATGACGCGGCACATCAAGCGCGGCGGCAAAATCTGGATACGCATGTTCCCCGATAAGCCGATCACGAAGAAGCCGGCCGAAACACGTATGGGCAAGGGCAAAGGCGCACCCGAATATTGGGTGGCGGTCGTCAAGCCCGGCCGCGTCCTCTACGAGATCGAGGGCGTGGATGAAGCGACAGCGCGCGAAGCAATGCGGCTGGCGGCGCAGAAACTGCCGGTCAAGACGAAGTTTGTGACCCGCGCCGATCAGGAAGGAGGCGCAGTTTAGAGTTATGAAGAGACGTGAAGAAGTAGATAAGCTGCGCGACATGTCGGACGAGGATTTGCTGGCCGAGGCGGCGCGGATCAAAGAGTCGCTGTTTCGTTTGAACTTCAAACTCGCGCTTGGCGAGGTTGATGCGGTCAAGACCCTGCGCCGCGAGAAGCGTTCGCTGGCGCGCATCCGAACGTTGATGCGTGAGCGGCAGACCGCACAGGCTGCATAGTAGCTAAGAGGATTTGTGATGGTAGAAGAGAATAAAGAGCAAGCGGCGACCGACGAAGCGCAGGCGGCCGAAGTGACGGGGAGCGGCGAGACGCTGACGCAGGCGCTTGGTTCCGGTGTGGACGCGCAGGCGGGCAACGCGGCCGGCACGGAAGCCGGTAAGCGCGGGCGGCGGGCGGAGAAGGTCGGCGTTGTGGCGTCGGACAAGATGCAGAAGACGGTGGTGGTGCGCGTGGATCGTTTGATCAAGCATCCGAAGTACCGTCGTTATGTGCGCCGCACGTCGAAGTTCATGGCGCACAACGAACTGGATGCGACCGTCGGCGACAAGGTGCGCATCGTCGAGACGCGGCCCCTGTCGGCGCGCAAACGCTGGCGCGTGGTTGAAGTAGTGCAGAAGGCGGAGAAATAAGGAATTTTTGGGTTTTGGATGGTGATTTGCGATTGCCGTGGCAGGCGAAACTGACCCTTGCTCTGCCAATCTAAAATCGCAAATCAAAAATGTCGAGGTGAGTGATGGCGATTCAAATGCAGACCTCGTTGGATGTGGCCGATAATTCGGGCGCACGGCGGGTGAAGATGATTATGAGTATCGGTGGTTCGACCGGGCGCACGGCCAATCTCGGCGACCGCATCAAGGTGACGGTCAAAGAGGCCGCTCCCGATGGCGCGGTGAAAAAAGGCACGGTACATAACGCAGTGATTGTGCGCACACGCAAAGAGGTGCGGCGTAAGGATGGCACATATATCCGCTTCGATCAGAATGCCTGTGTGCTGATCAAGCCGGACGACACGCCCATTGGCACGCGCGTTTTCGGGCCGGTCGCGCGCGAATTGCGCGACCGCAATTTTATGAAGATCGTATCGCTTGCGCCGGAGGTGATTTAGGGCCATGGCACAACAGCAGGGAATTAAGCGCGCGAAAATTCGCAAGGGCGATCAGGTGGTCGTCATCGCGGGCCGGGACAACGGTAAACGCGGGCGGGTGCTGGAAGTGTTGCCGCGCGAGAACAAGATCAAGATTGAAGGCGTGGCGATGGCGAAGAAGCATCAACGCGCGAACCCGGCCAACAATCGCGGCGGCGGCATCATCGACCGCGAGGCGTTCATCAATATCTCGAACGTGCAATTGATCGATCCGCAGTCGGGTGCGCCCACGCGCGTGCGTTATGACGTTGAAGGTGATGGCACGAAGCGGCGCGTGGCCGCCAAGAGCGGGCAGGCATTTGAGAAGTAAAACAGCTATTAGCTATTAGCTATTAGCCGCTAGCTTAAAACTATGGAGAGCTAGTGGCTCTCACGGAGTGAGCGATGGCAGCAAGATTGAAAGAACGTTACCAGCGTGAGATCGCGCCGGCGCTGGCCAAAGAGTTCGAGATTAAGAACCCGATGGCGGTGCCGAAAGTGGTGAAGATCGTACTCAACATGGGTTTGGGCGAGGCGGTCGCCAACTCGAAGATCGTGGACACGGCGGCAACGGAGTTGACCGCGGTCGCGGGGCAGAAGCCGGTGGTGACGAAGGCAAAGAAGTCCATCGCGTCGTTCAAACTGCGCGCCGGGATGCCGATTGGCACAATGGTCACGCTCCGGGGCGACCGCATGTACGAGTTTCTTGACCGGCTCGTCTCCGTGGCCTTGCCGCGCGTGCGCGACTTTCGTGGCGTCTCGCCGAAGTCATTCGACGGGCGCGGCAATTACACCATCGGCGTCCGCGAGCAGTTGATCTTCCCGGAAATTGATTTCAATAAGGTAGACAAAACGCGCGGCATGAATATCTCAATCGTCACGTCCGCGCGCAACGACGAGCACGCGCGGGCGCTGTTGAAGGCGTTGGGCATGCCGTTCCGGACGCAGTAAGTGTGAAGCCACAGAGTTAGGTTGAAAAGTACATGGCGAAGAAATCGTTAATTGCGAAATCGAATCGGAAGCCGAAGTTCTCGGTGCGCGCCTACACGCGCTGTCAGCGGTGCGGCCGGCCGCGCGGCGTGCTGCGCAAGTTCAAACTGTGCCGCATCTGCTTCCGCGAGTTGGCGCTGCAAGGACATATTCCCGGCGTCATTAAATCGAGTTGGTAGAAAAGCAGTTAGCCGCTAGCTAAACGCTGATCGTTTTCTTTGGAGTTGAGTAATGACTGATCCTATTGCCGACATGCTGACGCGGATGCGGAACGCGATTAACGCGAAGCACTCGCGGGTAGACATCCCGGCGTCGAAATTGAAGCTGGAACTGGCCCGCATCCTGAAGGAAGAGGGCTACATCAATAATTTCGTCATCAAGGGCGAAGGTGTGCGGCGTACCTTGCGCATCTTCTTGCGCTACGACGCGCGGGGCACGTCCTCGATCTCGCATCTGGCGCGCGTGTCGCGGCCCGGCCGGCGTGTGTACATCGGCTCGGATCGGATTCCGAAGGTGCTCGGCGGCTACGGCGTCAACATCGTCTCCACGTCGCGCGGGCTGATGAGCGGCAAGCGCGCCCGCCGCGAGAATGTCGGCGGCGAAGTGCTGGCAGAAGTTTATTAAGAGGTCAGAGGCTAGCGGTTAGTGGTCAGTAAGAACTTTTAATTTTACTGACCTCTGAATTCTGACCTCTAGCCTCTTTAACCGAAGGTTAAAGCTATGTCTCGTATAGGTAAGAAAATTATCACCGTGCCGAAGGGCGTGACCGTGACGGTGGGCGCGGGGGAGTTGCTAGTGAAGGGGCCGAAGGGCACGCTGAAGACGCCGGTGCCGGAAGGCATCTCGTTCAAGCTCGACGGCGACCAGTTGCAGGCCGAGCGCACGTCGGATGATCTAGCCGCCATGCATGGCCTGGCCCGCGCGTTAGCCAACAATGCAATCGTCGGCGTGACCGAGGGCTTCTCGCGGCAGATGGACGTAGTCGGCGTCGGCTACAAGGCGGACGTGCAGGCCAAGCGGATCGTCTTCTCACTCGGCTATTCGCATCAAATTGAGTTTCCCTTGCCCGAGGGCGTCGAGGCCAAGGCGGAGCGCATGCCCACGAAGGCTTCGATCCAGCAATATCAATTGACACTGACGCTCACCGGCATCGATAAACAGAAGCTTGGACAGGTGGCGGCCGAAATGCATAACCTGCGCAAGCCCGACCCGTACAAGGGCAAGGGCGTGCGCTACGCCGATGTGCCGCTCAAATTGCGGCCGGGCAAGACAGGGAAATAATTATCCGTTAGCTATTAGCGATTAGCTGTTAGCTAACGGCAAAAGCTAAGAGCTAGCAGCTAACTGCTAATAGCTCTCACGGAGTGAGCAATGGCACAGAAGGACAGAGCAAGTATTCGGCGGGCGGTGCATACGCGGATTCGCCGGAAGGTGCAAGGCGCGGCCGGCCGGCCGCGGCTCGCCATCTATCGCAGCCTGAACCACATCTACGCGCAGATCATTGACGACGAACAGGGACGCACGCTCGCGTCCGCTTCGACGACGGAGAAAGATTTGCGCGGCGGCACGGGTGGCAACGTCGAGGCGGCGCAGCGCGTCGGCCGCGCGATTGCCGAACGCGCGCTCAGTCAGGGCGTCGAGAGCGTCGTGTTTGATCGCGGTGGCTACCGCTTCCACGGGCGCGTCAAGGCTTTGACGGATGCAGCACGCGAGGCAGGCTTGAACCGGGATGAGCAGGCGCAGGAAGCCGCGCCGGCAGCAGAAGCAGAAGCTAATCAGGAATAACGATGCGACAACCGAAACACCGTATTACGGCGCAGGGACTTGATCTGAAAGATCAGGTGATCTCCATCAACCGCGTGACCAAAGTGGTCAAGGGCGGCAAGAACATGAGCTTCGCGGCGCTCGTCATCGTGGGCGACGGCGCGGGCCACGTCGGCTTTGGCTCTGGCAAGGCGCGTGAAGTGCCGCTCGCGATCAAGAAGGGCATCGAAGCGGCGAAGAAGAATCTGATCCGCGTGCCCTTGATCGAGAACACGCTACCGCATCAGTTCATCGGGCGCTACGGCGCGGGGCGCGTGCTGATGAAGCCGGCATCGGCCGGCACGGGCGTCATCGCGGGCGGCGCGGTGCGGGCCATCATGCAGGCGGCCGGTGTCCACGACGTGCGCACAAAAGTGCTTGGCTCGACCAATCCGCACAATGTCGTGCGCGCAACCTTCGAGGGCTTGCTCAACATGAAAGACCCGATGGAAGTGGCGCGCCTGCGCGGCAAACAGGTCGAAGAATTATAGGTTCAAAGTTTGAAGGTTCAACGTTCAACGGTTGAGTTTAATCTTCACGCTTCAACTTTGAACCTTTAACCTTGAACGCACACTGAGGTTTGTTATGGCGGAACAGCAAAACGAGATGGGCGGTGGCAAGCTACGGATTCAGTATTATCGTAGCTTCATCGCATTTCCGAAGACGCAGAAGGTGCTGGTGCGCAGCCTCGGGCTGACGAAACTCAACCAGATCGTCGAGCGGCCCGACACGCCTTCGATGCGGGGCGCGGTCGCCAAAGCGCCGCATTTGTTGCGCATTATTGAGTAGGTGAAATCATGGCTATCGGTCTAAATAATTTGCGCCCGTCCGCCGGTGCGACGCACAAAAAGAAGCGCGTCGGGCGCGGCCCCGGCTCGGGCCTCGGCAAGACGGCGGGGCGCGGCAACAAGGGCCAGAAATCGCGTTCGGGCTACTCCGGCAAGACCGGCTTCGAGGGCGGACAGATGCCTTTGCAGCGGCGGCTGCCGAAGCGCGGCTTCACGAATATTTTCAAGAAGCAGTGGACTGAGGTTAGCCTCGCTACGCTTGAGCGCAGCTTTGAGGCGAATGAGGACGTGACGCCCGAAGTGATGCACGCGCGCGGCGTGATCGCCAAAGGCAAGCGCGACGTGGTCGTGCTCGGCACGGGCGATGTGACAAAGGCCCTGCGCATCTCGGCGCATCGCTTCACCAAGAGCGCCCGCGAGAAGATTGAAGGGGCCGGCGGTACGGCTACGCTTATTTCTAAAGCAGCGCCGGGTGGCGAATAGCGCGGCGCGCGCTCAAGCGATTGTTTCGGGGCGAGGGGCGTATGACAACTGACGTAGGAAGGATTATTCTTACTTGTCACCCCATACTCGTCCATTGTAGTTGAGGGCTTATGGAAAAGTTTCTCGCCGCCGTCCGCAACATGTTTCAGGTGCCCGACCTGCGCCGGCGCATCTTCTTTACGCTCGGATTGCTGGCCGTCTATCGGCTGGGCGCGCACATCACCACGCCTGGCATCAACAAGGAACGGCTGTTACAAGTCTGGGGCGAAGTGGGTAACACTTTGCTCGGTGTGCTCGATCTGTTTTCGGGCGGAAATTTTCAGACAATTTCCGTCTTCGCGCTCGGCGTCACGCCCTACATCACCGCTTCGATCATTCTGCAATTGATGACAACCGTCTTCTCGCAACTCAAGCGTTTGCAAGAAGAAGGCGAAGCAGGCCGGCAGAAGATCAACCAGTACACGCGCTATTTGACGGTTATCCTCGCCGGTTTCCAGACATCCATCGTCGCGCGCTGGCTGCAATCGCAAGGCGTCGGGCCAAATACCTGGGGCTTTCTGTTCACTACCATCCTGACGCTGCTGACCGGCACGATCTTCGTCATGTGGCTGGGCGAACAGATCACCGAGCGTGGCATCGGCAACGGCATCTCACTTTTGATCTTCGCGGGCATCGTGATCGGGTTGCCGACACGCGGCGTGCCGCAGGTGATGGAGCGTTTGCGGGGCGGCGACACGTTCCAGATTCTAGGCGTGCTGGCCTTGGTCGCGGCGCTACTGGCGTTGATCGCATTCATCGTCTTCATGGAATCGGGCCGGCGTAAAGTGCCGATCAGTTATGCCAAGCGCCACGTCGGGCGACAAGTCGTCGGCGGGCAGCAGACGACCATGCCGTTGAAGATCAACATGGCGGGCGTGATCCCGGTTATCTTCGCGTCGTCTATGCTTTCGTTCCCGCAGACGATTGTGCAGTTCATTCGCTTCGAGACGACGCAGCCCGATTCATGGCGCTACAAACTGCATCTGTTCTTTCAACAGTTTCATGGCGGCGATCCGTACTACGAACTGATCTTCCTGACGCTGATCGTCGTGTTCACGTTCTTCTACATCACGATCATTTTCAACGTCGAAGAGGTGGCGGACAACCTGCGCAAGCACGGCGGCTTCATCCCCGGTATCCGGCCGGGGCGCACGACGGCCGAGTATCTGAACACGATCCTGACACGCCTAACGACCGTCGGCGCGATCTATCTCGCGCTCGTCGCGTTCCTCCCGCAGTTGATGTTGAGCGGTTTCAAGGTCGGGCGGTTGCCGTTCATCGGCGCGGGGCTTGATCAGTTCTTGAGCGGCACGCCGGGCTTATCGTGGATTCCGACCGGCATGGGCTATCAGTTCTACTTCGGCGGCACGTCCTTGTTGATTCTCGTCGGCGTGGCGATGGATACGGTCTCACAGATCGAGGCGCAACTCGTCATGCGCAACTACGAAGGCTTCCTCGGCAGCGGCAGCCGCTTGCGCGGCCGCAGAACGTAAGCGCAGAGGCTAGCGGGTAGAGGTTAGAGATCAGTGCTTTCGACTTTACTAACCTCTGACCTCTGACCTCTGACCTCTGACTCGATGCCTAAGATCATTGTTTTGATGGGTGCGCCGGGCGCAGGCAAGGGCACGCAGGCGCGTGTGTTACAAGAGCGGCTGGGGCTACCGCAAATCTCGACCGGCGATATGTTCCGCGCACTCGCTAAGACCGAGACGCCGCTGGCGGCCGAAGTACATGCCTTACAGGCGGCAGGCAGATATGTCCCGGATGATGTTGTAATGCGCATCGTCGAAGAGCGCACCGAGCAGACCGATTGCCAGCATGGTTATATCCTCGACGGCTTCCCGCGCACGACCGTGCAGGCGGAGATGCTGGAGCGGTTGGCCGCAAAGCAGGGGCACGAGATTCATGCGCTCCTGGTAGATGTGCCGTTTGATATTCTCGAACGGCGCATGTCGGGCCGGCGCACCTGCCCCATCTGCAAAGAGAGCTATAACGTCTATTTTAGACCGCCGCGCGTTGACAATGTTTGCGACCTACACCCGGAGGCGCAGTTAGAACACCGCGCTGACGATAATGAAGAAACGGCGCGCAAGCGACTGGTGACATATCAACAAGAGACGCAGCCACTGCTTGATTATTACGCGCAATCCGGGCGCTTGCAGCGTATTGATGGCACACGCACGCCGGAATTGATTTACGCTGACATTGAAAAGTTAGTAGCGGGTAGTAAGTGACGAGCGCCGGATTAACAATCCTCTTGCTCATCTAAGTGTCTCGCATTGCTTGATACTACTTTATGATCATCGGAAAGTCGCGGAAAGAGTTGGAGAAAATGCGGGCGGCGGGCCGGCTCACGGGGTTGGTGCGCGAAGAGTTGCGCCGCATGGTGGCCCCCGGCATCACGACGCTCGAACTCGACGCGGCGGCCGAGCAGATGATTCGCGGCGCGGGCGCGTTGCCGACGTTCAAGGGCTATCATGGCTTTCCCTATTCGATTTGCGCGTCGGTCAACGAGCAGATCGTCCATGGTTTTCCCTCGCATTATGAATTGAAAGAGGGGGACATCATCTCGATTGATGTCGGCGCGACGTTGAACGGTTTCGTCGGCGATACGGCCACCACCGTGCCCGTCGGCGCGGTGCGGCCCGAATGGCGGCAACTGATCCGTGTGACCGAAGAGTGTCTTGAGTTGGCCATTGAGCAATGCCGGGCGGGGCGGCATCTGGGGGACATCGGTTGGGCCGTGCAGGCGCATGCCGAAGGGCATGGCTATACGGTTGTGCGCGAGTACGTCGGGCATGGGATCGGCCGGCGGATGCACGAAGACCCGCAGATTCCAAACTATGGCACGCCGGGCAAGGGTACAAAGATCAAGGCTGGCTATGTCTTCGCCGTCGAGCCAATGGTTAATATGGGCACGCGGCAGACCAAGACTTTGAAGGATGGCTGGACGGTCGTTACGCTGGACGGGCAACCGAGCGCACATGTCGAGCACACAATTGCGATCACGGACGAGGGCCCGGAGGTTTTTACGCGCGTCGCGCAGGCCGTTGAGCCGCAATTGCAAGAGATCGCGGCGCATCTATAACCTATACTGCGCCCGCGACTTGGCATCCCGCTTGAGGCTGTGCTAGTATCCGAAGTTTGCCGATGTTGGCCTTTTTTAGTCTATAAGTGTGGCATGTCCAAAGCCCCGGCTCACGTCGGTGCGGGCGATTGGCGGAAGGTGGTGGTTAAGATGAAGGTACGGGCTTCAGTTAAAAAGATGTGTGACAACTGCAAGGTCATCCACCGCAAGGGCGTGGTGCGCGTGATTTGCACAAACCCGAAACACAAACAGCGGCAAGGCTAGCGGCTTGCGAATTGGCGTTCCTGCTGTGCAGCAGCGCCGAGCAGTTGATTTAAGACTTGGAGAAAAGTAATGGCTCGTGTGGTTGGCGTCGATCTTCCGGTCAATAAGCGCGTCGAGATCGGACTGACGTACATTTTCGGCATCGGGCGCTCGCGCTCAAGTTCGATCCTCAAAGAGGCGGGCGTCGCACTGGACACGCGCGTGCGTGATCTGGACGAGGAGCAGTTAGGGCGTATCCGCGCGATTATTGAAGGCCAGGGCGAGGTAGAGGGCGACCTGCGCAAACGCACGCAGATGGACATCAAGCGGTTGATGGACATCGGTTGCTATCGCGGCCTGCGCCACCGACGTGGTTTACCCGTGCGCGGGCAGCGCACGCACACCAACGCGCGCACCCGCAAGGGCCCGCGCCGCGCTACTATCGCCAAGAAGAAGGCACCGGGCAAGAAGTAACAAGTAGAGGCTAGAGCTTAGAGCTTAGAGGGCAGTTAGAAACTGTCCTTCACTGCCCTCTAAGCTCTAAGCTCTGACCTCTGAGGTTCCATGGCAAAACCAACTACTGGCGGCAAGAAGAAGGTCTTTCGGAAGAAAGAGAAGAAGCACATCCCGAACGGGATCGTGTTCATCGCGGCGTCGTTTAATAACACGATGATTACGATCACCGATCTGGAAGGCAACCTGATCGCGCAATCGTCTTCAGGCGCACGCGGCTTTCGTGGCTCGCGCAAAGGCACGCCGTTCGCGGCGCAACAAGCGGCCTACGAAGCGGCGAACAAGGCCAAAGAGGCCGGGATGCAGCAGTGTGAGGTGCGGGTGAAGGGGCCGGGCGGCGGCCGCGAGTCCGCGATTCGCGCCATCAACAACGCCGGCATCCGCGTCATCGCGATCCGCGACACAACGCCCATCCCGCACAACGGCTGCCGCCCGCCGAAGCGGCGACGAGTATAACCTATTGCGGATTGCGGAATTCGGATTGCCAATTAATACAAAGCTTGTGCTTCAATCCAAACTCCTCGATTCAAAATTAAAGGATGAAGGGTCAGCGCCCAGGCGCGACCTGTAAACTTTTCCGTCTGAAGTTTAGACAGGAGGCGACAAAAATTAATGGCTAGGTATCGTGGAGCGGTGTGCCGTCTGTGCCGCCGCGAAGGTGGCAAGTTATTTTTGAAGGGCGACCGCTGTTACAAGCCGTCGTGCCCGATTGAGAAGCGCGGCACGCAACCGCCCGGTCAGCACGGCAACACGCTACGGCGCGGCAAGGCGCTCGTCGGCTACGGGCAGCAGTTGCGCGAGAAGCAGAAGGTCAAACGCATCTACTTCGTGCTGGAAGGCCAGTTCCGCAACTACTTTGAGCGTGCGGCTCGCATGAAGGGCATCACGGGCGAGAACCTGCTCAGCCTGCTTGAGCGGCGTTTGGATAATTCCGTCTATCGCGCGGGCTTTGCCACGTCGCGGCGGCAAGCGCGCCAACTCGTCAATCACGGGCACATCGAAGTAAACGGGCGCAAGGTGGACATCCCTTCGTTCTCAGTCAAAGCGGGCGATGTGATCACGATCAAAGAGGCGAGCCGCACGAATGCGCACATTGAGGGCGCGTGGCAGACGGCCGCCGGCCGGGGCCGGCCTTCGTGGCTTGCGCCCACCGACGATGCCGGGATGGGCGCGCGCGTGGCGACGCTGCCGGTGCGGGATGACATTGATCGCTCGATCAACGAGCAACTGATCGTCGAGCTATACAGCAAGTAACACTTGGGAGCGCCTGCGGCGCGTTGACCATCTGACGTTGATTGGACGCAGTAGTCGCGCGCGGCATGCGCGCACGTGTTTTTAATCGGGAGCGCGCTAGAATCCACAGGTTAGAACTTATGAGCATAGAGCAAAATACACTTTGGACAGGTTTTCAGATGCCGCGTCGTTTGGCGGTCGAGCCTGAGACGCTGACCGACCGCTACGGGCGTTTTTCCGCGCAACCGTTCGAGCGCGGCTTCGGCACAACGATTGGTAATTCCTTACGTCGTGCATTGCTCTCGTCTATCGAGGGCGCAGCGATCACGGCCGTTAAGATCGAGGGCGTCGAGCACGAGTTCTCTTCGATTCGCGGCGTGGTCGAGGACGCGACCGACGTAATCCTCAATCTTAAGCAAATTCCGATCAAACTGCACGGCAATGAGCCGAAGACTTTGACGATCACGAAAACGGGCGCGGGCGAAGTCCTCTCCGGCGACATCGAGCACGACGGCGATGTCGATATTCTCGATCCGAACGTCTATCTTGCCACCATCAGCGAAGGCGGTTCGCTCAACGTCGAGATGCGTTTGAAGCGCGGGCGCGGTTACACGCCGGCGGATCGCAACTTCGACGAAGACTTGTCGCTCGGCTACATCCCGATTGACTCGGTGCATACGCCCGTCAAGAAGGTCAACTATACGGTCGAAGCAGCGCGGCTGGGGCAGAACACCGAGTTCGATAAGCTGACCATCGATGTTTGGACGGATGGCTCGGTCAAACCGGACGACGCCATCGGACTGGCCGCGAAGTTGATCAAGGATCACCTGACGATCTTTATCAATTTCGAGGAGGACAGGGACGAGGCCGTCTATACCGGCATCGAGCGGCCGCCACTGCCGCGCAACGATTTGTTGGATCGTTCGGTGGATGAGCTTGAATTATCCGTGCGCTCCTACAACTGCCTGAAGAATGCCAACATTCGCACCATCCGCGATCTCGTCCAGCGCAACGAGCGCGAGATGTTGGCGACAAAGAACTTCGGCAAGAAGTCGCTGAACGAAATTAAAGATATCCTGCACGGTATGGGCCTTGATTTCGGTATGGAGTTTGACGAGCAGGGCAATCCGATTCCCGGCACGGGCGGCAGCGACGTGGACTTGAGTGAGTATGCGGACGACGAAGAAGACGACGAGTAGACAGTGATTAGTTTTTAGCTCTGTCTGTCACTAAAGCTAATAGCTAACAGCTATTCAAGGTTTAAATTTCATGCGACATCTGAAAGCACATCGCAAGTTGGGCCGCACGACGGAGCATCGTATGTCGATGCTGCGCAATCTGGCGACCTCGCTCATCAACGCGCGCAACGAGCAGATCGTGACCACGTTGCCGAAGGCGAAAGAGTTGCGCCCGTTCGTCGAGCGCGTCATTACGCTCTCGCGCCACGCGCAGCACCTGACGGGTGATGATATGGCCGCGCAAGCTGTCCACCTGCGCCGGCAAGCCGCCACCTTCTTCCATGCCGGCAATCAAGGGCATGCGGTCTTGACTGGTCGGCGTAATCAGCCGCAGCCCGCGCGCACGGCCGGTGTCGCCGCCGTCAAGCGTCTGTTCGATGAACTAGGCGAGCGCTACAAGGATCGCGCGGGCGGTTACACGCGCATCATCAAGTTGGGCCGGCGCGATGGCGACAACGCAGAGTTGGCGATCATCGAGTTGGTGGACAACCCGCGCGAGCGCGAAGCAGCGGCGCAGTCGGGTAAGAGTGGGAAAGCAGTGGGCGCGGGCAAGCAGAAGAGCGCGCGTGTGTCTAAGTCAGGCGAGGCGGCCGGCGGCCGGCGCGGTGGGCATAAGGCCGACAGCACCTTCGAGAAGGATGAGACGACCGAGGCGCGCGGGCGCGGGCGGGCGGCCACGCCGAAGGATGCCGACAAGGCCGGCAGTGGTGGGCGACGCGCCAAGAAAACTGAATCCACGGCCGCCGAGAAAGATTCCGATTAGTCTTAAGCAGAACTGAGCCGGCGCGCGTCGCTTTGGGCAACGTGTAAGCGCGCTGGTTCGTCACGTTTAGCCCCGCAGCCCCCGCCACGGCGACTGAAGAAACCGGGTCGGGGGTCTTGCTTTTGTTGCTTGATGCTACGACCATGCGAGTTTATAAACTCATTCGGGCGGAGGCGCGAGAACAGATGAGTAGTCAGGACAGACCAGAGACGACGGCAGCAGCGGCCAGCGCGCCCGCGCGCGAGCCTAAGGCGCAACCGGCGGGACAACCGCAGGGCGATGCGGCGCGGCGTGAGCCGGCGACGGATAGCGTCAGCGGCGCAAGCGCACCGAGTCGTGGCGGCCCGCGACATGCGCGGCGACGACATCGCAGCGGTGGTGGTAGCGACCTGCGCGGCGGCGAGGGGCGCGAGTTGCAACCCCGGCAGTTGGAGCGCGAGTTGAATCTGGACGAGTTGCGCGAACTGTCCGAGTTGATTATCGAACAAGGCTTTACCGAGTTTGAGATCGAGCGGGAAGGCTTTCGGCTACGCATCAGCCGGCAGAGCACGGCGGTGCCACCGGCACATACGGGCCCGCCGCCGTTCGTGCCGCCGCCGGTCACGCCGGTTGCGCCGCCGGCTGCGACCGCAAGCGCCCCTTCAGCGCCCGCGCCGCCGCCGGGCCCATTGGAGCCAGTTGCGAGCGCGGTGAACACGGATGAGGCGCTGCACAAGATCACCTCGCCCATCGTCGGCACGTTCTATCGCTCGCCATCGCCGACCACAGAATCGTTTGTCCGGGCCGGTAGTCACGTCGAGCCGGACACGGTTGTTTGCATCATCGAGGCGATGAAACTGATGAATGAGATACAAGCCGAAGTCAGCGGGACGGTGGAAAAAATTTACGTCGAGAACGGCCAACCCGTCGAATACGGACAGGCGCTATTCGGAATCAAGAAATGAAATAGCTGTTAGCTGTTAGCTTGAAGCAACGAGCTAATCGTTAACAGCTAATCGCTAACAGCTAACCATGCCCATTGCCCCGCGCAAGTTCAGAAAAATCCTGATCGCGAATCGCGGCGAGATCGCGTGTCGCATCATCTGGGCGTGCAAGGAGATGGGCATTCGCACCGTGACGGTGCATAGCGAGGCGGATAGAGACTCGCTGCACGTGCGTTTTGCCGACGAGTCGATCTGCATCGGGCCCGCGCCCTCGGCGCAGAGTTATTTGAACATCCCGGCCGTCATCAGCGCCGCCGAGATTGCGAACGTGGACGCGATTCATCCGGGCTACGGCTTCCTCGCCGAGTCGCCGCAGTTCGCGGAGATTTGCGAGGCGTGCAACATCAAGTTCATCGGCCCACGCTCGTCGGTCATCAAGTTGATGGGCGATAAGGTGGAGGCGCGCCGTACGATGAAGGCGGCGGGCGTGCCCATCCTCCCCGGCAGCACGGAGCCGTTGGAGTCCGAAGCGGAAGCCGTTAAGCTCGCCCGCGAGATCGGCTTCCCGGTTATCGTTAAGGCGGCGGCCGGGGGCGGCGGGCGCGGCATGCGCATCGTCCGCACCGAAGCGGAACTCGGGCCGGCGCTGGAAACGGCCGCGAACGAAGCGCAGGCGGCATTTAAGAACGGCGACATTTACCTCGAGCGGTACGTCGAACAGCCGCGCCACATAGAGATTCAGGTGATGGCCGACGAGTTCGGCCATTGCGTCCATCTGGGCGAGCGCGATTGTTCGATCCAGCGGCGACATCAAAAACTGTTAGAGGAAGCGTTGTCGCCGGTGATGACGCCAGAGTTACGCGCACAGATGGGCGCGGTCGCGGTCGAAGCCTGCAAGCGGGTCGGCTATTCAAATGCAGGCACGATTGAGTTCTTGCTGGATGAGGACGGGCGGTTCTACTTCATGGAGATGAACACGCGCGTACAGGTCGAGCATCCGGTCACGGAATTGGTTACGCTGGCGGACATCGTGCGCAATCAGATTCGCGTGGCCGAGGGCGAGGAGTTGGCCTACGAGCAGCAGGACGTGATCTTCGCGGGGCACGCAATCGAATGCCGCATCAACGCCGAAGACCCGGTGACGTTCGCGCCATCGCCGGGCTTGATCACCGCCTTCAACATTCCGGGCGGCCCCGGCGTGCGCATCGACACGGCCGCCTATCCCGGTTACTTTGTGCCGCCTTATTACGACTCGATGATCGCCAAGTTGATCGTCCATGCGCGCACGCGCGAGTTGGCGATTGCGCGCATGCGCCGCGCGCTTGAAGCGATGGTCGTCGAAGGCATCAAGACGACCGTGCCGCTGCACATGAAGATCATGGACGACCCGGATTTTCAGGCGGGCAAGTACACGACGAAGTTCATGGAGCGTTTCCTTGTGCCCAACGGCGGGATCAAAGGTCGGGCCGCCAAGGCCGAGTAGCACGGTTGGTTGCTGCCCGCTAAACGGTCGCGCTGAAACGGCCGAGTGTCGTTTGACGCTATGCGGAGCGGCCCTTATAATTTACGACTTTCCCGTAGGGGATTTTCGCGGCTGAGGAGAGTAGTCATGGCTTACGCAATTATACGCACGGGCGGCAAGCAGTTTCGCGTCGAAGAAGGCGCGAGCGTGCGCTTGCCCGCGCTCGCCAATGAAGCCGGCGAGACGGTCGAATTTGAAGTCCTCGCGCTCGGCGGGGGCGATGGCGGGCCACGCGTCGGTGCGCCCGTTGTCGAAGGCGCGCGGGTTGCGGGCACAGTGGTCGATCATGGCCGTGACGACAAGATCATCGTATTTAAGAAAAAGCGCCGCAAACAGTACAAGCGCAGACAGGGCCACCGGCAGGGTTATACGACGGTGAAGATTGATTCGATTGGCTGACGAAATTTTCGACTCTGGATTTTGATTTGCGATTGATGGACACACTCTGAAATCGCAAATCAAAAATCTAAAACGTAGATCGGGAGCTTTAGCGATGGCACACAAAAAGGGCGTAGGTTCTTCGCGCAATGGGCGCGACTCGAATTCGCAGCGGTTGGGCTTGAAGAAGTTTGGTGGCGAGCGCGTGCTGGGCGGGAACATTCTCGCGCGGCAGCGCGGGACGAAGTGGAAGCCGGGCAAGAATGTCGGGCGTGGTAAGGACGACACGTTGTTCGCGCTCATCACCGGCGTGGTGAAGTTTGAGGACAAGGGGCGGCAGGGCAAGTTTATCAGCGTCTATGCGGAAGCTATGGCGCAGGAGGCAGCGCCAGCAGTTGCCGCATAAGCCGCGAGGGCTTTTACGCTCGTAAGAGTTTTGACCGCGACGCCCGCGCTCGCCTCAAACGAGGACACGCGATGGGCGTCGCTTCGATTTTGGTTGCTTGATCTGTTGTGTTTCTTGATCGCGTCAAAATACGTGTGTGGGGCGGGCACGGCGGCAACGGCGTGACGGCCTTCCGACGTGAGAAGTTTGTGCCGCGCGGCGGCCCGTCGGGCGGCGAGGGCGGCAAGGGCGGCGACGTTTGGCTCATCGCCGACGACTCGCTCAACACGCTCTTGCATCTGCGCTACAACCCGGAGCATAAGGCCGAACGCGGCCGGCACGGCGAAGGCTCGAACCGGTCTGGCCGCGAAGGCGGCGACACAGAAGTGCGCGTCCCCGTGGGCACGCAGGTCTTTGACCCGACGACAGGTGAGCAGTTGGCCGATCTGACTGCGGACGGGCAGTGTTGGCTCGCGGCGAAGGGCGGGCGCGGCGGTTTCGGCAACTCGCACTTCGCCACTTCGACCAACCGCGCCCCGCGCTATCATCAGGAAGGCAGTCCCGGCGATGAGTATGAGCTGCAGCTTGAGTTGAAGCTGATCGCGGACGTGGCGCTCGTCGGTTTCCCGAACGCGGGCAAGTCCACGCTTATCTCGACCGTTTCGGCCGCGAAGCCGAAGATCGCTGACTATCCGTTCACCACGCTTGAGCCGCACTTGGGCGTAGTTGATCTCGGCGACTATCGCACGTTCGTCATCGCGGACATTCCCGGCTTGATCGAAGGCGCGCACGAAGGCGCGGGCCTGGGGGATCGTTTCCTGCGTCACGTTGAACGCACGAAGTTGCTGTTGCACTTGGTCGATCTCTCGTCGCTTGATGGGCGCGATCCGGTTGATGATTATGAGAAAATTAACCACGAGTTGCGCGCCTACGATGCACGCCTCGCGGAGCGACCACAGATCGTCGTCGGCACGAAGGTCGATGCGCTCGACGAGCCGGAGCGGTTGGCCCAACTGCGCGAGCGGGCCGAGCGAGATGGCCATCAGTTCTATGCGATTTCTGCCGTGACGAATCAGGGCGTGCGCGAGCTTGTGCAAGCGACGGCGCGTGCGCTCGACGAGATAGCGCAAGACGCGCAGGCTCAAGCCGAGCGGGCGGACGAGATGCAGCCGCAAATTGTCTGACGTTCTGGTTGATTGCCGGTCGTTGCGCGCTCAGTCGCGGGCCATGCGGGCGCATCTCCGCGCGTCCGTCGTTCCATAAGCGCAAGTTGTCGAGCTTGACGAGGCACGCGCACTCCATGAAGCAGCGCCGGTTAGGTCTGTATGGCGGGACGTTCGATCCGGTGCATGCCGGGCACATCGCGGTCGCGCGGGCACTGCTGCAATTGTTCGCGCTCGACGAAGTTCTTTTCATTCCGGCCTACGTTGCGCCGCACAAGCGCACGGGCGCACGCCGCCCCGCAGCGCCATTGCACCGCTACGCGATGCTCGCGCTGGCGACACAGGACGAACCGCGCTTACAGATTTCGACCGTTGAGTTGGACGCGCCCGAACGGCCGTACACGGTAGAGACGTTGGCCCGGTTTCGGACTGAACTTGGCGCGGGCACACGGTTATATTTCGTGATGGGTGCGGACTCCTGGGCCGACATCACCACATGGCGCGAGTGGGAGCGGTTGCTGGCGTTGTCCAATCACATAGTGATGGCGCGACCGGGTTACGCGCTTGCGACGGCGCACGTGAATGATGAAGTGCGCCGCCGGGTTGTTGATCTACGCGGACAGACGCACGGGGAAGTGGCGGCCGCACTCGCGCAGACAGATGAGCCGCGCATCTATTTCACCGACGCGGTACTCATGGACGTATCGGCGACGGCGCTCAGGCAAGTCGCGCGGGCGACGGAGGCGGCAGCCGATGAGCGTTGGGCCGTGCCGCCAATGGTGGCGGAGTACATTAGGAAATATAGGATTTACAAGGACACGCATGACAGTCAACCAGACAACACCGAAAGGCACGCGGCGCACGACCACGGCGAGTAAGAAGCGCGGCGAGGCGGCACAGGCTGATCAAGCCGAACAACGCGAACCGTCCGCAGCGGCAGTGGCGCACACGCCGCTGCCGCTCACGCCGAGCATCACGACGGCACTGCACGCCGCGAGCGATAAGAAGGCGGGCCCGCTCGTCGTACTTGATCTGAACAGCGTTGCCGGCTTCACCGATTATTTCGTGATCACGAGCGGCACGAATCAGCGGCAGGTGCAAGCTATCGCCGACGAGATCGTGCAGCGTTTGAAACAGGCGGGAGAACGGCCGGCGCGCGTCGAAGGCTACAAGACGGCGGAATGGGTGTTGCTCGATTACGGCGACTTTATCGTCCACATCTTTGAAGATAAGGCCCGGCACTTTTACGATCTCGAACGTCTGTGGCGCGATGCGGCGCGGATCGAGTTGCCGCCGGAATTGCGCGACGAGACCGACAGTTCTTTGAGACAAGAATCGTGAGCGATTTAATCGCGCAATCCCCGGCGATGCGCGAGGCGGTGCGGCTGGCGGGCCGCGTCGCAGAGACGGATGCCAACGTGCTCGTCACGGGCGAGTCGGGCGCGGGCAAGGACGCGCTTGCGCTCTTCATCCACCGGCAGTCGCGACGTGCGGCACAGGCTTACGTTAAGATCGACTGCGCGGCGTTGCCGAGCGAATTGTTGGAAGCCGAGTTGTTCGGCTACGAGCGCGGCGCGTTCACCGGCGCAACGCAGGCGAAACCGGGCCGGCTTGAAGCGGCGCATAAGGGGACGCTTGTGCTGGACGAGATCGCACACCTTTCGACCGATGCGCAGGCGAAACTTTTGCGCGTGATCGAGCGGCGCGAATTTGAACGGCTCGGCGGGCGGCGCACCGTGCGCGTGGACGCGCGGCTCATCGCGCTAACGAACGTCGATCTTGATGAGGCGGTGCGGCGCAAGGCGTTTCGCGCCGATCTGTTCTACCGGCTGAACGTGGTGCGCATACACGTGTCGCCACTCAGAGAGCGCCGGGAGGATGTGGGCGCGTTGGCGCGACAGTTTGTGAAAACTTATGCGGCGAAGCACGGGCGGCGGGGCCGTGCGCTTGGCGCGGGTGCGTTGGCGCTGCTGGAAAGCTATGAATGGCCCGGCAACGTTCGGGAGTTGGCGCACGTCTTAGAACGGGCCGTAATCGTAGGCGAAAGCGAACACATTGAGACGGACGATCTGCCGGAGTCGGTGCGCGCTGCTGCCACGTTGCTTTTGCGCCGCACGCGCCGGCTGACGCTGGCAGAGCTTGAAGCCGAATATATAGCTGAGACATTGACGGCGACGCACGGTAATAAGTCTGCGGCGGCCCGCGCGTTAGGCATCAGCCGTAAGAACCTCTACGAGAAGATCGCCCGCTATCGTTTGGAGGTTTGAGCGATGCGGCTGCGACTCGTTTGGATCGGCAAGACGCGGAATGAACACATACGCGCGCTCGTGGACGATTACCTGGGCCGGCTCGCGCGGTTTACGCGCTGCGAGGTGATGGAATTGCGCGAGAGCGCAAGCAAGGACGCGCGGACGGTGCTGGCGGAAGAGAGCAAACGGCTCGCCGATGCGTTGCGGCCGGATTCTTTGACAGTGTTGCTTGATGTCGATGGGCGCGAATGGAGTTCACCGGAGTTAGCGGCGGAAGTGGAGCGCTGGCAAGGGCGCGGGTTGAGAGAGATCGCATTCGCTGTCGGTGGGCATCTGGGCGTGACGGAAGAATTGAAAGCGCGGGTGGATGTGCGCTGGTCGCTGTCGCGGCTGACGCTGACGCATGAGTTGGCGCGTGTCCTGTTGGTCGAGCAACTCTATCGCGCTTATACAATCACGCGCGGCTTGCCGTATCAGAAATGAATTGGCGCAGACGCGCAGGTACGGTTTAATTAACTGACATCTCCCGATTGATTTTAGCGATTAGCATAAGTTGGGCGAGAGGGCGAAGATGGATAAAAGAAAAACTAAAACTTACCGCGACCGGCTGCTAGGGCGGCGCGAGGGTTTGTTTAAGCAGGTGACAGAGGCGGAAATGTCGAGCCGCGAGCGCGACCTCGAAGCGACGCAAGACCCGGCAGACATGGCCGCGAACGCTTACACCAAAGAACTGCTGATCTCTATGTCAGCGAACGACCGCAAACTGCTCGACTTGATCGATGAAGCGCTGGGGCGGATCGAAGCGAGCGAGTACGGTGACTGCATCAACTGCGGCGAACAGGTACAAGAGAAGCGCCTCGAAGCCGTGCCGTGGACGCGCTACTGTCTCAAGTGTCAGGATTTGCAAGAACGCGGCCTGTTGAATGTAGACGAAGAATAAGGGCCTAACCCGAGGTCATTAAATCTGCTTGGGCGCAGGGAGTTTACAACCGCCGCCGGGCGCGTATGATGCGCGCCCGGCGGCGGTTTTTCGTGTATGCTTCCGCCCGCACAGTATGCGACTTGCACGCCAACTTGATGCGCTGTACGACGCGACACTGGCGCTTGTCTATCCGATGGCGTGTGCGGTGTGTGGCGTGGCCCACGTCGAGCGCCGCGCAGATGTGCCTGCGTGCGCCGCCTGCTGGCAGACGACGCGCCTGTTCACGGGCGCTGAGACGTGCTGCTGGAAGTGTGGCGCGCTGGCGTTGGGCGAGGTGTCAATGGAGCAACGGGAAAGTGTGCGTTGCCGCCGTTGCGATGCCGAAGGCTTTACTGCGGCGCGGGCCGTCGGCGCATACGAAGGCGCGTTGCGCGCGGCGGTGCTCGGGTTGAAGCGTGCGCCGCACGTCGGCCCGCGCCTCACCGATTTGTTGTGCGCCACCCTGCGCCGTCCGCCGCTCGTCGCCGCCACACGCATCATCCCCGTGCCGCTGCACCTTGAACGCGAACGCGAGCGCGGCTTCAATCAGTCCGCTTTGCTCGCGCGTGCGCTAGCAAAACGAGCGGGGCTGCCCTGCGATGAATGGAGTCTCATCCGCACGACGCACACCACACAACACCGCGCGAGCATGGACGCCCGCGCCCGGCGTGAGACGGTCGAAGCGGCCTTTCAAGTCGCCCGGCCGCGGCTTGTCGCAGGCGAGCGCGTGCTGCTAGTTGACGATGTGTTCACGACCGGCGCGACCGTCTCCGCGTGCGCGCACGCGCTCAGGGCAGCCGGCGCGCACGATGTGTTTGTGCTGACAGTGGCGCGGGCCTGAAGGGCGGAAGCGGAAGGCACAGGCCGGGAAGCAAAAGGCAGTCGAACTTGCTTACGTTGCGAGCGGAAAATTCAACTGACCTCTAGCCACTGCCCGCTGACCTCTGTATGATGTGCCGATGAAAGACCTCTATCCCGCAATCGAAGCTTACGAGCAGGGCCTGTTGCCCGTCTCACCAGTGCATACGCTCTACTATGAGCAGAGCGGCAACCCGGCGGGCCAGCCCGTCGTCTTTCTGCATGGCGGCCCCGGCGGCGGCACCTCGCCGGACTATCGCCGCTTCTTCGATCCGGCTGCTTACCGCATCGTGCTGTTTGATCAACGCGGTTCAGGGCAGAGTACGCCGCACGCAAGCCTAGAAGAGAATACGACGTGGCATCTGGTGGCCGACACGGAGCGACTACGCGAGCATTTAGGGATTGCGCGTTGGCACGTGTTCGGCGGTTCTTGGGGCAGTACGCTTGCGCTAGCTTATGCCGAGACGCATCCCGACCGGGTGCGCTCGCTCGTCTTGCGCGGCATCTTTCTGTGCCGGCCGCAGGAGATCAGTTGGTTCTATCAGGCGGGCGCGAGCGCCATCTTCCCGGATGTGTGGGAACAGTATCTCGCGGCCATTCCGGCTGCGGAGCATGGCGATCTGCTGCGTGCGTACCATCGCCGGCTGACGAGCGATGATGCCGCCACGCGGCTCGCGGCGGCCCGCGCGTGGAGCATCTGGGAGGGCAGCACGTCGAAACTCTTGCCTGATCCGAACTTCATCGAGCATTACGGCGAGGACGAGTTCGCGCTTGCATTCGCGCGCATCGAGTGTCACTACTTCGTCAACAACGCCTTCTTCGCGACGAATAATTGGCTGATCGAGCACGTCAACGCGATCCGCCACATCCCCGCCGTCATCGTGCAGGGCCGCTATGACGTGGTCTGCCCGCTCATGAGCGCATGGGAATTGCACCGCGCTTGGCCCGAAGCCGACTTCCAGATCATCGCCGATGCGGGCCACGCCGCCTTTGAACCCGGCACACGCAGCGCGCTCGTCGAGGCGGCCGACCGCTTCAAAACAATGACGAGTAACGAGTGACGAGCGACTAGCGCAGGGCAAGTATTTGAGCCGTCGCTTGTCACCTGTCACCCGTCCCTGTAGTATTTGACAGCAAGATGACCGGACGTGTTTTAGTCCTGAATGCCTCTTTCGAGCCGATCAACGTGTGTAATGAGCGGCGCGCGGTTGTGCTGATCTTCAAGGGCGTGGCGCGCATGGAGGAGCATAACGGGCACATGCTCCACTCCGCGAAGGTGACGATGCACGCGCCGTCCGTCATTCGCCTGACCGAGTACATCCACATCCCGTTTAAGCATCGCTCGCTCTCGCGCAAGAACATATTGCTGCGCGATCATTCGACCTGCCAGTATTGCGGCAAGTCCTTGCCGCCGTCTGACTTGACGCTCGATCACGTGTTCCCGCGTTCGCGTGGCGGCGAAAGTACGTGGGATAATTTGGTCGCGTGCTGTAAGCGTTGCAACCATCGCAAGGGCAGTCGCACGCCGGAAGAGGCCGGGATGCATCTCGTGCGCCGCCCGCGCGGTTTCTCGTTGCATGTCAACCGCCAGATCATGCGTTATCTGGGCCGGGCCGACGAGACGTGGCGCAAGTATCTGTTCTTCGAGTCGGGGGTGGAAGAATAAACTAACCGGCGCGGATGGGCGTCAAAAGGATTGATAGGAGAGATTGGTAATGGCTCATATATTGTTATTTGGGATACCGGAAAATCCGTTGATCTGGATCATCATTCTGGCCGCCGTGTTTTTGTTGTTTGGCGGCAGTCGCTTGCCGCAGTTGGCGAAGGCGCTAGGGCAGAGCAAGCGTGCGTTCCGCGAGGGGATTGATGAAGGCGAGACGGAGGCAGAGCGCAAGCAGTTGAACAAAGGCATGACTGCCGCACCGCCCGCGGAATTGGCCGCGATTGACGACGAGGCGTTGTTTGAGGAAGCGCGGCGGCGGGCCGCGCGGCAACGCGAGGCGGAGAAGTTGAACCCGCGCGCCTAAGTTGTGGGCAAAAAAGCGGGCGGCCCGATCAAATCGGGCCGCCCGCTTTTCTCTTCTCGGCTAAGGTTAGCAACCCCGCCAACATTATCTCCTGAGCTTGCGTACGCTAGGGCACGGACGGCGTTTCAGCCCCCACGGGCACAAGCCACAACTCGATCCGCAAGCCACCGCCGGGCCGACCACTCAAGGTCACGATCCGGTTGGCAACTAGCCCGCGCTTGCTGGTTAGATAAGTTTTCGCGTTGCCGACGTGCGTCTGCGCCTCGCCCGGCTTGCCGCCCGACGCGATGATATAACCGGAGGCGCGCGGATCGCTTTGCAACTCGGCCGCGAAAATATCGAGCCGCGCTTTCTCGTCGTCGCGCGGGAGCGCGCCTAGCTCATCAAACTTGCGCGGCCTGATGCGTTCCGCCCGTACCGGCGTCGCGCAGGACGAGGCACAGGTCAATCCGCTGTAGCCGTTCACTGATAAGGTCGCGCGCACCTCTTGCCCGCCCAAGCCGGCGGTCGAGACGGTGATGGTCGGCGTGCCTTGCCCGCTCGTGATCGAGCCGGCCGTGATCGACCATTGATAGACTGGTTGCACACCCGTTGTGCCGCCGTTCACGTCGGCCGTGAAGGTCAGCGGCGTGCCCATCGTTACAGCATCGGGACAGGAGATCGAGATGTTCGGGCAGATTTCGCGGAGCGGCGGGCATTCGACAACAACGACCGGGACGGTGGCGAAGGCCGTGCAGCGCGCGTCGCCGGTGGTGACATCAACCGAAGCGATGTACGTGCCGGGGGCGACGCCTGACAAATCCCAGACCGGATTCGCGCCGTCGCTATTGATACGCCCGCCTGTTGTTTTCCACGTGTAGCGTAGCGGCAAGCCATCTGGCGAACTCGCGTTGGCCGTCAGCCGCACGTGCGGCGACGCTTCCGCCTCGCGGGCGCAGAGCGTGACGGTTGTCGTATCGGAACTGAGGTTCACTGACGGCGGCAGGGGCGCGACCGCGACGGTCTTGGATCGTTTCTGTGCAACGCCGAGACCGGCGAGCAACAGCAGTGCGAGAACGATCACGAAAGCGCGCTTGCTTGAAAGCATCTTGTTTCTCCTAAGTCGTCAAACCGGCGAGCCGGCCCAATCTGGGCCGCGAAAACATTTCAAAGGCGATTGAAGAAAACTCGTAATCGCCACCATCTTCCACATCCGGGCTGATAATAGGTCAGTTTTAACCTGCTTTCTGCCCGACAATGAGCGTGGCCTTGATCGAGAGCGAGAAGTCGCCCGCCTGCCGCTCGTCGTCAATGATTCGTTCAATCTCGGCTAGTACGCGCGCTTGCTCCATCTCATCCGTAAGCGATTCGAGCCAGTGGCGCAAGAGAAAACCATTGACGAGCGGCGCGCGCACAAACTCCGCGCCCGATGCGTAGGCGAAGTCCTCTCTGTTCGTCCACGTCTGCACGTCGTCCAGACCCTCGCGCGCCGCCAATTGCTCTACGGCCGCGATGGTCGGCAACTCTGTGATGAGTTGTTCGACAAGCGCTGTCTCCGCGAACAGTTCGACGTTACTCAGTGCTTCCCAGTAGAGCGAAAAGAACTCGCCATAGCTAGACGCGGTCGGCAAATTAAACGCGACCCTCGCGCCGGGCGCGGCCACGCGCACCAACTCCGCCAATATCTCCGGCAGACGCTCTGGGGCAACCAGCGAAGCGTCGCCGACGACGAGAGCGAACTGCTCATCCTCAAAGTCCAACGTCTCAAGCTGCGTGAGCCGGAATTGCGTCGCCGCGCCGAGTTTGACGGCCGCGGCTTTCACGCGCGCAAGTTTTAACCGCTCCTCGCTCTCGTCCACGCCGACGAGCGTCACGTGGGCACCCGCGCGCTCCTTCAATGCCAGCGCGTGCCCGCCCGTGCCCGCCCCGACGTACAGTACCGTGCCATCCTTCGGCAACTTCACGTGCTCGGCAAGCAGCGCCGCGAAACGCTCACCCCAATCCGGCGCGATGTATAGTTCGTAGAGATAGGCTAACTCTTTCTCGCTCTCTTGCTGACTCACAATCGTTTATTCATCCTTGAAGTATTCGCGGTCGCGCAATTGCTCCGGCAGACATCTCATCTCGTCTTGCGCGTCCGCGTCGTCATGCACGTAGCGATAGCCACTGCCATAGCCGACGCGGCGCATGAGCGGCGTGACGGCGTTGCGCAGATGGAGCGGTACAGGCTCGCGCGCCGTCTCGCGTGCGTCATCAGCCGCGGCGAGATAAGCGCGTTTGACGGCGTTCGACTTGGGAGCGCAGGCCAGATAAATCGTCGCCTGTGAGAGCGGATAGAGCGCCTCAGGCAGACCGATCAGTTGCGTGATTTCGGCCGCGGCCGACGCTTGCACCATCGCCTGCGGATCGGCCAGTCCGATATCTTCCGACGCGAGGATACAGAGGCGACGCGCGATGAAGACCGGATCAGCGCCGCCCTCGATGAGCCGCGCAAGCCAGTAGAGCGCGGCGTTCACATCCGAGTTGCGCAAAGATTTGATGAGCGCGGACGCGAGATTGTAATGCTCTTCGCCGCCTTTGTCGTAGGCATAACGCGCCCGGCCCATCGTTTCGGCCAGCGTCTCGTCCGTGACATGGCGGGTGCCGCTCTCATCAGGCGCGGTCACATCAACGGCCGCTTCGAGTGCGGCCAGTGCCACACGCGCATCGCCGCCGGCCGCGCGGGCAAGCCGCGCGATTAGTTCATCAGGTATGATGGGCTGGAGGCCCGCGAGGCCGCGCTCGTCGTCTGTCAGCGCGCGCCGCAACACCGTCTCGATCTCTTGTTCGCCGAGTGGTTGGAGTACCAGCACACGCGCGCGTGAGAGTAGGGCGCTGATGACCTCGAATGAAGGGTTCTCGGTCGTCGCGCCGACGAGCGTCACCGTGCCGTCCTCGACCGCCGGCAGCAGCGCATCCTGCTGGGCCTTGTTAAAGCGATGAATCTCGTCGATGAAGAGCACTGTGCGCCGGCCCGTTTTCCGCGTCTCGCGCGCCCGCGCGATAGCCTCGCGCATGTCTTTGACGCCGGAGAAGACGGCCGAGAGCGCGATGAAATCTGCGTCGTCGCGGCGCGCAAGTAGACGCGCGAGCGTCGTCTTGCCTGTGCCCGGCGCACCCCAGAGGATGAGCGACGGCAGCGTGCCCTGGCCTTCCAGCAGGCGACGCAATACGCGCCCCGCACCGACGAGTTGCTGCTGCCCGACGAACTCTGCAAGCGTGCGCGGGCGCATCCGCTCGGCGAGCGGCGCACCCACATTCGCGCCCGCTTCAATCGCTGGCTCCGGCTCGGCAAACAATTTTTCTGACTTACGACGCGACATAATAGACAACCGGCAAACTTTGACTCTGCGGGCAGCTTCGTGGCAGCATAACCGCAGCAAGAATGATCTGGGCGTATTGCTAAAAGGGGATTTTGACCGGCACGAGCTTAGCATAATTCGCGCGCGTGCGGGTCAGGCAAAATGTCCGCACGGCGGGCCGTTAATGGGAACGCGGGGGATGGGTCGTGCGTATAGCATGACGAGACACGCCGGGCGTTGTAAACAAAGTTTCACCCGCGTGAACACAGACACAAAAAGCTGAGGTGCTAGAGATGAAAGACACTTGGAGAATCGTTGCTATCGTGCTATTGGGCTTGTTCGTCGTCGTCGTGGGTATCCCCCTTGTCGGCGCAGCCGTCGGACTGGTGCTGGGCACAGCTATCGGTCTCGCCATCTTACTAATCAAATTGGCCGTAGTGCTGGCCATCGGTTACTTGGTGCTGGCGGGCATCCGCGTCGTAATTCGCTAATGTGCGGCGGCCGAAACCACGAGTCAGTTGCCGCCCCACGGCGCACGCCGGCCACGTGCGCCGCGTCGAGAGAGGAGCCTTATGTACTGTCAAACCTGCGGCACGGAATGCCAGCCGGGCCTGAGCTTTTGTAACCGTTGCGGCGCGACAGTCAACGCCCGGCAAGAACTCGTGCCGGTTGACATAAGTAGTCCCGTGCGCGTGCTTGGTGTGACGCTCTGTCTCACGACCCTCGTCGGTTTGGCCATTTTGTTCATCGGGTTGAGCGGCATGGCTTCGTGGGGCGTCAAGGCCGAAGTGATCGGCCCACTCGGCGTGACGGGGTTGCTGGTGCTGCTCGGCATCAATCTTTCACTCATCCGCCTGCTGTCGCGTTTGCTCGGCGCAACGCCACAGAAGAAAGGTTTCTCACTGCCGTTCACTAAATCCTCGACCACCAAAGAACTCTACACGCCCCCGCAGTACGCGCCGACGCTGCCTGCCGGCATGTCTGGCGCAAGCGTCACCGAACACACCACACGCGCCTTCAGCCCCGTCTATCGTGAGCCGCGCGGCTGACTGCTTTAGTCACTGCTCATTTCGGCCGCGGCCGCTTTTGTTTGCGCCGTTCGTCCTTGCCGTGCGCCGGTTCCCGCGCGTGGATGATGAACCCTAAGTCTGCCGCCCGTCGCTGCAATCCGGCCAGCGCGTCGGGCGCGATGATTGCGCGCTCCGCTTGCATCAGCAAGCTTTGCCTCGTTGTGCGCGCGTCTTTGGCCTTGGTCATGCTGCACCGCCTCTCTTTCGTAAGATTCTTCATTCTACTACCAATCCGCCACTTTTGACCGTAGCTGAATATACGCCGCGTCGCCCGCTCCGCCCCTGCTCGTAGAGTACGGACAGTGTACCTGTTGACATCTGCAACTCGCAGACATATCTTTCCCGCGCATAACCTGTCGGTCGCAACTTCGCGGGGCGAGTTGCGCCAGCGAAGTAACCGTTAATATCTCTTACATCAAGTTAACTGCATGGGCGTGGCTTTCGGCCGACCGGAGAAATAATCTCGTCGGTGTGTATCAGCAACCCATAACAATTGCTCCAACATAGTCTAAAAGCCCAACTGCCTAAAACAATTCGGAGGAAAGCCCACCATGAAAGATAGGTCTCAAGCCGCTTACGGCTTTATGTGGCTGTGCGCATTCGTCTGTGCGCTGGCGTTGGCGACGGCCGCGAGCCACGCACAAGAACCGGCCGCCAGCCAAACGCCAAGTCCCGCGCCCACTACTTCGCCCAGCGCCTCGCCTAGTGCGACGCCAACTCCGTCGCCCACGCCGACGCCGGTCAATTGGTCAACCGATCCGGTATTGCGCCGCTTCGTCTGGCGCGGCATCGGGCCGGCGAGCATGGGCGGGCGCATCGACGACATCGCTGTCGGCGAGAATGATCCATATCTCGTCTATGTCGGCTTTGCCACTGGCGGCGTCTGGAAATCCACGAACAACGGTACGACGTGGCAGCCAATCTTCGATCAGTATTCGCGTGCGTCAATCGGCGACATCGCCATTGCGCCATCGGACGCGAACATCGTCTGGGTGGGCACGGGCGAACCGAATAACCGGCAAAGCTCCAGCTTCGGCGACGGTATCTACAAATCAACTGACGGCGGCAAGACGTTCACGCACATGGGGCTACGCGATTCACAATCCATTGCCCGCATCGTCATCGATCCGAAGGACGCGAACACGGTTTACGTGGCCGTGCTAGGCCACTTGTTTGGCCCCAACAAAGAGCGCGGCGTTTATAAGACGACCGATGGCGGCAAGACGTGGAGCAACGTCAAGTTTGTTGACGAGGACACAGGCTTCACGGACATCGTGCTTGATCCGTCAGACAGCAAGACGCTCTACGCCGCGGCTTATCAACGGCGCAGAACTTCGTGGGGCTTCAACGGCGGCGGCCCCGGCAGCGGTATGTGGAAGACGACCGACGCGGGCAAGACGTGGAAGCGATTGGAAGGGAACGGGCTGCCCGCTGGCTTGCTGGGGCGCATCGGTCTCGACGTGGCGCGCTCGAATCCGAACATCATGTACGCGCAGATGGAGGTCGGCGCGAGTGTGGGCACGGGTGGTGAAGAGCAGGCTATCGGCGGCCAACCGACGCCCACGCCTGTTCCCGGCGCATCGCCTTCGCCAAGCGCAACCCCGACGCCAAACGCTTCGCCGACGCCGACGCCGCTCGACCCGAAGAAGTCCGGCGTCTGGCGCTCCGACGACAAGGGGCGGACGTGGCGCATCGTCAACAACGAAAATAATCGCCCGATGTACTACAGCCAGATTCGCGTCGATCCGAAGAACGCGGAGACGGTTTATGTTGGCGGCTTGAACTTCAGCATTTCCACGGACGGCGGCAAGACCTTCAAGTCGCTCGAGCCGAACATCCCGCATAGCGACAACCACGCGATCTGGATCGACCCGACCAACAGCCGCCACCTGCTGCTCGGCAACGACGGCGGTCTCGACGCCAGCTACGATCAGGGCGCGACGTGGGAGTACATCAACACGATCCCGGCGGCGCAGTTTTATGCGGTCGCGGTTGATATGCGCAAGCCTTATTACGTCTACGGCGGTTTGCAGGACAACGGCTCGTGGGGTGCGCCAAGCTCGACGCGCAATCAGGCCGGCATCACCAACGCCGATTGGTTCCGCACCGGCGGCGGCGACGGCTTTTACTCGCAAGTCGATCCGACCGACTACAACATCATCTATTCCGAATCGCAAAACGGCGCGATGCAACGCCTCGACCTGCGCACCGGCCGCAGCGTGAGCATCCGCCCGCGCACGGCCATGCAACGGCGCGGCGGTGGGCGCGGGCCACAACAAGGCGCGGCAGCGGGCACAGGCCCGGGCACGCCGGCAGCAACAGGCACGCCGGCAACAGGCGCACCACAGACGGTAGGCACGCCGCCGCCGGCTACACAACCGCCCGTCGAGCCTGCTGCGGATGAAGCGCTGCAAGCGTTAGCTACGGCCGCGGCGGCGCAAGGTTTCGGAGGAGGCTTCGGTGGCTTCGGCGGGCCGGCCAACGTCGTGCCCGCGCCGCCGCCAGGCACAACGTTCCGTTTCTACTGGAACACGCCGCTCGTCATCTCGCCGCACAACCCACGCATCATCTATGTCGGCGGCGACCGCTTCTTCAAGTCGCTAGATCGTGGTGACACGTGGACGGCGTCGGCCGATTTGACGAAGCACCTTGATCGCAACACGCTGTCGATTATGGGCGTGCCGGGCAAAGACCCGATGGCGTCGAAGAATGACGGCTACACGAGCTTTGGCTACATCGTGACGCTCGCCGAGTCGCCGCTCCTGCCCGGCGTGTTGTGGACTGGTACAGACGACGGCAACGTGCAGGTGAGCCGCGACGGCGGCGCGACGTGGACGAACGTGGCGAAGAACGTGCCGGTGCTGGCCGACAAGGTGGGCGAGCTTTATCACATCACGCGCGTCGAGCCGTCGCACTTCGACGCGGGCACGTGCTATCTCGCGGTGGACGGTCATCGCTTCGATGATCTGAAACCCTATCTATTTGTCACGCACAACTACGGTGCGACGTGGCAGGCACTGACAAATAATTTGCCGCAGTTGGGCCACGTCAACGTCATCCGCGAAGACCCGAAGAATAAAGAACTACTTTTCGTCGGCACGGAGTACGGACTGTTCATCTCGCGCAACGGCGGCGGCGAATGGCAGCCGTTCAATTCGGGGATGCCGAACGTGCGCGTGGACGACATCCTGCTCCATCCGCGCGACAACGACATCATCGTCGGCACACACGGGCGCGGCATCTACATCCTTGATGACATCACGCCGTTGCAACAACTCTCGAATAAAGTGACAGACGCGGACGTGCATCTGTTCGACATCAGACCGGGCACCCAGTGGCTGAACGACGTGCGCTACAGCCGCGCCGCCACGGGCGGGAAGCTTTATCGCGCCGCCAATGCCACAACGGGCACGGCGATCAGCTACTACCTTAAATCTGCGCCGACAGGTGATGTGAAAATCACTATCGCCGATTACACGGGCAAGGTGATACGTAATCTAATGGGAACGAAAGATGCCGGCCTCAACCGCGTGCAATGGAATTTGCGTGGCAACCCACCGCCACGGCCGGCCAATCTGCCGGCCGGTTTTGGTGGCGGCGGCGGTGGTCAGGGTGGAGGTGGCGGCGGCTTCGGCGGGCTATTCAATCAGGGGCCGCCGGTCGAGCCTGGCACTTATCTGGTGAAACTGTCTGTCGGCGGCCGGGACTATACGACTAAAGTCGTGGTGGAGGCTGATATATGGATGAATCAGTGAGCCGTTGCAGGGCGCTCGCGTAGAGGCTTGCGCGCTATGTTGTGCTGTAAAAATGGATGCGTGTGTGCGTCAGGCATTTACGTGGCGCACGCACGCGTTAGCGAAACTAGCTCAACCCTGTTGGCCGGGCCCTTGGGTGATATGCCGCTCGACGACACCGATCAAGATATTCAGGCGCGCGTCCGCCCGGGTCTGCAAATTAGTTGGCGCTTCAATGCTGTGCGTGGCAATCTCGATAAACTCGGATTGCGTCTCCGCATAAAGTTCAAGCTGGCGGCCAAGTTCTGCCAGTTGCTGATCGGTTCGCTGTATCTGCGCGTCAGTCTGCTGTAATTGCACATCGGTTCGTTGCAACTGCGCATCGGTCTGCTGCAACTGCGCGTTGGTTTGCTGGATTTGCGCATCCGTCTGCTGGATTTGCGCGTTAGTCTGTTCGATGCGCTGTTCGAGGGTCGCTTGCCCTTCAAGTAAAAATTCAATCGCGCGTTCCAGCTCAGCGTTATTCATGAGGCGTGGCCTTTCATTGCTCGGCAGTTTCGGCCGGCGCGTCTATCCGCCGGCTCGTATGTGTAGCGGCTACTTCCCAGCCCCGGCCGCGTTGCACATAGGTACTGCGAAAGTGATAGTGGCCGCTGAAATCTTGCCCTTGATAGCTGCCCCGCACCGTGTCGTGCCCGGTCGCTGAAGCTGTATTGCGGTGGACGCTGACTGTGTCGTAGTGTCGCTCAATCTGCTCAAAGATTAATTCACTTTGGGCGATGGCTGCGAGCAGTTGCGGCTTGGTCAGCACAGTGCCGGCCGGACTGGTGAACGTGAAGTATTCGGATAACATGCGGTCAAGCATGGCGACATTACGATTAATGTAGGCGTCGCACCGTTCCTGCTCCGCGTGGATGATCTCCAACACTACGGGGTCTTGGCTCTGTCCCGGCGTCTTCATGCTTTATGCCGCTTTTGCGGCCACTGTCCGAAAATATGGCCTGCGCTCAGGCCGCGCATTATACACAGCTTCCGCGCCGGATGGGAGACTTAAGCACGGCGCGGTTTAGACGTTGAAGCGGAAGTGGACTACGTCACCCTCCTGCATCACGTAATCCTTGCCTTCCAGCCGGAGCAGCCCCTGTTCGCGCGCCACGGCATAGGAGCCGGCGCGCAGCAGCGCCTCGTAGCTGACGACTTCAGCACGGATAAAACCGCGTTCGATATCCGTGTGGATCGTGCCGGCGGCGGGCGGGGCGCGCGTGCCGCGCGGGATCGTCCACGCCCGCACCTCCTTTTCGCCCGCCGTTAGAAACGACATCAGCCCCAGCAGCCGGTATGCGCTCTTAATCAATTCAGTTACGCCGCTTGAGGCCACGCCGAGCGATAGCAGATAGCCCACGCGCTCTTCGGGTGCCAACTCGACCAACTCCGCTTCAAGCTGCGCGCAAATGACGACTTGCTCGGCGGCTTCCGTCGCCGCCAACTCGCGCACCGCGCGCACATGCGGATTTTCATCTGGATTAGCGAGCGTGGCCTCGTCCACGTTCGCGGCGTAGACGGTTGGCTTCATGGTGAGCAGAAAGAGTGTGCGGGCGGTGGCGCGCTCGTCGTCGGTCAATTCGATGGTGCGTGCGGGCAGCCCTTCGGCAAGCGCGGGCATGAGTTTATCGATCACGTCCAACTCGGCCCGCGCAACCTTGTCGCCGCTCTTGAGTTGCTTCTGAGCGCGCTCGCGGCGACGCTCAATGGCGGCGAGGTCGGCGAGCGCCAATTCGATCTGAATCGTCTCGATGTCGCGGCGCGGATCGACCGAGCCTTCGACGTGGACGATATTCTCGTCCTCAAAACAGCGCACGACCTGTATGACCGCATCGGTCTCGCGGATGTTGGCGAGGAACTGGTTGCCGAGTCCCTCGCCTTTAGACGCGCCACGCACAAGCCCGGCGATGTCTAAGAACTCGACGGTCGCGGGCACAATCGTGTTCGTCTTGACGAGCTTGGCCAGGGGCGCGAGCCGTTCGTCCGGCACGGGCACGACGCCGACGTTCGGCTCAATGGTGGCGAACGGATAGTTGGCGGCGAGCGCCGCCTGTTGCGCGGTCAGCGCGTTAAAGAGCGTGGACTTACCGACGTTCGGCAGCCCGACAATCCCGGCCCGCAGCATACTTTGAATACCTCGTCTTTTTAGTCTTGAGCAGACTTTAAGAAGGCAAGCGACAAAAGGCAAATAGCAGGAGGCTAAAATTCAGAGACGGCCCTGATGAGTTTGCGCCCTAAGCGCGGCCGTAGCAGCGCCGATCTGAATTGGCATGCGCTGGCTTTGACCACATGCCAATGCAGGCAAGGCAACGACAAGCAGCCAGTTCAGGTGCGCGCCCCTACCGGGCAGTTTTGAGTTGGTACGGGCGCACGCGAGGCTGCGAGAGGACGGCGCTTGGCGACTATTTCGCGCGGCGCGGCGATAACAGCAAGCTTTAGATTGACACTACTCACCGGCTAAACTATGCTCGTGTCCTGTGCGCCGTCGTGGATTTGGCCCATGACTTAGAAATTCATCTGCTCGCTTTGTCACGATCTTGCAAAGGTTATCATGAACACAAGATTTACTTCCCCGCTGGCTCATTTAGCTTTTAGTCTGTTGTGCGTTATCTGGATGTTGCCCGCCAGCACGCAGGCGCAAGATCGCGGGCTTGATCTCGACACCCACCAGCCTGCGCCGGGGCAATACTATGCCCTCGTCATTGGCAACAACGCTTATCAGAATATCAAACGTCTCAAAACCGCCGAAGATGATGCGCGCGAGGTGGAAGCGATCCTGCGTACACGCTTCGGTTTTCAGACCAAGTTGCTGCTGAACGCCACGCGCCAGCAGATTATCTCTGGCTTGAACGGCTATCGCCGCGAACTGACTCCGGACGCCAGTTTAATCATCTATTACGCCGGGCATGGCGTGAATGATAAGGAAGCGGAGAAAGCTTACTGGATGCCCGTGGACGCGCGCTTAGATGACACCGCGAACTGGATCAGCGCCGACGACATTACCACCAATATCAGGGTTATCCCGGCCAAACACGTGCTCATCATCTCCGATAGCTGTTATTCGGGCACGCTGACCAGAGCGGCTGAGCCGAATATCTCCGAGCCGGTCATGCGGCAGCGTTATCTGCAAAAAATGATGACCGGCAGATCGCGCACGCTGATGGCGAGCGGCGGCAATGAGCCGGTGGCGGACGAGGGCGGCAACGGCCATTCCATCTTCGCCAGCGCCCTGTTGCGCGGGCTGGCACAGCTTGATAAGGGGCAGTTCACGGCCACCGAGTTATTCCGCGACTTCGTTGAGGAAAGTGTTGCCGGCCGGGTGAGTCAGACGCCGGAATACAACCCTCTCCGTAATTCCGGGCATGAAAGCGGGGACTTTGTCTTTGTCCGCAAGGGCGCGGCAGAGCAGAGCGTGACCGTGATTAATAATACGACTGTGAACACCGCCCCGCCGTTTTCCAAAATTGATCCGGCGGCGATGGAACTGGCCTTCTGGGACACGATCAAAAACAGCACCAACCCTGATGACTTCAAGGACTATTTAAATAGTTATCCCACCGGCCAATTCGCCAGTCTGGCCAGACGGCGGGCAGGCGTTGCGCCCGGCTCAAGTTCAGCCCCAAGCGGCGCGGCTACTAATGCGGCCCCGCAAAGGGTTGCTCCGGCGAACACTGCTACGAATAACACCGACGCCGTCCGCCCCCCGGCCGGGCCCAGTGCGCCGCAGGCGGCGAAGAATGATATCTGGCACTACGAATCAGGGCTGCGGGCCTTGAAGCAGGGTAGTTATAAGGATGCGGAAGCGGCGTTTCGCCTGGCCGTCCAACGCGGGCCCAAGGAGTCGTATTATCATCGTGGGCTGGGCGATGCCTTACGGGCGCAGAAACGCTTTACTGAAGCTGAGCGGGAGTATCGAGAGGCTATGCGCCTTAATGATCACAACGCTTATAATTTGATTGGTCTAGGGCAGGCGCTGGAAGCTCAGTCGCGCTGGGCCGAAGCGCAGACCGTTTACAAAGACGGCGTGCAGCGTTTCCCTCAGTCCGGGTTCGCAGATCGCCTGGCGGCCTTGCTTAAAAAGATAGGCAGTTAAAGCTGCCCTGCTCCACCACCGCCTCTAATTCACGCGGGCGCATTGAGCAAGTGCATAACTTCGGCTAAGAACTGTGCGCCGGCCCGCGCGCCCGGTTCAATCTCCAGCCACAACTCAACCGTTCCCCTCAATGAAAGGCCGCATCTCGCCGACAAACTTGTCGGTGCTTCTGATGCTCCGCAGCACGATCACAATCGCTTCCGAAGGGAAGCCTGATTCGAGCGTGAAGGTATAGCCGGCAAAGGCGTCGCCAGTCTCATCTATCCCCCAGTAGAGAAAATTCCGGTCGCTATAGTGGAGCAGTTTGCGCATCAACCCGATGCCGTCACTCACTTTTTCTACGTTGATGTAGTCGCCTTTGAAGTGTGGATAGACACGGAAGCCGATGGTCTCGCTCGCCGTGACGCTGATGACCACTTCCAGACTCTCGGCGTTGGTCAGTTCGTCGCGCATGACGGCGACGAAATTGTATGGTTGTTTTTCGCTGAGCCGGAACGTCGCGTTCACTTCCTTACGCTGCCCGGTCGTCTCAAGCAGTTGGCGCAGCTTATCGCGCGTGGCGTTGCGCACGGCATCTTTATCCGACGACGTTGAAGGAGCCTGTGCCTGCGCGACAAGCGTGCCGGCGGATGCGACCAGCGCAAGCGTGATGATGGCGAGTATGCGTTTCATGACCGAAAGCCTCCAATTTGTCTGTGTTAAATAACGTGCGCGCATTTGCGAAGGACGAGATGCTTTTAGGCTAAATCGCAGACCAAGTCAACAGGCAAGGCGCACAGCACGGGTGCCTTGTGCTGCGCGCCTTGCTTCTGTCTGCTACAGGTTGCGCGGCGCGGGCGCGAGTGCCGCAAGCGCCCGCCCGATGAGCGCGGCAATGATGGCGATAATGATATTAACCACAAGTCCGCCGCCCCTGATGGCTAGCAACTGGTTCATTGAGACGGGCGTAGGTTCTTTGAAGCCCAGCGAATCCCAGTGGAGATAGTAAGAGTTATTGAGTTGCGCGCTGTAGCTGATGAGCGTGAGCGCGAAGACCAGAATTTGCGCCCATAGGCCGATGACGCCGCCGACGAGTACCGTGCCGAGCCAGCCGAAGCCGCCGACCTTACGCGACAGCGCGCCGAAATAGATGCTGCTGATAATTGTCAACCCAACGACCGAGAACATCGCATTGCCGCGCGGCGCATAAGGCACACCGCGGAGACCAATGGCGAGGCGAAAGAGGGCAAACAGCAGAATCAGCAACAGGGGCAGACGAACGAAGCGAAGCACTTGGGAGAACATAGAATTTTGTCCTTTCGACAGGGGATTGAAGAGAACAGCGCAACGCCGAATAGCTAAGCGCGCGCCTGTAAAACTGCACCACCTCGTTGCTGCGCCGGCCACGCACGGGGCTTAGCCGGCGCGCCGCAATCCGGTTATGATAGCGCGCACAGGTTAACATGATTTTGGCGCGCGTTCGTCTCTAAATCTTTATGGCTCTGTTGCTGGCGCTCGTTGCCGTCGCGGGCGGCGTATTGCTGACATATCTGTATGACGAAGACGCGTCGTGCTACGCGCGGCTCGGCGCGGGCGCGGGCAGCGGCTTGGCCGCGCTCGGCCTCGTTGGCTTCGTCCTCTCGTCGTTCATCGGCTTAACGCCGCTCAGTCTCGCGCTGGCCGCGCTCATCACGGCTGCGCCGCTCGCGCTCTTAGGGCACAGCGCGTGGCGTGCGCGCGTGCTGTTTGATGTGCGTGCGGCGCAACGCGCTGTGCTGCGACCAACGCGGGGCGCAGTGTTGCGTTGCGCCCTCTTCGGCGCGGCGGCCGTCATGTTCTGGTTCGTGTTCGACCGCGCCTTCTTCGCGCAGACCGGCGAGTTGCTGACAGGTGTGGAGAATAATCTCGGCGATCTACCGTTTCATTTAGGCATCATCACGGGCTTCACGCAGGGGCAGAACTTTCCGCCGCAGCATCCTGAGTTCGCCGGGGCGCGGCTCACCTATCCATTCCTCGTGGACTTTATCGCGGCCATGTTTGTGCGCGCGGGTGCCTCGCTCACGGCCGCGCTCTTCTGGGAAAACTTCACGCTCGCGCTCACGCTCACGGGCTTGCTCTATCGCTTTGCGCTGAAGTTGACACGCACCCGCGCGGCGGCCGTCGTCTCAGTTGCGTTGACGCTGCTGAGCGGCGGTCTCGGTTGGGCTGGCTTTTTGCGCGAATGGCTTAACGGTGGGCGCAGCTTCTTCGATCTGCTGGCGCAACTGCCGCACAAGTACACGATCACTTACGACAACGTCTATCGCTGGGGCAATGCCGTCACCACCCTGCTTGTGCCGCAACGCGCGTTGCTGTTGGGACTGCCGCTCGCGCTCATCGTCGTCACCATCTGGTGGCAGACAGTTGCCGCGGACGAAGAGCAAACAGTTACCGCCTTGGCCGATGATGAGCGCAAGCTAAAAAAAGGGAAGCGGCGTAAAGGCGAGCGGCCAGAGCCGAAAGCCAGCGCTAATCTGCCGCCGCCATTGCCCGCCTTTCCTTTTTCACTCTTGCCGCGTGCGCTTGCTGATGCAGCGTTGCGGCGCATGCTCGGCGCAGGGCTGATCGCGGGCTTGTTGCCGCTGGCGCATGCGCACACGTTTGTCGTGTTGATGCTCGTCGGCGCGTGCCTGGCGCTGTTGTTTCCGCGTTGGCGACTGTGGTGCGCGTTCTTCGCGGCGGCGACGGTGCTGGCGGTGCCGCAGATGTGGTGGGCGACGCGCGCGAGCGCGGTCAAGGCGGGCAGCTTTTTCGAGTGGACGTTTGGTTGGGACAGAGGCCAGGAGAACGTCTTCACGTTCTGGCTGCGCAACACGGGGCTGTTCATTCCGCTGCTCGTCGCCGCGCTTGCCTGGCGCGGGCGCAGGCCGGTTGTGCCGCCGCGGCTGGTCCGCTTCTATCTGCCGTTCACGCTCTGCTTCATCATCGCCAACGTCGCCAAGGTCTCGCCCTATCTGTGGGACAACATCAAGGTGCTGTTCTACTGGTACGTCGCGTCCACGCCGCTCGTCGCGTTGTTGCTTGTGCGGCTGTGGCGCGCGGGTGGCAAGGCGCTGCGTAACGCGCCGGTCGTTGTCTTGTGGCTGCGCGTGACCGCGTGTGCGTTGTTCGTGGCGCTGACGTGCGCGGGCGCGCTCGACGTGTGGCGCGTGGCGTCGGCGACCGAGGAGCAGCGCGAGTTCGACCGCGACGGGATCGCCTTCGCCGCGTTAATCACGCAGCAGACGCCGCCGCGCTCACTAATCCTGACCGCGCCGACTTATAATCATCCCGTTTTCTTAGCCGGTCGCCGCGCGCTCTTGGGTTACATCGGCCATCTCTGGTCGCAGGGCATCAAATATGAAGAGCGCGAAGCGGAGGTGCGAAATATCTACGCGGGCAGCCCGCAAGCAGACGCGCTGCTCAACAAGTACGGCGTCGATTATGTGGTCGTCGGCCCCCTGGAGCGCGCCGCCGTGCGGGTGAATGAGCAATATTTCGCACATTTCATACAGGCTGGAGAAGTCGGTGAGTACCACCTCTACAAGATCGCGCGACCGTAAAGCGCAGGCGGCGAACGCGCTAAAGGTGGCCGCGGCTCCTGAGCAAGGACAGGCCGCGTCGGAACTATCGGCGCGCACGTGGCAGATCGCGTGCGGCTTGCTGCTGTTGCTCGCGGCGTTGCTGCGCGGCTATCAGCTTGAGATAAATCCGTTGCACCACGACGAAGGCGTGAACGGTTTCTTTCTGCTCAACCTGATACGCAGCGGCGTCTATCACTACGACCCGGCGAACTATCACGGCCCGACGCTCTACTACTTTGCGCTACCGCTCACTTATGCGCTCGAACATTTTCATTATCTGGAGACTTGGGCGTTGCGCGCGGTGACGGGCGCATTCGGCGTCGGATTGGTCTGGCTAACGCTCTGTCTGCGCCGCCACCTTGGCGCAATCGGCGCGCTCGCGGCCGCCGCGCTTATTGCCGTCTCGCCCGGCATGGTCTATAACTCGCGCTACTTCATCCACGAAATACTCTTTCTCTTCTTCACGCTCGGCATCGTTGTGGCCGCGTTGCGCTTCTACGAAGCGGCGGCGCAACCGCAGACCAGCGCCCGGCCCTTCTTGAATGATCAAACGACCGGCCTCGTCGTCGTCTGCGCGTCCGTTGCGCTGGTCTGCCTGACCTACGCGGCGACGCGCGGGACAGACTCGCCAACTTACTTCTGGTCAATGCTGACGTTGATCTTGGCCGCGCTGGGCGGCACCGTCGCGGCGTTGTTGGCTTATGATGGGCCGCGCGCGATCTATCTCTTGCTGGCCGCGATCTCGGCTGGTTTGTTGTTTGCCACGAAGGAAACAGCATTCATCACCGCCGGCACACTCGTGCTGGCGGCGCTGATCGCGTGGGCCTACGTCGGGCTGGCCAAGCGCCTGCGCAAATCACCCCCGTCGCAAAGCAAACAGCGCCGCGCCCCGCAAGCGCCGCAGCTTTCCGAGTGGCGGAGTTTTCTCGCCCGCTCCGGCGGTTGGCGGCATCTCGCGCTACTCGCCGTCAGTGCGCTCAGCATCTTTCTGTTCGTCAACCTTGTTTACTATTCATCGTTCTTCACAAATCCCAAGGGCGTGAGTGACGCGCTGGCGGCTTACAGTATTTGGTCGCAGACGGGCAAGAGCGGCTTCCACGAACATTCTAACTACACGTACCTCGCATGGCTCTGGCAGGAGGAAGCACCGCTGCTCATCCTGGGCACACTCGGCACGGCGCTCGCCGTGGTGCGCGCGCGCAGTCGCTTCGCCGTCTTCGCCGGGGCGTGGGCGTTCGGCATCTTGCTGGCTTATTCGCTCGTGCCCTACAAGACGCCGTGGCTGCAACTCAACGCCGTCCTCCCGCTCGCCCTCATTGGCGGGCGCGGCCTCGAATGGCTCTACCGGCGCGGTGTGCGCAAAACTTATCTGCGCTGGCTCGCGCTCGCGCTCATTGCCGCCGCGCTCAGCGTCAATCTCTATCAGACTTATCAACTCAACTTCGTGCATTACGACGACGATCATTACGTCTATGTCTATGCCCATAGCACGCGCGGCTACCTGCAACTGTTCAAGCGGATCGATGAGCTTGCGCGCCGCGCCCAGACCGGCCACGATACTAATATCAACGTCGCCTCGCCCGACTACTGGCCCATGCCGTGGTACTTACGCGAGTACAAGCACGTCGGCTATTTGGGCCGGCTCGGGCCGACGGCTGATGCGCTCGTCATCATCAACATCAACCAGCGGGCTGAGGCCGAAGCCCTCCTCGGCGCGCAGTATCGTGAAATCGGCACGTACCCCTTGCGGCCCGGTGTTACGCTCGTGCTCTACGCGCGCCGCGATCTTGCTGACTAACTACAGCCTGCGCCAGCGCTAAGTGATTGACAGTGGCTGTAACACGGTGTTAATTTCCTCTCTCAGTTTCCCAGTAAATAGTTCGCAACCTCGAGGCGACAACCGCGTGCCCGGCCCGGCCGCCTCAACGCGAGCGATAGCTTGGCCGCTGGCAACGTTCAGTTAAATTCCCCCGACTAATCTTTCATGAAACTACGTGCCTGTCTCTAATGTTGAGGCAAGCTTGCGCCCTTCTGCGGGCTGCAATCGATTCGTAACGAAACTGTAAGCGGAAGATCGTTTGACAGTCTGGTAATAGCCTTTGCGCTCAAGTTTGGCTCAACCAGCCTGCGGTAGTTTAACTGCGTATCTTGGAGCAGCACGCTCATTCCCGGCACCCGATGCGGGGATAGGTGCTAATAGCATTTAAGCGGCGTGCCGGCCCCCGGCCCCAACTCAATTCAAGGTCTCTCGGAGTGAATATAATGAAAGAACTGCTTCGCACCAATGGTCGAACATCTGCCCGCGCCGGCCGGTTGCTGTTCGTTCTCGCTATGCTCGTCATCGCGCTTGTCTGGGCATTACCGCTGACCCGCACCCGCGCGGCAAACCCGTCATCCGGCACGCTCAACCCGACGGACGCAATCGGTACGACAAGGCCGTGGGACGGCACAGGCACGGGCGGCGTCTCAGCCACCGGCGAGAACGTCTGTCAAGAAGGCATAAATTGTGATTCGTTCACGCTTACGCTCGCCGGGCAACCGGCCGATTGGGCGGGCAAGCAGGTGCGCGTCAACATCGGTTGGGCCCTGCCGGCGACGGACTACGATGTCTATATCCATAAGGACTCGCTGGCCGGCGCGGTGGTGAAGCAATCGGCGGGCGGGCCGCCGGCCACGTCCGAGCAGCCGGTACTTGATCCGACCCAGGCGAACGGCACAGGCGTCTTTGTCGTCCACGTTGTCTATGCGACCGCGCAAGTCGGTGATCAGTATCACGGCGTCGCCTCGGTTGAAAGCGCCGTCCCGGTGCCGCCGGGCACACAGGCGGCGGGCATCGCGCCGCGCTTCAATGTCTTTCCCGCACCGAACGGCCTCGGCGGCTCGGCGGGCGAGCCCAGCATCGGCGTGAACTGGCAGACGGGGCGGGTAACGTTCCTGGCGGGTTTCCAGTTTTTGCGCGTCACTTTCAATGACTGCCCGTCGCCGGCCCTTGCGACGTGGGAAGATAAGAGTCCGCAGAACGTAACCGGCCTCGACCCCATCCTCTTCACCGATCACATGCGCGCCCCCGGCGACACGACCCCGAATCGCACCTTCGACTCGCAGTTGACCGGACAAGACAGCAACACTTATTTCACCGATAACGACGGCGACTCGTTCCTGCCGAGTCAGGGCGGCGGGATTCCGTCGGGCGTTGATCACCAGACGATTGGCGCAGGCCCCTATCATGCCGTGGCATCGCCGGGGAGCATACCACCGCATACTTATCCGAACGCGATTTACTACTGTTCGCAGGAATTGGTCACGGCCTTCTGCGCCCGGAGCGACGATGGCGGCGTGACGTTTGGCCCGGGCGTGCCCATCTACACGTCTGAGTGTGGCGGCATTCACGGACACGTCAAGGTCGCGCCAAACGGCACGGCTTACGTGCCGAATCGGGACTGTGGCGGCCTGGCGGGCGTGACGCGCTCGACCGACAACGGCATCAGTTGGTCGGTCAAGACTGTGCCCACCAGCAGCACGACCGGCTTCCTCGTCGATCCTTCAATCGGCATTGGCGCGAACGATGTCGGCAAACCGGCGGGGCAGACCGTAGACACCATCTATCTCGGCTATCAGGCCGGCGACGGGCACGCGCACATCGCGGTTTCGCCCGACGAAGGCGAAACGTGGGGGCATGATCAGGACGTAGGCGCGTTGGGCGGTTTGCAGAACGCAACGTTCCCGGAAGTGGTCGCGGGCGACGATAACCGCGTCGCGTATGCCTTCCTCGGCACGACCGTGGCGGGCAACTATACCGATCCGCTCTCCGCGAACCCCTTTCCGGCCTCTGCCCCGTGGCATCTCTACATCGCCACCAGCTACGACGGCGGCGTCTCGTATCACCTGTTCGACGCGACGCCCAACGATCCCGTCCAGCGCGGCACGATCTGCAATCTAGGCACGACGCCTTGCGGCGATCATGATTCGGCCGGCGTGCCGGATCGCAACCTGCTCGACTTCATGGACGCGACCGTGGACGCTCAGGGGCGCACGCTCGTCGGCTATCCGGATGGGTGTATCTCGCTGACGTGTATCAACAACACACCGGCGGCGGGCGCACGCCCCAACGATTACGCCTCGCTCGGCACTATCGCGCGCCAGTCGGGCGGGCGGCGGCTGTTCGCCGCCAACGATCCGGTTGAGCCTGGCGTCCCGGCCGCGCCGCAGGTCGCAGCAGCGCGTGATGCCAATAACGTGGTGCATGTCACATGGACGACGCCGGACAATGGCGGTTCACCGATCACCAACTACAAAGTCTTTCGCGGCTCACCCGGCGGCACGGAGACGTTGCTCGCCACCGTGCCCGGCAACACTAACAGCTACGACGATACGACGGCCGATCCGAACGTGACGTATTTCTACCGCGTCACGGCCGTCAACGCGGTCGGCGAAGGGGCTTCGTGCGGGCTGGCGTTCGTCGTCGTGCCGGAGAGTCCGTGCCGCTTGCCCGGGCGCACGGTCGTGGTTGATACGAGCGACAGCGGCGCAAATACGCCGCCCGATCCGCGCGTGGACATCCAGGCGGTCTCTCTTGCCGAGCCATTCTTTGGCGCGGGCGTCAACAAACTGGTCTTCACCATGAAACTCGCGCCGTCGCCGCTGACGGCCACGGCTCCGCCGAATACCGAATGGTTCATCATCTGGAATCGGCTGCAACCGGACGCGGACTTCGACCGCTACTACGTGTTGGCGAAGTCTGACGCGACGGGCACGACGTTGACATATGAGTACGGCAAGTTCGGCGTGCCGCTGCCTATCGGCGGCGTGCCGAACCCGAACGCCAACACGCCTGTCAAACTCGGCGACGCGGATGGCGGCACCTACGATCCGCTCACCGGCGTACTCACAATCACGCTGGCGACCAGCAAGGCGGAAATGATTCAACCGGGCCAGTCGTTGGTTGATGTCAACGGGCGGACTTATCTTAGCCGCGCCAACGAGCCGGGGCCCCGTAGTCAGAACAATGCTTCCGACATCACGGGCAACGGCACATACACACTCGTCGGTAACGCCACTTGCACTTCGCCGGCCGTGGGCGGCGTGATCATCAGCGAGTTTCGCTTCCGCGGCCCGACGCCACCCGTCGGCACCATCCCGCCGGCCTTCGATGGCACGCGCGATGAGTTCATCGAGTTGTACAACACGACCGGCAGCGATGTCGTGGTAGGCGCAAACGGGTGGGCGCTGGCGACGGATGGCGGCGGCACGCCGTTGATTCTCGTGACGATCCCGAATGGTACGAGCATCCCGGCGCGCGGGCACTATCTCATCACCAATAGCGATGGCTATAGCCTGGGCGGCTACGCGACAGCCGATCAGACTTATACCGGTGACATCGCGGACACTTCCGGCGTGGCGTTGTTCTCGACGGCCGTCATCGCCGACCTCGTCCAAAATAACCGGCTCGACGCGGCCGGCTTTACGAATGCGAACGCGTTATTCAAGGAAGGCGCGGGGCTGGCGTCACCGGGCGCAAACGATGGCGAATACAGCTTTGTGCGTAACATGGCAGTCACGGGCTTGCCCAAAGATGTGGGCGACAACGCGGCTGACTTTAGTTTCGTCTCGACCAATGGTGGACTCTACAACAGCGTGCAATCGACGCTCGGCGCACCCGCGCCGGAGAACAAACAGAGTCCCATCCAACGCAACGCGCAGATCAAAGCGTCGGTCATCGATCCGCAATGTTCCGGCGCGTCGAACGATCCGACCAAAGCGTGCGCCCGCGCCCGCGACACAACGCCCGTGCCGAACGGCGCGCTAGGCACGGTCTCCTTCCGCCGCCGGTTTACCAACAAGACCGGCTTGCCGGTGACGCGCTTGCGCTTCCGGTTGGTGGATATCACGACAAAACCGACGACAGGCAACGCTGACTTGCGCGTGCTCAGTTCGGGCAACATAACGGTGACACGCGTGGACGGCACGCCGGTCGTGGTGCAGGGGACGACATTGGAGACGCCACCGGCGCAAGCGATGGGCGGCGGGCTGAACTCGGCGCTGGTGGTCACGCTGACCGGCGGTGGGTTGGGGCCGAATGTACCCGTCGACGTGCAGTTAGTGGCGGGCGTGCAGACGGGCGGCTCATTCCGCTTCCTCGTCAACGTCGAAGCCCTGACCGGCTCGGCCAACGTCATAACGCCGGGCGCGAAGTCGAAACTGGGCGCACCGGTGAAACAGTTGCCGACACCGCCCGCGGCAACAGACGCTCCGACGAAGGCTGCACCGCAGGTGGCTGTGCCGACGAAGGTTGTATCCGCGCCTGCGCCTGTGCCGACCTACGTGCTGCTCCCCTCTGCGCAACCGGCCGCTGCTGCCACTGCCAGCAGCGTGACGGGGCAACCACAGAAGCGGAAACGCACACGGCAATCAAGGGCCGCACGCGCACGCAAGTCGGAACAATAGGCTTGCTCTACAACCCGGCCGTCTAGCGGCCAATTAACTTGAGCGCCGCCCGACTGAGTTTTCTTCGGGCGGCGCTCAGCTTAGCAAAGTGAATGCAAGCAAACGACAACCGAAAGATCGTTTGACAGTTCGCTGGGCACGCTTCGGCTCAAGTATTTCTCAAGTCCCGACCGCTATGCTCGGCCCGTTCAAGCCAAGGAAAGTATTCGCACTGATTTCTGACCGAGCGGGCTGTGGTCGTGTCAGCCCGTGCCTTCTTTACTCAACTCTATGCCGTCGGCCCGGACGGCCAAACTTGCCCGGAGGGAAGTTATGTCCAAGCAGCGTCAAAAGTCTCTGCGTGTGCTGTGGTTAGCGTTGCTCGCGCTCGCGGTCATTGCGCCGGTCGTGTTCGTCTCATCTGCGGCCGCCAAACGGCCGGCTGCTGGCGGCGCGCTCAATGCATCGCAATCAGCGTTGCCCGACACGTTCGACGTGCGCGGCCCCGACGGCGTGCCGCGCGGCACAGACTTGCGTGCGCCGACCGCAGCGCAGGTGAAAGCGCTCAACTCTTTGCAGGCTGTGTTGGGCGCGACCTTGCAAGTACGCTACAACGGGCTGACGGCCACGCCGAGCCACTTGTACAGTCTGACGGGCTACTTGAGTGCGCCAGCAAGCGATGCGCCCGACGTGATCGCGCGCAACTTTCTGAATCGTTGGAAGGGCATCTTCCGGTTTAGTCAGGAAGACTTGGCCGGGCTGCGGTTAAAGAGCCGCGCGTTCGTGCCCGATCTGGGTGTGACCATCCTCGTCTACGAGCAACAGGCGGGCGACCTGCCGGTCTATCATGGCGAAGTATTGGTCAACGTCAATCGCGCCGGGCAGGTGATTGACGTGGGCAGCGAAAGTTTCCCGCAACTCCAAACCGACCACACGTTCACGCTCAGCGCGGCGCAAGCGATTCAAGCGGCGGCAAGCGCGCTCAACGTGCCGAACTTCAATGCGCAACCGCTTGGCGCGACACAGGTCTTGCGCTCGTTCGGCAGCGCGCCGGAGCAGACGGTCGCGGGTGAGAAGTTCAGCGGCGGCGGCGTGTTTGCTGACGACATCATCGCCACGCGCGTCGCCTTCCCAATGGGGAACACGGCCCGGCCCGCCTACGAATTCACGTTGACCACGCCGCAATACAATGGCATCGTCTGGCTCAACATCGTGGACGCGCAGACGGGCCAAGTCCTACGGCGTTCGAGTCTGACCGCATTCCAACGCAAGGGTGCGGCGGGCAAACTGCCGGGCGCACCACCGCCGGCCCCCGTCCCGAATTTTGGCCCGCCGGGCGGCGGCAACGGCACGGGCCGCCTCGCCACCTTCCGCCCCGACATCCAAGATCGCGTCGAAGGTTATAACAGCACGGCCACGGCCACGGGCGGCGTCTTCGATTCCGTCCCGACCACGCTCGCAGGTCGCCACGGCGTCGGGCGCTCAACCGCGCCGGGCACGCCGCCCACTTACGCCGCCGAGTCGCAGACAGTACGCAACTCCGGGCGCGGCTTCAAGTTCAGCTTGGTGGACACGCGGCGCGAGAATCCGCTCGTCTATAACGTCCCGTTCGGCCAGGTGACGCGCGGGCTACCCGACGCGCTCCATCCGGCGGCCGAATCGCCTTACGGTTGGTTCTACTTGCCAACCGGCACAGGCGGCACGGAGATCACGACGAGCGATAGCAATCGCGCGACCACACAAGCCTACGGCTATCAGATGGCCACAGAAGCAAAGACGCGGAACAACGCGGCCAACTCGCCCAACGGCAATGGCGATCAACCTTTCTCCGCAACGGTGACGACGCTCGCCGCACCGGCCCCGCTGCCCGACGGGCGCACGCTCTCGTCGGTCTTCCAGTCGAACTACACGGAGGGCAACAATGTCAACGTCGCGGACGACCGCGAGAACGACAACGAGACGACGCAGGGTGTGCGCGGTTTCAGCGCGACGCGCCAATTCACGCTCCCGTTCTTTACCTTCGCGAACGGTTACGAGTACGGCGGCGTGGACGCGACCGAGACCGGCGCGTGTCCGCCCACCGGCGGCAACTGTCTGGTTGTCTATCCGCCGAGCGCCAATCAGGACGTGTATCCTGGCACGGTGTCGTTGTTCAACTACAACAACATCATGCACGACTACATGTACAGCATTGGCTTCACCGAGGCGCTCTTCAATTTCCAACAGGACAACTTCGGGCGCGGCGGCACCGGCAAAGACGGCATCAGCGCGCAGGTGCAGGACGGCTCCGGCACGGACAACGCCAACTTCTCGACGCCTAACGACGGCGGCACGCCGCGCATGCAGATGTACCTCTTCACCGAAGCCACGTTCCGCCGCTCCGACGGCTCGTTCGACTTCGATGTGGTCGGGCACGAATGGACGCACGGCACTTCGAATCGTTCGGTCGGCAAAGGTGATCAGGATTGTCTCGGCGTCGGCCTGGTCGGCGAGCCGGGTGGGCAGGGCGAAGGCTGGTCTGACTACTATGCTTCATCAATGACCGACGACGACGCGGAAGGCGAGTTCGTCACCGGCGAATTCGACGTGGGCATCCGCCGCTTGCCGTACACCAACTATCGCTGGTCTTACGGCGCGCTCAACGGCAACGCGCTTAACCGCCGTGATCAGCAACCGCCGGATGCCGATCCGGGCGCTGTTCCCTACGAAGTCCACGATGTCGGTGAGGTCTGGTGCGCGGTGCTCTGGGACATGCGCGAGTTGGTCATCATGAAAGACCCCGGCGGGCAGTTCTTTGACGGCGACCGCCGCTTGAGCGATCCCGTGCTCGGCACCGGCACGCAGTTCTACATCGGCAACCGGCAGGTGCGTTCGGTGGATACGCAACACCCGATCAACTATCGCGTCGGCTTCAACGACACGACCGGCGTCACGCCGACCATCAACGCGGCCAACCACATCGTCCGGCCCGCGCGCATCGCCACAGAGATCGCGGCCCAGGGCGGCAGCCGCACGGGCCCGCTCGCGACGGCCGTGCGCAACGGCGCGCGGCTCTCCGACACGCTCGTCCTGCGCGGCATGCAACTATCGCCGTGCCATCCGAGCTTTGTCGATTCGCGCGACTCGATTCTGCTGGCCGACCGCGAACTGACAGGCGGCGAGAATCAGGCGGTTATCTGGCGTGCTTTCGCCAGCCACGGCGTCGGCACCCTCGCGCGCTCGTCCACTTCGCAGGACGAAAGCGGCAACACCGCGCCGGTCATCGTCGAAGACTTCAGCGTGCCGGCGGGCGTCACACAATGCGAACAGTTGGGGCCGCTTGCGCCGCCCACGTTCTCGTTGACGAACACGCAGCCGAATACCGTCACCGTCACCGTCACACCCGCACCCGGCGCGGCGCAATTCATCATCTCGCGCGCCACGAGCGCCAACGGGCCGTTCATCACCATCGCCACCATCCCGGCGACGCAGACCACTTATAACGACAACAACGGCGGCGAAGGCCTCTCCGCCGGCCAGACGCTCTTCTATCAAGTGCGCGCCAGCCGCGACGCCGCGCAAACTTGCGTCTCGACCGCCAGCACGCAGAGCATCACCGTCACCGTCGGCGTCGTCATCACACCCGCGCCGATTTTCTCCGGCGTCGATCAAGTGCTCGACCCGCAAGCCTGCAACAAACTCATCGTCTCGTGGCAGCCGGCCGTGTCGCTTAACCCGAACGCGCAACTCGTCTATGACGTGTATCGCACGGACGAGATCAACCCGGACACGGTGCCCGACCCGACGTTCGACCCGGCAACGGCCACACGGCTCACGCCGCCCGCAGGCGTGACCGGCACGGCCTTCATCGACACGAACAACGGCGCGGGGCTGAAGCTCAATCGCGTCCAGTATTACATCGTGCAGGCGCGCGATACCAATAATGGCAAACTCGACACGAACAACACGGGCAACCGGCGCGCGCAGTTCAACGCGCCGTCCTCGCCCGGTGTCACTGCCACGCCGCCGTTCGCCTTTGAGAATTTCGAGGCGGCGACCGCCGATTCGCGCTTTACGCCGCCGCTCGCCGAGTCGGGCAGCGATCCGAATGGCGGGCTGGCCAACTTCCAGCGCGTGACCGGCGTGCAGATCGGTTCGGTCAGCACCGCGCTGATGTTTGCGCCGGACTTCGATCCGCCTGAGGACGGCACGGGCGCGGCCAGCAACTTCTCGGCCATCATCGGGCCGCTCACGCTGTCGCCCACTTCGATCATGGAGTTCGATCACTTCTTCTCGACCGAAGCTGCGTTCGATGGCGGCACGCTCGAAATCTCGTCCGATCCATCATTCGGCGGCAACAACGCGACACCATTCCCGAACAACACGAACACCTACGATCTCGGCAACTATATCGTGCAGAACGGCTACAACGGCAAACTCGACGGCACGCTCGCGGCCGGCGTCATCCTGTCGCCGCTGCAAGGACGCCGCGCCTTCACCGGCGCACGCGGCTTCAACCACGTCCGCGTCGCGCTCGAAGATTTTGCCGCCGGTGGACAGAAGAACGCGGGCGGGCTGCCCATGTACATCCGCTTCCATATGACTTCGGACGCCGCCACCAGTGTCGGCGCGAACAGCGGTTGGTACATTGACAACGTTGCCATCAACAATCTCGACCCGGCAAGTTGTCCGGCCCTTAATCCGTTCCAGCCGGGCGACGTGCTGATCAGCGAGTTCCGCACGCGCGGCGCACAAGGCGCGGCCGACGAGTTCATCGAACTCTACAACAACACGAACGCGCCGATTCAGGTCAGTTCCGGCGACGGCTCAGCCGGTTTTGCGCTCGTGGCCGACATCGGCGGCACGCCGCAGATCGTCGCTACGATTACTAACGGCACGAACATTCCGGCGCGCGGGCACTACCTGATCGCAAACTCTACAAGCCCCGGCGGCTACAGTCTCGGCAACTATCCGGCAAGCAGCACGACGACCGCGACGGGCGACATGAGCTATACGGCGGACATCCCCGACGGTGTCGGCCTCGCGCTCTTTACCACGGCGAATCTCGCCAACATCAGCACCACCAATCGCATCGACGCCGTCGGCTTCACGACCGAGGCCGGCCCGCTCTTCCGCGAGGGCGTGGGATTGCCGTCGCCGGGCGCAGCTAACGGTGAGTACAGTTTCGTGCGCCGCTTGGCCGTCACAGGATTGCCGCGCGACACGAACGATAACAGCGCGGACTTCGCCTTCGTCGCGACCAACGCGGGCGTATACGGCGGCGTGGCGGCCACGCTCGGCGCACCGGGGCCGGAAAATCTTGCGAGTCCGATCCAGCGCAACGCGCAGATCAAAGCGTCGCTCACCGATCCGCAATGCTCCGGCACTTCGACCGATCCGACGACGGCGTGCGCCCGCGTGCGCAACAGCGGTGATACGGGGCCGAACAAAACACTCGGCACACTCTCGTTCCGGCGCAAGTTCACGAACAAGACGGGGTTGCCGGTGACGCGTTTACGGTTCCGTATTGTGGATTTGACGACGGCCCCGGCCGCGCCCGGCGTAGCCGATCTACGCGCGCTCGATTCCGGCAACATCATGGTGACGACCACTGCTAATCAGCCTGTGCAGGTCTTTGGCACAACCATTGAAACAGTGCCGGCGCAAGCGGCGGGCGGCGGCCTTAACACGAGCATGACCGTCGGCACGATCTCGATAGGATCACAGCTTGCGCCAAATGCATCGATCAACGTTCAGTTGCTGCTTGGCGTCGAGCAAGGCGGCAGTTTCCGCTTCTTCATCAATGTCGAAGCGTTGCCCTAAAGCAGTAGGCTGAAAGCAGTCGGCCACAAGCGGCCGGTTGGCTGCCCGCTCAGTAGTTTGGGCGGCCTGCAACCGGCCGCTTACTGTTTGTTGTTTGGCGGCCCGCGGCCCGCGACCCCACGCTTTTATGTTGGTTGACATCACTGTCATGCCAACATATAGTGTGCCTCTCCTATGCCGCGCTCTACCGGCTGTACTTTTGTGCCGGCTCGCTGAGCGTAGTCAACGAAAGACCGGACGCGCATGTTCAAACTCAAACGCTTAGAAATCACCGGCTTCAAGTCCTTCGCGGACTACACCGATCTCATCTTCACCGGCGAAGGTATCACCGGTGTGGTCGGCCCCAACGGTTGCGGTAAGTCGAACGTGGCGGACGCCATCGCGTGGGTTTTGGGCGAGCAGCGCGTCAAGCATCTGCGCGGCGCGGCCATGCTGGACGTGATCTTTCAAGGCTCGCGTAATCGCGCGCCGAGCGGCATGGCCGAAGTTGTGCTGCACCTCGTGCGCGACGAGACCATGCCCGACGAGACGGACGTTGACGACATTGATACCGCGCTCGAAGAGATCGACGAGCAAAGCGAAACGGTTGACGCGAAACTGTTGCCGGAATTGGCCGGTGCGACGAGTGTCGAACAAGTTGAGCCAGCGGCCGCGCTAACAAGTACCGGCGGCGCCGTTGATGCGGCCGCCGCCAGCACCGCAACACCCGCCACGGCCGCCCTCATCGTGGCTGATGCGGCCACGCCTGAAGCGTTGACCGCGAAGGCGCAGCAGGCGCATCCCAAACGACACTGGCGACCGCGCCGCATGGCGCTCGCCTTCGCGCCGGGCGAGACGGTCTCGGTCACGCGCCGGCTCTACCGCGACGGCGAGAGCGAGTACCTCTTGAACGGGCGCATCTGCCGACTGCGCGACATCCAGGATTTATTCTCCGGCACCGGTCTCTCCGGCGCGCACTACGCCATCATTGAGCAAGGACGGATCGGGCAAATCCTCTCTGCCAAGCCGATGGATCGGCGCACGTTGATCGAAGAAGCCGCCGGTATCACCAAGTTTCGTGTGCGCCAGCGCGCGGCCGAGGCGCGGCTCGAAGGCGCACGCGCCAACCTGCGGCGCGTCTCCGACATCGTCGCGGAGATCGAGCGGCAGGTTGGGAGTCTGCGCCGGCAAGCCGGGAAGGCCAAGCGTTACCGGCAACTGCGCGAGGAGTTGCGCGAGTTGCTACGCCGAGTCTATGCCGCGGACGAGCGCGCACTGACCGGCGCACTTGAAGCGTTGCACGCATCTCTTGCGGCGGCCGGCGAACAAGAGCGCGAGTTGCTTGACGGGGTCGAGCAGCATGAGGAAGAAGCGCGGTTGGCGACAACCGACGCGCGCGGCTGCGAAGAAGCATTGGCCAGCGCCCGCGCAGCCGTCGCCGATGCGGCCTTGCAGCACGACCGGCGCGAGCGCGAGCGCACGTATAAGCAAGAGCAGATGCGCGCACTTGAACGGCGCGTGGCCGACGTGACAGCGCAGATGGATTCGTTGCGCGAGCGGCTCGAAAACGTCGGGCGCGAGCGTGAGACGTTGCGTGTGGGCGACGCGCAGTTGCGCGATGAGAGCGAGGCGAGCGCGCGGCTGTTGCAAGCGGCGGAGGATGTCTACACACGGCGCAGCGCGGAAGTGAGCGCAGCCGAGCAGCAGATCGAAGCGGCGCGCACAGACCTGTTGACGCACACGGCCGTGGCCGAGCGGCTGCACGAGACCGGCCGGCAACTCGACGCGACGCTCGAACGCCTGGCCTTGCAAGCCGAAGGCTTAGAACGCGAAGGCGAGCGCGCACACGCCGCGCATGCAGAGGCCACAGCGCAGGCCGAGAAACTACAAGCGGAATTGATCGCGGCCCGCGCGCAGCATGAGCAGTTGCTCGTCGAGCGGGGCGCTGCCAACACCGGCGCAATGGCGGCGCGCTCGCTCGTCTCCGCGACCGCGACCGAGTACGCGCGGGCGCGGGAAGAAGCGGCGCGCGTCAGCCAACGCCTCGACACGCTCGCGGAACTCGATACGCAACGCGCGCTCTACTCGCAAGCCGTGCAGCGCATCTTCTCCGAAGAGCGTGCGGCTGATGAGACCGGCGCGCAGAGCTTCCACGCCGTCGGCACGCTCGCCGACATGCTGCAAGTCGAGCCGCAATGGGAGCGCGCGGTTGAGAGTGTGTTTGGCGCGTACCTGCAAACAGTCATCGTGCCGACACCGGACGACGCTGTGCGCGCCGCCGCGTGGTTGCAAACGTCGGGCGCGGGCCGCGCCACGTTTCTCGTCGCGGGCTTGCAAGGCGCGAGCGCCGACGAAGCACACACGCGCGGCGTCATGGACGGCGATACACAGGGCGATCTGCGGCTCGGCGATCTGCTCGGCGCATCCGCGGAGTTGGGCCCGCTCCTGCGGCGCACACTGCCGCGGGAGATGAACGCGCGTGTGATCGGCGATCTTGAGCAAGCACTGATACTGTCGCTGGCGACCGGCGAGATGTACGTTACAGTCGAAGGCGAATGGGTGGCGGGTGGTCAACTCGTTGGCGCGGGCGGCCCGGTCGGCGCGATTAGCGAAGGCTTAGGTCTGCTCGCCTTCAAACGCGAGATACGCGAGCTTGAGACGCGGGCCGCCGCGCTCGCGTCTGAAGTTGTTTCGGCGGAAGATTCGGTGACGGCGGCGCGGGCGCGGCTCGTCGAACTCGAAGACGCGCTCATGCTCTTGAACGAGCAGATCGGCCGGGCCGAGCGCGAGCAGGTCGCGCGCGAATTGCAAGCGGCGCAATTGACGCAAGAGATTGAGCGTGCGGCGCGGCATGTGCGCGTCGTGGCGGACGATGCGGCACGGCTTGCGGCGGAACGCGCGGAGTTGGCGACGCGGCACGCAAAGCAGATGGCGGACGCCGCCGCAGCCGAGGCCGCGCGGCTCGCGGCAACGCAGTCCGTGGCCGGCGCGACCGAGTTGTTGGCGCAGGCGCGACGCACGGCCGAAGCGGAGAACGAGCAGTTGAGCGTACAGCGCGCGGCGGCGGCGGGGGGGGCCCGGCGCCCCCCCCCGCCCCCCCCCCCGGTGCGCCGCCGGGTGGCGGGGGCGGCCCCTAAAAAACCCCCCCACCCCCCGCAAGAGTCAGA
>JBBQGM010000016.1:0-59549 GCA_038322995.1 Pyrinomonadales bacterium
TATTGCGGCGCGATCAAGTCGCTTTGCATGCCTATTTTCATGATTGGCTGTGGCAGAAAGCATCGGCCGGCCAGTTTGTCCCTTGGCTGCGCGCAGAGCGTTTGGAGCTACCGGTGCATGAGCTTTATTGTTTCAACGCAATGGCTGAACCGCAACAACTCGAAATCTTGTTGAATGAAGCGCACGGCAGCGAATGGGTATACCGCAGAGACACAAGCATCAGCAGACCGCTAGCGCAGTGTTATCTCACAACGGGTGCTGACATAAATTTTCTGACCCCGGAAATCGTGCTGCTCTATAAATCCAAACAACCGCGCGCGAAAGACGAGCAAGATTTCGCAGCCGTCGCCCCGCGCTTAGAGCCTGAGCGAAGACAATGGCTGCGCGGCGCAATCGCCACCTGTGCGCCTGCTCATCACTGGCTGAATAGACTTTAACGTCACAGCCTGGCGTGCCAGCTAGCATCATTTCTTTATGCTTGAACTGAACGGTCAGCCGCTCTCGCTCGAACAGGTCGCCGCCGTCGCGCGGGGCGATGAACAAGTCGCCTTGAGCGCGGCGGCGCGGGCGCGTGTGGCCGCAGCACGCACCACCGTCGAGCGCATTGTCGCGGAGGGGCGCGTCGTCTATGGTGTGAACACGGGCTTTGGCAAGTTGTCGGATTACACGATCCCGCCGGCCGAGTTGCGCGAGTTGCAGTTGAATCTCGTGCGTAGCCATGCGTGCGGCCTCGGCGCGCCGCTCTCATTGGTCGAAGCGCGGGCGATGCTGCTGTTGCGCGCGAACGTGCTGGCGCTTGGGTTTAGTGGCGCGCGTAGCGTTGTGATCGAGACGTTGCTTGCGCTGCTCGCGCATGATGTCGTGCCGGTTGTGCCGGAATTGGGATCGGTCGGCGCGAGTGGTGATCTCGCGCCGCTCGCGCATCTCGCGCAAGTAGTGATTGGTGAAGGCGAGGCGTTCTATCAAGGCGAGCGCATGCCCGGCGGCGTGGCGTTGCAACGCGCGAGGATCGCGCCGCTACAGCTTGAAGCCAAAGAAGGACTCGCGCTCTTAAACGGCACGCAAGCGATGACGGCCGTCGGCGCGCTCGCGCTGGGCCGCGCCGATTATCTCGCGCGTGTGGCGACAATCGCAGGCGCGATGACGCTTGAGGCGTTGCGCGGCACGCCTGTCGCCTTCGATGAGCGCATCCATAATGCGCGCCCGCACGCGGGCCAAACGGAAGTGGCCGCACACCTCCGCGCCCTCTTGCAAGACAGCGAGATCAGACGCTCGCACCTCGAAGGCGATCCGCGCGTGCAGGACGCATACAGTCTGCGCTGCATGCCGCAGGTACACGGCGCGGTGCGCGATGCGCTTGCGCATGCACGAGCGGTCGTCGAGATTGAGACCGGCAGTGCGACCGACAATCCGCTCGTCTTCGCCGCCACGGACGAGATTCTCTCCGGCGGCAATTTTCATGGTGCGCCGCTCGCGCTCGTCTTCGACTACGCGACCATCGCGCTCGTCGATCTGATGAGTATCACCGAGCGACGCATTGATCGGCTCGTCAACCCGGACACAAACGAAGACCTGCCGCCGTTTCTCACCACCCATCCGGGCACGGCCTCCGGCTTCATGATCGCGCAGGTCGCGGCGGCCGCGCTCGTCGCCGAAGCGCGCGTGCTGGCGCATCCGGCCAGCGTGGACAACGTGCCGACCGACGGCGGCAAAGAGGATCACGTCTCGATGGGCATGACGGCGGCGACGAAATTGCGCCGCGTCGTCGAGTTGGCCGAACATATCGTCGCCATCGAACTACTTACCGCTGCCGAAGCGTTGGAGCATCGTGCGCCGCTCCAACCCGGCGTCGGCGTCCGCCGCGCCTACGCAACCGTCCGCCAACACGCCGCGCCGCTCACACGCGACCGCGCGCTCGCACCCGACTTCGCGCACCTCACCGCCGCGATTCAGCGCAACGAGTTTGCCGTGGAGACTTAGAGGAAGCACAAAGACACACAGGGCACGAAGATGCTGATTGATCTTCGTGCCCTGTGCCTCTTTCGCGTGAGAATTTTCCTATCCGCGCTTACCAGCCTTCGCCGCTTGCGGGCGTGTGCCTGTCGTGCCGCTACCCGTGTCGTAATTGACCGGCGCGGGGTAGCCTTTGTCCTTGAGTGTGGCCAACGCGATCACGATCTCTTTCTTGCCTTTGATCGTGCGCGTGACGCTTGGGCTGGCCTCGCTGTTGACCTTTTTTGCGCCCTTCTGCCCGGCGTTGCTATTGTCATTCGTCGTGCCCTCGTCCCCGGTTGGTTTGCCGCTGGCGTCGCGCGCCATCTGGTCAAGCGCGGCCATGATTTGTTTGCGCTCCGGCGCGCTCAACTCGTCGAGCGCAACGCCATAGGTGTCGAGCACGCGGCGCAAGTTCGCTTCCGTGTTCGTGCCGCGATCATATACGTCGCGGTAGATGTGCAGTTTCCCGGCTTCAACCGTGATGGTCTCGTAGCGCAGTTCGACCGGCACGGCTTGGCCAAGTTGCACGTTCTTCGTCTCGGTCTTCTTCTGCGCGTAGCCGGCCATGTCCTCGGCTGTCAGTTGCGTGCCGCCCAAATCCGCGAGCATACGTGCGAAATCCTGCACCTGCGGACTGGTCAAGCCCACACAACCGTGCGACGCGAAGCCGCCAAGTTTCGCAGGCGACTTGCCGCCGTGAATGAGGGACGGCGACCCGATGGGAATCTTGATCGGCCCGAGCGGGTTCAACTTGCTGCCCGCTTCGATCTTTTCCCCCACTTTCACCTTGCTGCTGCCCGCCTCGACCCACGGCTCGTCGGGCGGCGTCCACGTCGGATTGAAGATGATCGTGCGGGCGCTGCGCATGCCGGTCGGCAGCGGGAATTCCGGGTAGCCGATGCCGACCTTGTAAGTCTTGACGAGTTCCCCGCCCTTGAACACGTCCATGCGATAAGCGGGCGCATTGACGACGACGCGCGTGTCGGTCGGGACGGTGTTCGGTTTATTGGACACTGCTGCTGGCGCGGGCGCGCTGGTTTGGGCCTTCTCCCCCGTAGCCGGCGCGCTGTCGTCGCCGCTCGCCCAACGCTCGCGCACAAGCGCGAAGAGTTGATCGGTTTTTTCCGCGCCGATGGCCGTCTTGATCTGTTCGTTGGCGCGCGTCGTCGCGCCGGTCGTCGTGCCGGCGTGCTCGTCTGGTTGCTCGGATTCACGTAAGGCCGCCGTCTCCTGCCGCGCGACCTTGCGCACCTGCGCGACCTGCTCATCGCTCAATCCCAAGCGCGTCTTCACGTCGGCCGCGAACGCATCGTCGGCGAAGAACGCATCGAGCACGGGCAGCGTCACCGGCACGTTGCCTGCGTTATCCTGTCCGGGCGATGGCGCGGGCGTCGGCTGCTGCGCCACCTGTGGCGACGGCGTGGCGCTCGCGGGCGCGTTGCTAGTGGTCACGCTCGTATTCGTAGTGGGCGCAACCTGACAACCAATCAAGACCGTGACGACAACGGCGGCACACAGCGCGACGCATGCGCGCTCAATCCTCTTCATACTTTCAAGCTCCTTCATCTGTTCGGCGAATAAGGAAAGTCCGGGCAATCAAGAAACGAAGAGCAACCGTCATACCGTCAGCAAATTCCCGCCCACTAGCGCGTTTCCGCCCCTTACACCGCAAAGCGAAGCAACACCCTCGCACCATAAACGAACGGCACAGACACGAAAAGACAACAGCGGGCAGAGGTCGGAGGTTAGAGATCAGTTAAGCACAGATTCGGCTTTCACTGGCCTCTGACCTCTGACCTCTGACCTCTAAGCAGCAGGTATGGATTGACGTTCTGCCCGTCCCAGTAGCGTTTGGGATCGGTGGTGAGCCAGATGGCGAAGTGCAGGTGACAATTGCCGGGGCCGGCGTTGCCCGTGTCGCCGACGTAAGCAATGGTCTGGCCGCGCCGGACGGTTTGATTCTCAGCGAGGCCGTCCGTGTAGCGTTGCAGGTGCGCGTAATAGTAGATCGTCTTGTCGTCCGTGCTGCGCTCGTAGATGGTCGTGCCGCCGCGCACGCTCTCGAAGAATTTGACGATGAGACCATCGGCCGCAGCGACGATGGGCGTGCCGCACGGCGACATGATGTCAATCGCGTCATGCACGCGCCCTTCGGAGCGCGCGTCGTTGAACGTATCGCGCAACTGATCGGCGCGCACGCCCGCGACGGGAATCAATAGATCGCTCGCGCCCGGCGGCACGGTTTGCGGCTGTACAGTAGCAGCCGGCTCGTCCGTCTTATCGGGCGGCGGTGTCGGCGCGGGCGTGTTGGCTGACGGCGGCGCGGCCTCGTTCGCGTTCGTGGCCGGCGTGGGCGTTGCGGTCGGCGCGGTGGTTGGCGTGCCGCTGTTGACGTTCTCGGCGGGCACGCTGTTCGCATTTGGCAACGCAACGGGCGTGACCGGCGTTGTGGGGTTACGCAGGCTCAACCAACCAACGAACGCGCCGAGCGCGAGCAAGATGATAATGGCTACAGAAAGTATGCGTGCGCGTGTGGACAGTGCCATATCATTCCCTTCGTCGGCGGCGTCAGCGTTGAACGCAATCAGCGCGAGCATAAGCACTCGCCGCGCGCGACGCAAGTCGCATCATTCGTGCGGCCATTGGTGGCACAGAGTCGTCCGTTTCTGCTATTACATTAGCGTCCCAGGTAAGCACACGATCGCGCCCGCGTCCGCGTGGCGCGCCATGAAGGAGCGACAAAGCATGTCCGAAGCTTTTGATGATCGCCGGAAGGCGTTGGAAGAAGAGTACATCAGACGCAAAGATCAAGAGGCGCTGGATAAGTTGCGCGCTGAGATGGCGGCGGAAGCGGAAGCGGCGGCCGCACCGAAGTGTCCGCGTTGCGCCACCACGCTGACCGAGGTCGCGCACGAAGGTCTCAAGGTCGAACGCTGTCCGAATTGTCAGGGCGTCTGGCTCGACGCGGACGAACTGGCGCAGTTGACCAAACGCGAAGAGGGCGGCTGGTTCAAGTGGCTGGCGGGCGAGTGAAGTTAATTTTTGATTGCAGATTTTAGCTTTGCGATTTGCCCGCACGCGGCCTCAGCCTCGTCTGCTGCAATCGCAAAGCTAAAATCACAAATCTAAAATCGCTTATGTCTTCTCCGCGAATCGTGCGTGCGCCGCGTGGGGCGCAACTCAGTTGTAAGGGCTGGCATCAGGAAGCGGCATTGCGCTGCCTGATGAACAATCTCGACCCGGATGTGGCCGAGCGGCCCGAAGACCTGGTCGTCTATGGCGGGCGCGGCAAGGCGGCGCGCAACTGGGCCGCGTTCGACGCCATCGTGCGCGAGTTGCAGCAATTGGCAAACGACGAGACGCTGCTCGTGCAGTCGGGCAAGCCCGTCGCCGTCTTTCGCACGCACGAGTATGCGCCGCGCGTCTTGATCGCAAATTCCAATCTGGTCGGCGCGTGGGCCAACTGGGAACAGTTCCACGAACTCGAACGGCGCGGCTTGATGATGTACGGACAGATGACGGCCGGTTCGTGGATTTACATCGGCACACAAGGCATCGTGCAGGGCACGTTCGAGACGTTCGCCGCGATGGCCGATAAACATTTCGGCGGCACGCTCGCAGGGAAGCTCGTCGTCTCCGGCGGCATGGGCGGCATGGGCGGCGCGCAACCGCTGGCGGCGACGATGAACGGCGCGGTCTTTCTCGGCATAGACGTTGACCGCACGCGCATCGAGCGGCGCATCAACACGGGCTACTGCGACCGGCTCGCGCGCGATCTGGATGATGCGCTTAACCTCTGTGCGGACGCACGCGCGCAAGGGCGCGCCTTGTCGGTCGGACTCGTCGGCAACTGCGCGGTAGTTTTGCCTGAGCTTATCCGGCGCGGCGTCGCGGTTGATGCAGTGACGGATCAGACGAGCGCGCACGATCCGCTGAACGGCTACGTGCCCGCCGGTTTGAGTTTAGAAGCGGCCGCCGCATTGCGCGAGCGCGATCCGCAGAGTTACATCGAACGCTCCACACACTCGATGGCGCAGCACGTCGAAGCCATGCTCGCGCTCAAGCGCGCGGGCGCAATCGCGTTCGATTATGGCAATAACATACGCAAGTTTGCCTTTGACGCGGGCTGCGCCGATGCCTTCCAAATTCCCGGCTTCGTGCCCGAATACATCCGCCCGCTCTTCTGCGCAGGCAAGGGCCCTTTCCGTTGGGTCGCGCTCTCCGGCGACGCCGAAGACATTCGCCGCACGGACGATCTCGCGCTCGAACTGTTTCCCGCAGATGCAACCTTGAGTCGTTGGCTGCGCCTTGCGCGCGAACGTGTGCAGTTTCAGGGCTTACCCGCGCGCATCTGTTGGCTTGGTTACGGCGAGCGCGCCGAGATGGGCGCGGCGATCAATGAGTTGGTGAAGCGTGGCGATCTTAAAGCGCCCATCGCTATCGGGCGCGATCATCTCGACACCGGCTCGGTCGCTTCGCCCTTCCGCGAGACGGAAGCGATGAAAGACGGCTCGGACGCGGTAGCCGATTGGCCGATCTTGAATGCGCTCTTGAACACCGCGAGCGGCGCGTCATGGGTCTCATTTCATCACGGCGGCGGCGTCGGCATCGGTTATTCACTACACGCCGGCCAAGTCTCCGTCGCCGACGGCACGGCCGAAGCGGCGCGGCGGCTGAATCGTGTGCTGACCAATGACCCCGGCATCGGCGTCGCGCGCCACGTGGACGCGGGTTATGAGGAAGCGGAAGCGACCGCGCGCACAAAAGGCATTCACGTGCCGATGCTGGCTGCACAGAACGAGTGAGCCGCTGGCATAACCTCTAATACCTTTGCCTGACCAACCCACGCCAAACGCACCGCCACACCTGACGCCTGATCCGGCGGCGCATGCGGAGACGAACGCGAGCCAACCGCCGGCCCGTGCCGAACGCGCCGGCCGCGCATGGCGCTCGCTGGCCGTCGATCTCACACCGTTGCGTGCGTCGCGCGAATATCGGCTGCTCTACACGGGGCAGTTCGTGTCGTTCTTCGGCTCGATGATGACGTTCGTGGCGTTGCCGTGGCAGATGTATCAACTGACGCGGTCGTCGCTCGCGGTCGGGCTGTTGGGCGTGGTGGAGTTCGTGCCGATTCTGCTGATGGCTTTCGTCGGCGGCGCGTTCGCCGACTACATGGATCGGCGGCGCATGGTGCGACTGACCGAAGCCGCGATGGCGTGCGGCACGCTCACACTGATCATCAATGCGCGGCTCGCGCACCCGCACGTGTGGATGCTTTACGTTTTCGCCGCGCTGTTCGCCGCGCTCAACGGTTTGCAGCGGCCGTCGCTCGAAGCGCTCGCGCCCCGGCTCGTCAAACCGGAGCAGTTGCCGGCCGTGGCCGCGCTCACCTCGCTGCGCGGGAGCATCGGTTTGATCGGCGGCCCCGCGCTTGGCGGCTTGCTCGTCGTCACGTTCGGCCCGGCGTTCGCTTACTCGGTTGACCTCGCGACGTTCGTCGTCTCCTTAAGCGCGCTCTGGTTGATGCAAGCCGTGCCGCCGCCGCCGGACGCGGAGCGACCTAGCCTCAAGTCGGTCGTCGAGGGTTTGCGTTACGCGCGCAGCCGGCCCGAACTGCTCGGCACTTATCTGATCGACATCAACGCGATGTTCTTTGGCATGCCGATGGCGCTGTTTCCCGCCATCGCCGAAACTTACGGCGGCTCGTCGGTTGGCTTGCTCTATGCCGGCCCGGCCATCGGCGCGTTGTGCGCCACCCTTACATCGGGATGGACGAAGCGTGTGCAGCGGCACGGTCTGGCCGTCGCCATCGCGGCCGCGTGTTGGGGCTTGGCCATCATCGGCTTCGGCTTGGCCGGCCGTTTGTGGCTCGCGCTTTTGTGGCTCGCGCTCGCGGGCGCGGCCGATATGTTGAGCGGGCTGTTCCGCATGACGATCTGGAATCAGACGATCCCGGATCACCTGCGCGGGCGGCTCGCCGGAATAGAACTCGTGAGCTACACTACCGGCCCCATGCTCGGCAACGCGGAATCCGGTCTCGTCGCGAGTCTCTACAGCATACGCACGTCAGTCGTCTCCGGCGGCGTCCTCTGCGTCATCGGCTCCGGCTTGCTCGCGCTCGCGCTGCCCGCGTTTTTGCGCTACGACGGGCGCGCAGGATTAGCGCGCAAACAGGCAGAGGAACAAGCACGAGCCAGCACACCGGCTACAACGATCTAAAGCGGCAAGCGCGAACCACGAATCATGCCCCAACCCAACAACCAAACGATGCGCCGCACATATCAACTGTTTTTACTCTGCGCACTCCTGCTCACGCTCACCGCGTATGGGCAGACGCCCGCGCCCGCGCGCGTCGAAGCCGTTAAGTTCGAGAGCAAGCTGGTCGCGCAAGCCTTGCCCTATAACGTCGTGCTACCGCCGGACTACGACGCGCCAACGGCACGCACGACGCGCTATCCCGTGCTGTATCTGCTGCACGGGCTGGCGGGCAGTCATGACGATTGGGTGTCAAATCGCGCGCATCTCGCGCAACACGCCGCGCAATACCACATCATCATCGTCACGCCCGAAGGCCACAACGGTTGGTACACGGACAGCGCGACGGTACCGAACGAAAAGTATGAGAGCTATATCGTGCAGGAATTGATCCCCGATGTAGAGGGGCGTTATCGCACGATTCCGACGCGCGCGGGCCGCGCCATCGCCGGTCTCTCGATGGGCGGCTACGGCGCGTTGAAATTCGGTGTGAAGTATCCGGATAAGTTCAGCTTCGCCGCCTCGATGAGCGGGGCGCACGGCGCGCCCACGTGGGACCCGAACGATAAGGAACTGCTCTCATTCGTCAAGCCGTCCATCGCGCGCGTCTATGGGGCGATAGATAATCCCGTGCGCCCGGCCAACGACCTCACCAAATTATTCGACGCGCTATCGCCGGAGCGCAGCGCACAACTGCCCTTCTTCTATCTCGACTGCGGCACGGAGGATTTCCTCATCGACTCGAACCGCGCGCTCGATGCGTTATTGCTCAAACGCAAAATCCCGCACGAGTTCCGCGAACTACCCGGCGCGCACACGTGGTCGTACTGGGACAGCCAAGTGCAGGAGATTTTAAGGATCGCCGCTCGTCGCTTGGCCGCGCCGCAAGCTGGCACAACTGCGCGACGGTAGCATCATGGTCGGCAGTCGCAATTTAGCGCCAGCGTACGCGCCGGGCTTTTATTGGCCCGCAGCCAAGCTAGATAGTTGCCACCGTAACAGGTGCATCGTGTCCCTCGCAGCCAAAGGAGCGAGCCTTGCAGAGACTACTCATCGCGTTGGTCTTCAGTCTGTCGTTAACGGTACATGCCGGGGCGCAGACAAGAACCGACTGGGAAGACGCAGGGCTGAAAGGACGGGTGAAGTCCATCCGCGTCGAGCAGGCCGAGTTTGTCGGGCTGGAGGGGACAACGGTCGCAAAGGCGCGCCACGTCACGAGCGAGGCGACCTATGATTCGCAAGGGAGTTTGCTTGAAGAGTGGAGCTATAAACCGGACGGCACGCTGCGCGGGCGAAAAACCTTCGCGCGTGACGCCGACGGGCACAAGACTGTGACCTCGTATAGTGCCGCCGGCGTGCTGCTTGGTTCAGCCGTCTATACTTACGATGAGGCGGGGCACATTACCGGCACAGCGAGTTATAATGCGCGCGGTGCGTTGATCGGCAGGAGCGTCAGCATATATGACGCGCGCGGCCGGTTTGCCGGCGGCATGACCTATAACGCTGACGGCTCGCTCGACACCAGGACGGTAGTTACTTTTGATGCGGAGAAGCAGCGCGCCGAGCGGGCCTACTATGACGCGGCTGGCAAACTTCTGGGGAAAGATTCCCTCACGGATGCCGGCGGCTATGCGATCCACAACAAGCCCGATGGCACAGTCTGGAGCAAGGATGTATATCAGACCAATGTTAAAGAACTCGACGCGCAGGGCAACTGGATCAAGCGGACTTGGCATAAGTCAGTTACACAAGAAGACAAGACCGAAGACCGCATTGAGGTGCTTTACCGCACCATCACCTATTATTGACTGGTAGAGCGCAGCGCAGTTTCACAGTCATGGCAGAGAGGCAAAACATGGCAGAGCTTAACAATCACACTGACCCGGCCGCGCGTGTGGCGGCGATTCAAACGGCATTAAGCGAAGCCGATCTCGACGGCTGGCTCTTCTACGATTTTCGCAAGAGCGATCCGCTCGCGTATCGCATCCTGCAACTGCATCTGCACAACATCACATCGCGGCGTTGGTGCTATTACGTGCCCGCAGCGGGCGAGCCGGTGAAGATCGTCCACGCGATTGAGCGCGAGAAGTTGGACACGCTGCCGGGGCGCAAGGTCGTCTATTTGCCGTGGCAACAACTGCACGCTGCGCTGCGCGAAGCGTTGACGGGTCAGCGTGAAGGCGCGCCGAACGGTGCGCAGTCGCCGCGCGTGGCGATGCAGTATTCACCGGAGAATGCGATCCCGTATCTGTCGCGCGTGGACGCAGGCATGATCGAGTTGGTGCGCTCGTTCGGTGTCGAGCCGGTAACGAGCGCCGATCTCGTGCAAGTGTTCGAGGCAGTGTGGACGCCGGAGCAGAAACGCACGCATGATGTGGCCGCGAATAACATTCACCAGATCATTCAAGATGCGTTCGCCGAAGTCGCGCGCCGCATCCGTGCGGACGTGCCGACGACCGAGTACGACATCCAGCAGTTCATGGTGCAGCGTTACGCAGACGAGAACATGACGTGCGATGGCGATCACCCCATCGTCTCCGTCAACGCCAACAGCGCGAACCCGCACTACGGCCCGACTGCCGACACGCACGCGCCCGTCAAACGCGGCGACTTCATCCTCTTCGACGTGTGGGCGAAGTTGGCTCAGCCGGAAGCGGTCTATGCCGATCAAACGTGGACGGGCTACATAGGCGAGCGCGTGCCGGCGGAGAACGAGCGCATCTTTCAGATCGTGCGGGCGGGGCGCGACGCCGCTATCGAGTTCGTGCATGAGAGCGTGCGCGCAGGCCGCGAGATTGCCGGCGCGGAAGTGGACGATGTGTGCCGCAAGGTGATCGTGGACGCGGGCTACGGCGCACAGTTCCTCCATCGCACGGGCCATTCCATCGGCGAAGAAGTCCACGGCAACGGCGCGAACATAGACAACCTTGAGACGCGCGACTCGCGCCGCCTGATCCCCAACACCTGCTTCTCCATCGAGCCGGGCATTTACCTCGAAGGCAACTTCGGCGTCCGCTCCGAAGTGGACATGTACATCGGCGACGGCACGGCGGAAGTAACGGGGCAGCCAATCCAAACGACGGTCGTGCCGATTCTGGCGCAGTAGGAGTTCGCTTGCTCGATTTCGCCATGCAGACAGCCCGCGATGCCGGGCGCATTCTCGCCGAACGCTTCGGGCGCGCGTCGTTGCAGGTCACGCAGAAGGGTGACATCGATCTCGTCACCGAATCTGATCTCGCCTCCGAGCGGCTGATCGTCGAGCGCATCCGCAGCTATTACCCGCGCCACGCCATCCTGGCCGAAGAGTCAGGCGCGTCCGTGCGCGATGCGCAGACGGACGACTACAAATGGATCATCGATCCGCTCGACGGCACGACCAACTACGCGCACGGCTACCCGTGCTTCTGCGTCTCCATCGGGCTTGAATATAAGCAGAAGATGCTGTTGGGCGTCGTCTATGATCCGAGCCGCGACGAGTTGTTCGCGGCGGAACGCGGCGCGGGCGCGACGCTGAACGGCCGCGCGATCCACGTCTCACAGGTTGAAGACTTAAACCGCGCGCTGCTCTGCACCGGCTTCCCGTACGACGTGCGCGACCGCGGCGACTTCGCGCGCCACTTCACCAATTTCATCATGCACGCGCAAGGCGTCCGGCGCGACGGCGCGGCCGCGCTCGATCTCGCTTATGTCGCTTGCGGCCGGTTTGAAGGTTTCTGGGAAGAGGGCTTGCAGCCGTGGGATGTGGCCGCGGCCAGCGTCATCATCGAGGAAGCGGGCGGGCGCATCTCGCGCTACGACGGCTCGCCCGCCACTATCTACGCCCCGCCCATCATGGCCAGCAACGGTCTCGTCCACGACGCGATGATGCGCGTGCTCACACGCTGAAGCGTTTGTTTGACATCGCCTGAGCGCGCCCGTGAAGCGCAGAGATGAAAGCAGAAGCACCAAGATGCGCGATTCTGCTTTCATCCTTCATCCTTGTCACAGTGCGTCGCCGATGATGCGGGCCAACTCTTCGGTCGCACGGCGGGCGCAGGCGCGGGCGTCCTCGTCGGGCAGTTGCTTGATGCGATGCAGCGGGTGATAGACGATCTCGACGCGGCCCGTGATGCGTGGCCAACGGCGGCCGCGCGGCCAGACCTTGTGCCCGCCGCGAATCGTCACCGGCAACACGGTCGCGTCCGCTTCGAGCGCGATCCGCGCCGCGCCGGCCTTGAACTTTTGCATCTCGCCCGCCGCGTAAGCCCGCACGCCTTCGGGGAAGATGACGAGCGCGCCGCCCTCGCGTAACCATTGCAGCGAACGGCGGATCGCGCGCGGGTCGCCGCGCTCAATTTGCAACGGCCACGCACCAAGCAGCCGCATCAGCGTGCCCACCACCGGCCAATTGAAACTCACGTCCCACGCGAGATAACGTAGCGGCCGCCTAATAGGCACGGAGAGCCAGAACGGATCGATATAGGTCTGATGGTTGGCCGCGATGATGAGACCGCCATCACGCGGGATGTGTTCCGTGCCGATGTAGCGCATGCGCCAGAACAGCCGAAAGAGCATGCCCAGCACCACGCGCAGCCATTCCATCGCCCAGTTGGGCAGCAGGAACGGCGCACGCTCATCTTTCATGCGTGGCTCGGCCTCATGCGGGGTACCTATGCGCGGCTCGTTCACGCGCCGCGTGTCTCCGCATCCGCCGCATCCGCTGCAAACGCCGTGTCCGCTGCCCGTGTGCGCCACGCCGCGCTCATGCGCGCGACGACTTCGCCCGCATCGTGCGTCGGCTGATCGTCCCCTTCGGCCGGCGGGCGTAGGGCGTGCAGCCCTGTCACGGCCAACTCTTCCCACCAGTCGGGCACGTCGCGCTCGCTCAACACGTCGTCGTGCCAGCGCTCGCACCGCGCGCAGGTGAAGCCGCGATAAGCGTGTGCCTCCGGTTTCGTCAATCCGATGCGGTTGCGCTCGTTGCAACGCTCAGCCGCGCAACGCCGCTCGATCTCGATGAGCAACACCGTGCGCGGGAAGCCAAGTTGCTGTTTTCGCTGCTTCATGTTTACGTGCTCAACTCCAGCGGCCACTCGCGATCAAGAAACTCAAGATGCAGCCGGGGAATGCCGCCCGCTCCGGCCCGCGTGCCGCGCACGGTGGCCAGCACCGCCAACGTGTAGCGGGCGCTGCGCACCCGCACAAAGCGCCCGCGCGCCACCGCCAACGTCGTGAACACGGCCGCGCCGTGCCGGCTGATGTTCTCCGTCACGGTCTGTTCGCTGGCCTCGATCTGCCCGCGTTCGTCCAGCAGTTCAATAATCACCTCGACCGGCACGCTCAGGCGCGTCTCGCGCTGCACGGGTGTGTAGGGCGTAAGCGCCTGCTCGCTCACGCGCCACAAGTCTTCGCTCGGCGTGCTGGCGGCGATCTCATAGCGCGTGGCCGGGTTGGCCGTAAAACTTCCCGGCGGGCGCTTGCCGACGAACGCCACACCCAACTCGAAGCGCGGCAGCCCGGTCGTGCTATGCGCCGGCCCGACACTGATGCGGCGGATAAGTGCCCACACCCGATACTGATCCTCTATGTGATCGAAGCAGCGCAACTGGCGCGGCATCGGCAGCGTCAGATGGACGAGCCGGCCGCGATCCACCGGCCGCGCGAGACTAAAGCGCGCGCCGAACGGCGTCAAGTCAAGCACGCGCGTCACCTCCGCCCATTCCTCCGCCGGCCCCTCGCGCACCAACACACGTACAGGCAGTTCGAGGCGGACGCGCTCACGTCGGCGCTGGTTTTTTTCGTCGGGTTTCATTGTCCTTTTCGCTGTCGGCCGGGCTGTCCTACAGCGCAATATGTTGTGCCCGCAGACATCCACCGGCAACAGCCTAAAAAACGGCTCGAAGCCTTGATTTTACAAGGCTTTCGCGCTTATCGCCCGGTTGCACAAACGCCCTGTCCGGGCTACAATATGTCGTACTTCGCTCCGACTAATTTGCCCTGCGTTGAGCTTCGGATAAACAGGAAATTTCTACTACTCAGAAGCCGCCGCGCAGAGTTTCGTGTCCAACGTGCAGACCCGCTTTTTCGCCCTGTATGTCAGTTGGCTGAAACCGTGCGGGGTTGAGTTGTGATGCGAAAGTTAGCGGCGCGTATGCGGCGCGCGACCAAGGTTGAATTTTTACCGGCCCGGCCGGCGGGCGCGTTTGGCATTGTACCGGAAAGGTTAGTTGATGGAAACACTTGAGCATAATTACGTCAATATCGAAGAAGAGATGCGGCGGTCGTATCTCGATTACGCCATGTCGGTCATCATCGGCCGCGCGCTGCCCGATGTACGCGACGGTTTTAAGCCCGTCCACCGGCGCGTGCTCTGGGCGATGAACGAGCTCGGCAATCAATACAACAAATCCTACAAGAAGAGCGCGCGTATCGTGGGTGACTGCTTTGTGAAGGGCACACTCATTCATACCGCGCATGGGCTTGCGCCGATTGAGAGCATCAATATCGGCGATGAGGTGCTGTTGCCAAACGGTTACACCAGTAAAGTCGTCGAGGCATTTCACAATCTGCCTGCGCGCGTGCTTGATGTGCCGCTCTCGAATGGCCACACGCTTACCGTGACGCCGGGGCAACTGTTTCGCGTCCTGCATGCCGACTTAACCATCGGTTGGGCCCGCGCCGATCAACTCGCGGGCCGGCGCGTCCTCGTCACTAATCCGCGCACGCTGGGCACGCCCGCCACGCATCTCGATCCACAGCAGAGCGCAGCCGCCTACAGCGTCGGCCTACTCATAGCTGAAGGCTACCTGACGGATCGTGGGCGCTCAACGCGCGTCGGGATCAACATGATCGAACGCGCGCCGCTTGAGTTTCTAAGCGACTATTGCGTGTCGGCAGGCGTCGCGCCCGCGTGGAGTCAACGGCTGCCGCAACAGGCGCACCATCAGTTTCAGCACTCACTTCGCTTCAGCGGTCTGGAGATAGCCTTTGCCGCGTGTGCCAGTACGAGCGCGCACAAGGAAGTACCGGCATGGATTCTCGCCGACCGGCGCTTGTATGCGCCGTTTCTCGCCGGCTTTACAGACGGCGACGGCCACTTCCGCAAGCACGGCAAACAACGCGAAGCCGTGCTCACTTCGACTTCCGAGAAACTGCTGACGCAAATACAAGCGATGCTCGCCGACAGTGGTATTCATGCCGTCCGTACTGCCGAAGACTTTGCAACGCGCGCGTACGGCGACGGCTGGCTGCCGCGTTATGCTTTGCTCCTGACCGGCAATAACGCCGCCCGCTTCGCGGGTCTCGTCACCTGTCATCTCAAAATCGAGTATAAGCAAACTGCGGCTGGCAGCATCGCAGGCACGCGGCGGCGCGTGCTAAACACGGCGACTGAATGCGTACCCAGTGCAGCAATCTTCGCCGAACTTTCAGCCCACCATCTCGGCGCAGGCTGGTATGCGGATACGCAAGGCAACAAGTTTCGCGCCGGCATCAGATATCCGACGGGTGCGAAGATTCGTTACGCCAGCAATCTGCATGAGAAGCATCTGTCATATCGGCAGATCGAGACGTGGGGCATCTTGAGCAAACTTGAGCGCATCGGCTCACCATTGGCCGCCCGCCTCAAACATTTGATGGAAACCTATTGTGTACTCACGGTCGCCCCCCTCGTTGATCGCGGGGAGCGCGCCGAGACCTACGACATTCAGATTGCCGACGCCGGCCACGAATTTCTCGCCCACGGCATCGCCGTCCACAACTGCATCGGCAAGTACCATCCGCACGGCGACTCCGCCGTCTACGACACCCTCGTGCGCATGGCGCAGAGTTTCTCGATGCGCTACCCGTTGATTGACGGGCAGGGAAATTTCGGTAGTGTTGATGGCGACTCGGCCGCCGCCATGCGTTATACGGAAGCACGCATGGCGCGGCTCACGACCGAGATTTTAGCGGACATCGAAAAAGAGACCGTTGATTTTCAGCCGAACTATGACGAGAGTTTGAGCGAGCCGAAGGTACTGCCGACGCGCCTGCCGAACTTATTGCTCAACGGTTCGGGCGGCATCGCCGTCGGCATGGCGACCAACATCCCGCCACACAATCTCGGCGAGATCGTGGACGCCACCATCGCGCTCATCCGCAAGCCCAACACCAGAGAAGACGAACTGTTGAAGCTCGTGCCCGGCCCTGACTTCCCCACCGGCGGTTTCATCTACGGGCGCGAAGGCATCCGGCTCGCGTATACGACGGGGCGCGGCATCATCCAGATGCGGGCCCGTGCCGGCATCGACCGCATCGGCCGCGGCCAAACCGAGCGCGACGCGATCATCATCACCGAGATTCCCTATCAGGTGAACAAGGCCCGCTTGATCGAGCGCATCGCCGAACTCGTCAACGAGAAGAAACTCGACGGCATCTCCGATTTGCGCGACGAATCAGATCGCAACGGCATGCGTATCGTCGTCGAGCTCAAGCGCGACGCCGTGCCGCAGATCGTGCTGAACAAGCTCTACAAACTGACGCCGATGCAGTCGTCGTTTGGGGTCATCAATCTCGCCATCGTCAACGGGCAACCGCGCGTGCTAACGCTCAGGCAAATGCTTGAGGCGTTCATCGAATTTCGCCGCGAGGTGGTGCGCCGCCGCACCGAATACGAATTACGCAAGGCCCGCGCCCGCGCGCATATTTTGGAAGGCTTGAACAAAGCGATTGATGCGCTCGACTACATCATCCCCGCCATTCGCAACGCCGGTTCGGTGGACGAAGCGCGGGCGTGGCTGACCGGCGACTTCGGCGCGATGATGCAGACGAAAGCGTGGAAAGGCGTGCCCGCGGACCTGACGCTCGCCGGCTTCATCGGCAATTTACAGAAGGTCATCAAGCGGTTGGAGTTTTCCGACATACAGGCGCAGGCCATTCTCGATTTGCAACTGCGTCGCCTGTCCGCGCTCGAACGGCAGAAGATTTTGGACGAGTACGAAGGCATCATTCGCTTGATCTCGGAGTTGGAAGAAATCTTAGGCAACGAGCAATCACTGCGCCGCGTCATCGTCCGCGAACTCGAAGAGGCGCGCAAGAACTTCGCCGACGAACGGCGCACGCAGATCATTGACGAGGGCATCGAACTGTCCATCGAAGACATGATCGCCGACGAGGACGTGGCCATCACGGTGACGAAGAACGGCTACGTCAAACGCACGCCCGTCACCACCTATCAACGCCAGGGCCGCGGCGGCAAAGGGCGCTCCGGCGCTTCTACGGGGAAGCACGACGATTACGTCGAGCATCTGTTCATCGCTTCCACCCATTCGTACCTGATGGTCTTTACCGACGACGGACAGGTTTACAAGTTGAAGGTGCATGAGCTACCCGACGCGCTCCCCTCGGCGCGCGGCAAGGCGTTCGTCAACCTGATCAACGTGCCGACCACGCGCAAGATCGCGGGCGTCGTGCCCGTGCGCGAGTTCGCCGCCGGGCGCTACGTCATGATGGTCACGCGCCAGGGCGTGATCAAAAAGACTTCGCTCGCCGACTTCCAGAACATCCGCTCGAACGGCATCAACGCCGTCAACGTGGACGAAGGCGATGAACTGCTCGACGTGATCCTGACCGACGGCACCAAGCGCATCCTGATCGCCACGCATGACGGCATCGCCATCCGCTTCGACGAAACGGACGTGCGCGGCATGGGCCGCGCGGCGCGCGGCGTGCGCGGCATCGCGTTGCGCAAGACCGATTATGTAGTCGCCGTCTGTGCCGTCTCGGCCGAAGACAACGAGCGCATGCTCTCGGTCTCCGAACAGGGCTACGGCAAGCAGACGAAGATTTCCGACTACCGGCTGCAAACGCGCGGCGGGCGCGGCGTCATCAACATGAAAACGACGGCCAAGACCGGCAAGGTCGTCGCGGTCTTCGCCGTCGAAGATGATTCCGAGATCATGATCATCACGCAGCACGGCAAGCTGATCCGCATCGAGGCCAGCTACATCCGCAAGACGGGCCGCTCCGCCTCAGGCGTGCGGCTCATCAAGACCGACGATGGCGACATGGTCACGAGCGCATCGCTACTTGAACCGACCGTGGACGTGGAGATCGCTGAGATCGCCGGCGCGCTGCCGGAATAACGCGCACCACAGGCCGTCAAACAAACCAGCCCGCGCAGGTGGCCACCAGCGCGGGCTGGTTTTTCTTTTGCGCGATGCGTGCCAAAGCTAAGCCGGGGCGTACAGCCTTTCCACCCGTCCGCACACAAGGACAAGCGACACCACGCATAGATTAAACGACTTGCAGTTAGGCTGACGGCGCGTGGACGGCCCGACGAACCGCCAGCGCGATAGGCAGACCGATGCAGAACATATGCACGAAGAGGCCGGTGGCTAAGACAAGCGGCGGGAAGGAGAGTTTGCGCGGAAACGCTGATAGAGGGACGACGATGAGGTTCATGACCGCGTAGATGATGAGGCCGTAGAGCACCCCAGAGACGACTGCGTGCCGGGTCAGGAGATGGCACCACTGGCTGGCGATGTAGAAAATGGCTGCGGCCGAGAAGGCGATAAGGAAGTGCAGGCCGAGACCGAGCGCCGCCGTGGGCCGCCCACCTGTGTAGGCCGCCGCGCCGAGCAGCCCGCTGGCGACGGACTGGAGGAGACGCAGGGCGGGCACGCCGCGCAGCCCCGAGAACACGATGGCATACGTGATGTCGAGCGCGCCCGCGATGAAGCCCCCGACGAGAATTGCAAAAGCAGGGTTACGGCGCATATGTCCTAGCCTCTCCATTTGCTCTCCCAAAGGCGCATAACGCCTGGCATCACGCGCGCCCTATTCAACATACATAAGAGGCACGCTGAAGGGGCGTCGAGTGCCTACCGTCGTTAGGCGTCGTACGCTGTTATCTTTCTTGCTTGGGAAATACCTGATGGTGAGCAAACTCGCGTAAATTTGGCTGTCCCAACCGTAGCTCAACTCGATAGTAGTAGTTGAGAATTTCCACGTTTGACTAAGCTCAACACCATTGAATTTTCCTAAGAATGTATATCGGTGCTCCCTCTTGTCGCTGGGCTCGCCGTATTCATGCGTAAGCAAGGGCGCAAGAACATTGAAGACTTGCGCGCGCGGGCTAGGGGATTCTTGCTCGTTCAATCTAATCAAGACTTGCCTGAGTTTATTTGTGACATCATCCATCTGGAAAAAGACAGTGTAGAGGTTGCTTTCAAGTTCAAACTCTGGAATAACGTAGTCAACATGCATCCCCAGAAAAACTTTTCTTTCCGGCAACTGCTTGAGCTTGGCACCGAACACCTTAACAATATCTTTTTCGGACATTTCCCAACGAGCGTCCCGCCAGCCAAAGACATCTTTGGGCTGGGCATAGCAGGTTACGCTTGATACGAGCAGCAGCCCGAAGAGGCCAACAATTCCAGCTATGTGTTTCATCCTGAGAATCCGATTAACAATCATTCAACAGACGCCTAACTACAATTAGACGTACTAATCGCTGTCTAATCTCCGCCCACGCTTTACTCGCTTGGCGACTCTACGGACGCGCCTTCGCCTTCGACCCAGACCTCGCCGTCCTCGTAGAACTCTTTCTTCCAGATCGGCACGGTGCGTTTGAGTTCCTTGATGGCCCATTCGCAGGCGGCGAAGGCGGCGCGACGGTGCGGCGCGCTGACGCTGATGACGACGGAGGTTGCGCCGATCTCAAGCCGGCCTGTGCGGTGGACGATGCCGATGTGCGCGATGTCGAACTGTTCGTGCGCGCGCGCGCCTAAGCGGCGCAACTCGGCGAGCGCCATCGGCGCGTAGGCTTCATAGACGAGATAGAGCGTGCGCCGCCCGCTAGTCCATTCGCGCACGTAGCCGTCGAGCGTAACAGTCGCGCCGGAGCGTGGGGGCACGATGCGCCGGGCGACTGCGCCCACGCCAATCGGCTCAGTCGTCAACTCGAAGAAATCTGTCGCGCCGGGTTCGTCGCGCAAGGCTTCTGCGCTGCCGCCGCTGACGGGGGGGAAAATAGCGATCTCGTCGCCCGCACGGACGGGCGTATCCGGTAGGGCATACTCTTCGTTGACGGCGACGAGCAGCGCGCGGCCGAAGCGTTGCAGCTCAGGATAGCGCGCGAGCGTTGCGGCGCGGACGGAAGCGGCGGAAGCGGGTGTGGCTACGTCGATCTCTGCTTCACTGCACCCGGTCGCAGCACGCGCCGCGCCGAAGAAGAGGAGTCGGACATTGACGCTCGCGCCTGCGGGCGCGGGCGCGGCGGCCGGTGTGTGTGTGTGTGTGTTTATGTCGTCGCGTTGGTCGGTCATTCGTCGAAGTTGATATGTTTGCCGGCGTGGCCGTTGCCGCGTGCGACGGTGTGGGCGCGGGCGCGCTCTTCGTAGTTGCCCACTACCTGATTGAGCATCTCCGCGAGCCGCGTGAGCCGGGCGTCGGTGGAACGTGTTTCGAGCAACTCTTGTTTGATCTCGCTATCCAACTCCATCGCAGCGGCCACGAGGAAGGAGAGCCGTTCGGGGTCGGTGGCGGGCAAGTCGGGCAGACCCGTGCGGTCGTCGTTAATGGCGCGCACGGCGCGGGCGATGCGTGTGAACAACTCGGCGACGTGCGCCGCTTGTGTGCCGAGTAACTGCTCGTCGTCTGCCTCGTCTTCAAACGGCGTGATACGCCCGATGAGATATGGCTCGGCCGTGTCCACGTAATCATCCAGCCGGTAGCGCACCAGCCCGACGGTCAGCACGTTCGAGCGCCCGTCCGGCAACGGTTGCACTTCGGCGATCTCGGCGACGCAGCCGATGTGGCCGATTGGCGGCCGATCAGTCATCGCGTTATCGGGATCGAAGTGCGCCACCCCGAACAGGTTGTTCGTTACGCGCGCATCCGCCAGTAGTCGCTGGTAGCGCGGCTCGAAGATATGCAAGGGCAGCGGCACACCCGGAAACAGCACGAGCGGCAGCGGGAACAGCGGCAACTCGCGCACGCCGTGCACTTTGTCGAAAGCTTCAGTCATAGAGAGAGGTCAGAGGTCAGAGGTCGGAGGTTAGTGAAGTCAAAAGCACTGACCTCTAACCTCTAGCCTCTGACCTCTCATGTTGCTGCGTTGCGTTCCAAGGCCTGGCGGGCGGTGGCCGTGATCGGCAGTTCGTGTTCGGTTTCTGCCGCGATGATGATCTGCGCGCCGGTCGTTTCAGCGGCCGGCGGCGCGAGCGTCTGTTCGATCAGGTCGAGAATCTTTTCGGGCGACTCATCACTCAAGGCGAGTTGTTTGGCTTGCAAGACGACTGCGGCCAGCTCGTGCGCGCGGGCGCGATAGCGATTGTCGCGCGCGATCAAATCTTCGACGATGCGCCGCTCGCGCACCTGCCGCGAGGCGTCGGCTTCCAGCCCGGCGGCGACCGCGTACTCGACCGGCACGCTCCGGTTTGTCACCAGCACGTGCAGCGCGCCCGTCAGTTGTTTCGTCTCCTCGCGCATGCGCGGGAGGTCGAGCAGCGAGTTCTTAAAGCCGAGATGCCCGCGCAGGTTAAGCTCGATGATCGGCGCGGGGGTGCTTTCATCGGCGGCATCGTGCGCCCGCGCTTCCAGCCGGACAACTTCCAGCACGCCCGCGTGAACCGCTTCGGCGTCAAGCACGCCGGACACGTCGTAGCTTAACCGCTGAAATGGGCGTTGCGTATATTCGCGTAGATGTTCGGCGCGGACGACATGCGCCGCATCAACTTCGACAAGATAGACGCCGCGCTCCTCTTTGTACTCATCAATCGAGACGGCTTCAAGCGAACCGGGGTTGAAGGCCCAGCCTTCGATCTCGAACCGTTTATGCGTGTGCCCAAGCGCGATGTAATCGACGAGCGTGCGCAGTTCCTTCATCCGCTCGATGGAGAGCGCGGGGATATTCGGCCGGTTGAGTTGTCCCTCGACATCTGTGTGCAGCAGAAGGATATTGAAGAGGTTCGCGCCGTGTGCGCGGCGCAGGGCTTCGACCAGTTGCGGCACGGCGGCGTTCGCGCTCGTGCCGTACCAGTGTGTGCCGAAGATACGCGCGCCCGCGATGTCGATGTAGGAACCGGTGCGCGTCTCTTCGGCCCACGGCGTGAGCGCGAGATGGCCGGCTTCATCGTGCGTCGGCTCTAAGAGTTTGAGATAGTCCCAACGCGAGAGCGAGCGCATCCAGCTATAGTCGGAGACGGCGTCTTTTTGATCGTGATTGCCTTCGATGGCGACGACGGGGATGCCGGCCTCGCGCAACAGGGCGAGGCCCGCGATGGCGTGGTTCATCGCTTCCGGCTCAACCTTGCGCGCGTTGAAGAAGTCGCCCGCGATGAGCACGAAATCAACTTTGCGCTCGATGGCGTAAGTCTGGATAACGTCGAGCCACGCTTTGGCAAAATCCTTGACGCGCTCGTCCAGGTTATAACGACGACAGCCGAGATGTACGTCTGCGATGTGGAGGAATTTCATATCAGCACTCAAACCGGTCGGCGCAACGTGTTTGCTAACACAGCCGCACACTTTGTTAATGAGTGCATTATACGACAGAAAGGAGAAGAGGTCAGAGGTTAGCGGTCAGAGATCAGTCAGAAATTTTTCTTCCACTGCTCTCTAACCGCTAACCTCTGGAAAAAAGAAGCCCCCGCGACTCTGGGCATGAGTCTGTTTGGGCGACGGGGGCTTGCGCGCCGCGCCACGGTAGAAGGGTAACCGGATAGCACGGGCGTTCACGGACTCTCGATTTAGGGGGGCGAGAGCCGAAGTTGAGAACTATCAAAGAGCTTTGAAGTGTCGCTTGCGCCGCGTGCCGGTGATGAGGGGCCGGCGCGCGTTCAGCGCAAGTTGCGTTGCTCAGACCTGTGGGGGAGAGACAGGCGGGTCGCGTCGCGCATAATCCGACTGAGCGTAGCGATGGCGGGGCGGGCTGTCCGCTCGTCAATCCGCCTACGCGCCAGTTCAAACAACATGCCGCGCGCTTCGGCCGGCGTCAATTCAGGGGCCTCAACCGCTGACATCGAATCAAGCACCCGTCTGTTCATCAGCACACACCGCCCTACGAAAAACCGTTCCGCTCAAACTGTCTCTAGCTGGCGCGCGAGCGTCGTGTGCCGCAGGGTCGCGTGCAGTTGCTCCACGTCGAGCGGCTTGCTCAGGAAACCGTCTGCCCCGCCCGCGAAACATGCGGCTTGCGTCTCGGCGCTATCCTCTGAACTGACGACGAAGACCTTGCTGGCGGGGCAATGCGTCTTAATGTACTCAAGGATGCGCAGCCCGGTCTGCTTTGTGCCGGCCGTGGGCGGCAGATGCAGATCGAGCAGCGAGACGTTTGGCTCGTAAGCGGTCGCGCGCCGGAGCGCGGTCGGCAAATCTTCGGCCGTTGATACGTCGTACTCGTCGCAGAGCGACCAGTAAAGTTGCTGCCGGATCGCGGCGTCGTCATCAATCACTAATACTTTTAATTTCATCGCTGCTGCTTAATTCTTCCTGGACACTAGCCTTGCTTGTTGCCCTACTGCCTTGTTCACAACCTGCTTGCGCACATAATCAATCGCAAGCTTCGTGCCAGCGGGTGCGCAGGCCTCGCGCAATGTAAATGCCGCGTAAATCGCGGCGCAGGGCTGAACGACGACCGGCGATGTGTCAACTGCCGGCAACAATGGACGCGCGACTGTCTACATGAGTGGACAGTATTTATCCGTTGCCCTTGCTCAGTTGCCCGTTGTGCTACTAACGGGCTACACGCTCAAGCTGAAACGTGTAGCTGCCTAAGCAGCGCTAACCGACGACGGACGGCTTTCAGTTTTCTTTAACGTTGAGTTCGCCAAGCAGGCGATGGAGGTAGGAGCGGCTGATGCCGAGGCGTTTGGCGGCGGCGACTTTGTTACCGCCTTCCTGTTGTAGGGCGCGCTGGATCAGGCGACAGCGCAATTGTGTGACCGCGCCATCGAGCGTGGTGTCGTTTGCAGCGGCCGCACCGGTTTCCGGCAGCACGGCGCGCTGCATTTTTTCGGGCAGATATTCTGTGCCGAGTCGCGGCCCCGACGTAAGGACGATTAAGCGCTCGATCACGTTCTCAAGTTCGCGCACGTTGCCGGGCCAGTCATATTCTTGCAGCGCCTCGTGCAAGGCAGACGGGATTTCGGGTTGTGCGCGCCCGTGCTTCTCGGCCGCTTTGGTGGCGAAGTGCGCCGCGAGCAATGGGATGTCGTCGCGCCGCTCGCGCAAGGGCGGCAAGACGAGTGGCACAACGTTGAGCCGGTAGAACAAATCTTGCCGGAAACGACCGGCGGCCACCTCTGCTTCCAAATCGCGGTTGCTCGCGGCGATGAGTCGTATGTCCACGCTGAGCGTCTTTGTGCTGCCCAGGCGCTCGAAAGCACGCTCTTGCAGGACGCGCAAAAGTTTGACCTGCACCGGTGCGCTCAACTCGCCGATCTCGTCGAGGAACAGTGTGCCGCCATCGGCCAACTCGAAGCGGCCCTTCTTGGCCTGCGTCGCGTTGGTGAACGCGCCGCGCTCGTGGCCGAATAGTTCCGATTCGATCAACGTCTCCGGCAACGCCGCGCAACTGACGGCGATGAAGGGGCGTGCGGCGCGCGTGCTCTCGTCGTGGATGGCGCGGGCCAGCACCTCTTTGCCGGTGCCGTTCTCGCCCGTGACAAGCACGGTCGCGGACGTGTCGGCGACGGCGCGGGCTTGCTTCAAGACTCGCGCCAGCGCGGGCGCAGCGCCCAACACGCGCGCGATCCCGCGTTGCGCATTGAGACCCGAGCGCAGCGTCAGATTCTCTTGTTCGAGTCGGCGCACGCGCGCCGCTTGCCGGACGATGTGCGCGACCTCTGCTTCGTTGAACGGCTTCTCAAAAAAGCCATATGCGCCGTAGCGAATCGCTTCGAGCGCAACTTCCCGCTTGTCGCTGCCGGTGATAACGATGACAGGCACGGCCGGGCGCACCGCATGCGCGGCTTCGATGACGGCGAGACCTTCCGTGATGCCGGCCAGATCGGGCGGCAGGTGCAAATCGCACAGCACCACATCCACGCGCCCGGTTTGCAGTTGCGCGGCGGCCTCTGTGCGCGTCTCCGCTTCGAGCACCTGATGCTCGGCTTCGAGCGCCCAGTAGAGTTGCCGCCGCAACACGTGGTCGTCGTCCACGATCAACACCGTCGCCTTGTCCTGCGTCTCGTCTTTCATTGCCTCTGTCTGGTTGAAGCGGCGCATAAAACTGTGCCGGGCCAGGCGCTCACGTCGCCTCGCTGCTCTATGTTGCGTGTTGCTATTGAAAACTATTGCGGGACTTGCTCAAGCGCGCGGAACCGCTTTTGCGTTGGTCGGCTGCTGCGACCTGGCCGCTGATAACTGCTCCGTCCGCGTGACCGGCGTGGATGGTAGCACGACGCGGAAACACGTACCAACACTGAGTTCGGATTCCACTTCGAGCCGGCCGCCATGCGCCGCGATGATCTCGCGGCAGGTATAGAGACCGAGGCCGATGCCTTTCTCCTTCGTCGTGGCGAACGGGCGGAACAGGCGCGTGCGGATAAACTCTTCGGTCATGCCTGCGCCCGTGTCGCGGACGCTGATGAAAACGTGTTCCTCGTCGAGCAAGCCCGCCGCGATTGTCAACCGCCCGCTCCGCGCGCCCAGGGCTTCGAGCGCGTTGATGACGAGATTCTCGATCACGCGCTCGAAGCGTTCGGCATCCACGGGCGCGCTGAGTTGCTCCGGCAACTGCATGTCGAGTTGATGAATCGCCGCCACCGGCTCGGCCAGCGTAGCGAACACGCGGCGGATGACGGGCACCAGATCAGTCTGGCGGATCGCGTGGCGATACTCACCGCTCAAGGTGCGCGCCGGTTCATTGAGGCGCGCGACGAGGGCGCGCAATTTATCGGTCGCCGCGCGCAAACTGCTGATCGCGTCTGCGCGAAACTCGGCGCGATCCAGGTGCCGCTCCATGTTGTTGACGAGCATCGACAGGCCCGTGATCGAGTTCTTCAGATCGTGCGTCAGCATCGCGGAGAGGCGCAGGAATGATTGAAACTGTTTCGACTCTGTCTCGCGCGCGATGTGCTCGCGCAGGCGGTCGCTCATCAGGTTGAAGCTATCGACCAGCAAGCGCGTCTCGTCGGTGGACTGCACGTTGATGCGTTGTTCGAGATTGCCCGCCGCGATCTCGGCGGCGGCGGCCGCGACCCGGTTGATGCGCCGCGCCGTGCGCTCGACGACGATGGTCATGACGAAGCAGACCAACAGCGCCGTCAGCATGGTTAGCGCGAGACCGGCCGTGCCGAACAGTTGCAGCCCCGCAGCCGCAGCCGTCACGTTGCCGGCGACGGCGATTGACAGGTCAAGCCCCGCGACCGGCTGATAAGCCGCCAGCCAACGCTGCCCGTCGTTGGCCGTGAAAAACTCAGCGCCCCACCCGCCCGTCGTCATCGCCCGCGCGACGTTGGCGAAGCCCGGCATCACGTTCGCCGCCGGTTGATAGTAGAGCGCACGGTTCGTGTGGTGCGCGAGCAGTCCGGCATGATCCAACACGACGACGATGCGCTGCGGCTCAACTTGGGCGGGTGGCTCTGCGTTGACTTGCTTGGCCAACTTGGTCTCGAACTGATTGAACAAGGTGTCGAGTTTCAAGTCGGCAACGATTGCGCCCAGCAGCAAACGCTGCGCGCCGTCGTCGGCGAAGACAGGCACAACGTAGCGCACCGCCGCGCCGAACGCTTCGTGCGTGACCGGGCCGCGCACCAGCCCTTGCGCGCTCGCGGCCCAGACGCGCTCGTCTAGTTCGACGCGCGCGGGCAGCGCGTCGCCGGTTTCGATCCGCAATTCAGACCCCGTACCGAGCGCCGCCCTGACGCGCGCGAGCGGTCGTCGCCCCGCGCCGACGAGCACGAGCGACGCATAGCCACCCGGATAATTGTGCGCGAAGGCGGCGAGCGTGGCCGGCACAGCGAGAGCCGGCCGGGCAGACTGTAAAAGCGCCGCCTGCCCGGCCGGCGACATAGCTTTAGGTGTTTGTTGCTCGCGCAGGTAAGCCCGCAAGTTGGGGTCGCGCGCAAGCTGCGTGAGATCAGCTTCGCGGTCGGCGAGTATGGTTGTGAGGTCAGCGCTCAAGTGCGCCGCGCGTTGCGTCACATCTGCGCGGAGCAGTTGCTCGACCGCCCGCGCGCCGCTGCGATAGCAGCCATAGCTCAGCAGCAGCATCGGCACGAGGCCGAGCACGATGAAAACGAGCAGTAGCTTGGCGCGGATGGACACGTTCGTGTTATGCGAGGTTGAAGTTGCGCCGCACCGTCCGCGCGCGGCTCAGGCTGCAAGAACGAGGGATGCTACGCCTGCGCGCTGCGGCTGTCAAAAAAAATCGCTCAGGAAACCCGCTCGCGGCCAAACTCCCCGAGCAACGGGGCGAGGCGCGCGATGATGTCGCCGTGGGCCACGCCGTTCGTGGCCACGAGTCCGTTGCGGTTCTGCACGTCCTCCGTGTTGTAACGGTAAGCTTGCCCCCAGAGGTCGGTCAAACGTCCGCCCGCTTCGCGCAAGATCGCTTCGGGCGCGCATGTGTCCCATTGTTTCGTGCGCGGCGAAAGATGCAGGTACAAGTCGCACTGCTGCTCAACGATCAATCCGATCTTGATTCCAACTGAACCGCGCGCGATCTGCTCCCGCAAGCCGCACGCGCGCATCACGGCGTCCAGCTTCGGGCTGCGATGATTACGACTCACGGCCAGACGCATACGCGTCAAGTCAGTCTGCGCCGAGACACGCACCTGTGCTGTTGCTAATTCCGGCCGCGCGACCCACGCATTGTGCCCACGTGCCGCGTAATAGAGCACGTCCGTGTCGGGTAGATAGACGACGCCGAGTACGGCCGCGCCGGCAATGACGAGACCGATTTGCACGGCGAAGTCGCCATTGCCCGCGATGAAGCCCTTGGTGCCGTCGAGCGGATCGACGATCCACACACGCGCGCAGGCCAGCCGGCGCACCGTATCCACAGACTCTTCCGACAGCAACCCGTCCGCCGGAAACTCGGCGGTCAGCCCGCGCACGATCACGTCGTTCGCCGCGTAGTCGGCCTGCGTCACCGGGTCTTCATGCTCGCTCTTATGGACGATGTGCAGCGGCCCGCCATAATGCACAAGCGCCGCCGCGCCCGCCTCCCGCGCAAGCCTGATCGCCACATGCAACTCATGCGCGAACGGCCCCGCCAAACCCGGTTCTATAGTCGCCGCTTCTGTCTCTTCACTCACTGTCATTAAGATTAATCCTTTGCGTCCTGCTTTGCGCCTCTGCGTCTTTGCGTGAGATTATTCTTTTGTCTGTAAGATTCTCACGCAAAGCTGCAAAATCAGCCGCATGTTCGGGCCGCCGCCCGGATGATGTCGAGCGTCAGATCGATGTCATGGCGCGTGGTGCGGAAGTTAACGATGCAGGCGCGCAAGGCGAAGCGGCCGCGCAAAGTCGCGTTCGAAATATAAGCCTGTCCGCCGCGTTGCACCGCAGGCACGATGCGCTCGTTCAGTTCGTTCAACTCCGCTTCGAGCCGTGCCCGCGTGTCGGTGTCCGCCTTGGCCAGCGCACGCCGCACAGCCGCCGGCACGTACCGAAAGCAACAGATGCTCAACTCGACCGGCGCGAGCAACTCGAAATCTGCCGCCCCGTCGATCTGTTGCGCCATGTACGCGGCGAGCGCGTTGTCGTCCGCGATGGCGGCGGCGATGCGCGGCACGCCGTAATAACGCAGCAGTAACCATAATTTCAGCGCGCGGAAGCGGCGCGACAATTCGACGCCGTAATCGAAAAACGCGAACGACTCGGCGGCCGTTTGCTCAAAGATTTTGATGTAGTCTGCACCCGCCACCGCCGTCCACGCGGCGCGAGCCAACGCCGGCTCGCGCAGCAGCAGACAGCCACAGTCCACCGGCGTGTAGAGCCATTTATGCGGGTCGAGCGCAACTGAATCGGCGTGCTCTAGGCCCGCGAAGAGCGAACGCTTGCGTGGATCGAGCGCGGCCGGCGCGCCGTATGCGCCGTCCACATGCAGCCAGAGATCATGCTCCGCCGCGACCGCAGCGATCTCCATTAATGGATCGACCGCGCCCGTGTTGACCGTGCCCGCCGTGGCCACAACACAGAAGGGCCGCAAGCCCTGTTGCGCGTCCGCCGCAAGCTGTGCGCGCAACCGGCGCACGTCCATGCGCCAGCGCTCGTCAGACTCAATGACACGTACCTGCGCGCGGCCCAAGCCCATGATGTCCGCCGCCTTCGCAATCGAATGATGCGCTTGATCGGAGACGTAAACCGTCATCGGCGCACCCGCGCCCCACAACCCCGCCTGCGCGACATCGTATGTGGCCGCGCTTGTCGGCGCATCGCTCATGTTCAGCTTCGGCTGATCGGGCGCGTCGGCCCGCGCCTTCGTGCGGTGCGCGACGTAGAGCGCATTGAGGTTCGCCATCGAGCCGCCGCTCGTGAGCAAGCCGCCCGCGCCAGCGGCGTAACCGATCAGTTGCGCGAGCCAGTTAACGACCGTCTGCTCGATGTGCGTCGCGGCCGGGGCAGAGCGCCAGGCGGGCACGTTTTGATTGAGCGCGGACGCGATGAGATCGGCGAATGCGCCGATGGGCGTCGCAGGCGAAGCGACGTAGCCGAAGAAACGCGGATGGCCGTTCTGCCGGCTGTTGGCCATGATGCGCTCGCAGTCCGCGAAAAGATCGGCCAAATCGTCCGGCCCGGCGCGCGGCAGCGGCGCGGCGAGTTGCGCGGCGACCTCGTGGGCGGTCTGCGCGGGAAAGATCGGTCGTTCGGCGACGCGCGCGAAGTAGTCCACGACGATTGCGCCGGCGCGGGCGGCGAGCGCGTGCAGTTCGGTGGCCGGGATGTCGAGTGAAGAGGCCCGCGCGGGCGGCGCGGCGTCGTTGTCAGCCTGCGCCGCCGCTTCATGTCGTTGGCTTGTGCGTTGGTCGCTCATCTGCGGTTGCTAACTGCGGCCGCCACCCTAGCACATCGCCCGGCGTGCAGCGAAGCGCCTCACTTGCCGCGCCGCAACGTGCGCGCTTATATTCAGCGCACACAATTCTAGTCCGCCGGAGAGAACCGAGATGAAGCACAACAGAGCCGAAGCCGACGCGGCGGCGCGCGTGTCCCGGCGCAAATTTATCGCGCAGGCCACGACCGTGGGCGGTGCCGGGTTGGTCGCAGCACGGGGCTTGGCCGCCACACAGGACAACAAGGCCCAGACAGCGTCCGTGCCTCCACTCGGCACAATGGTCGAGTACAAAAGCGGCAACTTGACGTTGCCCGCGTATCTCGCGCGCCCGCCAAAGAAAAAGACTGCGCCCGCCGTGCTCGTCATCCACGAAGTCTTCGGCTTGAACGATCATATCAAAGCAGTCGCCGACCGGATCGCGCACGAAGGCTACGTCGCGCTCGCGCCCAACTTCTTCGTGCGTGCGGCCGCTGCGCCGCCGCCGAAGGACGCAACCGACCCGCAGGCCATTCGCCGCGCCGCATCGAGCATTCCGATTGAAGCGGCGATCAAAGATATGCAGGCGGGGCTTGATTTTCTGAAAGCCGACAAAGGCGTGAACGGCCGCCTTGCCGCCATCGGCTTCTGCATGGGCGGTGGCTTCTCTTATCAAATTGCCACGCACACAAAAGACCTCGCCGGCGCAGTTATTTTCTACGGCCGCACGCCGCTTGAATTAGTGCCGCAGGTCTCGTGCCCGCTGCTCGCCAGCTTCGGCGGCCTGGACAAAGGCATTCCGCCCGAAGGGGTGCAAGCGTGGGTTGAGGCGCTGACGAAGGCGGGCAAGCCAGTGGACGCGAAAGTTTACCCGACCGCCGGGCACGGCTTCTTCAACGATACGCGCCCCGCCTACAACGCCGCAGCGGCTGCCGACGCATGGCAGCGCACGCGCAAGTTTTTTCACGAACGGCTCGGCAAATAAACGGCATTAATCTTAATGACAATATGCCCGACCGTAAACAGTCCTTTCGTGGTGCCCCATCTTTGATCCCACCCGGCAGAAAGCGAATCCGCCTTGTCAATGCGGCTTTGCTTTACTTGGGGGCCAGTGCGGCACTTCCCTTAGGAGAGATAAGCGAATTACACCGTTCCAGATTCTTATAGCGGAAAGCCTATTAGCACGCACTCGCGCCGGGGCAGTCGCTAAAATTATTAAGGAGTGGCGGCGATTTCCGAATCCAAGTGCATTAGCGTCCGCTCCTGTCAAAGAAGTGGCCGATGTTCTTGCCACGCTTGGTCTGAGTAAACGGGCGGAGATGTTGCGCACATGCGCTATATGCCGCGCACATCGAGAAGTGGAGTCTTACCCGGATAGCGCATAGAGCCTGCCCGCGCTCCACCTGTATCCGAACTTCGCCAGAAAGTTGACCGTGTGCTGCTTCGTGCTCTGATAGTAAGCATTGATGGCTGTGCGTAAATCCGCCATCGTCTCATGCCCGCAATGTTGCGAGACTTCTTCCTTTAGTGCCTTCCACGTCGCCTCCTGCGGATTCTCCTCCGGCGTGTAGGCCGGGAAACAGAGCACCGTCAGGCGCGGATGCGCTTCCAACCACTCTTCCACTTCGGCGCTCGTGTGGTGCGCTGCCCCAGCGAGCCACAATAAAATCTGCCCCCGATGGTGTTCTGCCAACATCATCTCCAACCACGCGATGGGCGCGTCCGAGTCCTGCCAGTCAATGCAGAAGGTACGACTCGCTGCGCCCGTCCCGAACTGAATCGCCCCGTAGATGTTTTCGGCTTGTTTCGCGCGTGCGCCATCAGCGCCTAAGGGTTGCTGCCCGCGTGGATTCCACCGGCTAGAGAGTGTCGCTTCCAGATAAGCTTTGCTTTGAGCGCCTGCCAGGGGCACGACCAACGCGCCGCTGTCAGCGTGCCGGGCTAAGATTTCTTCCGTGTCGAGGACGAAGCGCTTGCTCTTCCACGCTCCGGCGAATGTGGAATTTACGACCTCGTTGATAACTCCACCCCAGTTCACAGCGCAGTTTGCGCACCCCGCTCTTGGCTGTCGCTCACTGCGTACTCGGCACGAATCAACTGCCTGATGGCCTTGCCCGTCCACCCGCTGCCCAACTTTGTGCCCGGCAGCGCTTCCGCAGCCAGCCTTTGTTTTAGTTCTTCAAGCTGCGCGGCACCCAAGAACCGCTGCCCGTGCTCGCCGCCCCAATCCGGATGGTTCTTGAGACCAGCGAGTCCCGGCGCTTGATAAAGTGGCACCCACTGGCTGACTGATTCTTCGTCTACCAAGAGAATGTGTCCGATCTCTCGATAACTGTAGCCTGGCGTCGCCAGAATCAAAGCATGGTAACGCTGCCGTTCTGATAACTTCGTCCCGCGGTCTTTGTATCGCCCACAGGCTTCCGCGTAATCTTCTTCGCGCACCTCACCACGCGCACGCTCGGACGCATTCGGCAGCGTGGGCGGCGCGCCGGCGGGCTGTGCCCACAAGCGCGCCCGTTCCGCTTCGGGTGGGAACGTCAGTTTAGGACTTACGCAGTTGAAACAGAGCCTTGTTGAAAACAAAGGACTTAGCGAAAACGCTTATTTTCGTAAGTTGTTGATTCTTCGTCCAACTGCGTAAGTCCCAAGTTCATAGGCTGCGCGCAAGAGTTGCTTCGCCCACGCCTGATCGAGTGCCCATGCGGCGGCGGCCATCTCTGTGTAAGCACGCGCTTGGGCCAGTGGTGCTTCGAGTTTCCCGGCCTTTGCTTCAAGTCCCTGTCAGTCGATGCGTAGTGAAGTTTTTGCCAGCGTCAAGCTGTCGTCAGAGTTCGGTGCGGGCGCGGCGGACTGCCGCGGGCGCGGCGACGGTTAACAGAAACAATCAGGCAAGCGATAGAAGCGAGCGTTGCATAGTAGTATCTCGGTGTGGCTCCAGCACGCGGACATTATTGAGGACGCGATAGCTGCCCGCAATGGTAAGTCCCATTATTCCGGCTGGCAATGAATATTTATGCTTTAGCCTTCAGCTTTCAGCTTTGCCGCGCGTCTCGTATATCGGCTATACTCGCGCGACTGGCGTTCGTGCGTGAAATGCGGCACGATCCCCCGGCGGGTTGATTCGATGCAGACTAACTTGCGCGTTGGTGCAAGCGGTTGAGTCGGCCACGGCTTCAGTGGCTGTCCGAATGTAGCAGGTGGTAAAAGGATTTTATGTATCAATTTCCTAAAGGCGAAACGAATGAGGCGGAGCGGGCGCTGCTCAGTCGCTTGCGCGTGTGGATCGCGGCGCTCGCCGTGACGTGTCTGGTGGTAGGCGTAGGTGTCGGTGCGTTGCTCGCCGGGCGGGCGGTGGTGGCGCAGAATGGCGGCACCCGCACAGAAGCGCAGATCGCCCGCGCGCCCGAAGCTTTGTCCGCTTCGTTTGCCGAGATCGCGAAGCACGTCGAACCGGCCGTCGTGAACATCGACACGATCTCCGCGCCGCAGGCGGCCGACAAGGACAACGCGGACAACGAGGACGAGAAAGACAGCGGCAACTCGAACGATAATCCGTTGATGGAGATGTTCCGCAAACGCATGCGCCAGCCTTCGCGCGGCGTGGGTAGCGGCTTCATTGTGGACGCCAAAGGCTACATCCTGACCAATCAACATGTGATCGAAGACGCGACGCGCATCAAGGTGCGTTTGCAGTCGGGCGAAGAGTTGATCGGCACGGTCGTCGGGCAGGACGAAGAGACGGACGTGGCCGTCGTCAAAGTGGACGCGCACCACGATCTGCCGACGGTGAAACTCGGCGACTCGGACGACGCACAGGTCGGCGACTGGGTCTTGGCCGTCGGCTCGCCGTTCGGGCTTGATCAAACCGTCACCGCCGGGATTATCTCCACACGCGAACGGCGCACGCCGCTCTCTGGCAACTTCCAACACTTCATTCAAACCGACGCCGCCATCAATCGCGGCAACTCCGGCGGCCCGCTCGTCAACATGCGCGGCGAAGTGATCGGCATCAACTCGCAGATCGCCACCTCGACCGGCGACTATAATGGCATCGGGTTCGCGCTGCCGTCGAAAGAGGCCGGCTTTGTCTATAGCCAACTCACCGGCGCGAGCCACAAGGTGCAGCGCGGCTATCTCGGCGTGCTGCTCGAATCCGTCAAGAGCGAGTTTGCGCGCGTCTATGGTTTGCCGGAGGCGAAGGGCGCGATCATCACGGATGTGCGCGAAGGCCCGGCCGCAAAAGCTGGCGTGCAGGCGGGCGATGTGGTCGTCGAATTCAACGGTCAGCCCGTGCAGAGTTCGCAGGATTTGATCAATAAGGTGGCCAGCACGCCCGTCAATCAGAGTGTGCAACTCACGATCCTGCGCGATGTCAACAACAAACTCGAACGGCGCACGGTCAACGTCGCCGTCGGTGAGCGGCCAGCGCTGACGGACAGCAACAAGACGCTGCCCACACCGGCGGCGCAGCCCAAAGACAAGCCGAATAATGCACCTGCTTTCTTGCGGCCGACGTTGGGCGTGAAGTTGAGCGAGTTGACGAACGTGCTGGCAAACGAGAAGAACCTGCGCGGCGTGCGTGGTGTGCTCGTGACAGAGGTCGATCCGGGCGGCATCGCGTTCGATGCCGGCTTGAAAGAAGGTTGGGTCATCCAGCGCGTCAACCGCGTGCCCATGGCCGCGCTCGTGGACTTCGAGCGCGTGATGAACGACCTCAAGCCCGGCGACGCCGTTGTCATGCAGGTCGCTTATCTAAACGGTGGCCGTATCCAGCAGGGCATCGTGCAATTCACCTATCAGTAAGAAGTTAAAAGTTGCCGGTTCAAAGTTTCAAGTTGGAAAACTCGAAACTTTGAACCGGCAACTTTGAACCTGTAACTCTTCTCATGGCACAAGCGAAAAAAGCACTCGGCAAGCAGACGAAGAAGAGCGGGCGCGCCAGCGGCGCACGTGCGGCTGTCAAAACTTACTACAACTACATCGGCGGCGAATGGACACCGAGCGCGTCGGGCGAGTTCTTCGAGAACCAGAATCCGGCCGACACGCGCGATGTGGTCGGCCGGTTCGCCCTCTCGACCGGCGACGATGTCGCCCGCGCCGTGGCTGCGGCCAAGAGCGCGGCCGAGGGGTGGAAGCGTCTGCCCGCGCCGCGCCGCGCCGAAATTCTATTCCGGTTGGGCAACATCCTGATCCGTGACAAAAACGCGCATGCCGCCGCGATGACGCGCGAGATGGGCAAGGTCTTGCAGGAGACCGGCGGCGACGTGCAGGAAGCGATTGACTGTACGTTCTACACCGCAGGTGAGGGCCGGCGGCTACACGGCTTCACTACGCCCGCTGAGATGCCCGACAAATTTGCCATGTGCGTGCGCCAGCCCGTCGGCTTGTGCGCGCTCGTCACGCCGTGGAACTTCCCGATGGCGATCCCTTCGTGGAAACTGATCCCCGCGTTGGTATGCGGCAACACCGTCGTCATTAAACCCGCCGAAGACACGCCGCTCTCCACGATCAATCTGGTCAAAGCCTGCGAAGAGGCCGGCGTACCCGCAGGCGTGGTCAACGTCGTGACGGGCTACGGCGACACGGCCGGGCGCGCGCTCGTCGAGCATCGCGACGTGCGGCTCGTCTCGTTCACCGGCTCGACTGAAACCGGCCGCACAATCGCCGCCGCGTGCGCCGACCGCAACGCGATCTGCTCGTTGGAGATGGGCGGCAAAAACGTCATCATGGTGATGGAGGACGCCGACATCGACCTCGCCGTCGAAGGCACGCTCTGGGGCGCGTTCGGCACGTCGGGGCAACGCTGCACAGCCTCTTCGCGCGTCGTCGTCCACAAGAAAGTTTATAAGAAGTTCACGCAGCAACTCGTTGAGCGTACACGCGCGTTGCGCGTCGGCGACGGGAGCGACACTAAAACCGATGTGGGGCCGGTGATCAACGCCGCCGCCATGCACAAGATCATGGGCTACATCGAAACGGGCCAACGCGAAGACGGCGCGACGCTCGCCTGCGGCGGCAATCGTTTAGACAAAGGCGCGCACGCGCACGGCTACTTCATCGAGCCGACTGTCTTCACCAACGTCGCGCCCGACATGCGGATCGCGCAGGAAGAAATCTTCGGCCCCGTCACGGCCGTTATCCCGACAAACTCGTTAGCCGAAGCCGTCGAGATCGCAAACGGCGTGCGCTATGGTCTGTCCGCGTCGATCTACACGCAGGACGTGAACCGCGCCTTCCGCGCGATGAACGATATGTACACAGGCATCTTCTACGTCAACGCCTCGACCATCGGCGCGGAAGTCCACCTGCCCTTCGGCGGCACGAAAGCGACCGGCAACGGCCACCGCGAAGCGGGCACGCAGGTCTTGGACATCTTCACCGAATGGAAGTCGATCTACGTGGACTACAGTGGCAAACTGCAACGTGCGCAGATCGATGAAGTGAATTTGTGAGTGAGTAGCATGTTGGGTGTCTTAACTTGGCTGCGAGTAGAAAACAGGATCGTCCTGAACATCCATACATTGAATTCGAGCGCACTCCGCTCTGGCGTGCGATTGATCGAGCTATATCTGACCTCGAAGAAAATCAAGACTTAAAGCTCACCGAGCTACGAGAGTACGTCGTCGGGTACATCTGCAAGCAGTTGAAACGTCGTAAGCTGGTTCATGAGTCGGCCCTTGTGGGTAAAGGTCGCCTAGCAAAATGATCAGGAGCGCAGCGAAATGATTGTCGGCTTACCGAAAGAAATCAAAGACAACGAATATCGTGTCGGCCTGACGCCCGCAGGGGTGCGTGCGTTGACGGACGCGGGGCACAAAGTCATTGTCGAGCGCGACGCGGGCGCAGGCTCCGGCTTCGAGAATGAACTTTATCAACGCGCGGGCGCGACGATCATCGATTCGGCCGACGACGTGTGGGGCGACGCCGAGATGATCGTGAAGGTGAAAGAGCCGATTGCGCCCGAATATCCGCGCATGAAAGAGGGCTTGCTGCTCTTCACCTACCTACACCTCGCGCCCGATCCGAAGCAGACGGAGGCGTTGCTCAAGAGCAAGGTGACGGGCGTGGCCTACGAGACGATCACAGATCGCAAAGGCACTCTGCCGCTGCTAACGCCGATGTCGGAAGTCGCCGGGCGCATGGCCGTGCAGGTCGGCGCGCACTACCTGGAGAAGATGCAAGGCGGGCGCGGCATCCTGTTGGGCGGTGTGCCGGGTGTACCGGCGGCGCGCGTCGTTATCATCGGCGGCGGTGTGGTCGGGACGAATGCCGCGAAGATCGCCGTCGGCATGGGCGCGCACGTGACGATCATTGACAGCAACTTGGATCGGCTGCGCGAACTCGACGACATCTTCCTGACGAAAATCTCCACGCTCGCTTCATCCGCTTACATGATTCACGACGCCGTCTCGCAAGCCGATCTGATCATCGGCGCGGTGCTCGTGCCCGGCGCGGCCGCGCCAAAGTTGGTCACGCGCGGGATGCTCAAGGACGTGCCGAACGGCGCGTGCATCGTGGACGTGGCAGTTGATCAAGGCGGCTGCATCGAGACGACGCATCCGACGACCCATAGCGACCCGACCTATTATGTCGAAGGCGTCTTGCACTACTGCGTCGCCAACATGCCCGGCGCAGTGCCACGCACTTCGACCTTCGCGCTCACCAACGCGACGCTGCCTTACGTGTTGAAACTCGCCAATAAAGGCTTCCGCGCCGCCATCGCGAGCGACAAAGGTTTGAAGGAAGGGGTTAACACGTACGCGGGCAAACTGACTTACGAAGCCGTCGCCAGTGCGCAGAATCTTGAGTACACGGCGCTTGATCAGATGCTCGACGGCATGACAAATTCGACTGCGACACAAGCCGGTTAACGCCACGGCCAGCAGATTTAAGAACCCAAGAGAGGTCGTCCAGACAAACGGGCGGCCTCTCCGTGTGTTGGGCGCAGTCAACGGCGCAAGTTGAATCACGCTCTCTTATAGGCGATACTATCGAGTTGCTTGGCAGGACAAATTTCATTCTGTGGATAGTGAATTTCTTCGATGTACGAGTTTGCTGTAGAACCAGCCGTGACCCAGATTCGCCGGCGCGGTGTGTTGGTCGCCGAGGTTGCGCCCGAAAGTCTTGCCGCCGAGCTTGAGCTGGCGGCAGGCGACCGCGTCCTCAAGGTCAACGGCCGCCCGGTGCGCGACTATCTCGATTTTCGTTTCCTGACGGGCGGCGAGACGGAGTTGACCCTGTTTGTGCGCAAGCCGGACGGCGAAGAGTGGGAGATCGAAATAGAACGTGGCGAGGGTGAGGACTTCGGCTTGGAGTTCGAGCAGATTGTGCCGCGTCAGTGCGCGAACGAATGCCTGTTCTGCTTTTGCAAGGGCAATCCGCCGGACGCGCGCAAGACGCTCTTCGTGCGCGACGAGGACATCCGCCTCTCGTTCCTCTACGGCAACTACACGACGCTCAGTTCGATCACGGAAGACGAAATGCAGCGCATCATTGAGCAACGCTTGACGCCGCAGTATGTCTCCGTGCATGCGACCGATGCGGACGTGCGCGCATATCTGCTCGGTGTGGAGAAAGAGCGCGCTGATATTGATGCGAAGATGCAGCGGTTGATGGACGCTGGCATCGAACTGCACGCGCAGGTTGTACTGTGTCCCGAGATCAACGACGGCGAAATTTTGCGGCGCACGATTTATGATCTGGCCGCGCATCATCCGCAGGTTAAAAGCGTCGCTATCGTCCCGCTCGGTTTGACGCGCTACAACACGGACGCGCGCCTCGCGCCCGTCACGCCCGAGTTTTGTCAGCGCACGATCCGCGAAGTGAGACTTGTTCAGCGTGACCTGCGGACGCGGCTCGGCACGCCGTTCGCTTTCCTCGGCGACGAGATTTATTTGCGCGCCGGTTTGCCTGTGCCTTCGCGCCGCCACTACGGCGACTATCCGCAGATCGAGGACGGCGTCGGCATGGTGCGGTCGTTCTATGAAGACTTCAATCGGCTGTGGCGCAAACTTGAACGGCATCCGCCCACCCGGCCCACAAAGCTGTATGGCACGATTTTGACGGGCACGCTCTTCGCCCCAATCTTACAAAAATTGCTCGGCCGGCTGAATGAACGCTTTGGCACACGCCTCCACGTCTTACCAGTCGAGAACGATTATTTCGGCCCGAACATCGTCGTGGCGGGGCTGATGACCGGTGCGTGCATTCTCAAAGTGCGCGCTAAAATTCAAGGTGAATTTGTCGTTGTGCCGAGCGTCGCTTTTAAGAGCGACGAAGCTATTATGTTGGATGGGACAACGCTCGCAGACCTCGAACGCCAGCTTGGCCGCGTCGTCCGACAGTCCGACCTCGCGGCCATTGCTCATATGCTGATGTGAACCCCTGAATTTACCCCCCGACTACTTACTTTAGAGTGTTCTGACGAAGACCACTTGCTATCTACCAGTTGGCTTAGGGACTGGCCAGCTTTGTATTTTAGTTCAGATTCATAGCTCCTATCATCACCGTTTAAGACTGTTTGCCTTACTGTTTTCATAAAAATATACAAATTTCCAAAAAAATGGAATTTGCCCTTTCCGGCAAATGTCTAGTCTAACAAAACAAAAGACTTACGCGCCGGCCTGTGAAGGAATAGTAGTTGCTTTAGTTGTCAGCACTCTGGCAGTAGATTGTTGCTGCAAAACGGAACTGTTCTATTCAGGTTAAGAATTACATCAAAGAGGAGCGAAAGATGAAGGGATTTTTGTTTTTACTACTTGCCTCGATTCTGCTTAGCGGGGCAGCGTCGGCGCAGTCCATTGCGGGCCGTATCGTCGGCACCGTGGCCGGGCCGGACGGGGTTATCCCCGGCGCGACCGTTACAGTGATTGACAATCAGACGAAGAGAGAGCGCGTCGTCACGGCGAGTGGCGAGGGGGCCTTCACAGTGCCCCAACTTGAAGCCGGTACCTATACTGTGACCGTCACGGCGCAGGGGTTCAAAACCTTCACCGCTACCGAAGTGAAGATCGACGCGAACCGCGAATATCCGCTCACGGCCACCCTTGAGGTCGGCGGCGTCTCCGAGACCGTGACGGTCGTGGCGGGCGCAGAAACGGTCAATACATCGAACGGCCAGTTGGACAACGTCGTTAGCCCGCAGCAGATTCAAGAACTACCGCTTGACGGGCGCAACCCCTTGGCGCTGATCCCGCTGCAAGCCGGCACAGCTAAGGCGACGGGCGGCAGCGTTACCTTCATCAATGGACAGCGCACGTCGTTTACCAACATCACGCGCGACGGCATTAACGTCAACGACAACTTCATCCGCGCAAACGGCACCGACTTCTCGCCCGAGCGCGCGACGAGCGACGACACCGGCGAGTTCAACGTGACGACGCAGAACGCAGGCGCAGAGAATGGTTATGGCGCAGCGCAGGTGCAACTCGTGACGCCGCGTGGGCAGAGCGGGTTCCATGGCGCGCTCTTCGAGTACAACCGCAACTCGCGCTTAGCCGCGAATACCTATACCAATAATGCCGCCGGGCGCGACGCTAACGGGAATGAGATTCTCCCGCGCGCGTTCCTCAACCGCAACCAGTTTGGCGGTAAGATCGGCGGCCCCTTCCCCGTCCCACGTTTTGGCGAAGGCGGCCCGGCCATCACCAAGGGCAAGGGCTTCTTCTTTTTCGCCTTCGAGAAACAGTATCTACGCCAGTCGCAGACCAACACCGGCACGGTGCTAACGGCCCAGGCGCGGCAAGGCATTTTCCGGTTCATTGACAGCGCCGGCACGACGCGCAGCGTGAATCTGTTTGGGCTGACTCCGACGGGCGGCACTAATGCGCCAACCGGGATTAACCCAATCGTCCAAGCCCGCATTCTCGCTGGTCTGCCCCTGCCCAACACGCCGGGCGGCAACCTGAATCAAGGCCTGTACAGCCTCAACACCGGGTTCAACGACGACTACAAGTACTATACGACGCGCATTGACTACGACATCAACTCCAAGAACACGATCAATGGCGTCTACACTTACAAAAATGAGGTCCTTCAGCGCCCTGATGTGTCGCTCGACTTCTTCACGACGGTGCCGCCCGTCATTCAACCGGGCATCAACGATTTTATGGCGCTCGCGTGGACGACCACTTTATCCAGCAAATTCATCAATGAAGCGCGTGGTGGCTTCAGCTTCCCACGGGCGATCTTTGATCGCTTCACGCCTATCCCCAGCACGTTTCTCGACTCGCCGCTCATTAATGAGCCGGAGAGTCGCTTCCTGGATCAAGGTCGTGTCCAGCACAACTACAATTTGCAGGATAACGCGACCCTGACCATGGGCAACCACTCGATCCGCTTCGGCGGTGTCGCCCAGTTCTTTCGCATCAAGCCGTTCAACGATGCCGGCACCGTGCCCACGTTCACACTCAACACGAGCACGGTTTCGCCGCAATTTACTGCGACTAGCTTTGGCTTGCCCACCGGCGTGACCATCAGTTCAACCAACGTGACGACGGCCAACCGGCTGTACGCCTTACTCGGCGGCATCGTCGGCGCGGGCACGCAGACCTTCAATCCGACCAGCCCGACCAGCCCGTTCGCGGCCCAGTCGCTGCGGCAGTTCTATGCCTACAACACCTACGCCGGGTACGTTAACGATCAGTGGCGCGTGCGTCCGTCGCTGACGCTCAACCTCGGGCTGCGCTACGAAGTCTATACCGGACTCAAGTTGCAAAATGGGATCGCGCTGGAACCGATTATTCCGGCCGGCACCGATCCGCGCCAAGCCCTGCTCAACCCGAACGGCGGTTATCAGATCATCGGCGGCAATGCCGGCTGCGAGTTCTGCTTCTTTAAGACGGATCGGAACAACTTCTCCCCGGTCTTGAGTTTTGCTTACGCGCCGAACTACACCAGTGGCTTCTTGCACAACTTGTTGGGTGGCGAGGGCAAGTCTGTGATCCGCGGCGGCTTCCGCATCAGCTTCGTGCCCGATCAGTTCCTGACTGCGGCGCGCAACGCTAACAACGGTAACGCCGGCCTTGGCTCAACCGCGAACGCGGCTGTGGTTAATGGCACCTCGCAGCTTGATCTGCGGCCGGACAATCTGCCCACCATCGCGCCGCCGACGCCGTTCACGCTGCCGCGCACGTTCGCTACCAATAATGGTGCCGGGTTCAATAACTTCGGCACTGTCTTCGCCGTCGATCCGAACGTGCAAGCAGGTCGGCAGCAGGAGTACAGCATAGGCTACCAGCGCGAGTTCGGATTCAAGACCGCCCTCGAAGTGCGCTACGTGGGTGCTTATAGCAAGAACCTGCTGCGCGGTCTGGACATCAATCAGGTACAGATCCGAAACAATGGCTTCCTCGCGGACTTTCAACGTGCGCAGGCCAACTTGACCCTGACCGGCAACGCCTTCTGTACCACGGCCGGTTGCCAGCCGCTGACCGTGTTCGGCCAAGCTGCCATCTCGCCGTTGCGTGTGAACCCGGCTACCGGTGCCTCGATTGGCGGTCTCGCGTTGGCGACTTTCACCAACGCGTTGCGCGCGGGCACGCCCGGCGAATTGGCGCTCAACTTCCTGAACATCAATGCCGACTTTAACCCGAACATCACGGCAAACCCGCAGTTCCCGCTGCTCCCGAATCCGAACACAGGTGTTGCCGATCTGCTGTTCAACGGCGCACGCAACTACTACAACTCATTGCAAGTTGAATTCCGGCGGCGGTTCACGCAAGGGTTCTCCTTCCAGGCAAACTACACGTTCTCGAAGGACCTGACCGACGCCGTCGGCACGGCGCAGGCGCTCTTCGATCCGTTCGTGGACAACGCCAACCCGGCGCTTGAATATTCGCGCGCCGATTTCGATCAGACGCACACGGTCAACTTCAACACGATCTACGAACTGCCCTTCGGGCACGGCAAACACTTCCTGAATAGCGAGAGCGGCGGGCTCGTCGATAAGGTTTTCGGCGGCTTCCAGTTGTCATCGCTCTTCCGGCTCGGCACTGGTCGCCCGGTCTCGTTCGTCGATCCGCGCGGAACGTTGAACCGCACGGTGCGCTCGGCGCGGCAGTCGGCTAACTCGTCGCTCACGAAGGAACAGATCAAGAACCTGTTCGGCGATTTCAGACGCGATGGGGTGCGTTATTACATCAACCCCAGCGTGCTGAACATTACGCGTAACTCTGACGGCAGCGTTACGAGCCTTGCTACTAATGGTCCCGGTCAGGCGACCTTCGCCGGTCAAGCCTTTTTTAACGTCCCGGCAGGCCAGACCGGTAACTTGGAGCGCGCCATCGTCAACGGGCCACGCCAGTTCAACCTGGACACAGCTATCGTCAAGAAGTTGCGCTTCACGGAGCGGACGTTCCTCGAACTCCGCGCCGAGGCTTTCAACTTGACGAACCGCAACAACTTCCTGTTGCCGTTGCAGGTTGACATCAACAGTCAGACTTTCGGCCAACTCAGTCCTAATCTGTCCACGCAGAGCGGCGGGCTGGAAAGCCCGCGCCGCATGCAGTTTGCCGTCCGGTTCGAGTTCTAAGCCCTGCGGCAACGACTCGGCCAATTTCGGGCACTGCCCTATCACAGGGCAGTGCCCTTTTTTTATTCGGGTTCTGTTATCGCAGTGATTTAAGCCGGTAAGCCAGCCACCAGCAATAGAGTGAGTTGCCCGTCGCAGCCTAAGGCCTTTGCCACGCTGTTCCATCAGCAAACTCAACGTGGTTGATGAAAACTCTTTGATAGTGAGAGGCGGCGCGTGTAGCAACAGACTCACTGAGGAATCCAATTGCACCAGGCGCTAGTTTTTTCTTGCTGCGGAATTTATAACGCTTTAACTCGTGCGCCAGCGCCGGGTCGGCAAAGAAGACATAATCCCAACGTATGGCCTTGATGGTCTTATTGCCGGAGTTTTTGACTTCCACATAAGTCTCATGTCTGACCTCTATGTTCTGAATCGTTTCTGTGCTGCCGCCTAGTGGACTCCCGGCCGCACGAGCCGCCCCTTGCGGCCGAACCGGCTCTGTATTGATGGGCACCCCCGCCAGATTTACGGGATTGCCGGCTGTGTTTATCGGATTGCCCTTAGTATCAAGAGGGGTGCCACCTGAATTTGCCTCAAACTTCGGGTCTTTGTTATAGACCATTCGTTGCGTCGCACCCCAGACATAATTTTGTATTAACACGTCTGGGCTATCTTGGGCTGTCGTCGAAGTTTGCGCTTGGGTGCCGATTGCCAGCGAGACAATAAATAGCAAGACAGTACCTGTTCTCATCTTTTTCTCTCTCCTTAACAGGGCTTAACAAGCAAGCTTTGTAACTCCGCCTTATAACACACTGGTGTGCCCGGCTAACTGTAAATTACACGGCCAAATCATCGTGCAGCTTTTTATACACGCATAAGCGCGGGCCCAATTTTATCCGCTTGTGACTACTAATGAACGATGTGTTAGCTCCAAAAGCCTTTACCCGGGCCGGATCAACTGCTCTTTAATATCGAACCTGAGGGCGAGTACAAGATGAGGTTGTACTGCGCTTAACTGCGCAGCCATTAGCGACCGATCATTGTTAGGGGCAATCGGTAATCTGCGATGGTAATCTTCCCTCGAAAATTACTGCGGTTGGAGGAGCGCATGAGAAGAGGTCGTTTGGGCTCAGCCATATTTTTTTTCAGTTGTTTGGTCGCTTAGCCTGGGGCTGTTAAGCACTGACCTGATGCCACCTGCGGCGGCTAATGAGAAACTGAATCCCGAAGAGGTAGTTCGCAAGCATCTGGAATCCATCGGCGCAACGGAGACCCGTGCTGCCGTCACGAGCCGCGTGATCGTCGGTGATTGTAAGTTTAGCTATCACACGCGCAGCCGAGGTGCGGCTGACGGGCGGGTGGTCATGGCCTCTGAAGGCGTCAAGAGCCTGATCGGCATGACCTTCCCTACACCTGACTATCCCTTTGAGCGATTAGGCTTTGATGGCCGCACCCTCACCACTGGCTTTATTCGGCCGGGCACCCGCACGTTGTTGGGCGATTTTCTCCGGACACATGACGGTGTTTTCCGCGAAGGGCTAATCGGCGGAACATTGAGTGCGGCGTGGCCGCTTCTGGACATGGAGGCACGCAACCCAAAGCTTAACTATATGGGCACGCAAAAAGTTAACGGCCGGAAGGTGCATGTGCTTGAATATAGCCCTCGAAAGGGGTCGGATTTTGAGATCAGGCTCTTCTTCGACGGTGAGACTTTTCAGCACGTGCGTTCTGAGTATGAGCGCGTTATCAGCGCGCAACCGGGGCGGACGGACAAAGAATCTGCAAGCCAGCGCGCCACCCGCTACAGCATGGTTAAGGAATTTTCCGACTTTAAAAAAGAGAGCGGGCTGATGTTGCCGCACGGTTATAAACTTCGGATACTGCTTGAGAATGCGGCCGGAAATAGTGAGTTTGAGTGGGCGCTGAATCTGGTGGAGTACGCTTTTAACCGGCGCATCCCCTCCGATTCATTCAACGTAGAGGCGTATAAGCCAAACGCCTAAATGTGGCTTCGTGCCCGGATCGGTAAGGTGCGGGCCGGCACGCCCCGCGCCCGGCCTGCGTTTGTCTAATATGTTGATCAGCCGTTGATACCCTCCCTGGATTTAACGTCCCGGCGGTTTGCCGTTCTCATAAACCTTAAAGTCTTCGGCTACAGTCTGCTACTTTCCCTGACGCCTCTGAAAATAAGACACGCAGTAAAGCGTTAAAGGTCGTAGGGGAAGCCCGCGGCTGATAAGCGATTTGCCGGGCCGCGCAGATAGGCGCACGGGTCGTTCCAGCAGACCAACGCGGGCGGGTCTTGTCTTGATTGTTCAAAAATCTAAACTTAAATCCAGAAAAATGGACAAACGGGCGACTGGTTCAATTAGCCCGGAGACCGATATTTTGCCGGTAGAACAATTTACCTTGCGGGTGGCAAACTGGCACAACGGTTGCTCGTTTTTTTTCCGACACAAGTCTTCATTAAGCCTGTAAGACCGCTCAGCGAGTTGTTCCGGGCTTCTTCCTGCTTTTCGTACTAATACAGCTTACGCACTTTGGCCCGGAGAAGGGACCGCAAACCGGGCCGCCCATGCACAAGCGAATAGTTCGTGCAAACGAAGAAACCCCTACCCCTAGGAGGAGCCCAACCATGAAGTTAGTGTTTCGTAAAATCACGGCCGTGCTGGCGCTTGTCGCCATGTTCGGTCTAACGGCCTTTGGTCAAGCGCTCTCGACAGGCGCTATCGCCGGCAGTGTTACAGACCCGGCTGGAGCCGTCATGACCGGCGCGACCATCGTCGTCAAAAATGACGCGAACGGCGTTGAAAACACGGTGCAGACCGCCGACAACGGGACGTTCAATGTACCCGGGTTGCAGACTGGCAGTTACACCGTGACCGTCACTGCGCCCAACTTTAAGCAAACGGTGGTTAAGGACGTGAAGGTCAACATTGGCACGCCGTCCAGCATCAACGTCGCGCTTGAGGTCGGCGCGGTCAGTGAGACGGTCACGATCACGGGTGGCGGCGGCGAGTTGTTGCAGACGCAGAGCGCCACCGTCGGCCAGACGATCACAGGCCGGCAAATCACCGACTTGCCGCAGGCCTCACGCGACGCGCTCGACCTCGTGCTGCTATTGCCGGGCACGAACACGCCGGGCACACCGCGTACCTCAACCGTCAACGGCCTGCCCAAGGGGTCGCTCAACATTACGCTCGACGGCGTGAACGTGCAGGACAACACTTCAAAGTCGGCCTTCGGCGGCGGCTTCTTCACTTACGTCCGGCCGCGTATCGACGCGATTGACGAAGTGACCATCTCGACCGCCACGCCCGGCGCGGAAAGCTCCGGCGAAGGCGCGGTGCAGATCAAGTTTGAAACGCGCAGCGGCTCGAACGAACTGCACGGCTCGCTCTACGAGTATCACCGCGAGTCCTCGTTCAACGCCAACTATTGGTTCAACAACCGGGCCGGCTTGGCGCGCGATCCGATTCACCTGAATCAATATGGCGGGCGGGCGGGCGGGCCCGTCATCATCCCGCACGTCTATACCAAGAAGAACAAGCTGTTCTTCTTTACGAACCTGGAAGAGTACCGGCTGCCCGAAGCCATCTCGCGCCAGCGCACGATTCTAAACACGGCGGCGCAGACCGGCATCTTCACGACCAGTACGGGAGCGCAGGTCAACCTGCTGACGCTGGCGGCGGGCACAAACTGCGGCACAGTCGCTGTCCCGGTCGCTTGCACTTCGACGGTTGATCCCACCATCGGGAGCCTGCTCGGCCGGATTCGCAGTTCGACGAGTCAAGGCACGATCACCCCGCTCGACAACAACCGGCAGCAATTCAATTTTACCAACCTCGGCGGCCAACTGCGCCGCTTCGCCGCCGTCCGCTTCGATTACAACATCTCAGACAAGCACCGCTTTGCGAACACGTGGAACTACCAGCGGTTTGGCGGCGCAGCCGTTGACTTCCTGAACAGCGTCGATCCACCGTTCCCCGGCTTCCTTGCGGGCGTCGGCGGGCAACACTCGCTGCGTTGGTCAGACTCAGCATCGCTGACCTCGAACCTAACGTCGCGGCTCGTCAACGTGGCGCGGGCCGGTTTTGAAGGCGGCAACTCGTTCTTCCGCGATACCGTTTCGCCTGCATCGTTCTCAGACCTGGGCGGCTTCAGCTTAGCCTTAGGCTCCGGTCTGACCAACCCGCAGGCTTCCAGAAGCAATTCGCGCCGCAACGCGCCGGTCAAAACGTTTGCCGACACGGCGACCTGGAGCCGGGGCGCGCATAGCGTGAACTTCGGCGGCACGTTCAGCCGCTACAGCACTTGGAGCAACGCGATCAATAACCTCGTGCCGTCCGTCACCTTCGCGCTTGATGCGACTGATCCGGCGAGCGCCATCTTCGTGGCGTCGAAATTCCCGACAGGCACTTCGGCCGCCGACCTAACCTTGGCCGGTAGCATCTACGCGCTCCTGACCGGCCGCGTTACGTCGGTCGCCGCGAACGCTTATCTGGACGAGAATACAGGTAAGCTGGCTTACCTCGGCACACAGGTCAATCGCTTCCGCGAAGACGAGTACGGTTTCTTCGCGCAGGATGCGTGGCGCTTCCGCCCGAACCTGACGATCAACTACGGCTTGCGTTATGAAGTGCAAGCGCCCATCGTGACGCAGAATAACGCCGTCACGTTTACGCCGTTCGAGCAAATCTTCGGCGTCTCCGGCGAGGGTAATCTCTTCGCCCCCGGCAAACTGACGGGCAAGCCCACCGAATTCAACATCCTGCCGGCGGGACAGAGTGGCTACAAGGCCGACCACAACAACTTCCTGCCGAGCGTCGGCATCGCTTATAGCCCGGACTGGAAGAGCGGCCTGCTTCATCGCGCCTTCGGCAATGGCGGGCAGACCGTCTTGCGCGCCGGCTACTCGATTGCCACTGTGCGCGAAGGTTTGTCCATCGCGTCGTCCATTCTGGCGTCCAATCCGGGCGGCATAACCGATGCCAGCCGCAGCGTCGCCCTCGGCAACTTGACGGCCGGTTCGTTGTTCCGTAATGCGGGCACGACTACGCCGCCGACGATCAACCCCACCATCGCCTTCCCCGTCCGTGGCGCAGTGACCGGCAGCGCGAACGCCTTCGAGCGCGACTTGCGCATCGGCTACGTGCAATCGTGGTCGGCCGGTATCCAGCGTGAGCTGACGAAGGACATGGTGATGGAGGTGCGTTACGTCGGCAATCGCGGCGTCAAACTGTGGCGGCAGGTGAATCTCAACGAGATCAACTTGATCGAGAACAACTACGCCAACGAATTCAAACTGGCACAAGCGAACTTGCAGGCTAACATCGCCGCCGGACGGGGCAATACTTACCGCTACGCCGGCCCCGGCACGGGCACGAACCCGCTGCCGATCACGCTCGCCTACTTCAGCGCCATCGCTCCCGCCAACGCGGGTAATTGCACGGCCACCGGCACAGGGGCCGGCTCTTGCGCCGCGCTCTACAATAGCTCGCTGTTCACCAACACGACGTTACTTGGCCAGTTGGCCTTAACCAACCCGCAGCCGAACGCTTTCGCCAACAACGTCTTCAACAACACGACGCGTTCCAATAACGCCGCGACCGCCGGGCTACCGGCGAACGAGTTCATCGTGAACCCGGACTATCGCGGCGGCGCGTTCCTCGTGACCAACACGGGGCGCAGCTATTACGACGCGCTGACGGTTGAGTTACGGCGGCGGTTTGCGCAAGGGCTGTTGGTACAAAGCAGTTACACATGGTCCAAGTCGCTGACGAACATCTTCGCCAGCAACAACGACCTCTTCGTTAATCCGCCGTCGTTCCGCAACGACCGGCTTGGGCGCGTAGATTCGCCGTTCGACCTGCGGCACGGCTTCAAGGCCGACTGGATTTACGAACTGCCGTTCGGGCGCGGCAAGCAGTTTGCCGGCGATGTCGGTAAGCTGACTAACTGGGCCGTCGGGGGCTGGGAATGGCAGGGCACGGCGCGCTTGCAGAGCGGCTCGGCCTTCAACTTCGGCAACGTGCAACTCGTCGGCCTGACGCGCAATGATCTGCAACATGCCATCGAAGTGCGCAAGGGGACGAGCGCCGTCTTCTTCCTGCCGCAGGACGTGATCGACAATACCATCAAGGCCTTCAACACGTCGGGCACGACGGCGAACGGCTACTCTTCGGCCGGTGCACCGACGGGTCGCTTTATCGCGCCGGCGGGCTTTGGCAACTGCGTCCAAGCGTCCGGCGGCCAGTGCGGCTTTGCCCAACTGATCATCCACGGCCCGCGCTTCTTCCGGTTCGACACGAGCGTGATCAAGCGCTTCCACTTTACCGAGAAGACCAATATCGAATTGCGCGCCGAGTTTCTGAACGCGATCAACAACCAGAACTTCCGGGTCGGCAGCGCCGGCTCTGAAGTTGTGGCCGTGACCAACTTCTCGTCATCCGCCTTCGGGCAGACGGCCGAAGCCTATCGCGACATCTCGACCACGAATGATCCGGGCGGACGTATTATCCAGTTCGTCTTCCGCTTCAACTTCTAACCACGCGTGCATGCGCTGACTTGCGGGGTAGAGCAGGCAACTGTTCTACCCCGCAATTTTCGCGCCCTATGCGGCAAAACGTTGCCCGCCTGCGCCACCGCCCGCCTGTGTTATAGTGCCCGCGCAACCTTGCCGCGAGCGGTCGCCTTGTAAGTCCGCCGCAATGGCCGGCGCAGCAGTTTCGGACGAATCAAAACAATAATTTGGAGGCAGTATGATGAGTAAAGCCGCCGCCGCGCTAGTACTCGCCGGCCTGTTAGCCATCGGCGTTAGTGCGCAGAAGAATCTGAAGCCGTGGGCCGAATGGTCGAAGAAAGATGTGCAGAAGATACTGAACGATTCGCCGTGGGGCCAGACGCAGGTGGACGAGGACACGTCCGAAATGTTCTACAAGCCGACGACCGCACAACCGACCTCGACCACGGCCGGCACGTCGCGCGGCACAACCGTGACCGACACGAGCGGCGGGCTAAAACGCGGCGAGGAAAGCGGCGGCGCGCTCAACCAGGCGACGGGCGTTAAGTTTCGCATTCGCTGGCTCTCGGCCCGGCCCATCCGGCAGGCGCTCGCGCGCCAGATCGCGCTTGAGTCCGGCCAATGGAACGAGCAACTGCGCGCCTTCGCCGAAGGCTCGACGGAGAATAGAGCCGTCGTGGCCGTCTGGTTCGAGTCCACCGATCAGCGCTTCAGCAATCGAGTGATGCAAATCTTCAACGCCGCGATCACGGCCGTGCTCAAGAACAATACTTATCTTGAGCGCAAAGACGGCAAGCGCATCTTCCTGCAAGAATATGTGTCGCCGCAGCGCAACACGCTGGGCGCGGCGCTCTTTATCTTCCCGCGCGTCATCGACGAGCAGCCGTTGCTCACCCCGCAGAACGGCGACGTGCGCTTCGTCTGTGAGTTTAATAAAGACCTTAAATTGAACATGAAATACAAACTCGCGGACATGCTCTACGACGGCAAACTGGAATACTAAGCGGCCGCCTTCCTTGCCGCTGCCGCGCCGGCCCTTCTCTGATGTCCACCAGCCCGAGCCTCGCCGCCGACCAACTCGCGCTCGCACCAATGGGCGCGGGCGATCTGATCGACCGCACGCTCCGGCTCTATCGCCGTCATTTCCTGACACTCATCCGCACAGCCGCGCCGCCCATCATTGTCGCCGCCATCGGCTCCGTGCTGTTCACCATCAGTCTGCGCGCCATTCCGCTCACCGCGTCGGGCGGGCGGCTCGTGTTCTATGTCGTGGGCGCGGGATTAGGCTGGCTGCTCTCAATCTCAGGGCCGTTTTGCCTGCTCATTATCCTCGGCGGCGCATCGCGCAACGTGGTCATGCACTTGTTGTGGCAAGAGCCGTTCAGTGCCCGCACGATCTATCGCAGTGTGCGCACGCGCTTCTGGGGTCTGTTCGGCGCAATGGTGCTGACGGCGTTGTGCGCGGTCGTGGTCGGCTCGCTGGCGTTCAGCATCTGGCTGATCATGCTGCTGCTAATTTTTGGCCTCCTCGCCGTGGCCGCGACGGCAGGGCCGACCGGCACGGCCATAGGTGTGCTTGTTGTCTTGCTCACGTTACTGATCACGCTTATTGCGCTGCTCTTCTTTTTCTGGGTGCTGGGCCATCTCGCTTACGTGCCGCAGGTAATGATGATCGAGGGGCGCGGTGTGTTTGATGCGGCTAGTCGCAGCATCGCGCTCGCACGCGGCAACGCGCGGCGGCTGCTGGCGATGTTTTTGTTCACCACGTTCGCCACTTACTCGGCGTTGATGCTGCTCTTGATCCCGCTCGGCTGGTACGGTTATCTGCACGGTGTCAATCCGTTCGATCTGGTGCGCTCCGAGTGGCCTGTCTGGTACGCCATCGGTTATCAGGTGGTCAATCAGATCGCCGTGATCCTGCTGACGCCGGTCTGGATGTTAGGACTCTCGCTGCTCTACGTGGACGAGCGCGTGCGGCACGAAGGCTACGACATCGAACTGCTCGCGCTGACCCGGCTCGGCGAGATGCCCGCGCTGCCTGACGGGCGCATTGCGCCGCTCGCGCCCGCGCTCGTCGGCGGGCCGGGCGCAATGGGGGGCAAATAATTTTGGCCGCGCACGTTCACCGCAACCGGCCGCTGCTCTGCGCTCTCTTGCTGTTGTGCGGCGCAGTCGGCGCGACCGGGGCCGTGCCGCTCAAGGATTACCGCACGCGCGTGACGCAAGCCGATGGCGCGTTGGCCGCTTTGTTTGATCTCTATCGGGCAGTACCGGACGACGACGAGCGCGCGGTTAATACAGCGCAGTTTCAACGACGACAGAACGCACAACTGAACGAGCTACGCGCGACGCTGCCCGCGACTGAACAAGTCGAATGGGCCGGCGGCACGTTGGCCGTTGATAATGGCTGGCTGCAACTTGAGCTTGACGCCTTCGCGCAATTGCCGGCCACGCCCGTCGCCGCGCGCACAGCCGCGCTTACGCGCATAGACGCGCGCCTCCACGCGCTCGCCGGGCGGCTGGACGAAACCGAACGCGCAACGGCGCAGACGCCAGCGACGCGCGACAAAGCGGCCGAACAGGGGCGGCTGCACGCCATCCTGCAACGCCCCGAATACAACGAACAGACCGCGCAAGGCGGCGCGCTCAAACGACTCTGGGCACGTTTCCTCAAATGGCTCAGCAGCCTCCTGCCCGCACGCAGACCCGTGCAACCGGGCACGGCCCTGTTCGTCTCGCAAGCGGCGCGCGTCATCATTTACGCGCTCTGCCTCGCACTCATCGGCTTCGTGCTCTGGCGCTACGGCCCGCGTCTCGCGCGCCGCCGACTCACGCGCGAGCGCACACGCACGGCCCGCGTTGTGCTCGGCGAACAACTCGCGCCCGACGAAACAGCCGCCGATCTATTGGCCGCAGCCGACCGACTCGCCCGCGCGGGCGATCTGCGCGGGGCCATGCGCAAGGCCTACATCGCGGTCTTATGCGAACTCGGCGAGCGCAAAATCCTGCGACTTGAGCCACACAAGACCAACCGCGATTATTTGCGCGCCCTGCGCGAGCACACCCGCCTCTTCCAGTCGGTGCAGCCGCTCACCAATGTCTACGAGCGCCACTGGTACGGCCTCGTGCCCGCGCACGACGCGGACTGGTCGGAGTTTCAAGCGCAATGCGCGAATGCAGTGACAAGTGACGAGCAAATCTAGAGAGGCCAAAGAGTCCAGCGCGTCATAAAACAAATGTCTTTTGACGCGCTAGACTCGCCCGACTCTCTGGACTCCTGACTTAAGCTAAAATGCGTGAACGCCTCTTCATCATCGGTTCAATCGCCGTGCTGCTCGTGTTGCTGGTGGGCCTGAATGCGGCCTCTTTCGTCCGCGTCGAGCGTGAGCCGGAGTTGGAGATCAAGCCCGACCGTTCGACCTACAACGCGGGTGCGACGGGCACGCGCGCCCTCTATGAATATCTCAGCGAGTCGGGCCAACAGGTCATGCGCTGGCGCGAACCCATGGCCGCGCTGCTTGATCCGAAACACAGGCAGCCCGACACGTTCGTTATCGTCGGTCGCCTGCGCGTACCCTACACGCGCGAGGAGACGGACAAACTGCGCCAGTGGGTCGAAGCGGGCGGACGGCTCGTCGTCATTGACCGCACGCCGGAGGTAACGCTGCCGTTACCAGCCGCCGACAACTACCTGCTCTCCACAGCCGTGGCGGCCGTGCCGAATGGCGACGTGCGCGCCACGGACACGGAGAATCTAACGGCCGGCACAAAGCCAATCGCGCCGACGCAGCCTACCTTGCTCACGCACGACGTAGCGCAGATCGCCCCTTCGCGTTTCGCCGGTCGCTTGCAACTCAAACCCGGCGCACCGGCGCAGGCTGCGACGCAAACCAAGACCGGCGCGAGCGGCAACGACGCGGCCGACACGAGCGAAGAGGCAGACGAACCGCCGCCGCCCGCGCCGACACCGACAGCGCAAACGAAGCCCGCGCCGACGCCGCAGGGGCCGATAGTCGTTGCGCCTGATGACAACGCAACAGAGAGCGAAACTGAGCCAAAGCAAGCCGAGCCTGAACAAACCGAGCCGCCGCCTTCGACCGCGCCGGTCTTTCATCTGGCTGACGAACGCGGCGCGCTCGTCGCTGATTATGTGCGCGGGCGCGGGCGCGTCATCGTCTTGAGCGATCCGTTCGTCGTCGCCAACAACGGCATTGAGCGCGCGGACAATCTGCAACTCGCGCTGAACCTCGTCGCCGTACACGCCGGGCTGATCGCCTTCGATGAATATCATCAAGGCCGCGCCGCCACCGAGAATGAATTGGCCGCCTACTTCGCGGGCACGCCCGTGCTGGCGCTCTGCGGGCAAGCATTCCTGCTCGTCTGCGCGCTCGTCTGGACACGCGGACGCAGATTCGCGCGCTCCTTGCCTGCGCCGCACGTGGATCGGCGCTCGAAACTTGAGTTCGTCGCTTCAATGGCCGAACTGCAACAACGCGCACGCGCCTACGACCTCGCCGTCGAGAACGTCTATGCCCGCACACGGCGCGCGCTCGCGCGCTACGGCGGCGTCGCGCAGACCGGCATGCGCGCCCAACTCGCCGCCCGCGTGGCCGCGCGTTCCGGGCTGAACAAAGATGAACTGGAAACCTTATTGCGCGACTGCGAAGACGCCATCAACGGCGAGCCAACGAACGCGCGCCGTGCGCTCGCGCTCGTCCACCGCTTGCGCGAACTCGAACGCACGCTCGGCATCCGCATGCGTGTGCGTGAGATCAAACAGGCCGGGCGATTATGATCGGAGCTAGATAGACTCTGCTTGAAAGGACGGATGATTCTTGATGCCTAATCAAATTGTGGCGCAAGCGGATTAACCACGAAGCCATAAGGACACGAACCGCCTTTGTGCTATGAATGTGTTTATGGTTAAGCTCTTCAGGCCAAATCAAAATATTCGAGCGCGCTAATGGAACACGTCGCCGCAACCGTCGAACATATCAACACGGAACTGCGCAAGGTCATCATCGGGCAGGACGAGGTGATCGAGCAGGTCTTGGTCGCCATCCTCGCCGAAGGGCACGCGCTGATCGAGGGCGTGCCGGGCACGGCCAAGACTTTGCTCGTCAAGACGCTCGCGCGCATCATCGGCGCGGACTTCAGTCGCATCCAGTTCACGCCCGACCTGATGCCTTCGGACATCACGGGCACGAACGTCTTTAACACGGCCACGTCCGCGTTCAGCCTGCGGCGCGGGCCCGTCTTTACGGACGTTCTGCTTGCCGACGAGATCAATCGCACCCCGCCGAAGACGCAGGCCGCCTTGCTCGAAGCGATGTAAGAGCGACAGGTGACGATTGATGGCGAACTGCATCCGCTCTCGCCCCTGTTCACCGTGTTGGCGACGGAGAATCCCATCGAGTACGAGGGCACGTACCCGTTGCCCGAAGCGCAGCTTGATCGCTTCCTCTTGAAGATCATCATTGACTATCCGGGCGCGGACGAAGAAGCGCGCATCGTCGCCGCGTGGGACGCAGGCTTCAACGCGCGCCGGCTCGATCAAGTTGACATCCGACCGCTGGCCGCAGCCGACGCCATCTCGCACTGCCGCGCCGAGGTGCGGCGCACGCGCATGGAGGCCGGCGTGCAGGCTTACGTCGTGCAGATCGTCCGGCGCACACGCGAGCATCCGGCGGTCGCTTACGGCGCGAGTCCGCGCGCGGCCGTGGCGTTGTTGTTATGCGCGAAGGCGCTCGGTGCGATGCGCGGGCGCGAGTTCGCCACGCCCGACGACGTGCGCGACATCGCCCGCGCGTGCCTGCGCCATCGTCTGCGCTTGCGCGCCGAAGCTGAACTTGACGGCGCGACGCCCGACGGAGTGATTACGGATATTCTGAACACAGCGGAAGTGCCGAGATAGAAATTCGCACGCAGAGACAGTAGAGGCGTAAAGCAGAGCGCAAGGAAGTTAAGCGCACTCATGGCGTCCTTGTTTTGCGATTTCGTGTGCGGCTATAAACACTCATCAGTTGGCTTCATCCATTGCAATGGCCTGAAGCTTTTAACTACGTAAAAGGAGCAGCCATGTATTACCTTTTGCTGATTCTTTCGGTAATCCTTGCGATCCTCATCCTGATTGCCTTTATTGTCTTGCTTGGTGTTTGGATGAAAGGCGCAAGTTCTCTTGCTTTTCCCGGACTCGGCTTGTTGGTCGGCACGCCCTTGATTTTAGTCAGCTTGCTTGTATCGGAAATCCTCATGGTCTTGGTGGCGGCATATCTTGTGCGCTACATTCCCATAATGCAGTTGCTGTTGGGCGAAAATTGATGAGTTATAGTTTCAGCCATCGTTTCTAAACAGAAACGGGTTACTGCTTTTTGTAGCAGGTCGGGTTTAGTTCGGGCCCTTAGCACGCAATCCGAACGAAGCTTAAATCCAGAGGAATATGTAAGCATGAAACGCAATCCGATTGTCTTTATCATCGCGCTCTGTTGCGCGCTCAATTTGCAAATCGAGACCGGTTCGCGCGCCTTCGCGCAGCAGAAGCAAAAGAAGACGGCGAAAGCGCCGAAGCCGACGCCGACACCGGCGAGCGAGAGCGGCACGACTGAGCAAACGCAGAATCCGGCGCAACAGCCCGGCGCGACCGAAGACGTGGAGCAAGCGAGCGAGCCGTACACGCTGCTCACGAAGCAGTTGAAGTGGCGCGCGATTGGGCCGGCGAGTATGGGCGGGCGCGTTGCGGACATCGCGGGTGATCCGAAGAAGCCTTACACGCTCTACGTCGCCACGGGCACGGGCGGGTTATTTAAGACGACGGACAACGGCACAAGTTGGTCAGGCGTGTTCGACAAACAGTCGGTTGCCTCAATCGGCGCGGTCGCCGTTGCGCCGACGGATGCGAAAACAGTCTGGGCCGGCACGGGCGAGCCGAACGGGCGCAACAGTTCGTCTTGGGGCAACGGCGTCTATAAGTCGGAGGATAGCGGCGCGACGTGGAAGAACATGGGCCTGCGCGACACGCAAACAATCGCGCGCGTGATCGTCGATCCAGCGGACGCGAACACGGTCTATGTCGCGGCGGGCGGTCATCTCTGGGGCGCGAATCGTGAGCGCGGCGTCTTCAAGACGACGGATGGCGGCAAGACGTGGACGCCTTCGTTGCAAGTTGACGCAAACACCGGGGCGATTGATCTAGTGCTTGATCCCTCGGATCACAACACGCTCTATGCCGCGATGTACATGCGGCGGCGCACGCCTTATAGCTTCACGAGCGGCGGCGCGACAGGCGGCGTTTTTAAGACGAGCGACGGCGGGCGCACATGGAAGAAACTGACCAACGGCTTGCCGCCGCAGACGGGCCGCATCGGCCTTGATGTCTATCGCAAAGACCCGAAGATCGTGTATGCAGTCATCGAATCGGATGTCGGCGGCGGTGTCGCCTTGGATGATCTGCGGAGCAAGTCGGGCGGCGTGTTTCGCTCGGCCGACAAGGGCGAGACGTGGGCGCGCGTCAACGAACTCACGCCGCGCTCGTTCTACTTCAGTCAGATCAGAGTTGATCCAAACGACGACAAACGTATCTACATACTCGGCTTCGGCCTGCACGTTTCAGACGATGGCGGCCAGACGTTTCGCGGCAACGGGGCGAAGGACATACATGGCGATTTGCACGCAATGTGGATCGATCCGACGAACCCGGATCACGTGTTGCTCGGCACGGACGGCGGCATCTACGCGAGTTACAACCGTACCGACAGTTGGGACTTCATCAACAACGTCCCGCTCGGCGAGTTTTATCGCGTGACGGCCGACATGCAGAAGCCTTACACGGTCGCGGGCGGCTTGCAGGATAATTTCAACTGGCGCGGCCCTTCGCAGACGCGCAGCGCCGATGGCATCACCAACGCCGATTGGTACTCGCTCGGCGGCGGCGACGGTTTCTATTGCGCTATCGATCCGACCGATCCGAATATCACCTACAGCGAATCGCAGAACGGCTATCTAGTCCGGCTCAACGTCAAAACAGGGCAGAGCAAACTTATTCAACCGCAGGGCAAAGAGGGCACGCCCGCGTTTCGCTTCAACTGGATCACGCCCGTCTGGATGTCGCATTACGACCCGACCGTCTTCTACATGGGCGGCAATCGCATGTTCAAACTCAGCGAGCGCGGCGACAAGTGGGAAGCGATCAGTCCCGATCTCTCGACGCAAGACCCGGCGAAGATCGCAACGGCCGGGTCGGGCGCGGAAACCTACGGCACGATCTTCACGCTCGCCGAGTCGCCCGTTACGCGCGGCTTGGTCTGGGCCGGCACGGACGACGGCAAAGTGTGGCTCACGCGCGACGAAGGCAAGACGTGGAACGACTTGACGGCGAACTTCCCGGCGGCGGTCAAGGGCTTCTGGGTGAGTCGCATCGAGGCGTCGCACTTCGACGAGGGCACAGCCTTCGTCGCCATTGACGGCCATCGCAACGACGTGTTCGCGCCGTTCGTGTTTATGACGAACGATTACGGCAAGACGTGGAAATCCATTAACGCGAATCTGCCGCGCACAACGACAGTCAAGGTTGTGCGCGAAGACCCGTTTAATAAAAACTTGCTCTACGCGGGCACGGAGTTCGGTTTCTATCTCTCGTTCGACCGGGGCACGCGTTGGATCAAGTTCATGCCGGGCCTGCCGACCGTGGCGGTGGACGACATCCTCGTGCATCCGCGCGACCGCGATCTCATCATCGCCACGCACGGCCGCTCGCTCTACATCATGGACGACATTCGCCCGCTCGAAGAGATGACGGCGGAGGTGCGCGCGGGCGATCTGCATCTGTTCTCGCTACGGCCGGCGCTGGAATTTTATTACCTGCCCGAAGGCGCGGTCTGGGGCAAGCGCATCTACAAAGCGCCGAACCCCGCCTTTGGCGCGTACATAGATTTCTATCAGAAGTCGTATAACGGCGAGGAGTACACGATTGAGATCAAGGACGCGCAAGATCATCTCGTGCGTAAGCTGACGGGCACGACCGTGCCGGAGATCAATCGCGTCGTCTGGAATCTGCAACCGGAGAGCACGGAGGATCGCGGCGTGAACGATCAACCAAAGTTCGTTAAACCCGGCGAGTACACCGTCACGCTCACGGTCGGCGACAAGAAGCAGATGCAGAAGCTAACGGTCGAAGCGATTGACGGCTTGAAAGTTGATTAGCTCGCCGGCAAATCTGTAACCGCAAAGAGCGCAAAGAGTGTCGGGGGGGGGGGGGCGGGGAAAAAGAGGGGGACGAAGTGGGGGGCCCTGAGGTGGTGTAATATGTAAAAGAGGCGGGGGATGAG
>JBBQGM010000017.1:0-58907 GCA_038322995.1 Pyrinomonadales bacterium
ACTCGGCGCAGTGCTGCTCGGCAGCCATGTTTACGCGCAACTCAACACGCGCACGCTCACGGCCGAGCGCAACTTCTTCGGCGTCCTGCGCGTCACGCGCAACGAGCGCGACACGCTCCACCTGCTCTACAACGGCAGCACCCTACACGGTCGCCAGTACGCCGACTTCATACGCCAGTGCGAACCGCTCTCTTACTATCACCGCGCAGGCCCGCTCGGTCAGGTCTTCGCCGCTTATCAAACGCGCCCCGCCAACGGCGACGTAGCCATCGTCGGTCTCGGCACGGGCGCAACCGTCACGTATGCACGCGCGGGCGAGCGTTGGACGTTCTACGAGATCAACCCGGCGGTTGTCGGCGTCGCCCGCGCGCCCGAATATTTCACGTATCTGATCAACTGCGCGCCCGCGCCCGTCAACGTCGTCCTCGGCGACGCGCGCCGGCAACTGCAACGCGCGCCCGCCGCGGCTTACGGTCTGATCGCGCTTGACGCTTTCAGTTCCGACGCGATCCCTGTCCACCTGATGACCGGGCAGGCGCTCGATCTCTATCTGGCCAAGCTCGCGCCGGGCGGCTTGCTCGTCTTCCACATCTCGAACCGCAGCCTCGACCTGCATCCGGTCGTCGCCGACCTCGCGCGCAGCCGCAACCTCGTCTGCCTCGCCCGCGACGACACGCAACCGGCGGACGTAGCCGGCAAAGAAGCCTCGCAATGGGTCGTCATGGCGCGCAGCCCCGCCGACCTCAATCAACTGCTGACCGACTCGCGCTGGCACATGCTCCCCGGCGACCCGCACCGCCACGTCTGGACGGACGACTTCTCCAACATTATCAGCATCTTCAAGTGGCGCTGACCTGTCGCGATGCGGTACTTTACGCCTATGGCGGAATGCTGCCGCGCACCGCGATATAACATTGATTAGGTCTTAATGAATAGCTATGCCAGAGAGTGTTTACTGGGAGCAATATGGTCAAACGGAGTGGCAAGATTTAGCTCGTAAATGGCTTGCCGAGATTCGCGGCAAGCCTCCAACCAGCAAATCCAAAGCCGGGGACGATGTGGTCTCAATGAATTTCACGGCCCGCCCTGAAACTCAATGGCAGTTTATTCTAACAGTGGTGTCGCTCGCTGAATCAGATGATGAGTTAAGCCATATTGCAGCAGGGCCTATCGAACACTTATTAGGCTGGCATGGGGAAGATTATATCGGTCTAGTTGAAAAAGAAGCGGCGGCAAATCCGAAATTCGCCCGTACACTGACAGGAGTCTGGCAGTACATGATGCCAGATGAAATTTGGGCGCGGGTGCAGCGACTCAAAGAGCGGGTGTCGGAGCCGTTGCGCCCTTCTGCTGCTGATAACGACGCCTCTTGATACCGGCAGGCAGTGAACGCATAGTTCAGCAAATCTTTCATCAGCGGTCCCGTAGGCTACTACCGGGCGTTAGATTTTCACCTGCCTGCCTGATTGATGGAGAACTAACAATGCAGAATGACCAGAAACGGTTGAAGCAAGAGTATAAGCAGGAGCATCGGCAGGCGGGCGTGTTTCAGCTTCGCAATATGGCCAACGGGAAAGTGTTTGTCGGGAGCGGGCTAGACCTGCCCGGCATCATGAACCGGCACAGGTTCGAGTTGACGTTGGGCGGGCATCGGAACAAGGAGTTGCAAGCCGACTGGCACGAGTTTGGCAGCGCGAGTTTTGTCTTTGAAGTTCTCGATCAACTCGCGCCGCGCGAAATTGCGGAGGCTGAACTGCGCGCGGATTTGGTCAGCTTGGAAGATTTGTGGTTGGAAAAGCTGGAACCGTTCGCGGCACGTGGCTACAACGAACCCAAGCTCAGCAGAGCAGATAAATTGCGCCGCATGGCGGCCAAGCGGCGAGAAGCAGGCAGATGAAAATAATTATCCCCGGCGGCACGGGTCAGGTGGGCACGATGCTGGCGCGTGCGTTCTATGCGGACGGGCATGAGGTCGTGGTGCTGAGTCGCAAGCCGGATGATGTGCCGTGGCGTGAGGTGGCGTGGGATGGATTGACGCTGGGCGGGTGGGCGGCGGAACTCGAAGGCGCGGAGGCCGTGATCAATCTGGCCGGGCGCAGCGTGAATTGTCGCTACACGCCGGAGAACCGGCGGCTGATCAAGGAGTCGCGCGTTCAATCAACGCGCGTGGTCGGCGCAGCTATCGCGCAGACGCAAAGGCCACCGCGCGTTTGGTTGCAAGCCAGCACCGCGACCATCTACGCGCATCGCTTCGACGCGGCGCACGACGAAGCCACCGGCATCATCGGCGGCGCGGAACCGGACGTGCCCGACACATGGCGCTTCAGCATTGACGTGGCTACGTCCTGGGAACGCGCACTCGACGAAGCCGCGACGCCGCACACGCGCAAAGTAAAACTCCGCACCGCCATCGTCATGAGTCCCGACCGCGCCGGCCCGTTCGACCTACTGCTCCGTTTAGCGCGCCTCGGACTTGGCGGGCGGGCCGGCGATGGCCGGCAGTACGTCTCGTGGATACATGATGAAGACTTCGTGCGCGCCGTACAGTGGTTAATCGAGCATGAAGATTTGGCCGGCCCCGTCAACGTTGCCGCGCCGATGCCGTTGCCCAATGCCGAGTTCATGCGCGCCTTGCGCGCGGCCTGGGGCGCACGCTTCGGCCTAGCCGCGACCGAGTGGATGCTAGAGCTAGGCGCGCGTTTTCTCCACACCGAGACGGAGTTGATTCTTAAGAGTCGCCGCGTCGTGCCGGGGCTGTTGTTACAACATGGTTTCACTTTTCAGTTCCCCACTTGGCCCGAAGCGGCGCGCGATCTGTGCCGCCGTTGGCGACAAGCTTAGCAGCGTAGATGACGGCAAAAGATTTAACGTCTAACGGGCAAAAGAAGTGGGCGTGGCCGGGCATGGGCGCGTTGCTGCTGGTCACGATGGCGTTGCTGCGTGGTGAAGGGCGTTTGTGGTTTTGTGCCTGCGGGCGGCTCTGGCTGTGGGCGGGCAACATTTGTAGCGCGGACAACTCGCAGCAACTATTCGATCCTTACAGTTTCACGCATCTGTTGCATGGCTTTGTATATTGCTGGTTGCTGGCGTGGCTCGCGCCGCGCGTGCGGCCGCTGCGCCGCCTCTGGCTGGCGGTCACCCTCGAAGCGTTGTGGGAAGTGGTGGAAAACTCGCCGTTCATGATCGCGCGTTATCGTGAGGCGACGGCCGCACTCGGCTATCAGGGCGACACGATTGTTAATTCGACCGGCGACATACTGAGTTGTGCGCTGGGCTTCATGCTGGCCCGCCGCCTTGGCTTCCGCCGTGCGCTCGCGCTGTTCGCGGTGGTGGAACTAATGCTGCTCTGGTGGATTAGAGACAGCCTGTTGCTGGAAGTCCTGATGTTGCTCCACCCCATCAACGCGATCAAGGCGTGGCAACTGTGTCCCTAACTCAAAACAGTCTGGTCTCTGCAAGTGGCACTGCTGTAGGCGGCATAAGTGGCACTTGCCTGCTGCGCGCCGCGCCATATAATTGCGCCGGCATTCCATTTCAGCATTGACGCATTAAAGGAGAGCTATGACTGACCCACGTTACCCCGTCGGGCCCTTTCAAATGGCGACGGAGGAATCGACCGACGATGCCCGCGCGGGGTTCATCGCCCAACTCGCGGCCGCGCCCGCGCAATTGCGCGCGGCCGTCGCGGACTTGAATAACGAGCAACTCGAAACCCCTTACCGCGCTGGCGGCTGGACGGTGCGCCAACTCGTGCATCATGTGGCTGACAGCCACATGAATGGCTACATCCGCACCAAGTTTGCGCTGACCGAAGACGCGCCCGCGATCAAAACTTACGAAGAAGCCGACTGGGCCAAGCTCGGCGACACGCAAACGACGCCTATTGCCACGTCGCTCACCCTGCTCGATGCACTGCACGAGCGCTGGGCCAACTTGTTCCACGTGCTCACGCCCGTCGAGTTTGCGCGCACGTTTCGGCATCCCGACTTGGGCATGGTCTCGCTTGATAAACAACTCGCGCTCTACGCATGGCATAGCCGCCATCACACGGCGCACGTCACCAGTTTGCGCGAACGTATGGGTTGGTGAAAGCCCCCCTAAATTAAAACATATAAGATTGGGATACGAGGAAGAGATAATCCACGAAACCACACGAAACAGCACGAAACAAAGAGAGCAGATTTCGTGTGTTCGGCTTCGTGCCGCTTCGTGTGATTTCGTGGATGAGCCTTTTCAGTTTGTCCCAACTTATGTGTTCCGATTTAGTCCGCGAACGCGACGCTCAACTCGCGCAGGCCAGCCGAATCGCTCGCATCGCCGCGCACGGACTCTGCACGCTGCACATGGCGGTAGAGGATGTCGCGCTGCTGCGGCGTGAAGCCGGCTTCGCGGATCAAGTAGCGCAGCATCCGTTCGTCTGCTTCGTTGTGCGCGCCCGCCGCCGAGACGACGTTCTCCTCGATCATGATCGACCCCATGTCGTTCGCGCCGAAGCGGAGCGCGACCTGTCCGAGCCGCAAGCCTTGCGTCAGCCAGGACGATTGAAAGTTCGCGACGTTGTCGAGAAACAGGCGCGAGACCGCGAGCATCTGCAAATAATCGATGCCGGTCGGCTCGTCCTTGATGCGCCGACCGAGTGCCGTATGCTCGCGTTGAAACGTCCACGGGATAAAGGCCGTGAAGCCGCCGGTCTCATCTTGCAGATCGCGTATGCGTTGCAGATGGCGCACGCGATGCTCGACCGCGTCGCCGATGCCGAACATCATCGTCGCCGTCGAGCGCAAACCCACGCCATGCACGGCGCGCATGACGGCGAGCCATTCGTCGGTCGTGCATTTGGTCGAGACGCGCTTGCGCACTTCGTCATCCAGAATCTCGCCGCCGCCGCCGGGCAAGCTGTACAAGCCCGCCGCTTTCAGTCGCGTCAATATCTCTTCATACGAAAGCTTGGAGATGAGATGGATGTTGTGAATCTCCGGCGGCGAGAAGCAATGCAGTTGAAAGTCGGGATACTGCGCGTGCAGCGTGCGCAATAAGTCTTCATACCACTCGATGCCGAAGTCGGGATGCAAGCCGCCTTGCATCAAGACGCCCGTGCCGCCGAGCGCGATGGTCTCGTCGATCTTCTGGCAAATCTCGGCGACGGTGCGGACATAAGTGTCGGGCTTGCCGGGCCGCCGATAGAAGGCGCAGAAGGTGCAGACGACGTTGCAGACGTTCGTATAATTGATGTTGCGATCAATGATGTAGGTGACGACGTTGTCTGCGTGCCAACGCTGGCGCACTTCGTCGGCGGCGACGCCGATGCGCGCGATGTCGTGCGACTCTAAGAGCGCCGTGCAGTCGGCGGCCGTCAGGCGCTCACCGGCCAGCGCGCGGTCGAGGATGGGTTGGATATTTGCCATAACAATCAACTTAAATTCGTATTCTGCCAACACGCCCGCCGCTAATGCTTAACTTACCGGGCGGCAACCTGCATGTGTTGCAAATTATATGCCGAAGCAACCGACAACTCACACGAGCAGCAAACTCACGCAAAGCCGCGATGCGAGACAACGAGAGATTCGCCGGGCTTCATTTTTCTGATTGCTTATTCGCCAGCAGGTTATTCGATTCGCCTTTGCCCCTGAGCAGCGGCAAACGCTTGTATGACTCGATCATCAGCTTGACGTAGCTTTCATCCGACAGACGTTCGTCGTTTTTCAATTGATTCGCGCCAATGATACCGATGCTCAGCAATCCGCCTATCACTACAAGGGGAATGACCGCCGCAGTTGTCCAAGAGACGCCGAATTTGTTCAGCACGATAATGGCGGCCAAGATCGTGGCAATTGCTACCACATAAGTGACCAGATAAAACGATCCCGACCGCCAGGGATTGTTCTGCTGAGTTATGGCCGGCGGGTGCGATTTGGGTTGAATCTCTTCAGGCATGGGTTGTGGGAATCTCCTTTCGTTCAAGTCGCTTTCGCGACGCTGCATGCGGACGCTTAACTCTTCGACGCCGTCGAGTAATTCTCTGACCGGGAACTTCTTCCGCAATTCGGGGATGAGTATCTCCGGTTCGTTCATCTCTTCGTGAACGAGTAGTTCTTGGTACGAGACCATCGCGCGCGGAAAGCCGGGCACCGGGATGATCTGCTTGATCTTGATTTTGAAGTTGCTGTTGATTTCGTCAAAGGCCGAGCGGATGATTGCGAGGAAGGCGCGGCGGGACTGTTCTTTGCCAATGATCGAGATGAAGATTTTGCGATCTACCAGATCAGCTTTGATCTTAGCCCGATTCTCGCCGCTATGCAGGAAGACGCCGTTCTTCCAGTAATACTGTTTGGTGATGTACTGGTTCATGCGCACGATGAAGCGCGAGATGACGGCGTCGGGCAACGTCTCGTAATGGTATTGAAACTTCAACGCGCTGGCATCGTCCCACGAGATGTCCAGTTCATTGTCGTGCAGGTGGCGCGGGATCAGGTAATGACCCGGCCGGTCGGTGAACTCGAAGCATAGCTCGAAATGCTGCATCACTTTAATCAGCCGCTCGTGCGTGTGTGCCGGATAATGGACATGGGCCTCCGGCAGGCGGCCGGCCAAGATTTGGCCCACGTCTTTCAGATCGAACTGCCCCTGATCTTTGACCAGTTGCGCTGAAGTTAGCAACCCGTACACGCCCTGTGTCACCCAGCGCGGATTGAGCACCTGCGTATCGCCCGGAAAGCGTATGACCACGCCTAGATCGTGCAGCAGTCCCAGCAAAGACATGCGCAGGTCTTCGTCATTCAATTTCTCTTCGCCGCAGATTTCCAGATATTTCTCGACCGGGATGTAATCAGCCTGCGTGCCTTTCAACCGTCGTTTGATGGCGAGCCATTCGTGCGGCCAGATGTCGCGCACATGCTTCAACTGTTCGACCTCGCGGGCAATCGCCGTTTTCAAGGCGGGAATGCCATCGCCCGTCGCACACGAGGTTTCGACGAAATCCCGGATGTTGTATTTGTCCTGCAACGCTTTGCGATCAAGATTGAGCGGGCGCTGACCGTGCAACCGGTCAATCTGGTTGATGACGACGATGATGGGCGAAGCGCCGCTGAAACTTTCGATCAGCTTCAGCCAGTATTCGATATTGCTGAGTTGATCGCCTTTGCGCGCATCCACCACCAGCAGATAGAGGCTGCGCGTGGTCAGAAAGAACTGGTGCGTTGAATGCTGAATCTCCTGCCCGCCGAAATCCCAGATGTTCAGTTTGACCGGCTCGCCTTCGCCTTTTACCTCGCTCTGGACAACTTTCATCTCATCGTTAATCTCCACGCCCAACGTGGTTTCTTTCTGCGGATTGTACGTGCTGTAAAGTAACCGCTCCACCACCGAGCTTTTCCCGACCTTACCATCCCCGACTACCAACATCTTCGCTTCGTTCAACCGCTCTCCACTCACCAATCCGGCCAGCGCGGCTAAGATCGCTTTTACGTCATTCGGTTTGGCTAACGTTTCAGGCGGAATAGGCAGTTGATTGCGGCTGAGGTCGAGATAGGTCAGGTTGGTCAGCTTGGCGAGCTCCGGCGGCACGCTCGTCAGTTGATTGTAGCTGAGGACGAGGCTGGTCAGGTTGGTCAGCTTGGCGATCTCTGGTGGCACGCTCGTCAGTTGATTACCGCTGAGGTCGAGGTTGGTCAGGTTGGTCAGCTTGGCGAGCTCCGGCGGCAATTCCACAAATTGATTATTCCAAAGGACGAGGCTGGTCAGGTTGGTCAGCTTGGCGAGCTCCGGCGGCAAGTTCGTCAGTTGATTGCCGCTGAGGACGAGGCTGGTCAGGTTGGTCAGCTTGGCGAGCTCCGGCGGCACGCTCGTCAGTTGATTGCCGCTGAGGTCGAGGTTCGTCCGCCCTTCCTTTGCCGCCCGTTCGATGAGGTTGAGAATTGTTAGCATGTCAGCCATGGTATCCTCTTTCGCTAAAGTATTGATGGATACTACGTCGGCGCGCTGCTTGACGACAATCTTTTCTGCGGTAAAAACAAGATCGGGGAGTAGCCGAAAGTACCGATACCGCGAAGCAGCCATAGCCCGAAACGAAAGCGCGTTAAAGCCGCCAAGCGTAGCGGCAACATCTACTGCGGTTCCTTTGTGGCGTTGCGGGTGGCATTGCTCATCATGATGACAGCCAACATAGCGGGCGCGCGGCCGGCGCGAGACCATGCTTGTGCGCGAGTTGAAAATAAAGCTCAAGCCCGGCGCGCATCTCCGCGTTCAACTCGAAGCAGAGGTTCTCATGCAGGTACGTGTGCAACTCCGCGCGCGGCAAGTTCAACTCCGGTGCGTACTGCGCGATGATCGCATCCGTGTGCGCCAGTCCTTCATCACGCGCGGCGGCGAAATCAAGCGCACGCACGGCCCCGGCCGCACGCTCATGCGTCATCCATAAGGCAAAGACGAAGCCGAGGCCCGTGTGCTCGCGCCACAGGCGCGCGAGGTCGTGGACGTGCAAGCCGGCGCGCGCAAACGTCATGGCCGGGTCGCCGATGACGAGCGCGGCATCGTGCGCGGCGAGCATCGCATGCACGTCGGGCTGCGCGGGGCTGGTCTGCGGCGCAAAACCGAGAAATTCCCGGAAGATAACCTGCACGAGCGCGGCGGACGTGCGCGATGATTCATCAAGCGCGATTGTCCGCACCTCTCTGAGATCAGCACAGCGCGTAGCCAAGACGACGCTGCGCACCGCGCGCCGTGCGCCGACGCAAGCGTTCGAGACGAGCAACACTTCCGGCAGTCGTTGATATTCAATGACCGGCACGAGCGCCGCCTCGACCATGCCCTGTGCCAACAGCGCGGCGCAACGCGCTGGGGCGGCGTCCGTGACCAACTCGACCGTGCCGGCGTGCGATCCGTGCATAAAGCTCCAGATCAGTGGCGCGGTGTTCAAATAGCTCGATGCGCTAACACGCGGCACGCCCCACTGGTCGCCATTATCGCTGATGATCTCTGCCCCCTTTTTATCAATGCGCTCTGCCCCCGTCAGCAGGCCCAAACAATGCGCGATGCTAACGCAGCCCCAGCCCCCCCGCAAGCCACGCCTTCAATTTCACGCAGGTGCTCGTTGACAGAGTGTGCCAGCTACGCTAAAAGCGGTGACGAGTGGCGAGTGAAGGGTTACAATGTGGCTGCTCGTCATTTGGCACACGTCATTATGCTTATGCCCTTCTACGACATCAGCGTCGGCATCGCGGCCGGTGAGACGCCGGTTTATCCGGGCGATCCGGGCATCGAGATTAGCGCGCATGCGGCGCTCGCACGTGGCGACGCGGCCAACGTCTCGCTGTTGCACTTCGGCGCGCACACCGCGACGCATGTCGATGCGCCCGCGCACTTCATCGCTGCCGCGCCAACGGTTGCCACACTCGCGCTCGACGTGCTAATCGGGCCGGCGCAGGTAGTTGAACTCGGCGACGACGTGCGCGCGATTGCGGCCGCGCATGTTGCAGCGCACGTGCCGGCCGGGACGACGCGCGTACTCTTCAAGACGCGCAACTCCGCGTTCTGGGCCGCCCCGCCGCCGCGCGTGTTCCGCACTGATTTCACCTACATCGCGCCTGATGGCGCGCGTGCGCTCGGCGAGCGGGGCGTGCAACTGGTCGGCATTGATTATCTATCGGTGGAGCAATTTAAGTCCGAGACGTTCGAGACGCATCTCGCACTGCTTGGGCGCGGCGTCGTCATTGTGGAAGGCTTAGATTTACGCGCCGTGCCCCCCGGTCGCTACGAGTTAATTTGTCTGCCGCTCAAACTCACCGGCGGCGCTGGCGACGGCGCACCTGCGCGGGCCGTCTTGCGCACGCTCGCTTGAAGCACGCACCGAACATGATGAACGAGACAGCACAGAAGCGTCGGTTGTTTGCGGCCGAACGGGCGCGCATGAGCGAGCATACGATCCCGGAATTGCTCGACTTACTCGCCAGCACAGATTTGCGCACGCGCTTTCTGGCCGAGATGTGCCTGCGCGATGCGACAAACACTTGACTGAGCTTTCAGCCTGCCGGGCCGCAGGCGGAACGGGCGCGGGCCATCGCGGAATGGCGCGAGTGGTGGCGACAGCAACAGCTAACAGCGAGGAAACGATGGCGCGAACAGACAAAGCAGCAGACGACGGCGGAAGCGTCGGACGAGCCGGCAGCAGGGTGCGCGCGGACGAACGCGAGTTGAGCACACAGGCCGGCTATAACGAGCGTGTCTATGAGATCGTGCGGCGCATTCCCACCGGGCGCGTGATGACCTACGGACAAATCGCGGACATGCTTGGCGAAGGTTACACGCCGCGTACCGTCGGGTTCGTCATGCACGCCGCGCCCGCGGATGTGCCGTGGCAGCGCGTCATCAACGCGCAAGGCGCATGCTCGACGGGGCGCGTGCTGCTCCCGCTCAACGTGCAGCAAAGCATGCTCGAAGCCGAGGATGTCGCGTTCGACGCGCGCGGTCGTTGCGACCTCAAACGTTATCGCTGGCCGCCGGAGGAAACACACGCCGCCGACGGCGCGCAACAAGACGCACAACCGAGTCTCTTTAGCTCGTGATTGTGCCGCGCGTATCGCAAGCCAGCCTTGCGCGCTGCCCGAATTACGAATTACGACCCGCAGTTCACTATGCACCGGACAAACCAAGCTTATGACCAACGAACCTCTCCAACGCAACGTGCCCTACGCGGTGAGCGAACCGCGCTATAGCGTGTCGCCGCAAATGGTCACGACCGCGTTCGAGTTGCCGGGCTATCATATCCGGCAACACCTTGGCGTGGTGCGCGGCATCGTCGTCCGCTCGCGCAATCTGTTCGTCAACATCGGCGCAGCCTTTCAGACGATGGTCGGCGGCAACATCACCGCGTGGACGAACCTCTGCGAGACGACGCGGCGCGACGCCTTCGAGATCATGATTCAGCATGCCAGCGAGATCGGCGCGAACGCCATCATCGGCGCACGTTATGACGCGACCGAAGTCGCCAGCGGCGCGACCGAAGTGCTCGCTTACGGCACGGCGGTCATCGTCGATCCCGTTAACGCAGGCGATCTGTACAAATCATGAGCGCCGCGCCTGACGCGCTCACGGCGGCTGAGCTTGCCCGCCTGCATGCCGCTTTCGCGCAAGTGGCCTACGCACGCCTACTTGGTCTTGAACTGACGGAGGTCGTGCGCGGCGCGGCCATAGTGGCGCTCACCTTGCGGCCGGAGTTGACGCGCATGGAGGGCATCATGCACGGCGGCGCGCTCGCCTCGCTGGTTGATACCGCCTCCGCCTTCGCCGTCCTCTCGCTGCTTGCGCCCGCCGAGCAAACCGTCACCGTCGATCTCACGCTTCACTTTCTGCGCCCGGTCAAGGGCGGACAGATCACAGCACACGCGCGCGTCTTGCGCGCCGGCCGCCGCCTCGTCACCGTCGCCATCGAAGTGCTGGACGGAGCGCAGGAACTGGTGGCCACGGCGTTAACTACTTATGCCGTGCGGCGTTGAACTATGGTCTGCCGCGCAGGCCAAGTTGGCCTGCGCGGCAGACCGTAAGCATACTTTCGTCACGTCCTCCGCCTACAATCCGCTCCTTGCGCCAGCACCGCCGTTTGGCTTTAGGGCGCAAGATCGCGCATCATAAGCGCCACAGCGTTAGCGCCAACTCCGGGTCAGACCGCCGTCGTTTCCGTATGCACGAACTGAGAAAATTCGCGCGCTATTTCCGCCCTTATAAGACTTCGCTCGCCATCGGCATCGTCTGCATCTTTGTGTCGGTCGTCGTCGGACTGTTCATCCCCTGGCTCGTCGGCCGTGCGGTGGACAGCCTGCACGGCGGCGTGACGTGGGCCAGCCTGACGCGCTATGCGCTGACCATCCTCGGTGTCAGCCTCGTGAGCGGCTTCTTCCTGTTCCTGCAACGGCGCATCCTGATCGGCATCTCGCGCCACGTCGAGTATGATCTGCGGCAGGATTTTTACGCGCACGTGCAAAACCTGCCGCTCTCATTCTTTCAAGCGAATCGCACCGGCGATCTGATGGCCCGGGCGACAAATGATCTCGCGGCCGTGCGCCAACTCGCCGGCCCGATGATTATGTACACGCTGCAAACCGTCTTCGTCGTCATTTTGATCCTGCCGCTCATGTTGCGGATCAGCGTGCGCCTGACGCTCTTGCTCTTTATCACGATGCCGCTCGTCTCGCTGACGGTGAAATTCTTCGGGCAGCAAGTGCATGTGCGCTTCGAGAAGATTCAAGAATTCTTCTCACAGATCGCCGCCCGCGCACAGGAGAATTTTTCCGGCATCCGCGTCGTCCGCGCCTACGCGCAGGAGGATGCGGAGATCGCCGTCTTCAACGATTTGAACCGGCAATACGCCGAACGCAATCTCGCGCTCGTCCGCATCGATGCGGCCATGCGCCCGTTAATGCAATTCCTGATCGGCTTGGGCTACGTCTTGATTCTCTACGTCGGCGGGCGCATGGCGCTGGACGGGCGCATGACCGTCGGGCAGTTCACGGAATTCAATCTCTACTTAACGCGCCTGATCTGGCCGCTCATCGCGCTTGGCTATGTCGTCAATCTGTACCAGCGCGGCACGGCGAGTTGGAAGCGTATGAACGCGATCATGGCCACGCCGCCCGCGATTGCCGACGAACCCGATACGCACGAGCAGCCGCCGATTCGCGGCCGGATAGAGTTTCGCCATCTGACTTTCAGCTACAGCGAACATCTGCCGCCCGTCCTACTCGACATCAACCTCGTGATCGAAGCGGGTCAGGTCGTCGCTTTCGTCGGCCGCACCGGCACAGGCAAGTCAACGCTGATGAACCTGCTCCCGCGCCTCTTGGACGCACCGCCGGGCGCGGTCTTGATCGACAATGTGCCGGTGCGCGCTTATCCGGTGGCCCAACTCCGCGCCAGCATCGGCTACGTGCCGCAGGAGACATTTCTGTTTAGCGAAACGCTCGCGGAGAACATCGCGTTCGGCGTTGAGTCGAAGCAGCGCGCGGAGGTTGAGTGGGCGGCGGAAGTGGCGGGCCTGGGCGATGACGTGCGCGAGTTTCCCGCCGGCTTCGACACGCTCGTCGGCGAGCGCGGCATCACGCTCTCCGGCGGCCAGAAGCAGCGCACCGCGATTGCCCGCGCCGTTATGCGCCAGCCGCGCATTCTAATTCTCGACGATTCGCTCTCGGCCGTGGACACTTACACCGAAGAGAAAATCCTGAGCCAACTGCGCGGCGTCATGCGCGAGCGCACGAGTTTGATCGTCTCGCATCGGATCTCGACCGTGCGCGACGCCGATCTCATCTGTGTCCTCGACGAAGGCCGCATCGTCGAACAGGGCACGCACGACGAACTGCTCGCGCGCGGCGGCGAGTACGCCGCGCTCCACGAACGGCAATTGTTAGAAGAAGAACTCGCGGCGAGTTAAACACGCGCACAAGATAGGTTCCAGCGATGATGAATCCGACACCCAGACAAGCCACGGCTGGCGCGCGGCAACGCGGGCTGCTGATCATCTGGCTCGCGCAATTCATCTCGCTGGGCATCCTCTTCGCGCTCACGAAGTTGATAGATGTGCCCGTCAGCGCCGGCAACGACAACCTACGCTGGCTCATGGGCATCTGCGGCGGCGCGACGTTCGCGCTCTCGTTCATGCTCAAGCACATACTCGTAGGGCGCGCGTTTGAACAGGGGCGACCCGATTACATCACCACGGCCTACGTCCTCGCCTTCGCGCTCTGCGAGGCCGCGGCCGTCTGCGCGGTCGTCAACTATTTCGTTAGCGGCCTGACCATGTATCTATTATTCATCTTGGCCGCCGTCGGCTTGCTCTTTCACTTCCCGCGCCGCGCACACTTCGAGGCCGTACTGACGGACGGAGCGTCATCGGACATTAAGAGTTCACTGCGTTAACGCGGCTGGCTCATTACCCGGCACTTATTATCCGGCATTGTTTTTATGTCATCTGCGGTCAAACAATTTCACGAAGAAGAGGCCATCGGCAAGACCTACGACTGGCAGATCGCGCGCCGCTTGCTGGGCTATCTGCGCCCTTACGTGCGCCCGCTCACGCCCGCGCTCATCCTGACGCTCGTCTTGAACGCGCTCGGCGTCTTGCAACCTAAGTTCGTCCAGTACGCGATTGACTGGTACATCGTCCCATCAAGCAACGGGCAAGTGCCGCCCGCCCGCGCTGTGCCCGGTCTCGCGTGGCTCGCGCTCGCCATGCTCGTCGTGCGCCTGCTGTTCTTCGCCTTCTCCTACTTTCAAGTGATCTTATTGAACACCGTCGGGCAGCGCGTCATGTACGACCTGCGCAGCGAGCTTTATCAAAAGCTGCAACGGCAGGAGGTCGCCTACTTCGACCGCCAGCCCGTCGGCCGCATCATGACGCGCCTCACATCGGACGTGGACGCGCTCAACGAACTGTTCACCTCCGGCATCATCGACGTGCTGGGCGATCTGGTGATGATCTTCGTCATCATCGGCATCATGCTGGCGATGGATTGGAAATTGTCGCTCGTCACGCTCGTCACCGTGCCGCTCCTAGTCTGGGCCACAAGTTGGTTTCGCAAAGGCGCGCGGCGCGGCTACGACATGGTGCGCACGCGCATCGCGCGCATCAACTCGTTCCTGCAAGAGCATTTGTCCGGCGCGCAGACCGTGCAACTCTTCAACCGTGAAGCCAAATCGTTTGCGCAGTTCCATGATCTGAACGACGACTATCGCACGGCCAACATCGACACGATCTTCTACTATGCGGTCTTCTTCCCACTCGTCGATCTCATCGGCGCGGTCGGCATCTCGCTGATCGTCTGGTTCGGCGGCTTTCGCGTCTTGCAGACGACGACCACGCATCAGGCGCTCACGCTCGGCGCGCTCGTCGCCTTCATCCAGTATTCGCAGCAATTGTTCCAACCGATCCGCGACATCTCCGACAAGTACAACGTGCTGCAAGCCGCGCTGGTGGCCTCGCATCGCATCTTCCGCGCGCTCGATCTGCCGATCACGATCACCACGCCGGCCCGGCCGCAAAAGACCGGCCGCGCGCAAGGGCGCATCGAATTTGAGAATGTCTGGTTCGCATACAAGGACGAGGACTGGGTCTTAAAGGACGTGTCGTTCGCGGTCGAACCGGGGCAATCGGTCGCGCTCGTCGGGCACACAGGCTCAGGCAAGACGACGATCACGAACCTCTTGATGCGTTTCTACGACGTGCAACGCGGGCGTGTGCTACTAGACGGCGTGGACGTGCGCGAATGGGATTTGAAAGCTTTGCGCGAGAACTTCGCCGTCGTCTTGCAGGACGTGTTTCTCTTTAGCGGCACGATTGCGGGCAACATCCGTTTGGGCCGCGCCGACATCCCGGCGGCCCGCGTCGAGTGGGCGGCGCAGGAAGTGCGCGCCGAAGAGTTCATCAAGCGCCTGCCTGAAGGCTATGCGGCGGAAGTGCGCGAGCGCGGCGCTGGTTTGTCGGTCGGGCAGAAACAATTGATCTCGTTCGCCCGCGCGCTCGCTTTCGATCCCGCGCTGCTCATTCTCGACGAAGCGACCTCTTCAATTGATACCGAGACCGAGCAGTTGATCCAGCAAGCCATCGAGCGTGTGCTGCGCGACCGCACCTCGCTGCTCGTCGCGCACCGCCTCTCCACCATCCAACGCGCCGACCGTATCATCGTCCTCCACCACGGCGAGCTACGCGAACAAGGCACGCACCAAGAACTACTCACCGAGCGTGGTCTCTACTGGCGGCTCTACAAACTGCAATACGCCGACCGCGACCGCGGCGAGGACGTGCCAGACATTCCACTCAGTGGCACATTGCAATACGGCAACTAAAACCAGTAGCTAGAAAGTAAGAGGCGGCCGATTGTGAACCATTCGGCCGCCTCTTACTTTCTGTCAATCCATTGCGCCTATGGCTTCGGCGCAACGGCCGGCAGTTGAAATTGTGCGTCGTCAACCGGCGCGTTGAACTTGATCTCGGTGAACTTGCGCGTGGAATTGGCGCGCGGCGTCACGGTCGAGATGACGATGGTGTAGGGCACTTGCACGCCTTCGACGGGGTGATAGTCGCTGAAATCCCACTGCTCCGGTATTGGGCCGACCACGGTGGTTGTCAGGCGCAAGCGGCGCACGAGTAGCCCCGATTCCTGATCGAAGTAGAACTTTTCGATGATGCCCGGTGCGGGTGCATTGGTGATAATGTTGGCGGGGCGGTCGCCGATTCGTTCGGGGCGCGTCGTGCGCATGGTCTGTGTGGCCACGCCGAGTTGGATGAGTTCGTAGATGCCGGTAGCATGCCGCAGACCGTCAAGTTCTTCGGACGTCATGACGCGCCGATCCTGCGCACTGACTAGCCAGCCCTGCGCGCCGTTGTAGCCCTGCACATCGTTGCCGCCCTGCGCCGTGCCGACCAGCGCCTGAAACTTGTCCGGCCCTTTCATCGTGACCTCGTAGGCCGATTCGCGGCCGAGGCCGGTGCGCGTGCCCTTCATGCTGCGCGTCTGCACCTTGGCGACCGCGTCGCGCCCGCCCACCGCCGCGATGTATTTATCGATCAACTGCTGCGGACTGGGACGCGGCGGGGGCGTGGGGCGCGGTGTCGCGCCGGGCGGGCCGGCGGGCGGAGTGCCGACAGGGCCGGCGGGCGACGTGCCCGGCCCGCCTTGTCCGCCGGGGCCTGCCGGTGTGCCCTGTCCGCCACCACGACCGGGGCCGACGCCGCCCCCGAGTGCGGGCACGGCGAGCGGCAAGGCAGGCGTGTTAGCCGGATGGTTCGAGCCACGATGGCAGGTGTAGCACGAGACCTGATCGTTGCCAATGTCCAGTTTGTTCGACTGGTTGATGCCCATTGTCATCTGGATCATGCGCCGCGCCGTCTGCTTCTCTTCCTTGGCATCGCTCGCAAAGTCCAAGTGTACGACGCCGGTCTTCTCGTCGCGCGTGGGCGCGTGGCAGAAGTCGCAGCCGACGCCGAGCGAGGCGTTGATGTAGTTCATCAATGGGATGAGTTGCGCTTCAGGCAGGCCCTTCAAGACCTGTATGTTCCGGTGGTTCTGTTCGACGAGCGCGCCCGCCGCCGCCGGCTGTGGCCCTTGCGCGCTGACGCGCGTGCTGCGTGTCCAATGGCTGAGGCTAAGCGCGAGGGCGGCGCAGATAACGAGGAGTTTGACGACACGGACAGTGCTTCGCTGCGACATAAGAGCGCGAGTTCCTTTCAACTGTGAAGCGGACGAAATCAGGAAAACTTTGGGGCCGCCGCGTACTTTAGCGCAAAACTGCCGAGTGCGCCATGCAACCCGGCAGCCGGCCTTTTGGAATCTTTACTGACCGGCCGCTTGCGCGCAGCAGGCCAATGCAAACGCGGCCCGATCAAGCCAATACTCATCGTGCCGCGTTCAATGTCTATCGCTGCTTGTTAACCTTGCTTGTCCGGGCGCGGCTTGAACTGCATCAAGCCCTCGACGGTTTTGTAAATCTGGAGATACATCTGCGTCTCGCGCGGGATGAGCGTGCGCCACGCTGTGCCGCCGCGCCGGATGTAGCCGGGGAGTTTGGCCGGGTTCGAGTTGTAACCGGCGGCGAGAATTTCTGCTTGCGTCGCCGTGCCGGTTGAGAGCGCGGCGCTGATGTCCGGGTCAAGCACGAGATCGTTCCACGTGTCTTGCATGTAGAGCAGCATCGCTTCGAGCGCGTTACCGTGGTTGCGCATGCCGGCGACGAAATCCGGGTTGAGGCCGACGTTGGCGTGGCGTTGCCGGATCATCTGGTACGTCCAGGGGATCATCTGCACCATGCCGCCCGCGCCCGCGACGCTGACCGAATAGCGATACGTGTCCAACTCATTCAGCGCATAGAGCGCATAAATTTCCTCGAACAATGGCACGCGGCTCTCGCGCCGAAAGCGATCATGATCGACGTGCTCGACGAGGCATAGCCGCTCGGCCACGTCCAGCATCAGCGGCGTGATCGTCACACCCTTATCTTTCAGCCGCTTCGCCGCCAGATTGATCATCGTATGCACGTAAGCCTGCCCGGTCTTGACTAGCTCAGGCGAGAGCAGCGCCGGGTGCGCGGACGTGTAATAGGCCGTCTCGCTGTAGCGGCCGAACTTTTCAATCGGGTATTCGACGAGGAGCGGCGCGAACTGCCGGCCCGCCAGATCGGCGACGATGACGGCCGTGTTGACGTAGTTTGGGCGCACGATCCGCACGCGCAAGAGCGTGCCGAGCGAAGAGGTGAGCGTCGTCTCGAACCCTTGCGTCAGAAACGTCTGCTTCGGCAACGTGAGCAGGTGTATTTGCCCGCTATCGGGATCAAGCGCGGCGAGCGTGACGAAATTGAACGAACTGTTCATCGCGCTCGGGCGCACGCGCGTCTTGAGCGCCCGCGTCGCCTCCGCGATGTGCGCGCGGACTTTGCCGGCGGACAGAGGGCGCACGGGCTGCAACGGCGCAAGCGCAACTAAGACCGGCGCGGGGGTGACGACGGGCGCAGTCATGATCACGTCTGGCACAGTCAAAGTATTCGACGCGGCGGGCTGTTGTGGCACGACGACCGGCGGCGCGACTGTCGGGCTGACTGTGGGCGTTTGCGCTTGGGTGGGTTGTTGTTGCGGTGTGGACGTGACCATGCGTGGGCGTGTCACGGGCGCGGGCGACCCGTTTGGCGTCTGCGCGTGTACCAACGCGGGCGCAAGCACAAGCAGGAAAAGTGCGACCCTTCTTGTCTTCATAATTTATGGCAACCTTCTTGGACTGAAATGGCGTGTCGGGGGAGCAAGCCTCTCTAAGATTCGCGCGCACGGCAGCGAGTTGTCAACTAAAGAAACACTGAAGGATGAACTATGAATGAAAGATAGCATCCTATTTATCCTTCATCATTGCGCTAAATCTCCCGCAGGCTGCCCGTGACTGCGCTGGCGGCCGAAGCGGCCAGTTCGCGTAGCGCGCCAGTTTTGGCCAACCGGAAGCGTGTGGCGACCAACTGCGCGACGTTCAAACCGAGACTCGCGTCGAGCGGCCATAGTGCTTCGTTGAGCGCTGTCTGCGCCACCTGCGCAAACGCTTGTTGCAGTTCCGCCGCAACCGACTCCATACCTTCGATGAACAGCACGTCCGCAGCCGGCCCGCCGTGCGCACGTCGCCGCGCTTGTTCGCGCAGACGTTGCCGCACCTCTTCGTGAATCTTACCCGTCGCGATAAGCACCAGATGCGCCGCGCCTGCCTTTGTCTGCTCATCAAGCGCATGCCGCGCGTCTGCCGCCGTCCAGTCGCCATCACGCAAGAGGAACAAGAACGTTGCGCCGCACAGGTGCGTCATGGCCAGCGACTCGCCCGCGCCCGACACAGGGCGCGTGCTGATCTGCCTATCCGGTAGACCGAGCTTAATGAGGAGCGCGCGCAAGTGCGTCGTCAACCATGAACCGTCTTGCAACAATGTGGTGGTGAGCGCGGTCGGCACGGTGATCTCGGCTGCCTTCTCGTCGGTGATGGCTGCGCCGCATGCGCTACAGATGGCGCTACTCGCGTGCAACATGTTGAGCGCATCGGGTGAAGGCAAGCGGAAGAGCGCGCGGCCGTCTTTGCGACAACTGACTAAAATCTCACGTTTGACCAAGCCCACTTCCGCCAGCCGCTCCAACAGCAACTCGGACACGTCCGCGCCCGCGCCTCCGATCAGCGCCGCGCCGCCACGCCCCTGTTGCTGCACCTCAACGAGGCTACGCAAAACTTCTCGCGCTTCCGTGTTCTCCAACATGCTGGCCACGCGCAACCAGTCGGCGACCATCGTGCCGCGTCCATTCTGTGGCGCACCCGCCACCTCGGCCGCGAAGCGCATGAAACTCTCCGGTGCAGTCGCTGTTTGTGCTTGCCACTCGGTTTCAACCAGCGCGCTCGCGGCCTTCAGGTTGCTAAAACCGCGCGCCGCTTCGAGCGCCTCAGAGACGTTGCGGCAGAAGGCAGCAAGCAACTGCTGCGGTTCGAGGGTCTCCGATTCGTAGATAATGCCCGCGCGCACGCCCATTGCCTCCTCATCGTTGAAGATCAGGAAGTGGAGGCAATCTGCGGAGCAGAACAGGTCGCCGCGCACGTAAGCTGCTTCGCCGGCCGCTTCGGTTGTGCCGACGAGCGCGCGCTCTAATTCCTGTGCGCGCTGCGCGTCTGGCAGGGCGAGGTCGTAAGCGTGCAGCCGGGCCGAGCGGATAAGTGGCAGCAGTCCTTTCGCTTGCAGTTGTTCGAGCAGCGGTGTGCGGCTCGCAAGTTCTACCTCATGCGCGAGGCTCTGTGTGGCAACGAACAGCATCGCGGTTCACTCCTTTCTTTGGGCGCGCATGCTATCACGATAGGGACTGTACCTGCCAAGCTCTCATTTTTATTTATGAGTTCAAGCCGCAAAAGCTCATCTCCTGGATTCAACGCTGATAAAGCCAAGTCTCGCGCATGATAGCCACGCTATTCGCGCTCCGGTTGAATGAGTTGTTATGCGGCGTCTTCAGCACTGAATTGCTTTCCGAGTTCGCCAAGCGTCACCAAGGTAGCAATTCCACCATCTAAGTAATCCAAGGTTATCTCGTGATGCTCCACGTCTTTTGATGCAACACATTCACGGACTATAGTCACCTGAAGATCTCTTTAATAAGCATCTATTGCTGCTGTTCGAATGCAGGCGTGGGTATTGACACCGGCAAGAATAAGCGAATCCGTCTCAAGTTCCTGAAGCAACAACTCCAAATCTGTACCGTAGAACATGCTATATCTTTTTTTGACTATCTCAATATCCGAATCGTAACGTACCAACTCATCGAGAATAAGCGGGCCAGGCGTGCCCTTGATAAACATTCGGATCTGTTCCCTTTTCATGTCCAAAAACGCATCGCTTAGATCGGGCTCAAACTCCTGGCGAACCCATATTACCGGGCATCCCTTTGCACGTGCTAAAGCTGTCAAGTGATTTATGGATGAACAGAGTGCTGCGCGCATTCGGTCTAGCTCGGCATGACCGAAACAATCGTTAAGCATATCTATCACAAAAATAGCGGGTCGTCCCATAATCCCTCCGAATTGTCAGAGTTGCATAACGCCCGAATTCAGCCCCCACGCAATTAACACCGCCAGCGCCAAGTCTCGCGGATGATGGCAACGCTATTCGCGCTCCGGTTGAATGAGTTGTTAGACGCACGGGGCAGCAAATTATTAAGCTCTATTTATTCTCGGCAAGCAAATGTAACTTATTCAAGGTGTCGCCGTCTGGTATATTTTCAGGCACAAGAAATCTTATCTCCTCCATTCCATCAGGCTTACTTAGAACTAGAACGCGAAACGCGAAACTGCCCGTTGGCAAATCAAAGTTAAAATTTGCTTCTTTTCCAATTACTCGATCATTCTCGGAATATACATTTAGGGCCAAAGCTTTGCTAGTATACAAAAGAGTCGAGAACTCTACTGGAACTATTAGACCTGTAATCTGGACTTGCTCACCATTAATCATCATATCCAGCAACCCATCATAACGGAAATCAAAGCGAGTTTTTAAGTTGTCCGAAAGGTTACATGGATAGGGGCTAACTTGCTTAATAACGAAATCTTGAATGCTTTGATAATCATCCTCGATTGCTAATTTAAACCATATATTCGGCAAGAGAATTTGAACATTACCATGCGAATCATTAGGGTCGGCAGGCTTGATCTCAATGCGGCCAACCACCTTAATCTGTTGAGCAATATAATTAAACCCCTGAACTCTGAAATCTGAGCCAATATCAGTAATCTTTTTCACGGTACGAAGGATTATCCCTGCTCTCTCTGCAAAATCCTTTGCACCCTCGGCAAATCCTGTTGTTGATACAGCAATCACCTGCTGAAAATTGAATCTCGCTTTGCGCCCGACTAACTGCTCTATCCATGCTCCGGGAGCCGGGCCATCTGATGGACGGTCTCTACATTCAATGAGCCATCTGATTGAGGATGAGCCTAACCTTCCAGTAATAACAATATCAAACTCGGCTATCTGAATTCCATCTTCATTGAAGACTCGTTCATTCAAATCAACATTGAAGCCTTCTGGGAGAAGATGCTGCTCTATTTCTTTAATCAGTTGCTCAAGCTGTTTGCCTGGATTTTTCATTTTTCGTAACAAGCAGTACGTCTATAGCGATTCTCACTCGGATGCGTACAAACTGAATGAGCAAAGTGTCAGGCCATTCAAAGCGATCTTGAGCCAAGTCCATTTAGTGGTAGTCGCACTCATGTGAGAACCGCTATAATTACTGATTATGCTACGCGCAGCATGATAACCCCATCATGCCACGTATTATCGCCGCGTGCAGCATAATCCCGCTATCTCAGGCAGCTATGAATTCACCTGCGTGGTCATGTCAGCGCGTTGAAAGACGAGGCGGCCGGCGACGATGGTGGCGACGGGTGCGCCGCGTAGTGTCCAACCGTCGAAGGGCGTGTTGCGGCTCTGTGATTTGGAGTGGGCGGCGTTGAATGTCCAGGCGCGGTCGGGGTCGAGGATCGTCACATCGCCCCATGCGCCGGGGCGGAGCGTGCCGCGCTCGGCGAGGCTGAAGATGCGCGCGGGATTGACGGCGCAGAGTTCGACGAGGCGGGCGAGACCGATGAGACCGGTGTGGACGAGGCGGTCGAGCGCGAGGGCGACGGCCGTTTCGAGGCCGGTGATACCGTTGGGCGCGTGATCGTATTCGAGCGCCTTCTCGTCCGCGTGGTGCGGCGCGTGGTCGGTGGCGATGGCGTCAATCGTGCCGTCGGCGATGGCGGCGAGGATCGCTGCGAGATGCTCTTCGCTGCGGAGTGGCGGGCACATCTTCGTGTTCGTGTCGTAGCCTTCGACCGCCGCGTCCGTCAGCGTGAAGTGATGCGGCGCGACTTCGCACGTAACTTGCAGCCCGCGCTCTTTCGCGCGCCGCACGGCTTCGAGTGCGCCGCGCGTGGAGACGTGCGCGAGATGCAGCCGCGCGCCCGTTAACTCGGCGAGCGCGCAGTCGCGCACGGCGTCCAACTCTTCCGCCAACGCCGGCTGCCCGCGCAAGCCCAGACGCAACGACCACTGCCCTTCGTGCATCACGCCGCCCGCCGCGAGCGTGCGCTCCTCGCAATGATCCATCACGGGCAGATCGAAGCCGCGCGCGTACTCCATCGCGCGGCGCATCATGCCTGCGCTTGGCACTGATTGGCCGTCGTCCGTCACGGCGATGATGCCGGCGCGTTGCATCTCGCCCATCTCGGCGAGTTCCTTGCCCTGCGAGCCTTTAGTGATCGCGCCGACGGGAAAGACGTGCGCCAGCCCGGCCGCCTGCGCTTGCTCGATGATGAAGCGCGTGACGGCCGGGTTGTCGTTCACCGGGTCGGTGTTCGGCATCGCGCACACGCTCGTCCAACCACCCGCGACCGCCGCCAACGCGCCCGCCGCAATCGTCTCCTTGTACTCCTGTCCCGGCTCGCGCAGATGCGTGTGCAAATCTATAAAGCCGGGCGCGACGACGAGGCCGGTCGCGTCGAAGACTTCAGCGCCTTCAGGCACACCGTCCGCGCGGTCGAGCAACGCCGCGACGCGCCCGTCTGCGAGCAGCAAATTCTTGCCGCCGTTGATCCCTTGCGTGGGATCGATCAAGTAGCCGTTGGCGATTAAGAGTCTCATAGTCTCAAACTTCAAACTCGAACTGACCGACGGTGAGCGGTTCGGCTGCCACTAATTTAGTCTCTTCTAATTTAATCGCTTCGTTGTGCGCCTTCGCCCGGCGCGTCTCCGGTGTGGAGGCTGACTCCGCGTCAGCTTGCTGCGTCGCCTGTGTCGCTGCGCCGCCCGCGAGCAAATAAAGCACGGCCATGCGGACGGCGAGACCGTTGGCCACTTGATCGAGTATGAGCGAGCGCGTGCCGTCGGCGACATCGGAAGCGATCTCGATGCCGCGATTCATCGGGCCGGGATGCATGACGATGGCGTCCGGCTTCGCCGCGCTCAGCCGCCTGCTATTGAGACCGTAATGCACGGCGTACTCGCGCAGAGACGGAAAGAAGGCCGCGTCCTGGCGCTCGCGTTGAATGCGCAAGACCATCACGACATCCGCATCTGCAACCGCCTCTTCAATCCGATTGGCTGTCCGCACCGCGCCGTCCGCAACCAACGTCGCAAGTTCCGGCGGCACGAGCGGGCCCGGCCCGGCGAGGCGGACACGCGCGCCGAGTTTCGTCAACAGGTGGAGATTTGAGCGCGCAACCCGCGAGTGCAGTATGTCGCCGAGGATGGCGACTTCAAGACCTTCAATGCGTCCTTTGTGTTGGCGGATCGTCATGGCATCTAGAAGCGCCTGCGTCGGATGCTCGTGTGCGCCGTCGCCCGCGTTGATGACCGCTACGCGGCAGATGCGCGCCAGCGCATGCGCCGCGCCCGCCGATGGATGGCGCAAGACGATAAAGTCCGGCGACATCGCTTCGAGGTTGCGCGCCGTGTCTAATAGCGTCTCGCCTTTGCTTACGCTCGAAGTCGCGGCGCTGATGTTAATGGTGTCGGCGGAGAGGCGTTTGCCGGCCAACTCGAACGAGGTGCGCGTGCGTGTGGAAGGCTCGAAGAAGAGATTGATGACCGTGCGCCCGCGCAGCGTCGGCACTTTCTTGATCTCGCGTTGCGAGATAGCGCGGAACGTCTCCGCCGTATCCAGCACATGCACGATCTCCGCGGGCGCAAGTTCGCGTATGCCGAGCAGGTCTTTGCGCGCCAGACTCGCCCGCGCGGGCCCACCCGCCACCGCCTCTTCTCTTTCAACTTGCTGGCGCATTACTTCTCCGGCTCGTTCACAGATACTAAAAAGGCGACCCTGCAAGGTCGCCTTCGCTCATTCGCCTTCGGTCGGTCGCTCCACGATGGCGACGCCCTCTTCGCCGTCAATGTCATCAAGCATCACCTTGATGATCTCGCTCTTCTTCGTCGGCACGAACTTGCCGACGTAATCGGCCTGAATCGGCAACTCGCGATGCTCCTTCCCGCGATCCACCAACACCGCCAACTGCACACGGCGTGGGCGACCGAAGTCGATCAACTGATCGAGCGCGGCCCGGATCGTGCGCCCCGTGTACAGCACGTCGTCGATCAAGATGATGTTGCGATTGTCCACGCCGCCCGGCAGATCAGTCCGGCGATTCACGATTGGATTCGTGCCGACGGTTGTCAGATCATCACGATAGAGCGTGATGTCCACGACGCCGGTGGGCGGGCGTTGCCCTTCGAGATCAGCGATCTTATCCGCCAGCCGCTCCGCCAGCGGCACGCCGCGCCGCTGCACGCCGACGAGATAGAGATCGTCCGCCCCGTGGTTCTCCTCCACGATCTCAGACGCCAGCCGCGCCAGCGCACGGTTGATGCGCGCGCTGTCCATAATTCTAGCTTTCTCGACAAATTCCATTGGCTGCGGATACTAACAAAGCAGGTGCCGGGTGACAAGGGATCGTTGACAGGAAAGCGGTGCGGTGTGACAAGTGGCGGGTGACAAGTTAGAATCCCGCCCCGGCTGCTCGCTCATTACTTGGCACACGTCTCTGCTTCTCGATGCTTTATCACTCCATCTTGCGGCCCGCCCTGTTCCGGCTTGAGCCGGAGACGGCGCACGAGTTCGCCCTGCACACGCTCTCAGTTGCGCTCGGCACGATAGCAGCGCGCCGAGCGGCCACACGACGGTTTCAATCTGCGCCCTTCGGGCCGCTAGCGCGGTTCGGATTGACGTTCACCAATCCGGTAGGCTTGGCGGCGGGGTTTGACAAGAATGGCGTGGTGATTCACCAACTCGCCGCGCTGGGTTTCGGTTTCATAGAAGTTGGGACAGTCACGCACCGGCCGCAACCGGGCAATGCCCGCCCGCGTCTGTTTCGGTTGCCGCAGGATCGCGCGTTGCTTAATCGGCAAGGGTTTAATAACGCTGGCGCGGCGGCGCTCGCCGCACGCTTACAAGCGCAGGCACATCCTGATTGTATGCTGGGCATCAACATCGGCAAGAGCCGCGTGGTTGCAGTTGCCGATGCGATTCCTGATTATCTGGGGAGTTTCGAGTTGATCTGGCCGCACGCGGACTACATTACCGTCAATGTCAGTTCGCCGAACACGCCCAACTTGCGCGAGTTGCAACGCGCCGACGCGCTGGCCGCGTTGCTGGCCGAGTTGCAACGGCGCAACCGCGAGATCGCTGCCGCGCACGCACGTCAACCCGTCCCACTGCTCGTCAAAGTCGCGCCTGATCTGGACGTGCGCGAGCTTGAAATGATCGTTGACGTGGCCCAGCGCACCGAACTTGCCGGTATCATTGCCACCAACACGACGACGAGCCGCGCGCACCTGCGCACACCCGCGCGCGTCGTCGAAAGTTGCGGCGCAGGCGGCTTGAGCGGTGCGCCGCTTGCTGCGCGCTCGAATGAGGTTATCGCCATGCTCTACCGGCTCGCGCGCGGCACGCTCACGATCATCGGCGTCGGCGGCATCTTCAATGCAGCCGACGCCTGGGCCAAGATTTGCGCCGGCGCGAGCCTCGTGCAACTCTACACAGGCTTCATCTATGAAGGCGTCGGCATCGCGCGCGACATCAACGAAGGACTCGCGCGCCACGTCCAACAAAACGGCTTCCGTACGCTTGACGAAGCCATCGGCTGCCGGGCAGAAGCGCGATTAGCTGTTAGCTGTTAGCTTTCTGCAACCTACTCATATTGTGCGCTTCAATGCGGGCTGAAAGTTGGCGCAGGTTTCTGGCTAATTGCTAACGACTAAGCGCCAACAGCTTCTTATGAACGACAAACTGATCATCGCGCTCGACGTTGACGATATCGCCGTAGCGCGCGAGTTACTGAGTAAGTTGCGTGGGCATGCGGGGATGTTCAAAGTCGGCTCGCAGTTGTTCACGGCGGCCGGCCCCGCGTTCGTGCGCGAGATCGTGGCGGCGGGCGGGCGGGTGTTCCTCGATCTTAAATTTCACGACATCCCGAACACAGTCGCGGCGGCGTGCCGCGCGGCGGTGCGGCTCGGCGTCGCGCTCCTTAACGTGCATGCGGCGGGCGGTGGCGAGATGCTGCGCCGCGCGGCCGAGGCAACGGCGGAGACGGCCGCGCGCGCGAACCTACCGCGCCCTAAACTGATCGCTGTCACCGTGCTGACGAGCAGCGACGCGGCGACGCTCGCCGAGATCGGCGTACACGAAACACCAGTGGCGCAGGTGACGCGGCTCGCACGTCTTACAGCCGCGTGCGGGCTTGATGGCGTGGTCGCCTCGCCGCACGAGATCGCATCCGTGCGCGCCGCCATCGCACAACGCGACTTTCTCATCGTCACACCGGGCGTACATCCGCAGGGACAAGCTTATGGCGATCAGAAGCGCGTGCTGACGCCGGCTGAGGCCGTGCGTCTAGGCGCTGATTATCTCGTCGTCGGACGCGCGATTCTCAATGCGTCCGATCCGTTGCGCGCGGCTGAGGAGATCGGCAAGGAGATGACGCGGGCGCGCGAAAGCACCGCCGCTGAGCCTTGAACCGTTAACCGTTACTTTATCTTTCACTCCGCCGGCCCGCATGCCGCGCGCGGTGGAATCTGGTAACATCTCATTCCCCGAACGCATCTTTAGGAACAGGTCGGGCGCGAGCGGCGTGTAACGTTATGCGTGCGCGCACGCGCGGGTGGGGTTTACACGAGAAGCCGCGATAAAGGGGAAGCGACTGTTTTGCAGCGAAGAGGCCGCCTGCTATCGGCACTGATAATTTTATGCTGTCTCTGCGCCGCAGCCGTCCGGGCGCAGCAGCCAAACGCAGGCGCAGACACCGCGCCCACACGCCCGCCTGCTTATCAAGTCGGCGAGAAACTGACCTATTCGGTCTCCTTCTCAACCTTCGCGCCGGCCGCCTACGTCGAACTATTCGTCGCCGGCCGCGCGACTTACTTCAACCGCGCGGGTATCGAACTACGCGCACATGTCGCCACCGTCGAGGCTGCCCGCGCTACGCTCTACTCGATTAATAACGACTACGTCGCATACGTCGATCCCTCAACCGGACTGCCCTTCCACACGCAACTTACCAAGCGCGCACCCGATGCGCCTACAAGTGTGACCAGCGGCTCGTTCGATACCGACACGAGTTTGCTCAACGCCGGGGTCACGAGCGAGGACAGCGCGCCAGCAACATTCGATCTCCTCGCGGCGCTCTTCTACCTGCGCTCGCTGCCGCTTGCGCCCGGTGCGACCTATCCGTTCAGCGCCCAGAACGGCCCGACGCAGTATCAGGCCGAGTTGCGCGTGCTGGGCCGTGAGACGGTTAAGACATCAGCCGGTTCTTTCAACGCGATTGTCGCGCAAGTGCGCGTGGCGAAGGACGCGGCGGCAAACAACCTGCGCACACGCATTTACTTCACCGACGATGAGCGGCACGTGCCCGTACTATTTAGTGTGCGCCTGCCGGCCGGCGAGGTGCGCGCCGAATTGGCGAGCGCGGACGTGGCCGAACCGCCGCTGCCAGCGGCTATCGCTGAGGCGCAGCCAACGCCGACGCCGCGCCCAACGCCGACGCCTAAGCCGACACCACGCGAGATCGCGCCGAAGCCGCTCGCCGATCTGCCCTTCAAGATCGGCGAGCAGTTGAGTTTCAATTTTTATCTGGGCGCGGCCACGCAGCCAGTCGGCACGGCCAACTTTCAGGTGCGCCAGCGCGGGAAATTTTTTAACCGCGACGGCATCCTGCTGAGCGCCGTGCTATTCACTACTCCCGCCGGGCAACGCCTGTTCCCCGTGAGCGACAAGATAGACGCCTACGTGGACGCGACGACGCTGCTGCCCTACCGCACCGAGCTACAAGTACAAGAGGGCAACCATCGCGTGCAGGGCGTGGTCACAATCGATCAGGAACGTGGTACGGCCGTCGTGACGGACGGCAAGTCGCTGGAGATTCCGGTCGGCACATATGACTGGGTCTCCATCCTCTACGCGCTACGCTCGTTCGATCTCACGCCGCCCAAACGGAATGCCCTCTCGCTGCTCATCAACAAACAACCGCGCACGCTCTTCATCACCGCGAACAAACGCGAGACCATCGAACTAGGCGGGCAACGTATCCCTGCGGTGCAACTCTCACTCGTCACCGACGATGCGCAGGGCGACCGACTGGCTCTACGTCTCTGGGTCAGCCTTGACCGTCGTCGCCTGCCCCTGCGCATCACAGCGACCACCCCCATCGGCCCGGTGCGCGCCGACCTCTCAATCATTCCGCTGACGCAACAGTGAATTAGCCTTACAGCGACTGTCAGCCAGATAAAAGCGCGGCTGGAACATAGGTTTAGCAGTGCGGCAGGGAGACCGTTGTTGCCCAAAATATTCTAGCCTTATCGCGGTGCGTCAGTGCTTCCCTAAAACATTTCTGCTGGCGGCTCGAATTTTCCTTAAAATGAAATTGAAATCTATTTTCAATTCCGCTATACTCAGGACAGAGTGCTAGTTCACTCTCTTGGCAATCATCTTCTGCGAAAGGCACGCGCCCGGCGCAAGAGCTTTATGAGTGCAATTACACATGATCTGTTAATACCTAAGCCGATTGAGATCGCGCCGCAGGTTAGACCTAACACGACGAGTTTGAACACCCTGCCGCGTGGCCGGGCGGCGCGTGTGGTGGCGGTGGGCGGCGTGGGCGCGGTGGCGCGGCGACTGATGGAAATGGGCGTCGTGCCGGGTGCGCGGGTCAGTGTCGTTAAGGTTGCGCCGCTCGGCGATCCGATCCAGGTGCGCGTGCGCGGCTATGATCTCGCGTTGCGCCGCGCCGAAGCGCAGACGATCAGCGTCGTACTCAGCGACAACTAATAAGTGGCAAGTGCGTGAATCGTGCCGCGTAAATGGTTAGCAGATTGCGTCCTTCTGCTATTCACGATTTACGTTGCACGATTTAATGCTTTTAGACAGCACCGGTTTTTATGCAAGCAGTTCCTTTCCTGTCCACGCCGCCCGCCGCCGCTGCCCACGATGCGCGGGCGTTGACGGTGGCGCTGGCCGGCAACCCCAACGCAGGCAAGACGAGTCTTTTTAATGCGCTGACCGGTTTGCGGCAGAAGGTCGCCAACTATCCCGGCGTGACCGTCGAACGTAAAGAGGGCGTATGGCCGCTCACGAACAGCGCCGCCCCGCCCGCGCGCCTCGTCGATCTGCCCGGTCTCTACAGCCTCGATGCCACTTCGCTCGACGAGCGCATCGCGCGCGACATCATGCTGGGCGTGGCGACGGTCAGCCCTGCGCCCGACGTGATCGTCGCGGTCGTGGATGCTACTAACCTTGAGCGCAATCTCTATCTCGTGACGCAGATCATGGAGACGGGCCGGCCGCTTGTCATCGCCCTGACGATGATTGATCTAGCAGCGCGGCGCGGCATTGAGATCGACGCGGCGCAGTTGAGCCAGGCGCTCGGCGTGCCGGTTGTGCCGGTCGTGGCCAAACAGCGGCGCGGACTCGACGCGCTGGCAGCGGCCGTCTTATGCGCGGCGGATGTGCAATGCGCGAGCAACGCAGGCTGGCGACTGTCGGAGGCGGCCGAGCGCGAACTGCTGGCGCTTGCGGGCGACAACGATAACGGGACCACCGACGCGCAGAGGGCGCGGGGCACGGATGGCGCGCGGCGACACGCGGCCCTGGTCGATCTGTATGCTGATGAGTTGCCGACGGAGGCGACGCGGCAGCAAGCGATCAAAGCTGCGCGGGCGCGGCTTGAGGCAACGAACCCGACGTGGTGGCAAGAGCCGCTGGTCGCGCGCTACGATTGGATCGAGCGGGTCGCGCACGGCGTGGTGCGGCGGCGAGCCAATGACCGGACGCAAGCGACGGATCGCATTGACGCCTTCGTGACGCATAGATTCTTCGGCCCTGTGATCTTGCTCGTCGTGATGATCCTCGTCTTCCAGACGATCTTTTCGTGGGCGCAGTTGCCGATGGACTTGATCGACCAGGGTTTCGGTACGCTTGGCGCTGCGGTGCGGCTGCACATGTCGCCGGGGTTGTTAACTGATCTGCTCGTGGACGGTGTCATCGCAGGCGTTGGCGGCGTGCTGGTCTTCCTGCCACAAATTCTGTTGCTGTTCTTCTTTATCGCATTGCTGGAAGACAGCGGTTACATGGCGCGGGCGGCGTTTTTGATGGATCGGTTGATGCGCGGGGTGGGCTTGCATGGCAAGGCGTTCATGCCGCTCTTGAGCAGTTTCGCGTGCGCGATTCCGGGTATTATGGCGACGCGCACGATTGAGCAGCCGAAGGATCGCCTGGCGACGATTTTGATCGCGCCGTTTATGAGTTGCTCGGCGCGTTTGCCGGTCTATACGTTGATGATCGCGGCGTTCTTCACGGGGCGCAAAGTGTTCGGCGTCGTGTCGGTCGGCGTGCTGATCATCATGGCGATGTACTTATTGGGGATCGTAGTGGCGCTCTGCGTGGCTTGGGTGTTGAAGCATACTATCTTGAAATCGCCGCCGCCGCCGCTCGTGCTTGAGTTGCCACCGTATCGCATGCCGGGCGTCGTCAACATCGCGCAGGCGATGCGTTCGCGCGCCTGGATGTTTGTACAACGCGCGGGCACGGTCATTTTAGCCATCTCGATTCTGCTCTGGGTGCTGGTCACGTTCCCGCGCCTGCCCGCGTCGCCCAGCGGAAGCGCGCCGCCGCCGACCGCACAGGCCCGGACGGCCGCCGGGACTACTGCGCCGGACGAGACCGCGCAGACGACTGCGCAGAGCGAGCAGATACGGCAGAGTTTCGCGGGCCGCCTCGGCCGCCTGATCGAGCCGGCCATCGCGCCGCTCGGCTTCGACTGGCAGATGGGCATCGGGCTGATCGCATCGTTCGCCGCGCGCGAGACGCTGGTCTCGACGTTGAGCATCGTCTATAACGTCGGCGACGGGAACGCTGGCAGCGGGTCAGGCTCGCTCATCGATGCGGTGCGTAATGCGCGCCGACCTGATGGCCGCAAAGCGTGGACGCCGCTCGTGGCTGTGTCGATGATGGTCTTTTTCGTGCTCGCGTGTCAGTGCATGTCCACGGTCGCCATTGTGCGGCGCGAGACGAACTCATGGCGCTGGCCGCTGTTTATGGTCGCGTATATGCTTGTGCTGGCCTACGGCGCGTCGTTCATCACGTATCAGGGCGGACGACTGTTGGGCTTTAGTTAAACAGGTAGCCGCAGGCGTTCCCCGTTCAGTTACTCGTGCTTGGTGTGTAATTGACTGACTGGCAAAACATCGCGGTATTGTTGATCGTGCTGGCGGCGCTGCTCTACGTCGGGCGGCGCGGTTGGGCGCGGCTGCGCTCGTTCCGGGCGCGCGGGGCAAACGACGCCGCGTGCGCCACGGGCTGCGGCAGTTGCGGCACCGGGCCGGCGACAGCGCAACCGGTCGGCGCAAGGATTGTGCAGATCGAACGCGCGGCCGGCCGTCGCTCAGCGCCACGTTAGGTAGGGACGAGCCACAACCCGTCTGATGAAAGACAGGGGAGGGATCAACTGATCTCTCCCCTGTCTTTTATACGCTTGATGAATAGCCTGTGTGCGCTTGCCAAACAAAATATGCGGATAGTGTCTATGCCCTAAAGCGTCAGCCCCGCCAACAGAAACATGGCGTCGAGTTACGGTATTCCAATCAGGTATGGTTACTGCCGGGCGCGGGGCACACTTCGGGGTCGAACAGTCCACGGTGGACGGGGACAAAGCGGTGTGCATCTCGGGCCGGGGGTTTTAGCCGCGTGACTAAGCCTTAAAGATAATGAGACTGAAGTTGGTTGCAAAGGTTGCGGTTGCGTTGGGGGCCACTAGCTATGTAGGTTGGATGAACTTGATGCCGTCGCCTGTCTATTAAATCAGAGAGGACTAGCGCGCACTATAAGCGCACCGGCCCGCTACAATCAAATATGCGTCCATGAACATCCGTTGCGACGGCAGCGGCTCAACCAGGGTTGAATCTACGGCGTGGATGAGGTCATAATGCGCGCGTGATGCAGACAAGTTTCATCTTACCGCTCGTGCTTGCGCTTGCCCTGCAAGGCGGCTCATGCCGAAAGCAGCCACACATGAAAAATAACACCAACACCTCGACTGAGCACAGCGTAGCGTCGCCCATGCCAACGCCGGCCGCTACACCGGTCACGGCGCGTGTGGCCACAGGACTGTGGGGCGGGCAACACGTACGCCTTGAGGTCACAGCGACGGGCGCGAGCATCGAGTTCGACTGCGGGCACGGCACGCTTGATGCGCCGCTCACGCTACAGGCCGGCCGCTTCGACGTAGCCGGCACATACGTGCGCGAGGGCGGGGCCACCCGCGGCGGCTCGGAGAAGGGCCGGTCGGCGCGCTTCAAAGGACAGGTCGAAGGCGCGCGGATGACGTTGACCTTTGCACTCGATGGCACGGACGACACAACCGACTCGTTCAGCTTATTGCACGGCGCAGAAGCGCGCCTCGTCAAATGCAAATGAAAATATAGCTGCATGCGTGCGCGGCTTGGCCGGCTGCTTCGTACCGGCCCACCCATTAAGTTTCTGCACAGCATCAGGGGCCGGGATCACTTGATCCCGGCCCCTGATGCTGTGCAATGTGGCGCGCGGTTGGCGCGAGATGCCTTTTAGAGTGCGAAATTAAAGTTGATAAAACCGGCGACGCGCACGGGTTGGCCGTTGATAATCGTGGGTTTGAACTTCCAGTGCCGGGCCGCATCTTCCGCAGCCCGGCGCAACAATTCGGGCCCGCTCGCGCGTTGCACCTCGGCCACCTCGCCCTTCTCGTCCACCATCAGGAAGACCGTTACGCTGCCCGTCACGCGCGCCGTGCGGGCCTGCGCCGGATAACTCGGCGCGATCCGCTCCTTCGCCTTCGTGATGAGCGTTGCCCCGACATCGATTGGCCGCACGGGCGCGTCGGCCGGCGTGCCAGCCTGCTTAGTCGTATCAGCTTGCGGCGCGGCGGCGCTGGCTGGCGAGTTGGTCGCGTTCGTAGTCGTCGTTGTGCCAGTTGGCGCGGCGGCGCGCTCGGCGGGCGGCGTTGCGGCCGGGGTCGGCACAGGGCTGGGTGGGTTGGCTGCTGGTGCTGTAGCGGCGGGCGCGTTGTTCGCGTCTGCTGGCGCGCGTGGGGTCGGGGGCATGTTGCTCGCAGTGAAGCGCGCGTTCGAGCCGGCCAGCCGCTGGCGCGCGTCCGTCATCTCGCGTTGCCATTGTGCGCGCTCGCCCGCGCCCCGCGCCAAGCGCCCGCGCACGCCGGCCGCCTCTTCAATCAAAGCGGACGCTTCAAGCGCCTGCCCGCTCTCATCGCGTAATTGCTTACCGTGCGCGACGACGCGCTCGATGAGTGTGCGCAGATGATCGAGATCGCTCGTCGCTTCGGGCGGCAGCGCGCCGTCCGCCACATCGAGGCCGAGCGCGCGATAGCGTTCGATGTGCGCGCGCACGCCGTTGATGACTTGGCCGGCGAGCGCAAAGTAAGCGTGCGTGGCCGCCTCGCGTTGCGCCTGGCGCGCTGCGAACGTCTCGTTCAATAGTCGTTCGGCGTAAGCGTAATCGGCTTGTTCGAGATAGACGCGGATGAGCAGCACGAGCGCAATGTCGCGCACCGACTCGTCGCCCTGTGTATGTGTTAACGCTTCCAGTTCGCTCCGTGCGGCCGGCAAGTTGCCCACGGCCGCGAGCGCACGCGCGCGGCCGATGCGTTGCTGCACGGTGTCGGCGTCCGCCTGCACTAGATTCTGTGCGCGGATACCTATGCCGCCGCAGACGAGCGCAACGACAACGAGACTGCCTGTGACGATAAACCGACGGGTGTGATTAAACCTAATTCCCTGCACCGGCACTAACTCCATAAAAGCAAAAGCGAGCTTTCACGCTCGCTGGAAGGACTCACCTATTCGATGCAGCATTATCGCCCCAATTCGCGGTTTTGAGCAACCCCGGCGGGGAAGTTTTTCGCCCCGCCCGGCGGCCTTGTTGTGCGCGCCGCTCAAGCATGCCAGCGCGCCCGTAGCCCGCGCGGGCTACGGGCGCGGGCGGACACGTGGCTTCGGCGCGTTGGCGCGCGGACGCTGCGGTGGCGCAACCGTGGCGGGCGCGAGGCTCCGCGTGATGCGCAGCCGGTAGGCGCGGGCGTCGCGTTTGATCGTCTCTTCGTCGAGCGTGAGCAGCCGCCGGTCGCGCATGACGACGCGCCCCTCGATCACGACGGTGCGTACGTCCGCCGCCTTCGTCGCGTAAACGAGTTGCGAATAAATGTTATAACGCGGCGTCTGATGCAGCCCATCCTGATCGACGATGATCAGATCGGCGCGCTTGCCCGGCTCCAACGAGCCGATCTCGCGCTCAAGATGGAGCGCCCGTGCGCCGCCGCTGGTCGCCAGCGTCAACGCTTCGCGCGCCGTCAACACTTTCGGGTCGCCGCTAAATTCCTTGTGCAGTTTCGCTGCCGTGTCCATCTCCTCCCACATATCAAGATCGTTGTTCGACGCTGCGCCGTCCGTGCCGAGGCCGACCGCAACACCCGCTGCCAACATCTGCGGCACGGGCGCGACGCCCGACGCCAGTTTCATGTTCGACTGCGGGTTATGCACTGCGCCGACACCCAGGCGCTGCAAGACGCCGATCTCTTCTGCGGTTACATGAATCGTGTGCGCGGCGATGGTGCGGTCGGAGAGGAAGCCTATGCGCGCCAGATAATCAACCGGCGACGCGCCGTGGTCGCGTGTGATGTCGGCCACTTCTTTCTGCGTCTCGGCAATGTGGGTGACGACGGGCGCGCCCGTGCGATCAGAGAACTGGCGGATCGCGCGCAGATGTTCTTCCGACACGGTGTAGGGCGCATGCGGCGCAATCGCCGGGGTGATGAGCGCGTGCCCGCGCCACTTCGCCACGTACTTCGCGGTGTAAGCCATCGCCTCCTCGTGCGTCTTGTTATCCGCTACCGGAAAATCGATCACCGTCTCACCCAGCACGCCGCGCACGCCGGCCTTCGCGGTCTCGTCGGCAATGGCGTCCTCGAAATAGTACATGTCGCAATAGGTCGTCGTGCCGCCGCGAATCATCTCGGCTAGCCCAAGCCGCGTGCCCACGCGGACGAAGTCCTCGGTCACATTCTTCGCTTCGGCGGGGAAGATGTAGTTCGTCAACCACTCGTTCAGATCGAGATCGTCGGCGAGGCCGCGAAAGAGCGTCATCGGCACGTGTGTGTGGCCGTTGATCAAACCGGGCATGACCACACGCCCGCGCGCATCAATCGTCTCGCGCGCCGCATACTTACGCGCGAGGCTATCGCTCGGCCCGACTTCGACAATGCGGCCCGCTTTGACCGCGACCGCGCCGTCCTCAAGCACATCGCCGCGCTCGTTCATCGTCACGACCGTGCCGCCACGCACGAGTAGGTCGCAAGCTTTAGGTGCAACGGCGGCGCGGATGTTGTGGCCGGCCGGCCGGATTAATTGGCAGACGATGATGAGCAGGATGATGGCGCGTGTGGGCTGTCGCAGCATGTTCGGCGTGGCTGTCCTTCTGATTAAGTGATGCGGCTTGCTTTCTGGGTCGAGACTTTAACAGAAATCGGCCGCGCAACAGAATAGGCCACGCGCCCAACCGGTTTCGTTCAGGCGCGCGCCTGTCGCGGTGCGCTACAGGCCTAAGACGAAAGGCTCTGGCAGCGCTGCCAGAGCCTTTCGCTTGTTCGTTTGCCGGTTTAACTAACTACGGCAAGGCTTCGACGTTGACCAGGAAGCGGTAGCTGCCCGATTGCTGCACGCCTAAAACGAACTGCACGTTGATGCTCGCGCCGTTCGCTATCGGTGTGCCCGACGTGACAATACCCGCCGCCAGACTTGAGTTCAAGCCGCCGCCGCTCGTTTGCGTTGGCGGTTGCTCCAATGTCAGCCCGCGCACGAGCGTCGTGCCGCCGCCCGTCAAGGTCACAGTCACATCCGTCGAGGTCAACGCCCGCAGGTCGGCCGTGCCCACCGGCGCGGTCGCCGTCGTGATATCCACGATGCGGAAGCGCAGGCGTGTGACCGCCGCGCCCGTCGTGTTGGTGAACTTACGCCGGATGGTGAGCGTGCCCAACGCGCAGTTGGCCCCGCCCGCGCAACTGTTCGGCGTGGTATCACGCACGCGGTTGGGCGGCGCGGTCGAAGCTGCGCCCGTGTCCACGAGCGACGCCTTGACGGTCGCGTTGCGTTGAATCGGACTCCCCAGGTTCTCCGGCCCCAGTGCGCCCAAGCCAGGCTGCGCGGTGCTGCCCACCGCCACGGCCGGCGTGGTCGAGACGAGTTGGAAGTCAGTCGCGTTGTCGTTCGTGTCCTGCGGCGTGCCGCTCGTCGCCTTGCGCACGAAGCTGTACTGACTAATGCTGCCCGAGGTGGTCGGCAAGCTACTGCCTTCGCGCAACAGGTCGCAGTTGCTGCCCGTGTTCGCGTCGCCGCCGACCGCGTCGAGCCGTGTGCTGGTGGCGAAGTTCAAGACGTTCGCCGTGTTGAAGAGTGCGACGTTCTTGTCGTCCTCGATGTTGGCGGTCAAGGTCTGATTGCCGGCGGCGTAAGTGGCTAACGAGTAGCCGCTGCCGACGAACAGGTAGTGCCCGCGCGCCGGGATGACGGTGCCGTTCGGAATCGTGCCGACGATGATCGGCTGATCCGTGCAGGTCGCCCCGCTCTTGACTAGCGCCCAGCCCGCCGAGGCGTCCGACGCGCTGACGGTGATGGGGATGGCCGTGTTGTTATAGACCTCGACGAAATCGTCGTTGGCGTCGCCCGTGCCGGTCGTGCCCGGCCCCGACGTGCGCTGTTCGCTGATGAGCGTCGTGCCCGGTGTGTTCGCCGCCGTGATCGTGCCCGTCGCTTGCCCGGTGCCGCTAATTGTGCCGTTGGTCGGCGCGCTTAAAGTCACGGTGAAAGTCTTGTCGCCCACTGCGGCGGCGTTCGACAGGATGGGCACGGAGATGGTCTGCACCGTCACGCCGACCGGGAAGGAGAGCGTGCCGGAAGTGTTGGTGTAGTCCGTGCCCGCAACGGCCGTGCCGTCGGCGGTCTGGAAGTTGACCGTGACTGGGACGGTGTAAGCGTTCGATAGCGTCACGCTGAACGGCATCGTGGTCGTGCCCGAAGTCGGGCGCGGGACAGAGGCGTTCTTGATCGTGATGGTCGGTTGCGGAATCACGCCGGTGATGGTCGGCTGGTTCGCGCCCACCACATCCGGGTCGTCCGTCACAACCGATGCGAAGCCCGTGCCGGAGACCGTGCCTTGATTAGAAATTTGCGTGACCGACGATGACAGCGGGTTGTTAACTGTGACGGAGAACGTGATCGTTACCGTCTTGCTTGCGGCCAACGTGCCTATCGTCAGCGGGAAGTTCGCCACCTGCGGCGCGGCCGTGATTTGCTCCGGCGGCGCGCTCTCTTTCGTGCTGGTGGCCTTAGCCTCTTGTGCCCCCGGCTTGGCAACCGGCGCGGTGAACGTGGCGATCTGCGCGACTTGCGGCGCGGGACGCGGCACGAGGACGAGCAACGGCTGCGCTTGTTGTTGCGCCGCACGCTCCGCCGTCGTGTCTGTGGCGGCCGGCACGCTGACCTGTTCTTCTTCCACCGTCGCTGTCCCGGCAAAGGCCGGCGTCGTGCAACTACCCACGGCGGGCGGCGTTGTCGGCAGCGTGTTCACGAGGTTGACCGTGCCGGAAACTGCCACATTTGTTGTCGCGCCATTATTGTTGTCGTCTCTAATCACCTGCAACGGTGTGGCTGCGGCGGAGCCGTTCTTAGAGAGATTGATAGCCGCGCCGCCAATTTTGCTGAAGTTGACATCGCTGAAATTGAACGGGTCGCCGGTCGAGAAATCGTTCTTCTGCGCGGCGTTTGATGCCGATCCGATAACCACATTGACGATGTTGGTATCACTGGCAATTGCGCCCACATCAACGTTGATACCGCTAAAGGCAAAGCAGCCTCCGGCGCAGGGCGACGGCGCGGCAGTTGTGTTGCCGAAGACGGTGGCGTTCATCGTCGCGCCGGGACCACCTTGGCTGTCGTTGGCTTGCAGGAAGATGCCGTTCTCGTTGTACTCACGCACATCGTTATTCTGAATCAGTACAGTTTGCGAACCCTTGCCGTTGGCACTGACCTTGATGCCACTCCCCTGCGCCGAGCCGGATAGAGGTGTTCCGGCGACACCGATGAAGTTGTTCGCAATCGTGCCCGTGAACGTGCCGCCGCCGTTACCCTTGAAGATGTTCAGGGCGATGCCCAGTGCGCCGCGGAAGCGATTGCAAGACACGTCGTAGGTGACGGTGGGCGTCGTGCCCGAGTCGCTGCCCTGAATGATCAAGCCGCCGCCGCCCGACGCGATGTTCGGGTGGTTGTTGCTGAACTTGTTCTGGCGCAGCACCACGTCCATCGTCGAGTTGTTGTGGGCTTCGGCGTCAACAAGGTCACCGCGAGCGGAGGTTAGGAAACTGTCTTGCAGGGTCAGGTTGCCGACCGTGCCGTTGTTGTTCATGTCGAAGTGGATGCTGTCGTTGCCGTTGCTCGTGCTGTTGGCCCCGATGGTGGTGACGGAGATGACGAGGCGGTTTAACGTGCCGCTCGTGTTCTGCACGCGGATGTTGTCGGCGAAGCCGCCGCTGATAGTGCAATTCGCAATCGAGGCGGTCGGGAACGACGCGCTCGTGAAGAGATTGTCGAAGCGGATACAGCCCTCTTCCGAACTGCCAGCGGAGTTCGTGCCGTTCGCGCCGCTAATGATCGAGTTCGCCAGCGTGAAGCCGGTGACGCTCAAGCCGCGAATGGCGAAGTTCTGGAAGTCGTTCAACTGCATGCGCGTGAACGAGGGGTTGGACGTGCTGTTCAGGAAGATGCCCGTGCCTTGCGTCGTGCTGCCGTCCGCGCCGGTCTTGTTCGAGATCGTGCCGCCGGTGCAGGTGGCCGCCGAAGTACACGTGCCGCCGTTGCCGGTCACGGTCAAGCTGCCGGTCGCCCCCGTCGTGTCGAGGATGATGCCGTCGGCTGCGCCGCTGCCGTTCGACGTGATGCTGCGGAACGTCAAGCCGCTCGCGCCGATGGTCGTGTTGGCGACGTTCAGGGCCGTGCCGGTCGTGGTCGTCAGCGTGTTGACGATGGTCGAGTTGTTCTGCGTGGCACTGACCATGCCGCCGCCGGTCGCGGCGAAGGCCGTGTTGGCCGCCGTGCTGAGGCTCAAGCCGCCGGTGAAGTTGAGGGTCGCGCCGGTGTTGGTGGTGAGCGAAACGCCGTTCGAGGTGCTGCTGACCGCGCCGCCGAAGGCGACTGTGCCGCCGGTCTTGCCGGAGACGTTGATGGGGCGCGCGACTGAGGTGCTGATCGTGCCGTTGTAAGTGATGTTGGCTGTGCCGCCGGAGACTAAGAAGGCGTCGCCCGCCGCGCCGGAGATTGAACCGCCGTTCATCGTCAGCGTACCGAGCACGCCCGTCAGACTGATGCCGTTGCCGCTGTTGCTGCTGGTCGTCGAAGAGACGCTGGTGAAGGTCGCGCCGAAGGTGATGGCGTTGGCGGAGATGGCGGGCGCGGCTTGCCCGGCGCTGCCCGTCGCGCTGATCGAGCCGGTGGTAACGTTGATCGTCGCGCCGCCCACGGCGACGAGACCGGGGCCGTTCGAGGTCGTGAGCGCGAGCGCGGCAAAGCTCAAGGTCGCGCCCGTGTTCGTGCCGCCCAGGTTGACGCCCGCGCCGCCCGCCGTCGTCTTGTTGACGGTTGCGCCGCCCGCGAAGCTGATCACTTGCCCGCTGCTCGCGTTCTGGATTTCGAGAGGATTGCCGGTGCTCGTGAGATTGGCTGCGCTGTTAACGGTGACGTTGCCGCCGCCCGCGCCGTGCAGGAAGGCGTTGCCGCTGCCGCCCGACACATTGAGCGTGCCAAAGGTGCGCGCGTTCGCGCCCGAGTTATTCTGGAACGAGACACCGTCCGTGCCGCCCGTCACCGTCGTGTTGCTGAAGTTGATCGTGCCCGAGGTCGTCCCGACCAGAATGCCCTGCGACGTCGAACTGCTGACGTTTGTCGAGCCGAAGGTGGCCGTCATGGTCGAGCCGGCGATGTTGATGCCCTGCGTCCCAGCGTTCGAGACGCTCGTCGGCCCGAAGGAGATCGTGCCCGCGATGGTGTTGAGATTAATGCCGGGTGCGCCGCTACTGCTCGTCGTCGTGACGCTTGTGAAGCCTGAAGCGGCCGAGAACGCGCCGTTCGTTAAGTTGAGCGCCTGCCCCGTCCCGTTGAGCGTCACGTCGGGCGTGAAGACGTTGCCGGCGGTGAGCGTGCCGAAGGCGGTGCCGAAGATTTTCGCGCCCGTCGTGTTGCCCACCGTCAAGCCGCGCAAGGTGATGCCGCCCGCGCTCACGACCAGCGCGTTGGTGGCGGCGGCGGTGGTCGTCAGCGTCGGGTTCGTGCCGCCCGTCGCCGGTAGCGTGTCACTGCCGGTGGGCACAGTGAAGCCGGAGATGTTTACTAACGTGTCCGACGCGCCCTAACCGACGACCTTCTGGTTGGCGGCGAGCGTCAGCGTGCCGACGTAGTTGGCCGTGCCCGTGTAGAGGAAGATGATGTCGCCGGGGTCTTTCGTCGGCGCGGAGGCGTTGTAGGCCGCAATACTGTTAAAGGGCGACGTGATGCGCCCGTCGTTGCCCGCCGGCGCGGCCGGGTCGTTGTTGATGAACCAGATCACGCTCGTGCCGGGCGTGTTCGTGCCGTTGCCCACGCTGAGCGTGACCGTGCCGGTGTCGGTCTTGCCCGTCGCTGTGACCGTGATGGTATAGCTGAAGGTGTCCGTCCCCGTGAAGCCGGGCGCGGGGTTGTAACTGAATGCGCCGTTAGTGTTGATGGTCAGAGTGCCACCCTGCGCGGTGGTGGTCGGCCCCGATGCGGTGAGGCCGGAGTTATTGCCGGCGTCAGGGTTGAAATCGTTGGCTATGAGACCTTGCGCGGCGGTCGGCTGGATGCGGACGTTGCCGATGACGCTATAGGTGTCGGGATTGGCGAGCGGCGTCGAGACGATGGAACCAGGGACGAGCGTCGTGTTCGGGTCAATCGTGTCGCTCAAGACGACGCCAGTGGCGTCCGTCGTGCCGGGGTTCTGGATGACGACCGTGTAGTTGATCGTGTTGGTCGGCCCGACCGTCTGTGCCGCCGTGCGATTGTCTGTCTTCGTCGCCACGATGTTGACCGCCGCCGGCAAGACCGGCGTGGGCGGCGCGGGCAGTTTTACGGACGGCGCTTTCGTCGGCTGCTGGCCCTGTGATGTGCTGCCACTATCCGGGCGCGGAGCAAGCCGCCGTGTCTGCGCTGCTGCCGAGAGGGGCGCAAGCGGCGCGAACAAGACAACTAAAGTCAGCAATAAGGCGATGAAGGTCTTATTAGCGCGGTGCTCAGCACTGAACGACGTGTATGTCATAACTCTCCTTAAGACTCTATCTCGTGACGGTGCGCGAGGATCAGGTTGGCCAATAGATATTGAGTTGACAGCGAGCGGCCGACGCACAGCAGCAATAGCATGGGTATGCGATCTCAAAACCTTGCGTTGCGCTTGTTCGGCGGTAAAGCGATTGAGAACTGGTGTCGGCCTGCCAGCAGAGGTGGCGGAGGCCATGGTCTCCGGTCTGTCTTTGAATGGCGCGCGACCATGGAGTGCCAGCCGCGCGCCGCAGAGTATATAACAACGCACTCAATCCGCGCTACGTGCGCGGCGGGAAGACGCCTTGCAGGGCAATGCAGAAGGTCAGGGTCAAGTACGGCATCATGTTGTTGTGCGGCAGGCCGCCGCCCGCAGGCGTCAGTGCCTGCGGGGCCATTTGCACCAAGTTCTGCGTGGAGTTCTGCTGGTACGCGAACCCGCCGGACGAGCGCGACAAGACGCGCGCCGAGGTCGGGGCGTTTAAGTTCGCCGCGTTACTCTGCGCCATCAACCCGTGCGTATGTGCCGGCATCTCGGAGTCAAGCAGCGTGATGGTTTGCGAGCCGCCCTGTTGGCCCAAGTCATAAAGCGACAAGCCCGGCCCCTGGCCAGGATGGAGCGGCACGCTGCCTTGCAGGTTGGGCAACGCGAAGGTGGACTGCCCGTTGCCGCCGTAGTTTGTGCCGAGCAACGAGAAGAGCGCGGTGTTCTGCGAGATAGGCAATATCTGCCCGTCGCACGTCGCCCAGCCGGTCGGGGCGAAGTTGAAGGAAAAAATCCGTATCTCGGACAGGAATGGTTCTGCCATTTGCGACTCCTTATTAGCAAGTGGATGGTGAGACTAGATCAGACAAATGAGTTTCTTTAAGTTGTGCCCCATGTAAGGAGCTATCAACCCTGAGTTCGTACTAGCGTATTGCTCCCTGTGGTCGGTCGAGACTGACTGAGGAGGGCTGACCGGCATTATTAATCGGTTGCGAGAATTGCCGCCCAACTCTTCTATGGAAGCGAAGGCGGGTGATTTTACTCATAAATGCGGGTAGAACACAAATAAAATCTTAATCTCTATTGTCAGCACGAGCGAAAACCAATACACTAACAGACAGTGGCCGCCCGGCCGCTTTAAGCTAATAGCTCAAGGAACCCCAATTCAATGTCTCTTACACGACGCAGTTTTGTGCGCGCCAGCTTGTTGACGATGGTGGCCGGCGCGTGCTTGAAATTTCCCCCAACCGCCTTCGGGCAGAAGTTGCGCACCGCCCGCGACTACGGCGACGGCTTTGCTATTCCCTACGAGAGCCAACTCGATCCGCTCTTTCAATTCAATAATCAGACCTTCGGGCCGCACCTGAATACCCCGTTCGAGTTGAGCGGGGGCGCGGACGGACCCATCACCGTCATGCTCGAAGAGGTCAGAGCGTGCGGCAGCAAAGCGAGCGCACCACTACTCAAACGCACCACGCGCATCGTCCCGACCGAATGCTTTACACTCCACTTTCGCGGCGCGAGCGAACGTCCGCTGAAACAAGGCATCTACGACTTCGAGCACGGCGCGCTCGGCCGCTTCAAGTTGTTCATCACGATTGGCGGCGACAGTAAGTTGGGGCCAGTTTACGTGGCCGTCATCAACCACCGGCGCGGCTGAAACCTTAGGAGCGTGACGACTGCTGGAGAGTCAATGGGAGGCTGGCGCACTTGCCGACCCTGCCCGCATCACTTTGCGCGCGGTTACGCCGGCCGACGACAATTTCCTGCTCAAAGTTTATGGCAGCACGCGCGCGGACGAGTTGGCGCAAGTGATGTGGTGGGACGACGCGCAAAAGGAGACGTTTCTACGCTTCCAACTCGACATGCAACGGCGCACCTACTTCGAGCGTTTCCCCGCCGCACAGTACAGCATCATCCTGTTTGATGGCGCACCCGTGGGCCGCATCTGGATCGGGCGCACCGCCGCAGAAACTCGCTTGCTCGACATCGCCATCCTGCCCGCCGGCCGCAACGCCGGCATCGGCGCAACGCTGCTCCGCCAACTTAAGGACGAGGCCCGGCAAACGGGCCGCGTGCTCCGCCACATGGTGGACAAGACCAACGAAGGCGCGCTCCGCTTCTACACGCGGCTCGACTTCCGTATCACCGAGGATGCGGGCACACATTTCCGCATGGAGTGGCAACCTGAACCTGCGCCGGGGCAACCGCTCATAACACGCGATTGAAGACCGCTTCGTAGTAGAACCCTTGCGCGTCCTGCGCCACGGGCACGAGAAATAGTTCGTGCGTGCCTAATTGTTCATGTGTCAAACGGTAGGTGTGCTGCGGCAGGAAAGACTGTGCGGGGCCGCGAAATTTGAGGGCGAAATATTCATGCCCTTTGGTCAGGGCGGTGGCATGATCGTCGCCGCTCACTTCGATCAGTTCCAACGTCAACGCCTCGTCGGCAACGTCCGGCAGGCTGAAGTGTGCGTGCAGCAAAGAAGCGAAGGTGTCCTTCGTCAACAACTCCGTCATCTTGTGTGTCCTCGTTTGCTTTTGTGGGATCGAACGCCCGGCCGGGTGTTGGCACAGGCAGCATATTAACTTGCCGGCACCTAGGCCTTCGATTCGCTGCCCACGCCAGTCTCTTCGAGAAACTGAGCGTCGAAGGGGCGCGGTAGCAAGAAAGCCATTTGCAGCGTCTCGGTCTCGCCGTTCAGGTTCGTGAGCGTGACCGGGATGTCGCCGCAGAACTCCCAGATAATCTGCCGGCATGCGCCGCACGGCGGCGTTAGTCGCTCCGTGTCCGCCGCGACCGCGATCCGTTTGAACCGCCGCGCGCCTTCAGAGAGCGCTTTCCAGATCGTCACGCGCTCGGCGCACATAGTTAATTCATAAGCGGCGCTCTCGATGTTGCAGCCGGTGTAAATCGTCCCGTCCTCGGCTTCAAGCGCCGCGCCGACGCAGAATTTAGAGAACTGCGCGAGCGCGCAATCACGCGCTGCAATCGCGGCCGTGACCAACTCATCTTTCACTTGCAAACTCAAATCTTGCTCCTCTCGCCTCTGTCAGGCTAGCTGTGCGGCCGTGCGCCGGCCACTCTCCCGCGCCAGCCGCTCGCGGATTTTGCCGCTCAGCAAATCGATGCTCACCATATTATGCCCGCCTTCGGGAATGATCACGTCCGCCACGCGCTTCGACGGCTCGACAAACTGCGCATGCATCGGCCTAACGGTCGCCAGATATTGCTCGATGACCGAATCAACCGTGCGCCCGCGCTCGGCCACGTCGCGCCGCAGTCGCCGGATGAACCGGATGTCGTCCGGCGTGTCCACGAACACTTTGATGTCCAACTCTTCCAACAGGCGCGGCTCGGCGAAGATGAGTATGCCTTCGACGATGATAACCAACTTCGGCTCGATCCGCCGCGTCTCCGGCAGCCGCATGTTTTGCTTGAAATCGTAGACCGGCAAATCAACTGCGTGCCCGGCCCTGAGCGCATGCACATGCGCGACGAACAGGTCGTTGTCCAACGCATCCGGATGATCGAAGTTGGCTTGTTGGCGATAGTCGAGCGGCAACTGATCGAGGTTGCGATAATAAGAATCCTGTTGCAGGAACACGACATCATCCGTGCTGACAGATTCGAGAATCTTGTTAGCCACCGTCGTCTTGCCCGACCCCGTGCCCCCGCAAATGCCGATGATCATAAGCCGTGTTCGCCGTTCAACTTTGGTATGACGCGCCGCAGCAACTCGCTGAAAGTTTCGCGCACACGCTCGCCGGTCTCGATCACTTCGGCGTGGTCAATCGGCTTGTCGAGCACGCCCGCGGCCATGTTGGTGATGCATGAGATGCCGAGCACTTTGATGCCCATGTGCCGCGCGACAATCGCTTCGGGCACGGTGGACATGCCGACGGCGTCCGCGCCCAACGCGCGCAGCATGCGTATCTCGGCGGGCGTCTCGTAGCTCGGCCCCGACAGCGCCGCGTAGATGCCGCGCCGCAGTTCCAGGTTCATCGCGTGCGCCTCGTGGCTGGCGATCTCTTGAAACTCGCGGTCGTACACGTCCGTCAGATCAGGGAAGCGCGGGCCGAAGCGCGCGTCGTTCGCGCCGCGCAAGGGGTTCGTGCCAATCAGGTTCAAGTGATCGCAGATGAGCATCAACGAGCCTTGCTTGAGACTGTTATTCAAGCCGCCCGCCGCATTCGTCAACACGAGCGTCTTGATGCCGAGCGCGCCGAGCGTGCGGATGGGGAAAGTTACCTCTTCCCACTCGTAGCCTTCATAATAATGAAACCGCCCCTGCATCGCGGCGACCGGCACGCCGTCCACTTTGCCCAGCACGAGCCGGCCCGCATGCCCTTCGACCGTCGAGCGCGCGAAGCCCGGTATCTCCGCGTAGTCGAGCGCGGAGGCATCCGCCAACTCATCCGCGAATGCGCCGAGACCGCTGCCCAGCACAAGCGCGACGCGTGGCTCTTCCGCCGCCCGCGCGCGGATCACACGCGCCGCATGCGCCGCCCGTTCATACATAGAAGTTGGAGCGAGTTCTTCAGCCATGATTGTTCATCGTCCGTTGTCCGTAGTCCGGGGGCAGCTATTCCGTATACTATTAGTTGCACATTCCAGCTTCCGCATTCAAGACATAACAGAAGCACAACGAACAACTGCCCACTGACTACGGACGTTCTTTCATTTCTCTTTCTGATACGGCAAGCCGAGCGCACGCGGCGCGCGGCTCAAGCCAATGAAGCCGGCGAGTACGACCATCGTCAACACGTAAGGCACTATCTGGATGAACTGCACGGGCACGCGCACGACGCCCTGCATCTGAATCGCCAAGGCTTCGGCGAAACCAAAGAGTAGACACGCAAGCATCGTCTGCACGGGTCGCCACTTGCCGAAGATAAGCGCGGCGAGCGCGATGAAGCCGCGCCCCGCCGTCATGTTGCGCGTGAACAGAGACGACTGCCCGATGGACAGATACGCACCGCCGATGGCCGCCAACGCACCGCTCAACAACACGCCCGCGTAACGCACACGCACCACGCTCACGCCGGCCGCATCCGCCGCCTCCGGGTTCTCGCCGACCGCGCGCAGTCGCAAACCAAACGGCGTGCGATACAGTACGTACCACGTTACGGGCACAAGCGCGAACGCGATCACGACGGGCGCGTATTGTAGCAAGTCTTGCAACGGAATCTGCGGCGTCGCGCCGGTGGATTCGAAGAACGCGCCGCTCAACAGGGCCGGAATACCGATCATCAGAATATTGATCGCCATCCCGCTCACCACTTGATCAGCTTTGAAATGGATGCAGGCCACGGCATGAATGGCTGCGATAAACATACCCGCACCGACGGCTGCGGCTAAACCGAGCCACGGATTGTGCGTGTAGTGCGTGACGACCGCACCGGTAAACGCGCCCGCCAGCATCAAGCCTTCGAGCGCGATGTTGATAACGCCCGCGCGCTCTGAATAAAGGCCGCCCAACGCCGCCAGCAAGAGCGGCGTGGCCGTGCGAATTGTCGAGTAGATCAGGCCGAAACTGAGAAGCTCATTCATCGTTGTCACTCAGCTAGATTTTTGATCGTTTGAGCAGCCCGAAGCGGCCGAAGCGGCCGCGGAATAACGACTCCGCCGCGACGAACAAGATCACCAACGCTTGTAGCACGGCCACCAAATCTTTCGACACGTGGGCCGTGAAGATGTCCACAAACAACGCCCCACGCTGCAACGCGCCGAACAGCAGCGCCGCGAAAATGACGCCCACCGGATGATTGCGCCCTAACAGCGCGACCGCGATGCCGGTGAAGCCGTAGCCGACGCCCGAGGAAAAACTGTCGTAGTAGCGATAACGATAGCCCAACACTTCGTTGACGCCGACCATCCCGGCCAGGCCGCCCGATACGGCCATGGCGAACACGATCTGCCGCGCCGTCGAGATACCGCCGTACTCCGCCGCCGCCGGGTTCGCGCCCGTCGCGCGTATCTCATAGCCCCACTTCGTCCGCCACAAGAAAACATAGACGAGCGCGCAGGCCACGAGCGCCAAGATAAAAGCGACGTTGAGCGGGATACGTTCCGGCAGACCCGGCACGAAGCGGCCCAGCCGCGCGATGTGCCCGGCCGCGCCGATAGGCACGGTCTGCAAGATCGGATCGCCCTGCGCCTTGTAGTGATATTGCGTGAAGTAGCTGACTAAGCCGAGCGCGATGAAGTTCATCATGATCGTGTTGATGACTTCGTGCGCGCCGGTCTTAGCCTTCAACAAGCCCGGGATCGCGCCCCATACCGCGCCCATCACAATCGCCGCTAGGCACGCGAGCGGCACGAGCAGCCACGCCGACAGATTGGCGATTGACTTCCCCTCCACGCCGCCAAACGTGATGCCGACCCATGCCGCCGCGAACGCCGCGACGTAGAGTTGGCCCTCCGCGCCGATGTTCAACAGCCCGCAGCGAAACGCGACCGCGACGGCGAGGCCCGTAAAGATGAGCGGCGTCGCATAAAAGAGCGTGTAGCCGATGCCGTCCGGCCACGAGAGCGCGCTGCCGATCAGCAACTTGTAAGTTTCAATCGGATCGTCGTGAATCAGCAACACGATAATCGCGCCGACCAGAAAAGCGGCCAGCACGGCGATGAGCGGAAAGAACAATTCGCGTAGCAGTTTCATAATTAGTGGGCAGTCCGCAGTAATAGCAGTTGGGCTTAACTGCTTACTGCCTATGTTTAAACTCTATAAATTCAATGTCATGCGCACGCACTCACTTTCGATAAATCCGTGCTGCTTGCAGACTGCCCGCGCAAAATCGAAAGTCACTTACTTTCAATGCCCGTCCATGCGCCTGATTGAATGAAGCTGGCCCAGTAGTAAGGGTGGTTGTAGTTGCCGGCTTGCGCTTTGTTGCCGAGCCCGTCGCCAACACCGCGCTGCTCGCCGCCGCTTCGGGTCTGCGCCGTCCCGCGCAGCATCTCAAGTTGCACTTGCCGCAACGCCTCTGTGCGCCCTTCGCCCTGTTGCAAGCGCAAGTAGTAAGCCTTCATCAAATCTCGCGTGGCCGCGTCCGACACCTGCCAGAGACTCATCACCTGACTCTCGCTGCCTGCCAAGACTAGCGCGCGGCGCAGACCGTACACGCCATCGCCGTTCTTCACGTCGCCGAGGCCGGTCTCACACGCCGACAGCACGACCAGCTTTGTGCCCCACAGATCGAGCGCGCTGGCTTCGGCGGCGGTCAGCACACCATCTTCGTTTGTGCCACTCCGGCGCTGATTGACACCCGCCAGAATCAAGCCGGAATGCAGCAGCAAATTCTCGCCCGGCGTAATGCCTGCGGGCGCGGCGGCCGGCCCGCTTTGCGCGGTTGTGGGGCTCAGACCAAGCCCACGCCCCTCAGCTTGCCGGGGTTGATCCGTGAGAAAGAAACCATGCGTGGCGATATGCAGCAGGCGCGGGCTGTGAATTTGTTTTAACGCCGCCTCGGTGGCTGCGGCGGACATTAACACGCGCGCACCGGGCAGCAAGGCGCTCAAAGTTTTGGCTTCTTCCGCCGTGCCGGGCAGCGGCGCATAATGCACCTTACTAAAATCAAGCGCGTTGAAATTAACGGCGCGTTGCGTGGCCACCGCCAGCGTTTCAGTCTGGCTGTTGGTGCTGTCATCGTACAGCGGATTGGCCAGCACCAGGGGTGGCTGCTGACTTTCGCCCGCGACCTGCCCGCGCAGCAGATCGCGTCCGCTCGTTAGATAAGTGAGCGTGTAATCTTCGATGAGATATTTGCCGCGCTCATCCACCAGCGCGGCGAATGGAATCAGATTCAACGCCCCATCCGGCGAAAGGAAAATGCGCCGCGTCGGGCCGAGCAATGCGCGCACGGGCCGCATCACCTGTTCATCGACGGCGCGGGCCGCGGCCTTAACCGCCGCGACCTCCCCGGCCGCCGCGCGCTTGTTATCACGCAGCGCCTGGCGCAGCGTCTCAACGTTCGCCTCAATCGCCGCCGCTTCACCCAAATCAACGAACTGCGGCTCGCCCGCCCGCCCAATGACGTAAGCGACATACCGCGCCGCGCCGTACTTTCTCTCGCCCGGCCGCACTTTCGCGTTATAAAGCCGGTACGAGAGGATTTCGATTAATGAGGCATCGGCGGGCAGCGCCGCTTGCACGTTCGTCAGGGTGACAGGCTGCGCCTGCGCACGAAACTCCGCACTCCGGCGGCTGATGATGGCTTCCAACTTTTCGGTCTCTTCCACAAGCGCGCCAAGTTGCTGTTGGCGCGCGGCCAAAGGCAGCTCGCCGCCTGTGCCGCCAAGTTGCAGATTGGCGAGTTGCGCCCGTTTGGTGGCGAGTTGATCAAGCAGCTTTTGATCTTCTGGGGCGGCGCGCCGACGGAGCGCCGCGATTTGATCGGTCATCGCATCGAGCGCGCGGCCTTTGCGGCGCAGAATGGTCGTTAAAGCCAGCCGCGCCGCCGCCACACTTTTGGGCGCGTCTTTGGTATTGAGCGAGAGAATGGCATCTGTCTCACCGGCGAGGGTGTCGAGGTAAAGTTGTTTCTGCTTTTCTGAGCCGGTGACTAGCAGTAACGCGATGTTCTGTTCGCGGATCTCAGCAGCGCGGCTCAGTTCGGTTAGCGCGCGTTCATAATCACCTTTGGCTTCATACAGCGTGACCAGATTGTCGAGCGTCTCCGCAATAGTAGAATGTTCCGGGCCCAACGCTTTCTCGCTGATCGCCAGCGCCCGTTGATACAGCGACTCGGCCCGCCCGTAGTCGCCTTTGCTCTGATACAGCAAGGCTAAATTGCTGAGCAACGTGGCCACATCGGGATGTTCCGGGCCCAATACTTTCTCATAGATCGCCAACACCCGCTGATACAGCGGCTCGGCCCGCTTGTAGTCCCCTGTTGTCTGGAACAGCGCGGCCAAATTGTTAAGCGACGCGGCCACATCAGGGTGTTCTGCGCCCAACACCTTCTCTCGAATTGCCAATGCTCGTTGATACAACGGCTCCGCCCGGCCGTAGTCGCCTGTGAGGTCATACAGTACGGCTAAATTGTTGAGTGCCACTGCGACATCAGGGTGTTCCGGGCCCAACGCCTTCTCATTGATGGCCAGCGCCCGTTGCAACAGTGACACGGCCCGCCCGTAATCGCCTTTGGCTTGATACAGCGCGGCCAGATTGTTAAGCAACGCGGCCACAGCGGGATCGTTCGCGCCCGACACTTTCTCCCGGATTGCCAACGCGCGTTGATACAACGGCTCGGCCCGGCCGTAGTCGCCTTTGGTGTCGTACAGAAACGCCAGATTGTTGAGCGCGGTGGCCACATCAGGATGTTCCGGGCCAAAGGCTTTCTCATAGATCGCCAGCGTGCGTTGATACAGCGGCTCGGCCCGCCCGTAATCGCCTTTGGTGTCGTACAGCACGGCCAGCATATTGAGTGACTGTGCGACATTGGGATGTTCCGCGCCCAATACTTTCTCTCTGATGGCCAGAGCGCGTTCAGCTTGCGGGATGGCTTCGTCATACCGGCCGGCTTCGTATAGCTGAACGACTATGCCGTTGAGTCGCTGCGCTTCCGCCAAATCTTCCGCCTGCGCGGAGACGCTAACGGGTGCGCCCCACCACAATGCGCCGCAGAGCGCCAACAGCAGCGCGCCCCTGTGCCAATTCTGTCTGTGTCGCAAAATGATGTTCGTGCCTCTGTTAAAGCTCGACCGACAAGCAAAGCGCAATCACTCAATCACTCTTGCCGCCGGTCATCAACAAACCAATTTCTTCGAGCGTCGCGACCGCCGGATCAACTTCGCCCACAATTTTGCCAGCATGAATAATGAGCAGCCGATCCGCGAGCGAGGTCACTTCCTCCAACTCGGCGGAGACGAGCAGCACGGCGCAGCCTTCATCGCGCAGGCGCACGAGTTTGCTATGAATGAACTCAATCGCGCCGATGTCCACGCCGCGCGTCGGCTGCGCGACGAGCAGGAGTTTTGGTTGCAAGACGAACTCGCGCCCGATGATCAACTTCTGTTGATTACCGCCGGACAAAGCACGCGCCGGCAGCTCGGAATTCGCGGGGCGCACGTCGAAGTCTGCGATGATGCCGGCGGTGCGCTTGCGGATCGCGCCGTCATCCATCAGCACGCCGCCGGGGCCGGCCGTGACGGGTGGACGATAGTGGACGCCCAGCACCGCGTTCTCATTGAGATCGAAATCGAGCAACAGCCCGCGCCGGTGCCGATCTTCGGGAATGTGCGCGATGCCCAACTCGCGCCGCGCCCGCGCATCCCGGCGCGTGATGTTCTGCCCCAGATACCCTATCTCGCCGGTCATCTGCGCCGGCGGCACAAGACCGGCGAGCGCCTCGATCAATTCGGTCTGCCCGTTACCCTCCACGCCCGCGACACCGACGATCTCGCCCGCCCGCACCTTGAACGATACGCCATCCAGCCGCCGCGTTTTATCGCGCCCCGTCACGACTAAATTGTGGACATGCAAAACGGTCTCACCCGCTTCTGCCACAGGCTTCTCAACGCGCAGTAGCACGTCGCGGCCGACCATCAAGCGCGCCAAGGCCGCCGCGTTCGTCTCGCTCGTCTTAACCTGCCCGACGACGCGCCCGTCGCGCATTACCGTCACCTCATCCGAGATGGCCAGCACTTCATCCAGCTTATGCGTGATGATGACGACCGTCTTGCCTTGCTCGCGCATCTGGCGCAAAATGGCGAACAATTCTTCCACCTCTTGCGGCGCAAGCACGGCCGTCGGCTCGTCCAGAATCAACAGCCGCGCCTCGCGGTACAAAGCTTTCAGCAGTTCGACGCGCTGTTGTTGCCCAACAGACAAATGCTCAATCGTCGCGTGCGGATCAATCGCCAGCTTGAATTCTTCCGATAGCGCGCGAATGCGCGCGGCCGCCTGGTGCAGATCGAGCGCGACTACGCCGCCCGGCTCTGCACCCAGCACGATGTTCTCGGTCACGGTCATCGGCTCGATCAACATGAAGTGTTGATGCACCATGCCGACGCCGAGCGCGATGGCGTCGTGCGGCGTCTGGATGCGCCGGGCTTGCCCGTCCAGCACGATCTCGCCGTCGTCAGCGGTATAAAAGCCATAAGCGATGCGCATCGCGGTGGACTTGCCCGCGCCGTTCTCGCCCACGATGGCGTGGATCGTGCCCGGCTTGACCGTGATGCTCACGCGGTCGTTCGCCAATACGTCGCCGAAGCGCTTGGTGATGTTCTTCAGTTCAAGCATAAAGGCAGAGGTTAGAGGTCAGAGGTCAGAGGTTAGTGAAGTCAAAAGCGCTGACCTCTAACCTCTGACCTCTGATCTCTGTGTTACTTCGCCATCGCGTCCGTGACTTTGATCTGCCCGGCCACGATCTTGGCCTTCGCGGCGTCCACTTCTTTAAGCACATCGGGCGGGATCAGTTTCGTGTTGTAGTTGTCGAGCGCGTAGCCGATGCCGTTGTTGTCGAGACCAAAGACGTGCAGCCCGCCCTGGAAATGACCGGCCACCGTGTCGCCCACGATCTGATAGACCGCGTTATCCACGCGCTTGACCATGCTTGTCAACACGAAGCCGGGCTTGACCCAGTTCTGGTTCGAGTCCACGCCGATGACGAGTTTGTTGTATTGTTCGGCGGCGTCGAACGCGCCGAGGCCGGAGTTGCCAGCGGCGGTGAAGATCACGTCCGCGCCTTTGCCAATCTGCGCGACGGCAAGCTCTTTGCCTTTGCCCGGATTGTTCCACGCGCCATCGTTCACGCCGACGTAATTCTCGATTACCTTGATGTTTGGATTAACCGACTTCGCGCCTTCCTCGTAGCCCTTCTCAAAGCGATGGATGAGCGGGATGTCCATGCCACCAATAAAGCCGAGCGTGTTAGTCTGCGATTTTCGGGCGGCGATCATACCGACGAGGTACGAGCCTTCATGCTCCTTAAAGACGAGCGACGCGGCGTTGTCGGCAAACTGGCCTTCAACGGGCTGGCCCTGCGCGTCGCGCTTGAAGATCAACCCGTCGATGATGGCGAAATGCAGATTCGGATAATCCGAGGCCACGTCCTGCATGATCGGCGCTTGCGCAAAGCCGACGCCGATGATCAAATCATAGCCGCGTTCGGCGAAGGCGCGCATGGCCGGTTCAATCGATGTTGGGTCGCCCGGCTCAACGTCGCGCAGCACAATCGGGTAATCCTTCGCGGCGCGCTTCACGCCTTCCCACGCAGAGGCGTTGAACGAGCGGTCGTCCTTGCCGCCGATGTCGAAGACGATGCCCACGCGCATCTTCGTGTTGTCTTCCGTGCCGGCCCGTCCCAGATTACAGGCGGGCGCTACCACGAGCGCGCAGAGGCACAAGAGCGCAAGCAGCATCGTGCCGTTTAATTTCATCACGTGATTACTTCCTTGATCAGTTGGAGCGGAACCGTGGGGGCCTCTGCGCCGATTGTGTACGCCGCCTGAATGCGCGCGGCGGTCATGGCCGCTTGCGCCTCGTCGCGACAGTAGAGCATGCCGAGCGCGTCGCCCAGCGCCACCTCGTCGCCATGCCGGGCGGCGGCCATGAAGCCAATGGCGTGATCGATCTTGTCCCTTACCAACACCCGCCCGCCGCCGATGGCCGCAACGGCGAAACCGATCTCGGCCGCGTCCACTTTCGTAATAAATCCTGCGCGCGGCGATTCTACCTTAACCGCACGCAAGCCCGAAACTAATAACCGCGCCGGTTCGTCGCACACGCGCACATCGCCGCCCTGCGCCGCGACGTTCGCGCGGAAACACTCCAACGCTGCGCCCGAGGCAAGCGCTTGTTGCACACGCGCCCGGGCCGCAGCAAGCGATGACTCGCGACCCGCGAGCGCGACCATGCGCGCCGATAATTCGAGCGACAAATCAAGCACAGGCAATGCACGCTCGTGCCCCTCGCCGCGCAGTAGCTCAAGGCACTCCTGCACTTCGAGCGCATGCCCGACCGCGCGGCCCAACGGCTGATTCATATCCGTTAACAACGCCTCGGTGCGTACGCCCGCACCGTTGCCGGTGGCGACGAGCGCGCGGGCCAACGCACGCGCACGCGCTTCCTCGCGCATGAACGCGCCCGTGCCTGTCTTGACATCCAGCACAAGCACATCAAGCCCGGCCGCCAGTTTCTTCGACATAATCGAAGCGACGATCAGCGGGATCGCTTCGACCGTCGCGGTCGCGTCGCGCAACGCATAGAGCGTGCGGTCGGCGGGCGCGATCTCGCGCGTCTGGCCCATCATCGCAAACCCGACCCGGCGCAAAATGTCTCTGAACTCGGCGAGCGCCAGTTGCACGCGATAGCCGGGGATCGCTTCGAGTTTGTCGAGCGTGCCGCCCGTATGCCCCAAGCCGCGCCCGGAGATCATCGGCACACACACGTCGCATGCGGCCACGAGCGGCGCGATCAAGAGCGAGGTCTTGTCGCCAACGCCGCCGGTTGAATGCTTGTCGGCTTTTGGTTTGTCTATATCGGAGAAATCAAGCACTTCGCCCGAATGCAGCATCGCCCGCGTGAGCGCGCCCTGCTCCGCGTCCGTCATGCCGCGCCAGTAGATCGCCATCAACAGCGCCGTCGCCTGATAGTCCGCGAACTCGCCCGTCGTCACACCGCGCGCGAAGAACTCGATCTCCTCGCGCGACAACTCACCGCCGTCACGTTTGCGTCTGATGATGTCTTGCGGGTTGAGCATAAATAGTTGCACAAGAACTAATCGCTAAGCTTTAACATCTGTTCTTTCGAGCAGCACGACCGCCTGCACCATCACAGCCCGCGACTCGCCGACGGCGTCCAGGCCTTCGCCGGTTTTCGCTTTAACGCTCACACAGTTCACGTCCACGGCGAGCGTCTGCGCCAACTTTTCGCGCATGACTTGAATGTAAGGGCGCAGGCGTGGACGTTCCAGCATAACCGTGGCGTCCACGTTGCCAACCGCGTAACCGCTCTGGCGCGCGAGCCAGACGACGCGCGCCAAAAGTTGCAAACTGTCGGCATTTTTCCAACGCGGATCACGGTCGGGGAAATGCACGCCCAGATCGCCTTCGCACATCGCACCGAGGATCGCATCCGCAATCGCATGCGCCAGCGCATCAGCATCCGAGTGCCCTTCCGCCCCGCGCGCAGACTCAATAGCCACACCGCCCAAAATCAATGGCCGCCCTTCCGACAATCGATGCGTGTCATGTCCGATGCCGATGCGAAACATAAAGGCAGAGGTGGCGGTTAGAAGTAGAGGCTAGCAAGTCTTTAACTGACCTCCCACCTCTGCGCTCTAACTTCTTGTCTCAAACTCCCGCGCCAGAATTTCCGCGAGCGCAAAGTCTGCGGGGCACGTGAGCTTGATGTTGCGCGGGTCGCCTTCGATGGCGGTGACGGCGATGCCGAGTTGTTCGACGAGCGCGCTGTCGTCCGTCGCGGTCAGTTTGTTCGCGTGCGCGTGCGCGTATGCCCGGCATAATAGTTCGTAACGAAAACACTGCGGCGTCAGCGCGCGATACAACCCGGCGCGGGGCAACGTGCGCGTAACGTGCCCGGCGTTAAGCTCTTTGATCGTATCCACGACGGGTGCGACCAACAGAGCCGCGCCATCGCGTTCGGCAGCACGTACCGTGCGGTCGATCTCGGCGGCGGTGACGAAGGGGCGCACGCCATCATGCACGGCGATGATCTCAACCGCTGCGTTCCCTACGGCCGCCAACCCGCGCGCGACCGACTCGGTGCGCGTCGCGCCGCCCGCAACCACGTGCGCGCGTTTGCGCAGTCCGTAGCTTTCAATCTTTGTTTGAAACTCATGCGTCTCCGCTGCTGGCAAAACGATGATGCAGGCAGCAATGGTCGCGCTCTGCTCAAACCGGCGGAGGGTGTGGACGATGACGGGCGCACCGGCGAAGGCAAGAAACTGTTTCGCGCGCTCGCCGCCCATGCGCGTCCCTTGTCCGGCGGCGACGATGATCGCAACATTCATTGGAAACCAGTAACGAGGGCCACCTGTCCAGCTTATAGTTAAAGCTAAACGCTAACAGCTTATCGTGTCACTCGTCACTCGTCACCTGGCACTGTTCTTACTCTTGCTCGATGTTGCGTGGGGCGGCCGCAGCGGGGGCGCGCGAGTCGCGGTAGGGCCGGCGCGGGCTGCCGTTGGCGTTGCGCGCGTCGGTCGTGTGTATGCTGACGCTGTCCGCGCCCTCTTCGTAGAGCCGGCCGAAGATCATTTTGCCGGCGGTCGTCTGCAAGACGCTCGTCACCGTGATATCGGCGTTCTTGCCCAGCATCTTGCGCGCATTGTCCACCACCACCATCGTGCCATCGTCCAGATACGCGACGCCCTGATTGTATTCTTTGCCTTCTTTGAGAATGAAGACCTTCATCGCCTCGCCCGGCAACACGACCGGCTTCAATGCGTTCGCCAGCTCGTTGATATTCAAGACCGAGACGCCGTGCAGTTGCGCCACCTTGTTCAAATTGAAATCGTTCGTGACGACGACGGCATCCAGTTGTTTCGACAACTCAAGCAATTTGAGATCGACTTCGCGCACGGCCGGGAAGTCTGTGTCTATGACCTGTATGTCGAGCTTCGGATTCGACTGCAACCGGTTGAGCATGTCGAGGCCGCGTCGCCCGCGTTGCCGCTTCGACGAATCGGGCGAGTCCGCCACCTGTTGCAATTCGCGCAAGATGAATTGCGGGATGATGATCGTGCCGCTCAGGAAACCCGCCTCGGACACGTCCGAGATACGCCCGTCAATGATGACCGACGTATCGAGAATCTTCATGTCGCGGTGTGTGCCTTTGTCGCTGAAGATGCCGCCGAGCGCGGAGAGATCGAGAAAGTCGCCCTTCGCCGCGCCCACGATCAAACCGACGTAGGCCATCGTGAAGATCAAGATCAGCATCAGGAACGACTTGGCATGCGGCGTCACGGCCGGCGCTTCCATCGTGCTGATCAGCGAACCGATCAAGTACGCACTGATAATGCCCAGCAACGAACCGACCGCCGCCCCGATCAGCGTCTTCAACGACGCGCGCTGGATGCGCATCTCAAACATGATGATCGCGCCCGCGATGATCACGCCGGCCAGGGCCGACAACCCGCGACTGCCCGGCACAGGATGCAACAAGAAACCCGCGCCACCAAGAATCGCGACGAAGATGAACCGAATAATGATGAGGTCTGCCTGCATAATGCCGCAGATAGTAACACGCCCATCACGCACCCGTCACGAAATGCGGGTGCATTGAGCCAGAACCCTTGGCGGCGAGCGCATGAGCGTGGCAGCATGGGCGGCGCAACGAGTCATCGCCAGAGATATGGGGCGGTCTTGTACTGACTGGCCAGAGGGGCCAGCAAACAAGCCTGCCGGACTAAATATTTTGCCCGGCAAGCTTGTCGTGGGTGCGTTTGGCGTAAGCTCCGGCGCGTCAGCAGTAGACACACCAGGTCGGCGGCGGACGAGCCGCGCGTAAACAGCCAAATTTAAGGGCCC
>JBBQGM010000018.1:0-58477 GCA_038322995.1 Pyrinomonadales bacterium
GTCAACGGGGCGCGGGTGGCGTTCCATGTCGGTGCCGTCGTTGGCGGTGATCTTGATGCGCGGGAGGCGGAAGTTTGTGCCGTCGATGAGCGACTGATTCCATGTGAAGATGATCCAACCGGCGGTCGGTTCGCCGACGACCTTGCCGAGTTTGAGGCTGCGATAGCCTTCGGTGAAATCCTCGGCGTCGGAGAGTGAGTGCTGGTTGGTGACGAGGATGGTGGGCAGTTCGAGCGCGCGTTGCCCGAGGATGGTGCGCGCGGGCGCAGCGCCGCTGTCGCGCGCCGTCATCGTGAGATAACCGCGCCGCGCCAACACGTCAATCGCGTAGACGTTGACGAAGCCGCCGTTGTTGTTGCGCACGTCAACTACGACGCCTGCGCGTGTGCTATTCTCCGCGTCGAGATCGACGTAGAGTTGCGCGAGCGAACCGGAACCCATGTCGAACATATGCACATAGCCGAGCCGGCCGTTGCTGATGCGCGCGACGTAGGCGCGGTTCGCTTCCACCCACTGGCGATAGAGCAAGCCCTTCTCCGTCGTTGCGTTGACCGGCCGCACGGCCATCTCGCGTGTGTCTGTGCCGTCCGCTGATGGAGCGACGACGAGGTTGACGCGCTTGCCTGTCTTGAAGCTAAGCAGTTCATCCAGATTCGTGTGCGCGTCAATCGTGCGCCCGTCAACAACGCGCAGATAATCGCCGACCTTGATGTTGCCGGTGAGCGCAGCGGGTGTGAGCGGGATGATCTCGGTGATGCGCAAGCGGCCCGTCGTCTCGTACTCGCGGCGGTCGAAGCGCAAGCCGAGGCGGCCCGTTGAAGGCGGCGTGCCGGCCGGGGCAGACGCGCCAAGGTGCGAGGCGTTCAACTCGCCGACCATCAGTTGCAGCAGACGACGCATCTCGTCGGGTGTGCGTGCGCCGGCAACGCGCGGTTCGTATTCGGCGCGCACTTGCGCCCAGTTCGCGCCGTGATAGTTCGGGTCGTAGAAGTTGTCGCGCAGGTACGTCCACGCTTGATTGAACACCTCCAGCTTCTCGCGCGCGAAATCAATATCCATCTCGGCGCTGACGGCGAGCGGGCGCGTCTTGCCGTCTAACGTGACGATGCTGATGCGCCCGTTTTCGAGATAGATAATCTCTTTGCTGTCCGGCGTGAACTGCGCGGACGACTTCCCGCCCGCCGTCGAGGTCAACTGCCGTGCGACCGCCGGCTCGCGCGCCAGTTCGTCCAGCGAATAGACGTAAAGATTTTCCTGATTCGCCGCGCTGGCGATCATCAAGACGTACTTACCATCAGGACTGATCGTCTGATAGCTCACGTCCACGCCGACGGGCAACAGGCTCAAGCGGCGGCGTATATCGTCGAAGACGATCTGCACGGGCTTCGGGCCGGGCTTCTTCTCTTCGGGGCTGGCGGCCGGGGTGGGCGACGGCGAAGCTGTGGGCGCAGGCGCGGGTGCCGCAGGCGACGGCTCCGGGCTGGGCCGATTCTCCGGCCGCGCCGGAGGCGTGATGCTCTTGGGCGTCTCTTCCTTGAAGAGATCGCGGAACTGATCTTCGCGGAAGCGCGGCGTGTGCGGCAACAGATCGATGCGCGCCAGTTGTGTGCTCTCCGTGCGCTGCCCCGTGTCGAACAGGATGAACGTACCGTCGGGACTCCAAGACACCGTGTTACTGAAAACGTTGGCGATGAAACTCACGGGCCGGGCCGCGCCGCCATCGACGGGCGCGACGAGGACGTTTTTGAACTGGCGTTCGCCGATGGGCATGTAGGCAATGAAGCGACTATCCGGCGACCAGACGAACGGCCGCTCCGACATGATCGGTGGCCGTTCCAGCGCAGCAGTCGCCACAATCCGCTCCTGTTTTGTATTGACGTCGAGGACGCGCAACTCTTTCACGTTGCGTTGGAAGGCGAGCAGTTTGCCGTCGGGCGAGAAGCGCGGCGCGGAATCGTCGCCCGCGTCGCGCGTCAATTGCGTCTCGGCGTTCGTGCCGAAGTCGTAGAGGAACAGATGCGGCGTGCCGTCGCGGTCGGAGACGTAGACGAGTCGCCGGCTATCGGGCGACCAAGTGAGTTGATATTCGGCCGCCGGGCTGGCCGTGACGCGCGCCGCATCGCCGCCGTCCGTCGTCGAGGCTGCAAAGATTTCGCCCCGCACGACGAACGCAACCTTCTTGCCGTCGGGCGCAAGCGCGATCTCCTGTAGCTGATCGCTCAGGCGCACGTGCTCGATGCCCGGCCCGGCCGATGCGCCACGCCGCGTGATGGCCACCTCGCTCGCCTTACCGTTCTCTGTGTCGAGTTTCCAGATGCGGAAGTTATGCTCAAAGACGATCTCGCGGCCGTCATAAGCGATGTTGGGCCAGAGGACGCGCCCGTCCGTGAAATTGGTAAGGCGCTGGTAGGTGGGCCGGCCGGGCGTCGTCGTCCAGATGTTCTGCGCGCCGCTCGTGTTTTTGTCATCTGTCCGATCAGAGACATAAAACAGACTGCGCCCGTCCGCGCTCCACATCGGCCACATCTCTTTCGCGCCGCCGTGCTGGCTGACCGGCTCGTAAGTCGCTTGCCCGCCGTCGAAGCCGCGCAGCAACCAGACCTCCGCTTCGTCGATGTGGCTGTGCCCTTTGCGCCACCACTGCGCGGAGGCGATGCCGCGCGCCGTGAAGGCGAGCGTCGCACCATCGGGCGCGGGCGCGGCGAAGTATTCGTTTGTATACCGGTCAGCGCTGACCGGTAACGGCGTGCCGCCATCCATGCTGACGCGATAGAGATCATTCATGCCCGCGATGTCGCGGCTCGTCGAAGAGAAGTAGAGCCAGCGCCCGTCGCGTGACCAAGCATCGAGTTGATCCAGCGCGTCGTCGTAAGTGACGCGACGCAAGTCGCCCGTGTCGAGCGTGAGCAAGTAAATGTCGCCGTTGCCGGTGCGGTTGGAGATGAAGGCGAGTTGTTTGCCGTCGGGCGAATAGAGCGGGCGCGCCTCGTTCGCCGGATGCGAGACGAGCAGCCGCGCCGCGCCACCCGCCGCCGGCACTGTCCAGATGTCGCCGCCGGAGACGAAAGCGATCTCGGCCCGATCAGGCGACAACGCCGGTTCGGTAAAATACGGCAGCGCGGCCGGCGCGGCGGGGTTGCGCTCCTGCGCCTGTACAAATTGCAGATTGAGATAGACAGGCACGAGCAAGCAACACGTCAACGCGACGACAGACGGTTTTCTCAGACGCTTCATTCCACCCTCCAACGAGTTACATTTGGCAACAGAGGTTTTCAGACTTCGGGTTATTACGCGCTCTGCGCGAACAAGTTGCGCAAGCACACAGGCGATGGCAGCATGAGACTGCTGACTCACGGAACGGGCTGCGCCAGCAAGTACCAGTTCAACAGGCCCGCGCTGAGGCCGACTACGAGCAGCAGCCACCAGCGCCGCGTGATGAGGCGGAAGCCTTGCAGTTGGCTTATGTCTTCGCCCCGCGCGGCGCGCTCGCTGCGGTAGCCGCCGAACAACAAAAGACCGAGACCGATAGCGGTGAACGCCGGCCCCAGCATCGCTGCTTTTGGATAATAGTAACCTTGCGTCAGCGCGTCATACCAACACAGGGCAGTGAGCGCAATACTGCTGGTTAAGATGAAGAGCCCGCCGAGCCGCTCTTTATTCCGTAGTGTCATAGCTGATTCCGCGGCATGTGCCGCGCGATATCTTCCGGCAAGTTCAGCAATCGTGTCGGCATGTTACTATCACATTTATGTCCGTGCTGCTCATCTTCATCGACGGGCTAGGGATCGGCCCGCGCAGCGCACATAATCCGTTGGCTCGATTGGGTGCAGCGGCCGCCCCGCTCGCCGTCTTCGCGGATGAAGAACCGGCACTGCTCAACGATGGCGTGCTCGTGCGGACGGATGCGCGGCTCGGCATTGAAGGGCGGCCGCAGAGCGCATCGGGCCAGACAACGATCCTGACCGGTGTGAATGCGCCGGCCCTGCTCGGCTATCACAAGCAAGGGTTTCCGAATGAAGCCATGCGTGCGATCATCCGCGAGCATTCGATCTTTTTACAGCTTGAGCGCGCCGGTATTCGCCCTAATGTTTTCGCCAACGCTTATGCACCGCGCTTCTTCAATGAACGCCCGCGCTGGGTCTCGGCCACGACGGTCGCCGTCGAAGCAACGAACATGCGTTTTAGTCAACTCGCCGACTTGCGCGCCGGCCGCGCGGTCTATCAGGATTTCACCAACGGTTTGCTGATCGACGCAGGTATCGACATCGAACCGCGCACGCCCGCAGAGGCGGCAGCCGTGCTCGTCGATGTCGCACATAAGCATCGCTTCACGCTCTACGAGTATTTCATCACCGACCGCGTCGGGCATGCACAAGATATGGATGCTGCGCTTACTGTGTTATCAAACCTCGCGCTATTCATTCGCACCGTGCTGGCACGGATCGATCTCACGCGCACGACCGTGATGCTGACGAGCGATCATGGCAACGTCGAAGATTTGTCGAGCCGCAATCACACGTTAAATTTTGTGCCCACACTTGCGTGGGGCGTGGGGCGCGACGCAGTGCGCGCTGGCGTGCGCGATCTGGCGGACATCACGCCAGTCATCATTAAGCTACTCACGAAAGAGGCGTAACCGCAACTTATGCGCAAAGCTCCCGCTCCGGACGAGACGCGCGTGCCCGCGCACGCCGCACCCAGCGACGTGCCGCGTTATTCGCACTATGCACTCGTCGTGCTGACGACCGTCAATCTGCTCAATTACGTGGATCGCCAAGTGCTGCCGTCGGTTGCGGCCTACATGGTCAAAGACGCGAACCTGCGACTGACGGACACAGAGATCGGCTACATGGAGTCGGCGCTGTTGCTTTCATTCACCATCTTCGCGCCCATCTTCGGGCGGCTCGGTGATCGTTATCCGCGCGCCAAGCTGATGGCGGCGGCGGCCGTCATCTGGAGTTTCGCTACTGCGCTGACGGGTGTCGCGGATAAGTTTGCCTTCTTACCCGGCGTCAACTTCCACGTGCCCGTCTTCGGTTGGGGCGTGGCCATGTCGGGCGTCGCGTTGACGCTCTGCCTCGTGCGCGCCTCGGTCGGCATCGGCGAGTCAGCCTACTCGACGATCACGCCGACTCTCATCGCCGACTACTATCCACCGCGCCGCCGGGCGACCGCGCTCGGCATTTTCCAAGCGGCCATCCCGCTCGGCTTCTCGCTCGGCTTCGTCATCGGCGGCGTGCTCGCGCACTTCTTCGGTTGGCGGCTCGCCTTCACGGTTGTCTCCGTGCCGGGACTCATCACGGCCTGCTTCGTGTGGCGACTCCGCGAACCCCAACGCGGCGCGACCGACGCGCCTGAAGCAACGCCCACACTCGCCGAGCAAGACGGCAGTTCGACCGCACAGACAATCGCTCCCGAATCTGGTTGGCGCTCGGTCTGGCGCATCCTAAGCACACGCGACTGGTTGCTCTCGACGGCCGGTTATACCGCGCTCACATTCGTGCTGGGAGCGTTCGCCACGTGGGTCGCGTTGTTCCTGATCCGCGACAAAGGCATGTCGGAATCGAGCGCGCCGATCACGCTCGGCATCATCACGCTGCTGGGGGGGGCGCTGGGCACTTTCGGCGGTGGTTGGGTGGCGGATCGCATCGCGCGCGGCCGCAACAGCGCCTACTTTTACCTGTGCGCCGCCAGCACCTTTCTGAGCATCGGGCCGTTGCTCGTGGCCATCGTGGCGCACGATGCGCGCATCTATCTGCCCGCGATCTTCCTGACTGTCACATTGCTATTCGTGAACAACGCACCGTTTCATGCCATCCTCTTGCAGAGCGTGCCGACGAGTGTGCGCGCCATGGCCGTCGCGCTCAACATCGTCGTGATCCACACATGCGGCGACGCCATCTCGCGCACGGCGGTGGGCGTGGCTTCGGACGCGCTCAAAGAGGGTCGGCTTGCTCCGTTGGCCGCGCTGGCCGGGCTAATCGGCCTCGATCCGACGCACCAACATCTAAGTACGGCTCTGCTCGTCACGCCGGCCGCGATGCTCATCTCCGCACTGTTATTTTTGTGGGGCGCGCAGACCACGACGCACAACGTAGCGGCAGGCGGACATTAACGGGTTAGCAGTTTTAGTTCGCGGCGGCACGCCGGCCCGTTTTGCTGGCGGACTGCTCCATACAAGTGGACGAACAGTAAGCTGCCTTCGTTGCGCGGAAGATAAGAGCGCGTGAGGTGGGCAGCCACGCGCCGCAACCCGTGCAACGGACGAGCGGCTCGTTGTCGCGTTGTGGTGCGCGTTTCTGCGGGCCGGCTGGTCGGTCGTTCACGTTAAGGCTGCGCGCTGTGCGGATGACACCAAAGGCTTGGCGGGCGAGGGCGATGTAAGGCCGCAGCCGCAGATAGATGAGCGCGCCGCAGAAACCAAGTACGGTGAGAATGATCAGATACTTCACTTCGCGCCTCCGGCGTTGCGGCGCTGCGCGAATTGGGCGCGCAGGTCTGAGAGCGCGGGATTGGCGGCGTTGATCTTTTGCAACTCATCGAGCCGTTGCTGCGCTTCTGCTAACTCGCCGGTGGCGATGAGCGCGGCGGCGAGATTTTGCAGCGTCATCTCGTGGTGTGCGTCTTGCGCGAGCGATTTGCGATACTCGCTGATAGCGCGCCCTGGGTCGGAGGGCGTGTCGAAGTAATAGGTCAGGCCCAAATCTGTGCGCACGTTGATGTCGGCGGGTTTACGCACGAGCGCTTGCGTGTAGTAAGCGCGGGCCGTTTTGAAGTGCGCCGGGTCGGTCGTGCGCGCGAGATCGAATTCGGCGTTGCCGAGTACGACGATAGTGTCATAGTCCTGCGGCGCGGCATCGTTGGCGCGTTTGAGGATGCGGATCGCTTCGGGCAAGAGGGCAGGTTTGTCGAACCGCGCGGCGTAGAGATAAAGCCCCTGGCCAACTTTGCGCTGCAAGTCCGTGTCGCCGGGTTTGGCGTCGGCTTTGGCCACGACGTTGCGCAGTTCGTCATCCGTCAGCGAATTCTTTTCAACGGGCGCGCCGGGATTATCGCTCTTAGGTTGTTTGTCGTTCGTACCTGTGTTGTGCGTTTGGGCGAGATCGGAACGTAAGCGATCAATTTCTTTATGGTTGGCGCGGTTGGCGAAGTAGAAGCCGCCGGCAAAACCGAGGACGAGACCGCCGAGGGCGTAGAGAAGTTTAAGCCTGTTCACGACGGTTAGAGGATAACAGACGCGGTGCGGCGTTGACAGGGAGCGCCCCACAGGTGGGCCATGTCCAACCAGAGGACATCCCAAAACGCTTGGGCGAGTCGGCGCGCAAATTATTCGTTGTCGCCGTTCTGACCCGAATTGGTATTGGGGATATCGTCGCGGCGGCGGCGATCAGGCGGATCGGTGACGCGCCGGCGCGGCGTCGAAGCCCCGACAGTGCGCCGATCAATCGCGCCGGGCGGGAGTGTCTTGCCATGCACGGCTTCGGTCAGGATGCGCGTGATCTCTTGCGAGAGCGTGCGGTGTTCCGCAACTGCGCGCCGCCGCAACGTCTCTTTGAGATCGTTGGGCACATAAGCACCGATGAAGACTCCCTTGCGATTGACCATCCCGTTGTGTCTCTCCTGAAAATAGGGTTCAGCATGCCCCGTCGAGCCCGCGACTACGCAAAACATCGTTACGCTAGAAGTTGTGCCGTTTTAAGCGCAGGTCTGTAAGCCGAATTCTGTGCCCGGCCTTTAAGGCCGGGCGGCGATCATTCATCTAGCCCGTCTGTTGCCAGACGGATCGAGCGACCTACCCGGAGATGGTAGTGCGTCCACATGGAACGCAGCTTCGGGCGGGCAACCCTTGACCTCTCCCTATTTGGTCTTGCACTGCGAGGAGTTTACCTGGCCGCGCGTGTTACCACGCACGCCGGTGCGCTCTTACTTTAAGCCCACAAGGGGCCGCACCGTTTCACCCATCACCCGTGGCCGCGCTTTGCGGCGCGGCCCGTCGGCTGGTCTGTTCTCTGTTGCACTTGTCGTCAACAGACAAGCACAGCGGGTCGAAACCCGCGTGTTGCTCGCCTGCCGCCCAGCCGTTAGCTGGCTCGCTGCCCTGTAGTGTTCGGACTTTCCTCCCCTCCCGCCCGACGGCGGAAGCGGCGACCGCCCAACCTGCACTTAAACGGCTCGCGCATTATAGCAAAGCATTGTTGAACACGTCCATTTGCCGGCCGATTCGTTAGAGCTCAACCGAAATACTTATAGCCCACGCGCAAGCCGCCGAGCGCGGCCGAGGGTAAAGTCGAAACCAGCACCCAGGTCATAACGGCGTGTGAGAGCCCGAGCGCCCAGAGATTTGGGGCGCGTTGATAGACAGCGGCCCAGATGAGGCCGCCGAGGAAGGTCGCGGCCGTCAGAGTTGGATTTGGCAAATGCAGTAGCGCAAAGATTGCGGCCACGACGAGCGTCGTGCGCCAGCCCGGGCCCCTGAGCATTTGCAAACGCCGGTTGATGAAGCCTTGCAGCGCGTACTGCTGCACCAGGCCCCACACGAGCCCCCAGACGGGCCAACCCAATAGCATCCAACCCGCGCGCGGCCGGCCCCACACCGGCGGCACACCATACCAGACCCGCCCGACGAGCATTAACAAGAGCGCACCCACTAGCATCGGCAACAGGAGCAGGAGGAGCGCCCGCCCGAAGTTGGCGCGGCTTAAACCTAGCTCACGCTGCGTCTCGCCGCGCATACGTTGTGACGCGATGATCACCGCGCAGGCGAGACTCACCGGCACGATGAGCGCAAGCTTATGCCATTCGTCCAGCGCCAGCACAGCCCACTCCGCGACCAGCACGGACGAAACAACAGAGACGATCTCCCACCCGATTAGCGCGCGCTCGCCCGACGCAACCGGCTCGGCTATCTGCTCGCGCGGCCTTGCTTCGACATCTGTCGCTATCGCACTCATGGCCGCGCCGCCTCCCACCATGCATCTGTTATCGCCTTGCTCTCATCGCTTACCGGCACGACGAACCGCAAAGACTTGTCCACCTGTTGCAGCATGATGCGGCCGCCGCGCGCTGTTTGTGCGGCATAGACGCGCGCCTCATGCTCGCCCGGCGGCAACGGCGGCGGCAGCAAACTATATCCGTGAAACTCGTCCAGCGCGCGGCCTGCGGCGCGCACATCCGCGCGCTGTTGGTTGGCCTGCCCGCGCACGGCGAAGTGGCCATCGATATAAAGTTGCACCTCGACGCGCGTGGCCGGCGCAGATACGTCTATCACCCAACCCGCCACCATGTGGCCGTCGGCATGATCAAGCGAGCCACGAAATGACGGCTTGAATGTGTGTTGGATAAATATGACCACTAGCGCGGCGATGAATAATGACTCGACGATTGATTTGCCGATGAGCAGATGCGCCAAGCGCGTGCGCGCCTGTTCGCTCAAAAGCGCGCGCGGACGCACCCTCGTTGCCTGCACACGAACATCCGCTGAGACAGCGAGACGCGGCGAGTCTGGTTGAATCGCCGCGTCTTTAACTTGCTGTGTGTCTGCGCTCACGCTCGCGCTTGTGCGCGGCTGCGCTCTGGCCTCGTTCATTGCCCCTGCGCGTAGCTGTTGTTGTTCGTGTCCTGATAGGTGAGCGTATGCGATGTGCGCACGTCGGCCTCGGCGGCCAGATTCGCGCCCAACCGCACGGTGATGCGCAACACGGCCGTGTCGCCCGGCGCTAACTCGGCCACGCGCCAAGCAATCCGGCGTGTGCCGCCCGGCGCATCGTGCGCGTCCAGACTCGGTTCACTGCCGACAAACTGCAACGCTTCAGGCAATTGCTCCGTCACCACGATGTTTTTCGCCAACCCGCCGCCATCGTTCACCAAGACCAACCGGTAGAACGACAGATCGCCGGGATTGACTTCGCTCGCTACCTGTTCGATCCGCACACGCACGCGCGGCGCGGCGACGGTCAACACTGTGCTGGCCTCGCTCGCGATGCGCGCCGTTGACAGTGAGCGCGAGACTAGATTGTAAGCGAACTGCATGCGGTCGGCGGTCGAGCGCGGAATGTCGACGCGCAACAGGAGCGAGAATTGGCCCGCGCGTGGCTCAAGCGCCGCCGTCTGCGCCACGGCCGGCTCATTATCTTGATGCTGCCCGTCGCCGTTCGTGTCCGCGAAGAGCGTGCCCTGCGGCGCGCCCGGCGCGGTCACTTTCAGATCAAACGACTCCGCGTAGTTGCCGGGATTGCGCACGACGAATGGAATATAGATCGAGTCGCCCGGCGTTGCCGTCAAGCCGGTCGAGACCGCGTCAATGCGCGCTTTCGGCACGCGCCCGACCTCGATGGCGGGGCCGTCGAAGTTCGATGCTGTCTGTAAACTCGCCGTGCGCATCGTGCCGCGCCCGAGCGGATGATTGGCGGCGAGCGAATCAGGCACGGCGCGCAAGGTCACGCTGATGTCGCGACTGTCGCGCGCATCCAGATCGCCCAAACTCCAGACGGCGGTGCGCGAGTCGCGGTCGTAGACGAGCGGGCCGGGGTTAGCCGAGACTAATTCAAAATCAGGGTTGAAGACGAAGTCGGCGCGCGAGTTACGCGCGGGCGCGCTGCCGTTGTTGCGCACGGTGATCGTCTGCGTGAACGTCTCGCCCGGCTGCACGCTCGCGCGCGAGATCGTGGACGAACCGGCGAGCGTTGCCGCAACGATGGACAGCGCGCCGTTCGCCACCTTGAAGACTTGATAATCGGACTTCGAGGCGGCGCGCACGATAAACGGATGCTGCTGCGCATCGCCTGCCGTTTCCGGTACGCGCAGATTGAGGAACACGTCGAGTGTTTGATTGCGCGTAAGTTGCGGCGTGATCAAGATCGGGAGACCGGTGTCTTGCCCACCCTGAGACATGCTGAAGGTCGGTTGAAATTCGGCCGGCAAATCTGTCTCCAAGCGAAACTGGTCGTCCTTGTTACCCATGTTCGTTACCGTCACGGGCAGTTGCACCTGTTGCCCCGGCGAGGCGGTGAACGCCATGCGCCGCAAGGCGAGCGCGAGATTCGGCACTTGCTTGATCGTCAAGACGATGCCGGTCTCATTTGAGCCGGCGGCTGTATTGCTCGCGGTCGCTGGAACTGCCGAGACAGTTGAACTATTCGGCTCGGCCCGCATCGGCAATGGCGTCGGAGCGGGTGGCACATTCACGGCCACTTGCACGGACGGCGGGCGGCGCGGTGTCGGGGTAGCCGTAGCAGATGGCCTGGCCAGCGGCGGCGTTGTGCTCAGCGCGGTTTGCGGGCCCGGGCCTGGCACTGCTGGCGGGTTGTTGCGGTTGCCCCCCGGCCGGCGCGACGGCCGACGAACACCATCGCCGCTAGTCAACCGTGCGGTGTTTGTCGTGTTCGATGTGTTATTGATCGTCAAGGTCGGCCGCGCTTGATTCGTGTTGGCCTGCGCGCTCGTGGGCGGCGTGGGTCGTGGTGTGGCCGGCGGCACGCGCGGCAAGCCTAAACGACGCGCAGGCGTCGGGCTAGGCGTCGCGGAAGCAATTGCTGTCCCAGTGGTGGGTGCGGCCACGCGCGGCATCGGTGTCGGCTTGACGGCGGGCGACCTGCTCGGCTGCGCGGTCAAGGGCCCGCGGGCCGCCAGTTCCTTGCGCGCGGAGGACAATTCATCCTCGTAGATTTCCGTGAACGGCGTGTCCTTGATCTCATGCAGGCGGCCGGAGACCTGTTCAGCCTCCTTGATGCGACCCAATGCAATATACGAGCGCCCAAGCCAGAGCAGCGACAAATCAGTGATGATACTATTCGGATAGTTTTTCAGAAAATCGCTGAGCACGCTTGCTGCTTGCTCGTAGCGTCCTTGATTATAAAGTGTCTGGCCGCGATTAAAGGCCGCCTGTTCGGCATCCGGGGGGGCATCCTGATCCTGCCGGACGGCACGCGGGTTGAACGCGCTAACGGCGGCGCGGACGGACAGACAAGGCGCACAGAGTAGCGCCGCCGACAGCGCTATCGCACCGATTTTATGTGACTTCATCGAAACAGAACTCCTGCGGCAGTGTCACTGCGAAAAGTTGACTAAGTTAGTTGGATTACGGCTTGAGAGCTTTTTAGTGCTGGCTCGATAGCCGGCGATGTGAACTTGAACGCGCCGGATGATACATCTTTACATGGCCTTGGGACAAGACGACCTACCTGTCCCGTGCTGACAAATGAGCGCGTCTAATGCTTGCGCCCGATCTCTATGCGGTCGCCGGGCTGCAAATGCGGGTCGGGTATCTTGCCCGCTTCGATCTCATTCAACAGATAGACGATTGGCACTAGGCGGCCGTCCGCGCCCTGCCGTGAGACCGTGACCGACACCTTCGACTTGTTATTGCCTGCGCTGCTCGCCACACCGCCCGACGCGAGGATGGCTTGCGTCAGCGTCAAGCCTATGTGGAAATCTTTCTGCCCCGGCGCGGCGACAAGCCCGCCGATATAGAAGAACTCCGGCGGGCGCGTCTGCACGTTCACGACATCGCCCGCCGCGACGAGTTCGTTCAACGCGGCCGGGTCGCCGAGATCAACCGTTTTACTCATGCCGTTCGCGCGCGCGATGATGACGGCGCGGCCCGCGTCCGCACGCGGCAAGGCGTCCGCCAACACGACGTAAAGCGGCACGGCCTCGCGGCGCAAAACCTTCGCGCCCGGTTGATCGACCAATCCGCTCACCATTACCGTATGGCTCGTATAGTCGCGCACGCTGACTTGAAATTGCGCCCGGTCGAAGATGCCACGCCGTTTCAATTCGGCCGACAAGCGCGTCGCGATCTCTTCGCTGGTCAACCCCGCGACGCTCACGGGCTCGCCCGCCAGCGGATAGTCCAACAAGCCGCCGGTCAGAATCGTGTAGAGCGTCGATTCGTGGCCCGTGCCGTTAATGAGGCGTATGTCGAGCATGTCGCCGACGCCGACGCGGTAGATGGTTGACGATAACGGCGCAGGGGCAGCGGCGTTAGGCGCGCTCACGGGAGTCTTTGTGTTCGTTGTTGTGCCCGTACTCTCGCTTGCGTTGAGCGGCGCGGGCGGCACGTAAGTGGGCGACGGGGGAATCAGGCCGACGGGCGCTGCCTCGCGCACAGGCGCGGGGCTGGCGCTCGTTTTGGGCGGCGCATCAGTGGTCGAATTGGTTTGAGGTTTCTCGCCGGGCGTGTTGACCACAGCGGTCAACGGCGTAGCCGCGCCGGGCTGCTCGCTGGCGTGTGCTTCGCGCTTCGACTCGTCCTTCTTCACCGCTTCCGGTTTGGTCTTCTTGGCCGCGCCGTCTTTCTTCGCTCCGGCTTTTGGCGCTGGCTTCGCCACCGGTTTGCTCTCGCCCGCGCCGGCCATGCTCGCCGGTACATCCTCCACCGGCCCGACCCGCCCACCCGCGGACTGCGCCCACGCCCCCGGCACGCAGAGCCAACAGACTAGCGCGAGCACGACTGAAATCTTACTGAACATGCACTCAAACTTCCTTCCCCCGCTTCTCCTGTTGCACGCGCGAACCGGGCAAAGGCTTTCACGCACGTTGCTCTCGCTCACGAGCGAGTTAGAACTCTCGACAGAAGATTCACGCTCTGCACCGCGTCGTACTTACACGGAATATCCGAGTGTATCGCGTCGCCCCTTCAATTAAACGACGAAACCAACCCTTTTCGCAATGACTTTGTCTGTAATTTTCTACGGCCGGCAATTATGACGAGCTGTTTCGTTCACAGTTGGGGTTTCTGGGCCGGCAAACTATTCGGCGGCAATAACGCTGCCCATTCCTGGCCGAGGCGCACGCGCACAAGTTCTTCCACCTCATCCGCTGTCTCGCAAGTCAGGCACTCGTCCGCGATCTCTCGCGCGCGCGCCGCAGTTATGCCCGCGAGCGTGCGCCGCACGCGCGGGATGGACGAAGCGGTCATGCTCAAATCGCGTGCGCCAAGCCCGACGAGCATGACGGCATAGGCGGGCGTGGCCGCCATCTCGCCACAGACGTTGGCCGGAATACCCGCGCCTTCGGCCGCGGCGAGCGTGCGCTCAACACTCTGCAATACGGCCGGATGAAGCGTGCGAAACCAATCGGCCACGTCGTCATTGCCGCGATCAACCGCAAGCAGGTATTGCACGAGATCATTTGTGCCGAGACTGAAGAAATCAACCGCCCGCGCGAGTTTATCAGCCATCAACACAGCCGCCGGCACTTCGATCATCGCGCCGATCCTCACGTCGCCGGCTGCCTGCCCCGCGCGCCGCAGGCCCGCTCGCTCCTCCTCAATGATCCGCCGCGCCCGCCGCACCTCCGCGATGTCCGAGATCATCGGCAACACAAGCTCGAGCCGGCCCTGCACGGCCGCGCGCAAGATCGCGCGCACCTGTGTACGCATCACATCTTCCCGCCGCAAGCAATAGCGAATCGCGCGCAGCCCCAACGCCGGATTGCGTTCCGTGCTGGCCTCGTCCGCTCCGCTTTTCTCGCCGCCGAGATCGAACAACCGCACCTTCGCGCCGTCCGCGCCTGCCAGCGCGGCCACCTCCGCGTAGGCCGTGCATTGCTCGTCCTCCGTCGGCATACGCCCGCGTTGCGCGAGCAAAAACTCCGTCCGATAGAGTCCGACACCACGCGCGCCGAACCGCCGCACGCCCTCATATTCAGCCGGCAGTTCAACGTTTGCGCGTAAGACAATCTCAACGCCATCAAGCGTGCGCAAAGGCTCCCGCGCCTGCGCGAGGGGCAGCGCACGGCGGCGCGTCGGGCGCACGCTCGCCAGCTCTTCACGGCAACGCGCCATCGTGCGCTCCGCCGGATGCAGGATCACTTCGCCGCGAATGGCATCGATGATGATCTCGTCGCCGGTACGCGCATGGCGATAAAGTTCGCGCAAGCCCACGACGGCCGGAATCCCTAAGCCGCGCGCAATGATCGCCGTGTGCGAAGTCCAGCCGCCGGCATCGGTGGCGACCGCCCGCACGTGCGAAAAATCAAGTTCAGCGGCCGCCGAAGGCAGCAAGTCTTCCGCGACAATCACCGCGTCGCGCGTCAAACGTCGCTCGCGCGGCGCACCATCCAGCGCGACGAGCAAGCGCCGCGTCACGTCTTCGATGTCGGAACTACGCTCGCGCAAATAAGCGTCTTTGATCTCCGCATAGACGGCGAGCAAGCGGTCGGCAGCGACGCGCACGGCCCAATCCGCGTTGGCGCGTTCGCGCCGGATGTATTCTTCAACTTCGTCAAGCAGTTTGCGATCTTCGAGCATAAGCAGGTGCGCGTCGAAGATGTAGGCGTGCTCCGCGCCGAGCGCGCGTTCGGCGCGCTCCTTAATGCCGAGCAGTTGATTGCGCGCCAACTGGACGGCCGTCTTGAAGCGGGCCACCTCGCGCTCGATGTCGCGCTTGTCCAGCGTGGCGCGATAGACGCTCTGCGTCCCGCCGCCATGAAGGCGCAGCACGCGCCCCAACGCCAGTCCTTCCGAGACGGTCACGCCGCGCCAGAAATGCTCCACCTGCTCGCTTTTAACGCGCCTGCTCAATCTCGCTCTTCCCCGAGCTTACGCTCGAATAACTCACATACGGCCGCCAGCGCGGCGGCTTCATCCGCGCCCACAACCGTCAATAACAACTCCGTGCCACGCGCCGCCGCTAACACCAGCACGCTCAAGATCGACTTCGCATCGGCCGTTACGCTGCCATCCATGCGCGCCAGGCTGATCGTGCTCGTGAAAACCGAGGCAGTCCGCACCAGGCGCGCAGCGGCGCGTGCGTGCAAGCCCAACCGGTTCGTGACCAACACACGCCGTTCCAACATTCAACGTTTCCCCGGCGCGGCCAAAAGTTCACCCGCGAGGTAAATCCCCTCCCGCCCTTGTTCGCGCACACGTTGCGCGACGACCGCTAATGTCTCGTCGCCCGTCTCGCTCGCCAGTTTGACGATCATCGGCAGATTTACGCCGGTGACGACCTCGACCTCGCCCTCTTTCAAAAACATCGCGGCAATGTTGGTCGGCGTGCCGCCGAACATGTCGGTCAGGATCAGCACGCCGCGCCCGGCGGAGACGCGCGCAAGCGCACGCTCGATCTCGTCGCGCGCCGCGTCCACGTCGTCGTGCCAACCGATGGAGACGGCCGCGATGTGCGCGGCCGGGCCGACGATCATCTCGGCGGCGGCCAGCAACTCGGTGGCCAGTTGCCCGTGTGTCACCAGTACGCCCGCCACGCGCGCCGCGCTTTTCGTTTTTCCGGTCTCGTCGCTCATTGAATCAATGTTGCAAACTCAAACGCAGACGGCTCAATCCATTACGCGCCCAAGCATAAAGCCGCCGAGCGCGGCGTTCGTGCTGACCACTTTTTCGATAATGCGCAGTTCGTTATTATCCAGCCACACGCCGCCGCATTGATAGCACTTATCGATCAACACCACGTCGTAGATAACCAACTTGCGCATCGGCTCGCCATCAACCGGGCAGTTACGCACAGCCTCCGTAGCCGGGTTGAGCGTGGCGGTGCAATCCATGCAGACGGGGAACTCGCGGTCGGTTGTCGTCAACTCCTCGACCGTCAGCGTCGCAAAGCTATAGCTCACACTACAGCGCACACAATCATCCGGCGCGGACAGGCGCGCATCAGGTTCGTTCATATCGCTTCCTCAACTGGATCAAGTTTACCGACAATCATATTAGCAACTGCTCAGCCCTCGGCCGCGCGCCGGAGTGCGCGTTGCGGTTTTGCCTTGCGCACGTCACGGTGCATGGCCAGCGCATCGAAGCCCGCGCGCCGGAGGTGCCGCGCGAGTGCGTTAGCCACCATCACCGAGCGGTGTCGCCCACCTGTGCAACCGACGCCGACCGTGACGTAGGACTTGCCCTCGCGCCGGTAGAGTGGCAGGAGATAATCGAGCAGTTCCCCGAAGCGGCGCAAGGTCTCGCCCGTCTCCGGGCTGGCCTTGATATACGCGACGGCGCGCGGGTCGTGCCCCGACAGCGGGCGCAACTCCGGCACGAAATGCGGGTTCGGCAAGTGGCGCACGTCGAACAACAGATCGAGATCGCGCGGTGCGCCGTACTTGTGGCCGAAGCTAACAACCTGCACGCGCATGGGTGTGCCGCGCGTGTCGGGGCTAAAGCGTTCGACCAGATAACGCCGCAGCGAATGAACTGTATGCTCGGACGTATCAATGATGAGATCGGCCGCGTCGTGGATCATGGCCAGTGCTTCACGCTCAGCGCGGATCGAACCGGCGAGGCCGTCGCCCGTGTCGAACGGATGGGGCCGCCGCGTCTCGCTGAACCGACGTTGCAACACGTCGGCGGAGGCTTCAAAGAAGAGGACGAAGACATTCAGCCCGCTGTCGCGGCGCAGCCGCCGTAGTTGCCCCTCGAACTCGCTCAGGAAGTGGCCTTCGCGGATGTTGATGACGAGCGCGGCGCGGCGGATATAAGGCCCCTCCGCCTCTTCGTCTTCAGGGCGGATGAGGCGCGCGAAGGTGGGTAGCAAGGTGAGCGGCAGGTTGTCCACGCAGAAATAGCCGAGGTCTTCAAAGGCGTTGGTGGCCGATGACATGCCCGACCCGCTCAGCCCCGTGATGACCACGATGTCGGGCGCGCCGGCCGGAATCGCTTCAGCCTTCTTCCGTCTTCTGTTCATCAATGCTCTCACGCCCGCCTGATTCATCTGCGCCCGCCGGCGCGCGTCCTGTTGCGTCTTGTGGTTGGCGCAACAACTCCGTGTGCCGCGCGATCAAACGTTCGGCCGCATTGTACCCGCGCACGCGCAACAGATGCACGCGCAAGGCCGTCTCCACCAGCGTCGCCAGATTGCGCCCCGGACTAACCGGCAACAACACGTAGGGCACGCGCACACCTAAAATCTCGCTGGTCGGCGTCTTGACACCAAGGCGTTCCACTTCGCGCGCCTGTTGCCAACGTTCAAACCGAATCGACAGCCCGATCTGTTTGGGGCCACTGAGGGCCGCAACGCCGAACAACTCGCGGATATTGATAATGCCCAGGCCCCGTATCTCCATGTGCTCGCGCAACAGTTCCGGCGCGCTGCCGAGCAGATGCTCCGCGCTGATGCGCCGCACTTCGACCATGTCGTCCGCGATCAAACGATGCCCGCGCCCGATCAGATCGAGCGCGCACTCCGACTTGCCGATCCCCGACTTGCCCTCGATCAACACGCCGAGACCATACACCTCAAGCAGCACGCCGTGCCGCATCTCGCGCGGCGCAAGCAACTCCTCCAAGAACGCGGTGACGAGGTTGATGGCGATAGAGCTAACAAGCGGAGTTTGGAGGAGCGGCATGGCGGCGCGCTCGGCGGCGGCGAGCAGTTCGGCCGGCGGCAACAAATCTTTTGTCACCAGGACGCAACTGATCTGTTCGAGCGCAAGCAACTCGATGGCTGCCGCGCGCCGGTCGGGTGTGAGTTGGTTCAGATACCAGATTTCACTCTGACCGACAATCTGCACGCGCCCCGGATGGATGTAGTGTGTGAACCCGGCGAGCGCGAGGCCCAGCTTTTGAATCCGCGCGAGCGTGATCTGGCGCGTGGCCAAACCGCCCGCGCCCGCCAACACACGCAATGAGAGTTGCGCCTGCGCCCGTGCGACAAACTCCCGCACGTTAATAACAGGCTGCTCGCTCGCGCTGTTCATAGCTCAAACGACCGTGCGCCTCGTGGCCCACCGCCGCCAACCTAACAATTACGATTGATATTTGATCAGCGAGCGCACGTCGTAGCCGGCGAGGCGCTCGCGGCCGGGCAGGAATTCTAGTTCGACGATGAAGGCAAGACCGACGACTTCCCCGCCCAGGCTCTCGACCAGATCGACGACCGCGCGGGCCGTGCCGCCCGTGGCCAGCAGATCGTCGGCGATGATAACGCGTTGTCCTTGCACGATGGCGTCGCGGTGAATTTCGAGCGTGTCCTGCCCGTATTCGAGATCGTAAGACATGCGCGCCGTCTCGGCCGGCAACTTATTCGGCTTGCGCACCGGCACGAAGCCCGCGCCGAGATGCAGCGCGAGCGCGGGCGCGAAGATGAAGCCGCGCGCCTCCACCCCCAATACTACGTCAACCTTTTCGCCATTGAACGTCGCCGCCAGCGCGTCCACCGTCAGCCGCAAACCTTCGGGATGTTTCAACAGTGTCGTGATGTCGTAGAAATTGATCCCCGGCTTCGGGAAGTCCGGCACTTCGCGGATGAATTGTTTGAGTTGATCCATAGTTACCGTTAGCTGATAGCTAACAACTGATAACTAACAGCTATCTCTCAATCAGGAATGCCCTGTACGCGCCGGTCGGTTCGAGATTCAATTCTTCGACCCCTTCGACTAGTCCGTAATCAGGGCCGGCGGCGAGATCATGTTTAAGGTCTTCGACGCTTTCCCGCTCGCCTTCGGCGACGACCTCGACGCGTCCGTCCGCGAGGTTACGCACGTAACCGACCACCTGATGACCGGCAGCCACGCGCTGCGCGAAGAAGCGATAGCCGACGCCCTGCACCGCGCCCCGGATCAGATATTTGCGTGCGATGAGTTGCGACATCAAGCGTGGCGCGCAGCCGCTAATGGCTTAACCGAGCGCGTCCAGACATTCGGCCAGCGGGCGCTGGCGACAGGTGTACATCGGCGTGTCGCGCAAGGTGTAGCTCGACGCTTTCGACTCGCGCAAGTGTTGCACGAGGTCGAGGAAGTCGGCCGGCTCGTCCGTCTCAAAGGCGACGACGAACTCTTGATCGTCCAGGCCAAACGAATACGTCGTGTGCAATTTCACTGAGCGGTATTGCGAGCCGATGCGGATGTGCTCGTCCATCAACTCCTGCCGTTGCTCAACCGGCAGCACGTACCATGCGCGCGTCTTGACGAACGGATAGACGAACAGATACTTCGACTGGCCGGGCACGATGTGCAGCCGATCCTCCACATGTTCCGGGTTGTCCTTGTCGATGTACATCGAGCGTTTGGTCATCGAGAGGAACGCCTGCGTAACTTCAAGATAGCGGCCCAACCCCGTGCGATTGAGTTGCGCGGTCATGTGCTGCATCGGATCGAGCGCGTAGCCGATGCGCCAGATCATGAGATCGGCGTTCGCGCGCAAGCCCGTGATCGAGTAAGCGTGCATCAGCATGTCGCGCCGGTACGAGTCGAACACGTCGGCAAACTCTTGCTTGCCCGCTTCGCGTGTCGCTTCGTCGAGGAAGCGCCATTCGGGGCGGACGTGGTAGAAGGTGAAATTGACAAACTGCCGTGGCAGCGCCGTGCTTGGCTGCTCCGCTTCGCCGGTGCGATCAGCCAGCCGCAGCGAGCCGCGCGGTTGATTGTTAGCTTTCTCAGTGCTCATGGATGGTTATCCTTACAACGTCAAAAGTTATTCTGATCTTGAATTGGTTCGCCCGCGCGCGAGCAAGATGGGCTACAATCCGAGCGCGGTTAGCGCGCCTATTGTGCGGCGAAGCGCGATAGATTGCAAACGGCGACGCCGCCAGTTTGCGCTCGGCGAACATGAGCTGACAACGAAGCCCTGCCGAGCGGCCCGAATCGCAACGGTGACGCTTTATCGGCAGCGCACATTGTTTACTTCGCGCTGTTTCGTATAGCTTTGCGGTTGCGCCATTGCCATTTCAACTTCGCCACTTTGGTTCAGAAAAATTTTCATGCGCTATGACAGTCAATGACAAAACTCAGGCCGACAAGTCAGGCGGTCAAACTGATCGTGGGCGACGCCGCTTCCTGCTGCTCGCGCCCGCCGGCATTAGCTTCGGCATAATGGCTACGGTCATGAGCGCCGCCATGCGCTACCTTCGCCCGCAAGCGGCGCGCGTGGTAGACAGCGGCGCACGTGAACAATGGCTGCCGGTCGCGCCTGCGCTGGAACTGACCGGCGCGCAGCCACTGGCCCGCACCATCAGCGTCCAACACGAGACTGGTTGGACGCAAGTGATCGAGCAACATCCGGTCATCGTGTTGCCGCAGGCGCAACGCGTGCTATCGGCGGTCTGTCCACACGAAGGCTGCACGGTCATCTGGCGCGCGGAGGATAACGCTTTTCTTTGTCCCTGCCACGACAGCCGCTTTAATGCCACGGGCACGTGTATGTCGGGGCCGGCGACACACGATCTTGCCCAACTCCCGGCGCGCGTTGCGGATGGCGTACTGCAAGTACGCTGGCCGGAATCCGGGTCAACCACAACGTAGCCCTGTGTGCGGATGAACAAACCCGATAATCTGGCGCAGACTCAACGCAACAGTTTTCTGGCGCATTGGACGACGCTCGACGAACTCGTGTGGGCGCTCGCGGACGAACCCGAAACTGGCTGGCGCGCATGGTTGCGTACCACGGCGGGACTGGTCGTCTTACTGCTCACACTGCAACTCACCACCGGGCTACTGCTCGCCTGCTACTACGTGCCGGCGGCCGATAGCGCGCACACCACCGTCGCGTTCATCGAGAAGGGCCTGAGCGGCGGCGCGTGGCTGCGTGCGCTGCACGTTTACGGCTCGGTCTTGCTGCCCGGCGCGCTCGTCCTGCATCTCGCACAAAAGCTCCGGCGCGGTCGGGCCCGCCGCCGCCCCATCGGTTGGTTGGCCGGCGTTGCGCTGCTCGCGCTCGCCCTCGCGGCGGGCGGCACAGGCTACACGCTGCCCTGGGACGCACGCGCCTACTACAGCACACGCGTGGCCGAAGGTCTCGTGCGCGGGCTGCCGCTCGTTGGCCCGACCGCGCGCCTCTGGCTGCTCGGCGGCCCGCTCATTTCCACCCTCACACTCTCCCGCCTCTTTGCGCTGCACGCACTCTTGCTGCCGCTGCTGATTCTCGCCACCGTCGTCGCGCGCCTCTTCATCTTCCGCGACCGTCATACACCCATCGTTGGCCAGACTGAGGCCGCGCACGAGGCCCACGAAGCAACAGCCAACGACCAACCAACCCGCGCTCATGCTTGGCTGCACGTGCAACTCGCACGCAACGCCGTCGTCGCCGGTCTCGTGTTCACGGCGTTAGCCCTCTACGCGGCGAAGTATCCCGCGTCGTTCGGGCCGCGCGCCGACGCTGTGCCCGCCGATTACCTGCCCCGCCCCGGCGCACAGTTTCTCTGGCTCTATGAATTGCTGAAACACTCATCGGGCACGAGCGCCGCGCTGGCCGGATTGCTCCTGCCCGGTCTGTTGCTCGCACTGTTTGCGCTACTCCCCTGGCTCGGGGCAACGGCGCACACCTCGTCTCCCTTGCGCCGTCACGCGGGCGCGCTGCTCATCAGCCTGACCTGCGCATTGGTGCTTAGCTTAACCGCCCTCGCGCTCGTCGCCGACACACGCGACCCGCGCGTGCGCGAACAGATCGCACGGCAGACTGCGGCCGAAGAGTCATTCCACCGCGCTCCCTTCATCCCCCAACGCCCGCGCACGACGGACAGGGATAACAACCCTGCGCCGCAAGCCACCAAACTACTCGCAACGAATGCACAACCCGACACCACCAACGCCGTGCCCACGCCGCCCGCCGCCTACGCCCAACAATGCGCGAAGTGTCACGGCGCACACGGCGAGGGCGTGCGGCCCAACCCGAAACTGATCGGCGTCGCCACCCTACCGCATCGCACCGTCACCGATCTCATAGCCATCCTCAACGACCCCACCGCGTATGGCCTTGAAAAGCCGATGACCTCTTTCGCCAACAAGCTCACCGACGCCGAGAAACGCCAACTCGCCGAATGGATGCAAGGCTTGAAATAGTTGTTAGCCCATTGTCCGTCGTAGGTTGTCCGTTGTGTTTGTACCGTCAGTTGTAGCAGACAGACAGCGCGCACAACTGCCCACGAACAACGGACTATTCTGCCCCTGCCTTTCGCCCGTGCGCGAGTCTAAGCTATACTTTCGCCCGTTCCAACAAACATTATTTACTGTGCCCGATTTTGGAGATCGCAATGAAACTGTTCAAACTCGCCCTGCTCGCCTGTGCCGGCCTACTGTTCGCCCTGGCCTGCACGAGCGAAGCGCCCAACGCGAAGCAGAGCGCCAACACGCAGACCGCCGCACCCGCGACAACGCCCGCACCTGCGAGTACGCCCGTCGATACATTGGCCGATGCGCGCAAGTTATACGGCCAAACCTGCGCACGCTGTCATGGCGACAACGGCGCGGGCGGCGAGTTCGACCTCGATGGCAAAAAACTAAAAGCGCCCAGTTTGCGCGACGGGCACGCGCTCAAACATGATGAGGCACACCTCGCGAAAAAGATCGCCGAAGGCGGCGACGGCATGCCCGCCTTCAACAAACGCCTCTCGCCCGAACAGATCACCAATCTCGTCCGCTTCATTCGCCAAGACCTACAAGGCGGCGCAAACGCGCCCGGTGCAGCCAACGCCAACCAAGCCGCACACTGAACAAGAACAAACGCGCTCGTGCTATCCTTAGCACAGCACAACGCGCACCCGTAGCTCAGTTGGATAGAGCGTCTGACTTCGAATCAGAAGGCCGAAAGTTCGAGTCTTTCCGGGTGCATCAATCATTGCAACAAGTTAGGGCGCACATAGCAGTGCGCCCTTTCTCATATACGCCTACATTCAGACCTATCCGTCGCGAAATACGGCATAATCTCCAGATGAAGCCCGAAGCGACCCCCATCGCTGGCGACCGGCACGGCGCAAATATTTTTTTTTGCAGCGTCGCTTAGCCGCACCGCACGCCGGCTTCGCGGGCGGGGTATTAACCCCGCCCTTGACCAGCGGGAACCACGTTCTCGCTAGTCTCCCATATTTTCTATTCGGCGACTCTATAGCAAGCTGATGGGGAATCAGGGATTAACTGCCTGCGAAAAGATAACTCACTAAACATCAAGCTCTACAAGTAGTGGAAAGTGATCCGAAGCTTGGGCGGCCTCTGCTAGTTGAGTAATGACCTGACTGGCGCGGAGGCGCTGGGCGAATTGGCTGGGCGTGAAGACGTAGTCGAGCCGTAGGTGTGGGTCCCAGGTGGGAAAGGTGTAGCCTTTGGCTTGCGGGTAAAGATAACGATAGCCGTCAGCATATTGGGCGTCGAGCATGACTTGAATCGTCTCACGCTGGATGTCGCGCCCGCTCACCCAGATGAGGGCGCGGATCCAGCCGGGCATGCGGCGGACATCGAGCAGTTCACCGGGCGCGAGCGTGTTGAAGTCGCCCACCAGCACGTGAAAGCCGGCTTGGTGTTCGGCGATGCCGGCGAGCAACGCGCGTATCTCACGCCCCCGCCGGCGCTCGCTCCACTTGGAGAAACGCGCGCTCAGGTGCAGTCCGAACACGCGCGTCGGGCTGTCCGCCAGGACGATCTCCATAAAAGAGTGGCGCGCGCCTTCGGGCCTGTGCCATGCGTGATGCGCGACCTCGATGCGGCTGATGTAAGCGATAGAATGCGCGGGTCTGGCCGCCCAGAGCGGCATGTCGGTCGCCCGCGCCAAATCCTCGATGACGCGCGGATCGGTCGCTTCTTGAAAGACCACGAGATCGGGCGCGACCGCTTTGATTACTTCCGCCAGTCGCGCCTCGCGCCCGCGCCCACCGAAGCGGATGTTATAGCTGAGCAACTTCACGAAGCCGCGCCCTCGTCTGCTGCGATCATCGTAAAGTAAGGTTGATCGAGCAGCACGTCGCGGGCGTACATGATGAAGTTAACGGTGGCCTGGATGTTGACGGGCCGGCCCACCATGCGTTGCAGTTCTTCCCGTAGCGGATTGAGCGCGGGCGCGATGGTCGGGGCTTTATCGCCAAGCGGCTTCGTGTGCAGCGCAGGGATATAGAACTCATCTTTGTGCCAATACTCCATCACGGCGCTTCCGATGACCGTTAGATCAAGATCACTTGTCCCCGCGCCATCTGCGTCGAACGGCGCGCCGTCTTCCCAACGCTTACCCGTCAAGGTGCTGCCGCGCAAAGCGACGCCCGTCCCCGCTGGCAACTCCGCGCGCAACCGGGCGCAGAACTGCTCGAAGCGTTGTTCGTCACCGGCAAAGCCCAGTTCGATGATGCGCGCGCGCTTCTCTTCATCAGTCAAGTCCTTTACGTCTTCGGCCATATACACCCATCGCTCCCCACTATTTAAGCTGCGGCGCAGCTGCCTCGTCGGCTGTCGCACAACCTGCACCGTTAGAACTCATCGGAGTATGAACCACGCAGGCCCGCGAAGCAACGCGCTCTGCTGGCGCGTGGGCTTTGTGTCCGCTGCTGCGTGTCGGTTCGTCGGGCTTCGCGCTTTAGTCGGCCTGCCTAACTCACGGTCAAGGCAGCGGGACGAACCCTATGCGTGCCGCGCCGAGTTTTGCGTGCGCCCTTCATGCCTAGCTAGTCCCCGACCGGGCCGATAATTTCAGCCGTGTGGCCGGGCCGCGCGTGTTCGTCCGCAACTTTCTGTAAGAGCCAGTGTATCCGCCCGCCCAGCGCGCGGCCCTTTAACTTGAAGAGACGCCAGTCACCTTTGAGTTGTTGGCCAGCAAGCCGAAAGCGCAACGCGCCCGCCCGCCACGCGGCCGGCGTGTCCGGCTCCGCCGCCGTGAACGTGCCGATGTCCCAACGATATACTTGCCCCGCACCATACGTGCCTTCGGGCAACTCCCCTTCGTAAGTCAAATATGCCAGCGCATGATCAGGCATTTGCACGGCGAGGCGCTTGACATTCGGATCAAGCGAAGGCCCCTTCGGCACGGCCCAACTCTTTAACACGCCATCGATCTCCAATCGAAAATCCCAATGCAAGTGCCTAGCATGATGCTCCTGCACCACGAATCCGGGCTGGCTCTTTGTCGCGCGCTTCACGTCAAGGCCCGCCGCCGCCGGGTGTGCGTGTAATTTGGTTTACCGATTACTTGTGACTCCCGCTGCAAACCATTTGTCTTTGCGCTATGCTGCCCTGCGATGACCGCCGCCCCGCTTTCAGGTGAACAGCTACTCGCCGCGCCGCTCGCGCAACTAAGGCAACGATTCCTCTTACAACAACTGCCCGTCCCGCGCGGCCTCATCGCCGCGTTGGAACGTGATCCGCGCCGCGGCGCGCAACTGCTAGCGCGCTCATTGCGCATGCGCGCGCACAAGCAGCGCGCCGAAGAACAACGCTTGCGGCGGCTGCTAAAGTTTGAGCAGGAATTGTGGGCGCAAGGCTATCAACTCATCGCCGGCGTGGATGAAGCGGGGATGGCCCCACTTGCCGGCCCGGTCGTCGCCGCGGCCGTCATCCTGCCCATCAGTTACAAACTACGTGGTCTAAACGACTCGAAGCAGATCATCAATCTTACGAAGCGCAACGAACTCGCCACACAGATCAAACAGGACGCGCTCTGCTGGGCGGTCGGCCGCGCGGAAGTCGCGGAGATCGATCAACTGAACATCTATCATGCGGGCTTACTGGCGATGCAGCGCGCGGTCGCGGGGCTGTCGCTCACGCCCGACTTCGTGCTTGTGGATGCGCGCAAGATTCCCGCTTGCCCGGCTCCGCAACGCGGCATCATCAAAGGCGACACGCTCTCCGCGAGCATTGCCGCCGCCTCTATCATCGCCAAGACCACCCGCGACGCGCAGATGTGCGCGCTTGATCGCCAGTACCCCGGCTACGGTCTCGCCCAGCACAAAGGCTACCCGACCCCCGCGCACTATCGCGCGCTGCAAACGTTGGGCGCGTCGCCCATCCACCGCCGCAGTTTCGCGCCCGTGCGGCAAGTGCTAGGGCTTGAGCCGACGCAACCAGGACTGTTCCAACAACAACCTGAAGCCCAAGAGCGAGACTGAAAACAGGCGCACGCAACAGGCAGACACGTTCTTCCCGGTTCGTTATCTGCGTAGAACCACGCCTTCATCCTGCCTCGTTTGCCCTGACGGTTGACGATGGACAGAACGGCTCGATAGCGCACTCAGCACAGAGCGGAGTGCGCGCCTTGCACACAGCGCGACCGTGGGCGATGAGCAGATGCGGAAACTTGATCCACTCTTTACGCGGGACGAGCGCCACCAGGTCGCGCTCGATCTTTTCGGGCTGCTCGTGCAATGTCAGTTTTAATCTCTGCGTGAGGCGCGCGACGTGTGTGTCCACCACAACGCCGGCGGCGATCCCGTAAGCATTGCCGAGCACGACGTTGGCCGTCTTGCGCGCGACGCCGGGCAGTTCCAGCAACTCTGCCATCGTCTGCGGCACGCGCCCATTATAACGCTCAAGGATCATCCGGCACGCACCCTGAATCGCTTTCGCTTTGTTGCGATAGAAGCCGGTCGAGTGTATATCCTGCTCTAATTCAACCAGCGGCGCATGCACGTAAGCCGCACACCCTTGATACTTGCGGAACAGTTCAGCCGTTACTAGATTGACACGCTCGTCCGTGCATTGCGCCGACAGGATCGTAGCGATGAGCAACTCAAGCGGGTTCGCGTGCCTGAGCGAGCATTGCGCGGCCGGGTACGCGCGCTTGAGCCGCTTGATGATTTCGCGCGTGCGTTGCTTGTCAGTTTCAAAGGGCATAGACAGGAGCGGGCCGACGTTCAGCTTTTTAATGTCACCGCGATCTGCGCGGCAATGCGCGCGTTCTGTTCGAGCAGCGCGAGATTGGCTTTGAGCGTTGCGCCATCGCTCCGCTCGCTCATGCGCGCAAGCAGAAACGGCGTCAACTCGCGGCCACCCACGCCCCTCGCGGCCGCTGCCGTCAACGCTTCGTCGAGCGCCGTCTGCAAGACCGCGGCCGGCACTTCACTCGCCGCCGGCACGGGCACAGTGACGAGTAGCGCGCCCGTCAACTCAAGTGCGTCTCGTGCGCGCACGAGCGCCGCGACTTCCGCCGCCGAATCAACGCGCACGTCCACCGGCAAACCGGAGGTGCGCGTGTAGAAAGCGGGCAGTTCGTCGCAGCCATAACCGATAACCGTTAGCCCGTGCGTCTCAAGCCACTCGCGCGTGGCGGGCAGATCGAGCACGACTTTCGCGCCCGCGCAGACGACGGTCATACGCGCACGCGCCAACTCCGGCAGATCGGCCGACACGTCCGGCAGCGCGCCGCGATGCACGCCGCCGATGCCGCCCGTGGCAAAAACCTCAAGCCCGGCCCGCCCGGCGATCCAGCAAGTTGAGGCGACGGTCGTCGCGCCGTCCCAACCGCGTGCGCCCGCGACGGCCAGATCGCGCAGACTGATCTTGTGTACGGCGCGACTCGTAGCGATATGCTCAAGTTGCGCGGCGTCTAGCCCGACACAAATGCGGCCCTTGATGATCGCGATGGTGGCGGGCGTCGCGCCTTCAGCGCGCACGATCTCTTCAAGCCGCCGCGCGGTCGCAAGGTTCTGCGGGCGCGGCAGACCGTGCGCGATCACGGTTGATTCAAGCGCGACGAGGGGCCGGTTCTGCGCGAGCGCCGTGGCCACTTCAGGCTGTATTGTGAAAAATCGCGGGTCAAGCATGCAAGTTGACTGGCTTTTGATTTTCTGCCGCCGGCCGGGGGCGCGGGCAATCTGCTCGCGCCCCCGGCCGCACACACAAGCTGCAACGGATACCAGTTATGGCGTGTCGCCCGGCGGCGTTGGCGGCTTGACGATCACGGCCGGGATGTCCTGCTCGCGCACAAGTTTATTGAATGCGGGCAGGTCGGTCTTGATGATCTGTTGCAAGCGCGCAAGCTGCGCGTCGATCTGGCCGGCCACATCGCTATAGACATCATAAGACTGCGCGGTCGGCGCGGCGTCGGCGCTCGTCACCACGCCGCCGAGCGCGGCCAGTTTGTTGTTGAGCCGGATCGGGAAGTTGAGCGGGTCCTGGCTCGACTGGTTCTTCGTCTGGTAGAGCGTCTCCTCGATGTCGGTCAAGTTCTTATTCAGCCGCGTCGCCGCATCATTGACGATTTTGAAATTGGGTTGCTCCTTCATGCGCTTTAACAGATCGTCAACCTGCCGGCGCACGTCGCGTATCTGGATGATCGCGTTGTGCGTTTCGCTCAGCTTGTCGCGTATCTTCAACGCCAGATCGAGTTGCTTCGCGAGATCTGCCGTCGTCGTCGGCACGCGCGGATCGGATTTGACCTCGAAGGTCTGCGTCAACGTCTGCCCGTCGGCCGTTAACTTGACGGTGTACATGCCGGGCACGATGCGCGGCCCCGTCGTGCTGCCCGCCCACATGATCAGGCCGGGGAAGCGCACGGCGTCCGGGTAGCGCATGTCCCAGACAAAGCGGTTGAGTCCGGCATTCGTCGTCACGCGCGGCGCGCCGCCACCGCCGCCGGTGAAGGATTCTGCCTCTTCGCCCGATGGCGCTTGCGGTTGTTCGGGCGGCGTCTGCACGAGCGCGCTGCCCGGCGCGGGCGTAGGCTGCGGCTTCGGCGCACGCGCAGTGAACTTTTGAATCGACTTGCCGTTCGCGTCCGTGAACTCCAACACAACGTCTGTCGTCGGCCGCGCCTTGAGCGTGTAATAGACCTGCGCGCCGCCCGGCGGGTTGCGCCCGACGGTGGCCGTGACCGGTAACGGAAAACCGCCCCCACCATCAAGGCGATAAATGTCTTCGGGCTTGAGCAGACGTGTTTCATTAACTCCGCTCAAGCCGCCCGCGTCCAACAACTGATAGAGCACCGGCAGGTCGTCGAGGACATAGAATGCGCGCCCCTGTGTGGCCACCACCAAATCTTTGTCGCGTTTGTGGATGGCCAGATCGGTGACGGGCACGATAGGCAAATTCAGTTGAAGCGCTTGCCAGTGTGCGCCATCATCGAGGGAGACGTACAGCCCTGTCTCCGTGCCCGCATAGAGCAACCCGCGCTTGTTCGGGTCTTCGCGGACAACGCGCGTGAAAGCGTTGTCCGGGATGCCCGTCGTGATCTTTGTCCAGGACTTGCCATAGTCGCGCGTCTTGTAGAGATATGGTTTGTAGTCGTCCCACTTGTACATCGTCGCGGCGACGTAAGCCGTGGCCGGATCGCTGGGCGATGCTTCAATCGAGTTAATTTGAATCCACTCCGGCATGATGGATTTCGGTGGCGTCACGTTTGTCCAATTCTTGCCGCTGTCGCGCGTCACGTGGACGAGGCCGTCGTCCGAGCCGGCCCAGATCGTGCCCGCCTGCACGGGCGATTCCATCACGGTGAAGATCGTGTCGTAATACTCGATGCTCGTGTTGTCCTTCGTCAGCGGGCCGCCCGAAGCGATCTGCTTCGACGTGTCGTTGCGCGTCAGATCAGGACTGATGACCTGCCAACTCTGGCCCTCGTCTGTTGATTTGAACAACACATTGCCGCCCGCGTAGAGCGTGCCTGTTGGCGATGAATCATGCGGCGAGAAGAGGATCGGGAAGTTCCACTGGAAGCGATACTTCAGATCGCTCGGCGCATGGCCCATCGGATTGTTCGGGTAAGGTGACACGTCGCGCAGTTGGCCCGTGTGATGATCGTAGCGCGTGACGAGGCCGCCATAAGAACCGGCGAAGACGATCTGCGAATCGCGCGGGAGCGGCGCGATCCAGCCGGACTCGCCGCCGCCCACGTCGTACCAATCGCGCTCGGAGATGCCGAAGTCGGTCGTGCGACTGGCGATGCGCACGGTCGAATTATCCTGCTGCGCGCCGTAGACGTGGTAGGGAAAATCGTTGTCGAGCGTGACGCGATAGAATTGCGCGGTCGGTTGGTCTTCGTCCGTCCAGGTGCGCCCGCCGTTGGTGGAGACGTTCGCGCCGCCGTCATTCGCCTCGATCATGCGGTTCGCATCGTTCGGCGCGAGCCAGAGATCGTGATTGTCGCCATGCGGCACAGGGATGTTGGTGAACGTTTTGCCCGCGTCGTTCGATCTATAGAAGCCGGTGTTGAGGACATAGACCGTGTCGGCGTTTTGTGGGTCGGCGTAAATGCGCGAGTAGTACCACGCGCGCTGGCGCAAATTGCGCTGCTCATTCGTCTTCGTCCAAGTGCGCCCGCCGTTGTCGGAGCGGAACACGCCGCCGTCTTCGGCTTCAATGATGGCCCATAGCCGCTCCGGGTTCGCGGGCGAGACCGTAATGCCGACGATACCGATCATGCCGCGCGGTAAGCCGGCGTTGCGCGTCATCTCAGTCCACGTATCGCCGCCGTCCGTGGATTTGAAAATGCCGCTGCCGGGGCCGCCGCTCTCAAGTGTCCACGGCTTGCGATAAACTTCCCAGAAGCCCGCGTACAGCACGTTCGGGTTGGTCGGGTCGATGATGAGATCGCACGCGCCGGCTTTGTCGCCGCGACTCAAAACCTTCTCCCACGTTTTGCCGCTGTCCTTCGAGCGAAACACGCCGCGCTGCTCGTTCGCGGCCCAGACGTGGCCTTGCGCCGCAACATAGACGATGTCCGGGTTGCGCGGATGCACGCGGATGCGCGCGATCTGCCGCGTGTCTTCGAGGCCGACGCGCTTCCACGTCTTACCCGCGTCCATAGACTTGTACACGCCGTCGCCGTGCGACACGTTGCCGCGAATCGGCGACTCGCCCATGCCCACATAGATGATGTTCGGATCGGCGTCCGACAAGCCAATCGCGCCGACCGAGCCGGTGCCAAAGACAGACCCGTCCGTGATCGGCTCCCAATTCACGCCGCCATCGGTCGTCTTCCACACACCGCCGCCCGTCCCGCCGAAGTAATAAACCTGTGGCTGACCGGCAACGCCCGTCACGGCCGTCGAGCGCCCGCCGCGAAACGGCCCGAGCAGGCGGTATTGCAACAGCTTCAACGGGCCGGCATCTTTCGCCGCCGCCGGTTGCGCTACGTTCGCGCGCTGCTGCCCTCGTGCCGTCTGGCCAGTGAAGTTGACTAATAGTCCGAGCAATAAGCTCATGGACAATGCCACTACGCATCGATTTGGACTCCACACCTGTCTCATCTGAAGGCTCCTTAACGATCTTAGAATTGTATGACTGAGGGCAGTTCGTCCAGCTTCCGGCCAACGGCCAACGGGTTTCAAATACCTGTCCCCAGCGCCGACGGCTTTAATTAATATGGTCGTTACTTTATATCGGATAAAAACGCTGCTGCCAACAGCGCATTAACCTGAAACAGCGGCTTTTGCAAATTAATAATCGCGCGGAGACCATCTATGGACGTGTGCGCGTCCAGACGAACGACTTGCGGGTTTTTTTACAGTTCTACTGAATTTGGCCGTCCGATTTTTATTGACAATCGTGCTCCAAACGCGCAAACTGCGCCTACCTCGTAAACCGCTAGCGACCGGACTCGAAACCCGCTGCTAAGAGGCATCTCCATAAAGCATCTGGCTCTTAATTGATCACGATAATTTATTGAGTCATCGCAATTCAGCCAGAACCATCTTCCCCTGTTAGCGAGATAGGTTCGTCTATGTACCCCACAGCCATTCACCAATCATTCATGCCCCAGCAAACCGTCGCCCCAGTCCCGCCAGAGGCCGACGACTCGCGCATGATCAACATTGTGCGGCTTATATTGGCCGTCACGATTCTCTGCATCAGTCTCCTCTATCCGCGCGCGACTGCCCGGCAAGGGCTGGAACTCTATCTGGCGCTGACGGGCTATCTTGCTTACAGTTTGTTCCTCAGTACGCTGGCCCAGCGCAACACATATCTGGCGCACGCCGCGCGCGACTGGTCGCATTGGCTCGATCTCGGTTGGTTCCTCGGCTTGAGTTGGCTGAGTAGCAATCTGGATGGAGCCTGTTATGGCTTGCTCTTCTTCGCTATTCTCGTCGCCGCCTTCCGTTGGGGTTTCCTGACCGGCATGCGCGTGGTCAGCGTTGCCGTCATCCTGTTTACAATTTTAGGCGCGTTCGCCGCCGGCGCGGACGCAAGTGCGGACTTGCTCAAGCTGCTGCTGCGCCCGATTTATCTGCTCACCCTCGGCTACATGCTCGCCTATTGGGGTGAGCATGAAGTGACGGCGAAGCGCCGGCTTGCGTTCAGCAAAGATGTGGCCCAGTTTGCGAACCCGCGTTTTGGCACACATCAGACCATCGGTACGATGCTGGCGCGGGCCCACACCTTTTTCGCCGCCGACGCCTGTTTGCTGTTAAGTCATCACACAGTTTCCGAGAGTTACACGTTGCGCCAGGCCAACGCCGACGATCCGGCCGCGAGCGCACGGGCACAGTTCATCACCCCGGAGGTGGCGCGGGCACTGCTGGCATTGCCCGATGATTGCGCTGCTATCTACAACCGAACACATCGATTCTGGCAGCAGCACACGGTCGGCTGTTACGCGTTCGACCGCATCACCGGCGTACCGTTGTCGGACATGCGCCAACCGTGCGCAGTCTTGGCCGATTTACTCGACACGGAATCACTTATCACCGTACCGCTACGCGGCAGTGGCGGCATTTTTTGTCGCGTTTTTCTCATTTCCCGGGAGCGTAGCTTTGCCAGGGGCGATCTTGATTTCCTGCACCGGCTCGTCAATCAGGCCCTGCCCGTGATCGAAAATGTGCGCCTGCTCGGTCGGCTTGCGTCAGAGAGCGCCGGGCAGGAACGACAGAAAATTTCGCGCGATGTGCATGACAGCACCGTGCAGCCATTTGTCGGGATCAAACTGGGACTGGAAGCGTTGTCGCGCAAACTGAGCCCGGACGATGCGCTTAGTGCCGACGTGGCCCAATTGCTTGAGCTAACCGGCGAGGCCATTAGCGAAGCGCGCTTGTACGCGACCGAACTACAGCAGCGCCCCGAAGCCACCGCGCCGGTGTTGCTGTCCGCCGTCCGGTCGCAGGCGCTCAAGTTCACAGAACTGCATGGCATCGTAGTTGACGTGCATGCGGACGAACCGCTGGATTTACAAGATCGTCTGGCCGCCGAGTTGTTCCAAATGATCCGTGAAGGATTGAGTAACATCCGCCGGCATACGGCTGCGCGCCGGGCCGTGATTAGTTTGCGCTGTCAGGCCGCGCAGGTCTGTTTGCAGATCGCAAACGACAATCCATCCTTGGATGCCGTGCCGCCAGAATTTATTCCACGCTCAATCGCAGAGCGCACCGCCGCCCTCGGCGGACAAGTCTCAATCGTCCGGCGCGCGGACGGCTACACGACCGTGCAAGTTGCGATTCCCCTATGATGGAACAACAGCCCACAATCATGCCTGCCGCCAAGCCAATCCGCGTGCTGCTGGTAGATGATCACAAAAGCATCTTGTGGGGCCTGGCGCAATTGATCAACGGCGCACAACCGCGGATGGAAGTGGTCGGACAGGCGACCAACCGCAGCGAGACCTTCGCGTTGGCACAACAGGAGCAACCTGATCTGATTCTGCTTGACCTCGCCCTGGGCGACGAAAACAGTCTCGACTTTCTGCCGGAACTGCTGCATGTATGCAAAACGCGGGTGCTGGTGCTAACCGGCATGCGCGAGCCGAAATTCCATGATCTGGCCATCCTGAAAGGCGCACGCGGACTCGTGCATAAGGCCGAAGCGGCCGCCACGATCTTGAAGGCCATCGAGAAGGTACATAGCGGGGAACTGTGGCTTGATCGCACGACGACCGGGCGCGTGTTCGAGACCATGGCGCGCGGTGGCCGCTCAGAGGCCGACGAACTGGAAGCCCAGAGGATCGGCACGCTAACGGCGAAGGAGCGCGCCGTCATTGCCGCGATCATTCAATTTCGCGGCGCAACCAACCGGGAGTTGGCCGCGCACCTCAACATGGGCGACAAGACGTTGCGCAATCATCTCTCAGCTATCTACAGCAAACTGGAAGTGAAGAACCGCCTCGAACTCTTCGCTTATGCCCTTGAACAGAAGATCGATCCGCAAGAATAAACCTGTCCTTCCCCATCAGCCCACGCTATTTCGGCACGCAGACCAAACGAGTGCTCTTCGCCGACCCGTTTAGCTACCCGCCCGGCTATCTGCCAGGCCAATCGGCCATATAAGCGATTCTCTATCGAGTACAACTGTTTCTCGCTGTGCCCCGCTGTGTCTGCGCTGTGATTTTCTGGTCAGCGCTTCACAACCGCATCAGCCGCGCCATCTTTGTCCCGTACCACTTCAGTCGAATGTCCTGCCCAAACAGGCCCGGGCATAGGACAATTGCCCTGCCTGTACACGGCTGCATGCGGGCGCAAAGTCATGGCAAGAAAGGGTCAACTACCACGCGCGTGGTCGGCCCTGAAATATGTATAAAGAGCGTGTACAGACAGTGCAGATTTTGAACTCTTCACTCGTGCCCCTGTGCCAGCCCAGTCGTTCATATCACAAACAGCGGACGTATTGCTGTTAAGGAGAAGTTAATGCTCCCATTCGCTAAAGGTTCGTTTTGTCCGACCGCTGCTACGGTGCAAGGCTATAACGAAGCCAGCCTAGCACCCGCGCCCACAGAAGCAGTGCGTATCCATCTCGCGCAGTGTGATTTCTGCTCCGCCAGTTGGCAACTGCTGAGCGCGCACACACCGGCAGCGGATGCGGCCATAGCAATGCCTGTCCCCCCCGTGCCGGTGTCCATCTTGTGTCTTGCCGCCCAGTTACCGTCAGAGCAGCCGCGCCAGCACGTCGCGCAAAGACATGCGGCTTAAGCGCCTGCCACTACGGCCGAGCAGCCAAGGCCAACCATACTGACAGCAGCCCGATGGAGTTTACGATGTACCAAAAACCGATGGTCTTCCCGCTGGACGAATCCGGCACTTTGTATGTGTTGCAGGACGAGAACGGGCGCGAAGCCGGGGTCGGCTCGCGCGAGACCTGCTACACCCTTTTGCACCTGTTCTTTCGACAAGCGCCCCAAAGCAGCGCGCGTATTGAGCCAGAGTATCTGCCCGTGCTGGCGGCGGAGCCGTACAGCCCGCAGTACATGATGCGCGCATGATTTTGTTTCCCTGATTGCCCGTACGAAGGAGTCCGCATGCTAAACAAAAACAACTTAGGCAAGAGCCTGTTACTCATCGTTGCCCTGCTCATCGTGAGTGCGGTCACGACCAAAGCAGACACGGTGATGTTCACAGGCACAACCGCTGGTGGGCCGACATGGAACCGGCCGGTCGCAAACGGCAACAACCCACCAACCCCGCCCGCTTCCGGCGTCGGCACTGCCGTACGCTATAGCGTGACGCAGATCACGGTCGGCACCACTGGCACGTACACGTTCCAATGTACGGCGACAAGCCCCGCCGGTTGGGACAATTACACGTTCATGTACCAGAACAGCTTCAACCCGGCTGCGCAGTTCACCAACGTGCTCATCGGCAACGATGATAATCCGACGATTGGGCTGTCCGGATTTAGCCTGACCTTGAATGCCGGCACGACCTACTTCTTCGTGGTCACTGGCTTCGCTAACACAGACTTCGGCGCTTGGAGCACCACAGCTTCCGGCCCCGGCATAATCAGGGTCGGACCCGCGGCTGTACCTGAGCCAATGTCCTTGCTGCTCCTCGGCACTGGCCTGGCTGGTGTCGCGGCTAAAATACGGCGTCGCAAAGCCGCCTAAGTAAATTTGACTGCCGCAACCGTAATGGTCAGGGCAACGCAATCAATACGGGTTTAGACCGGCCCCGCAACAAAAGGACGATTGCCCCCGTCCTTTCGCAGCCCCGGACTGAGCTTCCACGCAACCTGTTGTGCCGTATAAGGAGTTAGAGAAATGTTCGCAATCACTTTAAAGTTGATCAAACCCTTCGCGTTGGGCCTCGCGCTCATCGCCCTGTTCGCCGTCGGGCAGCAAACGGCCCGCGCTGATGAGGTCAGTTTTGCTGGGTACACCAACGGTGCCTTCAACAACGTCAACCCACCCAACACCAGCGCGACGCAGACCGCTTCGTTGCTCGGCTTGTCATACGTCAACTCACAATTCTCCGGCACGACCGCCGGCGGATTTCTCGGTCTCGGCGGCAATCCAATCGCGCCGCCTACCCAGAACGTTGACAACCTGGGTGCGTTCACGCTGGCGAACTCGTTGGCCAATTATAACGGCAACACGTTCACGTTGCGCGTGACATTCACACTTCCGACCGGCATCAATGGCGGCGGCTCGTCCGTCTACACCGCTATGCTGCAAGGTAGCGTGACCAGCACGGGCAATGGCGGCGTTGGTCTTGCCTTCGCCAACCCGTCGCAGGTGTTCACCTTCTCGACCCCGAACGGGCCTGGCACGTTCACCTTCACGGTTAATAACCTGTCGCTCAACCCTGGTCAAACCGCTTCCTTAACTGGCCAGATCACGAGCGCTAACCAGCCAGGTGCCGTGCCTGAGCCGACGACGATGCTGCTGCTCGGGACAGGTCTCGCCGGCGTCGCTGGCAGCATCCGTCGCCGCCGCGCAGCCATGAAGGACGCGCGCTCGTAAGTCTGGCAGCCAAGATCAGACAATAACACGCTAAAACGGCGTGCGCCGCTTGTAGCAGTATTGCAAGCAGCGCACGCCGTCGCTCTAAAGTTTGCCCCGGTAACTGAGCGCCCGTACGCCCCTTGGCGCTTAGCCTGACTTTTGACCGGCAATCAGTTCGCGCGTCTTGGGGCTTCTCACCATGTCGGGCAACGGGGCCAAAATGCCGGCACAACCCATAACAAATCCACAAGCGGTATTGTTAGCTGAGCGCGACAATGCTGCGCGCTACCGGTTGCACGTTTTTCTGGAACAGTCCGGGTATCGCATCATCGAAGCGATTGATGCGATAGAAGCGGTCGAGTCAGCGCAACGCGAATTGCCGGATGTGCTTCTGCTCGATCTGAGCCTCACAGGTCTTGACGTAATACAAGCTATCAAATTGATCCGTATGTCACCGGGCCTGCAATACGTGCCGGTCCTAACCAGTTCAAACGACGGCCTACGCGCCATCAAATTCTATTTACATGTGGACGAGTTGGGTGAAGGCTACTCGGACTACCTGACCAAGCCGCTCGACCTGGACGAGCTAAAGGAAACGCTTCAACGCTTGCTGGCTAAGACTACGGACGCAACTGCACAGTCGCTCTCCAAAGCTGCCGTGCCTACTTACTAGTAACCTATAGTAAGGACAGCCTACGTCACGGTCGGAAATAAGGGGATCAAGCAAGCGGGTTTGTTCGATCTTGCGCTGTCAACAGATTTTATCTGCCCGCTTTGCTGCGAGTGGCATACACTCTGCTCTCTATAACTTAAGGCTGAGAACTTGAGCCAGCGCTGCTCCGCCAGCTCAGTTCTCAGCCTGGCTGCAAGCTCACGTGCGGGGAGCTTTCGCGCAGTTTCACCAGTAAACTTTCAACGAGTGTTCCCAACCAAACCACAAGGAGTCAAACCTATGTCCCGCTTACTCAAACACACGCTCGCCGCGTGCGCGCTGGTCGTTATCTGTTTTGGCGCAGCCGCCAAGACGCAGGCCGCGCCATTAGTCTTAACCATCACCAATTCTCCGCAGAGTGGGATGCCCGGTGCAACCATCACCTTTGCTGGCACCGTGACCAACCCAAACGCGACGGCCTTTGGCATCACTAACATAGTCTTCTCGACTAGTTTCAATGCCATCGCCACTGCTTCGTTTCCCGCGGGGTTTCTGGTAAATCCAGTGCCGGGGCTCACAATGGAGTCGGGCAATATACTCAGCTTCACCATCTTGGCGAATGCTGCCCCCGGCATTTACACCGGTGTCATCGGTCTAGATGGCAATATAGCCGGTGGGCCGACTGAGAGGTCCAACCTAGCCTCTATTACAATCGTTGTGCTTGCCGCGCCGGCAGCTGTGCCCGAACCGGCGACGATGCTCTTGCTCGGCACAGGCCTGGCGGGTGCAGTCGGCGCGATCCGCAGACGACGCAAAGCGCAGGCGTGAGCTAAAACAAAACCGACAATAATGGGCCGAAGGAAAAAGCCTTATCCACGAAACCACACGAAGCCACACGAAAAGACCATAATTTTCCGTGATTTTTTTTCGTGTCGATTCGTGTGGTTTCGTGGATAGTTTTTAGCTCTGGCCCAATGTCACGTGGTTCGATTTAGCGATTAGACCAAGCAACAGGCAAGCCCCGCAAGCAACGTCAGCTTGCGGGGCTTCGCTGTGTGTGCCTCGCCATGTCTCAAGGCAAATGAGGCCACTACCCACCGGACGCCGTGCTTTTACCGGCTGATGAATTTAGCCGCGCATGGGCTTATCGCAAGTGCTTGTCGAGCCACGCGAGTTGGCGAGTGGCGAGATCGATCTGGTGGTTCGGCTCGGAGATGCTGTGTGGCTCGCGCGGGTAGCGGACGAAGACGACTTCGTCGCCGCGCCGCTTGAGCGCACGATAATAAAGCTCGGCCTGCTGGATCGGCACGCGCCGGTCTTGTTCGCCGTGCGTGATCATGATCGGCGTCTTGACGCGATCCACGTAGCTCATCGGCGACCACTTCGCGTAAGTTTCGCGCGCCGTCCACGGCAAACCGCCGAGGCCATAGGTCATCAGATCGGGTACGTCTGTTTGGCCGAAGAAGCCATACCAGTCGCTGATCCCAGCGTGCCCGATGGCACATTTGAAGCGGTCGGTCTGCGTGATCGTCCAGAAGGTCATGAAGCCGCCATAAGAGCCGCCCATCACGGCGAGGCGATCCGGATCGGCGATACCACGTTTTATCACTTCGTCTACGCCCGCCATCAAGTCTTGATAATCCTTGCCCCCCCAGTCGCGCAGGTTCGCCGTCTCGAACTTGTGCCCGTAGCCAGTCGAGCCGCGCGGGTTGGGCATCAACACAGCGTAGCCGTGCGCGGCATAAAGTTGCGCGTTGCGCGTGTAGCCGAACGAGAACTGCCCGTACGGGCCGCCGTGGATCAACAAGATCGTCGGATAGCGTTGCCCCGCGACGTAGCCGACCGGCTTCACGAGCAAGCCTTCGATCTCCAGCCCGTCGGGCGCGGCCCACTTCAAGACTTCCGTATCGGCGAGCGCGTAGTCTTTCACCTGCTGGTTGAAAAAGGTCAATTGCTTCGCGTTCTGCCCCGTCGCCGCTGCCAGCCAGATGTTGCTTGGCTCTTTCGCATTGTTGAACGTGAACGCGAGCGTCTGCCCGTCGCGCGCCAGGTCAATCGCGTTGTACGCGCCGCGCGTCTCGAACACGGGTTGCGGTGCGCCGCCCGCAACCGGAATGCGCAGGAGTTGGCCATAGACGCCGCTTGCGCCCGCCGCATAGAGCATGCTCCCGTCGGCCGACCACTTGGGCGCACCGTTGATCGAATCTTCATAAGCGCCCGTCAAGTTGCGCGCCGGGCCGCCCGTCGCATCAATGAGCATCAATCCGGTCTGCTCCGCCCACGACAGCGGATCAGGACTGGCAAGATAGGCAATTTGACGGCCATCACGCGCCCAACGCGGCGACTCGTCGGGGCCTGGATTGTTGGTTAGTTGCCGGGCGGCACCCCCCGTCACCGGCACGACGAAGATGTCAGTGTTGCGATCCTCGGCGATGTCCGTAAAGCTCGATTCCTGCGCGCCTTGCTTGCCCGCGACGTAAGCGAGTTGCCGGCCGTCCGGCGACCATTGCGGATCGGACGCGGTGAACGCGCCTTCGGTCACGCGCCGCTTCTGCTTTGTGCCGGCATCAATGGCCCACAGATGCGAATAGACGAAGTCGTTGTCCACGACAATCGCGTCAAACTTATCTTTCCGGCGCTTGTCGCGCTCCGCTTTGTCCTTCGGCGTATCGCGGACGACGTAGGCAAGTTGCTGGCCATCCGGCGACCAGCGAAACTGCGCGACACCCGCTTCTTCATCCGTCAACTTCTCGGCTTCGCCGCCCCGCATGGAGATGAGCCAGATTTGATTGCGTGGCGGCGTCGGGGCAGCCGGGTTCGGCGCATCACGCGCGGCGAGAAAAGCGAGGCGCGTGCCGTCAGGCGACCATTGCGGTTGCGTCTCACCGCGCTCGCCATTTGTAAGTTTGACTGGCTCGCCGCCCGCCACGCTCACGAGATAGATGTGCGTGTCGCGGCGATCATCTTTCCGATTCCACTCCGTGACCGTGAACGCGATCAGCTTGCCGTCCGGTGACCATTGCGGCGCGCTCACGTCCACGAACGCCAGCGCGTCCTCAACCGTCAACCGCTTCCCTTCACCCGCCAGCGCGCATACACACGCGGCAACACACAATAAGACCGTCAACGAGGTTCGTTTCAACATGGTAGGCTCCCTGAACTTGTTATTTGAATCACCCGTGCAAACATGAAGTTTTGCGCGCCGCCCCCGACGATGAAGCGTAGGCAGAGGCGTGCGCGCAAGACCAGGCCGAGACTTCGAGCGCGCGCGCTATAAAAATTCCGGGTAGCGTGGCTCGTATTAAGCCAGACTGCCGGCCGGCGCGGGGCAACACATGCGCCCGACCGCGCCGCAACGGCCCTATAGTTTTTAACCTGAACCAACTAGGAATTGATGTTGGAATCTTATACGCTCTCCCGCGCGCGCTTTCAACTCCGAAATCCGAGCTCGGGCCGAACCGAGCTAACCAGAGGCAGCGAACATGCTAGCGACTACTCAACGCGCGGCGACGGCAGCCGACTTGCCCGCCGCTATTGATCTATTCATGACGGCTGTCGGGCGCATGTATGAGCGGCTCCACATAGCGCAACCATTGCCGCCACGGCAGGGCGTCGAGACGATGTGGGCGCATATACTCAGCACCGGCATCTTTCGCGTGGCGGAACGCGACGGCCAACTCGTCGCGCTGTGCCACGCCATTGTGCGCGACCGTTTGTGGTTTCTCTCCGGTTTCTGGACACGGGCCGAGTTGGTCGGCAGCGGCGTGGGCGGCCCGCTGTTGCGGCATGTGTGGCAGGCGGGCGCACGCGCAGGCGCGGACACGTTCTTCGTCTGGTCGTCGCCGGATCAGATGGCACTGGCCAGTTATCTAAAAATGGGCATGGTGCCCGGTTATCAATTGTTCACGTTCGCGGGTCAGCCTACGGCGCTGCCGGCCGTATCGATTGATTATGCGGTTGAACCGACGACGCTCGCGGTCGTATGTGCGTTGGACGCTGATGTGCGCGCGACGCGGCGGGAAGTTGATCATCGCTTCTGGCGCGCGCAGCCACACGTCAGCGCGCGCCAGGTGCGCTATAGGGAACAGGCTATCGGGTATTTTTACCTCACCGGCGAGACCATCGGGCCCGCTTGTTGGGCGGCCCCGGCGCACGCCGATGCGTTGCTCACGCTCGCCTGCCGCGCGGCGATGGAGACGGCCGGCGCGATCAGTCTACGCGTGCCCGGCAGCAACCATGCGGCGCTACGCTTCGCCTTCGCGCACGGCTTGCGCTTTGTCGGCGCTTACGCGCACTTGCTCACCAGTGCGCCCTTCGGCCGGCTCGCACAATACTTGCCGTCGGGCCCGGCGCTCTATTGAAAGCCAGCACACGGACAAAAGACTAAGGGGCGCGTTCAATGCAACTTGAACGCGCCCCTTAAATTTAGTCGGGCGGCGGTTGACCGCCCGGTTCAGGTTTAGCTGCTTAGGGCAGCGCCTCAATGTTAACGAAGACGCGATACGTGCCCGACTGCTGCACGCCGAAGAGGAAGTGGACGTTGATGGAGACGCCCGCGCCAAGCGGCGCGGCAAACGTAATTATGCCCGCAGAGACTGACGCATTAAGCCCGCCGCCATTTGCCTGTGTGGGCGGTTCTTCAAGTGTCAGCCCGCGAATCGGCACCGTGCCCCCACCCGTTAAGGTAGCGGCCGGGATATCCACCGATGTAATCAGGCGCAAATCGGCGACGCCCGCTGCCGCGCTGCTGCCCGGCGTACAAGGCTGGACAGTGCAACTCGTCAAATCCACCGCACGGAACCGGAGGCGCGTTAAAGGCGCACCCGTGTTATTTGTAAACTTGCGGCGGATCGAGAGCGTGCCGAGCGTGCCGTTGGTCACGGCCGTGTTGTCACGCGAACGGGCGCAAGCGGTCGTTGGCGCGCCGCTGCCGGGGCAGAGCGGATCGACCAATGTGGCTTTGACCGTCGTGTTGCGCACCAAGGGGCTGTCCAGATTCTCCGGCCCGGCCGCGCCAAGGAACGGCGCGACGGTCAGCGTTTCGATGGCCGGGTCAACGAAGACGAAGTCGTTCTCGTTGGCCTGTGTATCCTTCGGCGTGCCGCTCGACAGGTTGCGGTAGAAGGTCAACTGACCGGTCGGCGTGGAGGCGGTGATGGCCGGGAGGCCGTTACCCTCTTTGAAGAGACCAGCCGGAACGCCCACAAAGCCGACGGAGTCCATGCGTGTCGCCGCACTGAAATTTGCCACCGTGGACGTTTTGAAGATGGCCAGACCGCCGTTGTCGGCAAGATCGAATGCCCAGCCCGTGTCGCTGTCCGCGCCCCGCACCTGCGTGCTGGGGTACGTGTTCAGGCTGTACACCAATGTGGGGCCGCAGGCAGTCGCCACACCACAGCCTACATCAACGCCGGCTCCAGGATTATTGTTCTGGTTGCTAGCGGCGAGGAAGTGACCATTCGCCGGAATCACCGTGCCATTCGGGATGACAATTACGCCGGAAACTACGCCTGCCGTCGTGCTATAGGCGAGCGCCCAGCCGTCGGAGTTGTCCGTCGTGTTGACGATGATGGGCGTCGCGCCCGGATTGTAGAGTTCGACATATTCGTCGCGCACGCCCTGTGGCCCGCGCAGACGGAACTCGCTGATGATCAGGTTGCCGGTCTTTGACGGAGCAACTGTAGCTGGATTGATCTGCGCCCAATATGTCTCCCAGTTACCGGCGATACCGATGCCGAAGTCACGCTGAGCGCCGGCGTATTCCTGTACAGCCCAGAAGTCGGTATCGTTGAGCGGGTCGGTCTGCGCGCCGCTATAATCGCCCCAACGATTGTTGCGCCCGGTCGTGCCGCCGGTGCCCGAACCGATGTTGTAGTTGGCCTGCCCCGGACGATAGACCACCGGGTCGCGCGTTGTGTTGACGGGATCGCCGCTCAGGCGTAGCGCATAGGCAGCGCTCGGATACGTCAGGTTCGAGAACTGCGTGAAGCCCATCAGCACGTCGCCGTTCACGTTGACGCTGATGTTCGGGAATGCATAGAACTGCCCGACCTGTTGAGCGGTCGAAGTGCAAGTGCCCACTGTCCGCGTCCCGGATGCGCCGTCGTGGCAATTATCGGCGGTCGGGTCTTCGATACGTGCGCGTTGCAGCGCGGGCACGGCCAGACCGGTCTCAATGGTCGGGTCGATCTGCCACCACTGGATAGCGGAGTGCGTGTCGGGGTTTGTCGTGCCGCCCACGGCGCCGCCCGCCAGCGTTGGCGTCTGCGCGAGCATCACGTGATGCACAGTCCAGAGCGAGCCATTGCGCAGGACGCAGTTCTGAATGCGCGAATCGTTGTTGGCGATGCGCGTGCCGGAAGTCAAGTTGGCGGACTGCTGCCGCTGCGGCGCGTAGCCGCCGGTCGTCCCGATGCGCGAGGCGTTGAAGCGCCACGAGTTCGTGGACTGCGGGAACTGCGTGCCGACGGTGAGCAGCGGGGCCGAGGCCGTGCCGGTGACTTTGCTCATGCGCAGTTGCCCCGCCTGGCTATCCCAGTCTTCCACCATATAGTCGGTGTCGGTCGTATTGTCTTCAGTGATAGCCGGAGCGATGGTGAAGCCGCAGCCGAGGTTGGTTTCGTCGGCCGTTCCATTGCAGGTCGAGACCGGGCCCTCAAACAACGGGACATTGGACAGGGTGTTGGCATAGGCAGCCTGCTTATCGAAGACAAAGATTTGCTGGCCGAAGTAGGAGGTGAAAGCTGTGCCGCTGTAATTGAAGGTGTTCTCGTCCACGACGATCCAGTTCTTGTTAATCCCGACGGACGGATAGTCAATCGCATGACCGGCGGTGGCGGTGGAGGCCGGGTCGGAAGCAACCGTGAAGCGGTTCCAAGTGCCGGTCGGGTCGGCCGTCTGTGTGACGGCGACACCTGCGCCGGAGTTGATGCCGGGGCCGTTGAGCGATGAGATCAAGACGAAGCGGCTATTGAAGCGGTCGAAGTAAACCTTTGTGTCGAAGGCGGACGTTACTGCTGCGCCTTTGACCGTAGCCGTGGCCCAGAAGCTATTGATCGTCACGCGCGACAGTTCGACGCCATCGCGGGTCTGGATACGCATCCGGTCGTTGCTGACCGTTACGACGTGGGTCGTACCAACCGCGCCCATCGTGTCGGGCGGAATTGAGCCGCCACTGAGGAACTCGCCCTTGAAGGACTTGGTCGGCCCCGGCGACGGCCCTTGCGCCGAAGGCGGCGGAGCAGCAGGAGTCCCACCGGTTGCGCCGGCTTCAGCGTCAGGCGGCAGCACAATCGGTACGGTCTTGTGTTCCGGACGGTCGCCTTTCGGCGGCGCGATAGGTCTAAGCTCGGCCGGCGCGGTCTGCTCCGGTTCGAGCGCGGCCTGCGCCGCAAGTGCGCGCACGTTCACGGGCGCAGCCGTCGCCACCGCCCGATTGGTCGGGGAATAAGTTTTTCCATTAAGGCCGGGCTGGTTAGCAATGGGTGGCGCTGGGGCCGGCTTGTTCCTTGTCGCGCCAAGCTTCTGCGCTTGTACGGTGCCGGCTGGATTGAGGGCGAAGCCAGGTAGGACAAGCAGCAAACTCAGGCTGAACATGAGCGCCTTTGTCGCCGACCCGGTGATACTCCGCGTCACACGTCGCCAGGCTGCGGCCCGTGGCTTTAATGAGACGAGGAGGGTTGCAATAGGTTTTGCGTTTCTCATTCAAATTCTCCGAGGTATGGTCAACGTTCCGGTGCTTTGCCGAAGCGGTGGCTGGCGAAGGATGTTAGTGACCGAGTAGCGCGGTGTGGAGACACACCGCGCAAGGCCCGGAAGCGATAAAGTACGTTGTCTTAAATTTCCCTTGCAAGAGTTGCAGCATTGGCGCTGGCAATTCCCTGAAGGCAAGTTTTCGGGCTTAAATTCGGAACGGGGTTTATCCTACACGTATCACACTTAAGTACGGAGCGCAATAGTAATACGCGCATGCCCGGCCTGCAAGCTGGCAGGCGCTAATTTGTTAATTTTCTCTCTCGGCTCCCATCCCCTGGATGTTTATTGTTGACACTTGTAGAGGCGGGGCGTCACGCCCTGTGTGAGTGTGAATGTGCCGAAGGTGCGCTCGGCGTCGCTGAGCATAACGGTCAGCGTCATGGTACGACCTGTGACCTGCCCCGTGTAGCGCGCCGGACGACGAGCAACGCTTGCGCCGGGCGCACTGATAGTGCCGTCCTCGTTCACGGCACTGATGCTATGCGCGGGGCCGCCAGTTTCGTCCTCGTGCATGCCCTGCACGTCGAAGCGGCCCTGCTCGTCCAGCGCCACTGGTTGCTCTATCGTCGCGTGGCCGCAATCGTACTCAATCGTCGCGCCGCTGTCTGTGATCGTCAGGCGGATATGCGGCCCGCCCCATGCTGTGCCTGCGGCTAATGTCTGCACCGCTTTACTCCTCCGCGTATCAGTATCCACACTGCCCCCCGCGACCTGTGCGGCTTGACAGGCGCTAAGCAATATCACAATCTCCGCCGCCTCTGAATCCGTCACGGCCACATCGGCGCGGCCGTCGCCGTTGAAGTCACCAAGCGCAACCCCGCGCAGAGATTTTCCGACAGTCATTTTAGTCAGCGGTTTCAAGTCGCCCCGCTTGTCGCCCAAGAGGAGCAGAACCTCGCCTGAGCCGGCGGTAGTGCCGACTAAATCGGCGACGCCGTCACCGTTCAGATCGCCGACGGCTAAGCCATAAGGGTGCAGCCCCACGGCGAAACTGCGCGCGCCCGTAAAGCGCCCGTGCCCGTCGCCCAGCAGCCGCGACAGGCCGCGTGAGCCGTAGTCGGTCGTCAACAGATCGACGCGCCCGTCGCCATCGAAGTCGCCACTGACGAGCGAAGTCGGGTTGACGCCGACCGTGTAATTCGTCGGCGCACCGAAGCCACCCTGCCCGTCGTTAATGATAACCGCTGCATCGCTTGAATGTTGGTTGGCCGTCGCCACGTCAACCCGGCCGTCGCGATTAAGATCGACGGCCACGAGCCAGAAGGGCCGCGCACCCACGGGATAATCCTTATGCGCGAGGAACGCGCCGCGCGCGTCGGCGAAATAAAGTGAGACGCTGCCGCCCAAGTCGTTGGCTGTAGCCAGATCACTTTTGCCGTCGCCATTGAAGTCGGCGGCGATGATGGCCCGCGCGGTTGGCTCAGCGGCAGAGTTAACCGCTTTGGCGAAGCCGCCCTGCCCATCGTTAAGTAGGACGGAGATGTTTAGCTGTTTGGGATTGACTGTCGCCACATCCGGTTTGCCATCGCCGTTAAAGTCGCCCGTCGTGAGCGCAACGGCTTCGCCGCCGACCGGGAAGGCGCGCGGCGGCCCGAACTTCCCGCGCCCGTCGCCGGGCATGACGATGACGCTTTTAGCGACCGTGCCGGCCAAGTCAACATGCCCATCCCCGTTGAAGTCGCCGACCGCGAGGCCGGTGGCACCACCAACCTGATAGGTATCGCCGACTGTAAAGTTGCCCTTCCCATCACCCGATAGAATTGTCACGGTGTCGTTGCTCGTCACCGCCAGGTCGGCCTTTGCGTCCGCGTTGAAATCAGCGACGACAACGAACGAAGCTTGCGTCTCCACGCCCGGCAGTTTGACCAGCACCGCTGGCAGCAACTCGCCCACTGTATTCGCGAGCATGATGGCCACGCTGCCGCTCAAGCCATCGACCAAGGCCACGTCGGCCCGCCCGTCCTGATTGAAATCCCCCGTTGCGCCGAAGAGGGGCGTAAGCGGCACGTTGAAACTCCGCGCCGCACCGAGCGCCCCGTGTGTGGTTGTGCGCATGAGGGACAAACTATTCGTGCCGTAATTCAAGATGGCGAGATCGCGCAGGCCGTCGGCGTTGAAATCACCGGCCGCCAACGCGAGCGGGCGCTTGCCCGCCGCATAGCGCACCGCCGCCGCGAACCGGCCCGCGCCGTCGCCCGCCAGCACAGACAGATCGCCCGCGCCCGAGTCGGCCACCACGAGATCAAGCTTACGGTCGCCGTCCGTGTCTTCCGCGACAACCGCGAACGGTTCGACGCCGACCGGCAGCGTCATGGCAGCAGCGAATGCGCCGCGCGGGCCGCCCGCCAACACCGACACGTTGTTAGCCTTTGCGTTCGCCGTCACGAGATCGAGTCGGCCGTCGCCGTTCAAGTCCGCGCCCGCGAGCGCGACCGGGCCGGAGCCGACCGGCAGCACGGCGGCCGCAGTGAAACGACCTGTCCCATCGCCGAGCAACACTGAGACGTTGTTCGACTCGTAGTTGGCGACAGCAATGTCCACCTGCTGGTCGGCGTTGAAGTCGCCCGCCAGCACGGCGCGGGGACTTTTGCCGACCGCGAACGTTGCACCCGCACTGAATCCGCCCGTGCCGTCTGCGATATAAACTGACACGTCATCCGAACCACTATTCACCACCACCAGATCGCGCTGCCCGTCGCGGTTGAAATCGGCCGCCACGACAGCGACCGGCAAGCGGCCCGTTTTCAATCTATGTTCGACGCGGAGCGCGGGCGCGGCGCAAGCACCGGCCGCGGTCTGCGCCCGGACAAAGCGCGGCGCGCTTGCAATCGTGAGCGCTACACTAACTAATAAGAGTGATAAGAACTGCCGCACAAATTTCCCTTTCGTCTTCGCCCGAACGCGGGCGGGTCGCCCCTCAATGGTGGCGTAAAGCGAACCTGTCGGATGCTGCAAGGAGAGTGTTTAAGAGTAGCCCGTTCCAGCAAGGCTGACAACCGGGTGAGAGTAATTCAAGCTCGCGGCAAGTGGAAAAGCTTTGTTACCATGACGCCTGCGCCGCCGGTGATGGCTACGTGCTTCTAAGCCGCTTGTGCGCGCCACCCTTGAACGGAGGTATATTGCTGATGCTGCGCAGACATTTAACCTTGCCCGGTTTTGCAACCGTCTTAGCCTTATGTCTGCTGATAGGTGCGCGCGGTCAGCAAACTGAGCCGCCACAGGAGCCAGGCACATTTCGCCCGCCCGCCCTCGTCGAACTCACTAAACTCGATAAGACCATCAAGCTAGACATCCGCTATGCGACCGCCAACAACTTCACGGGCCGCCCCGTCTATACGGAAGCGCGCGCCTTTTTGCAACGACCGGCGGCAGCGGCCCTCGTTCGTGTCGGCCAGAGTTTGCGGCGGCAGGGCTATGGCCTCGTTGTATTCGACGGTTATCGCCCGTGGGCGGTGACGAAAATTTTCTGGGACATGACGCCGGCGGATAAGAAACAGTTCGTCGCCGATCCGGCCAAGGGGTCGCGCCACAATCGCGGTTGCGCCGTCGATCTCTCGCTCTACGAATTGCACACCGGGCGCACGGTCGAGATGCCGTCCGGCTACGACGAGATGAGCGAACGCGCGCACATAGACTATCAGGCCGGCCCGCCCGAAGCGCGCCGCCTGCGCGAGCTACTGCGCGCCGCGATGGAGGCCGAAGGCTTCAACGTCTACGCGCCTGAATGGTGGCACTACGACTACAAAGATTGGCGCGAGTATCCGATCCTCAATCTCAGCTTCGCCGAACTCGCGCGGGCAAGGAAGAAGTAGGCAGGGGGGTTGCTCTTTGCGTTACGGTGTGCGCGGTACGTGTACGTCAAGGCTGAAGCTGCGGCCAGGGTTCCGCGTACGGCCCGGCTCGTTGAAGCGCAAATCGGTAAACCGCACGAGCGTGTCCGCGCCATCCGTTTCCAGTTGGACGACGGGAAAACGCGCGAAGCGTAAGAATACTTGCGCCCGCTCATCTTGTGCCGCGCGCATGACCTGCGCGTCGGCCGGCGCTTCTGGTTTTTCAAAGCGCGCGATGTTTGTGTCCACAGCGTTCAGGTTTGCCGGTACGCGCGTCTCGAAGCGAAAGGTCGCACGCTCCGTCTCGGCAACGATAACCCAAGTGGTCGGATCGGCGAGCGTCGGCATCGCAACGAGGCGGAGTAAGGTTTCATTGTGCTGCCGCGCGACCGCTGTCGCCCGCGCGCGCGCTTTGGTGACGACATACGCATGGACGAACGCCAGCGCACCGCAATAGCACACAACCAGCATCAACGCCGCCTGCGCCAGGCGTGCGCCGCCGCAATGTTCGGCCAGTCGCGCGTGCCGCGCCCAGCTAACTAGAGCAACGCCGCCGAGCCACAACGCGAGCGCGCCCACGGGCAAAGCTTGCCCGGCGCGGAGCGTGAGATAGAGCAACGCCGCCGGTAGCACGAGCGCGAGCGCGCCCCACAGGGCAACGCGCCGGCGCGTGCGCGCGGTCAACAGAAAGGCTGTTGCGCCCAGCGTGAGCCAGAGCCACGGATCAAAGATGAAGAGGATGTCGCCGTAGTACCAACGCTCAGTCCACGGCAAGAAAGGGCGCACGCCATAGCTGTTCAACCAGTCGAGCAGCGGATGTGTGGCGCAGGCGAGCAAGGCCGCGAGCATGAGTCCGCGCAGCCGGATGCGCGTGTGTGTGTGTCGAAGCCGCGCAGAGAGTCGTTCAATGTAAAAAAAGATGAGCGGCAGGAGCAATGAGAGCGCGAGCACGCCGATGATTGAATGTGTGATACCGCGATGATGTTGCAACGCGAACCAGGGCCCGCCCAGTCGTGTCACCACGTCCACGTCCGGCGCGTTCGCCGCGAGCAGGCACGTCGCCGTCGCGTATGGCGATAGACGTTCCAGCCCCGCCTTTGCCACCAGCAACCCGACCAGCGTATGCGTGGCATTGTCCATGAAGAGTAGAGATCAGAGGTTAGAGGTCAGAGGTTAGTGAAAAACGCACTGCTCTAACTGACCGCTGATCTCTAACCGCTGACCTTGCTAAAACGGTAAATCTCTGGGCGGCTCCGGCGGGAGTTTGGCGAAGCGCGCGGGGTCGAGGCGTTCGAGTTGGGCGGCGGCATCGCGGGCGGCGGCCGATTGCGGCGCGGGTTTGCCGTCCTTGTCTTTGGCGTTGCGCGCGGCTTCGATGATGCGGTAGAGAACGTCCGCGGCCTCTTGCTTCTTGCCCTGCTTCTCGTAAACGGTGGCGAGTTGCAGATTGGCCGTGTCGGCCGGGATGCTCTCGCTGTTCGTTTTCGCCAACTCGCCGTAGAGCGCGGCGGCGGCATCCAATTGGCCGTCGTCCGCATGCGCCTGCGCCAGCGCGAACTTGGCGCGCGCGGCGACTTCATCGTTGTCGCTGTGCGCCAGTCCTTCGAGTTCCTTGATGCCGTTGGGCCGATCAACCGTCAGCAAGTTGGCGGCGCGGAAATAGTGCGCGAGGGTGCGATACGGATCACTGTATTTCGCTTCGACCTTTTGAAATTCTTCGACAGCGCGTTGCGCCCGCTCTTTGTCCGTCGTGAAGGACGGCCCCGTCGGCGGGCCGGTTTGCGGTTCAGACGAGACGGGCGCGGCGGCGATCTCAATGGCCCGGCCCAACGCACGACGGGCTTCGTCCGCGTGGCGGCCGCGCCACCACGTAAAGATGCCGGCCAGCAAGGTGAGCGCGATTAGCCCGATGAGGGCGTAGAGGATTGTGCGGCCACGGCCTTCCAGCCGGTCGCCTAGGCGGTCGAAGACGCTAAGCGTTTTATCGCGGAAGGCGTCGTGTTGGAGTTCGCGTGCGCGTTTTTTATTGTATCGAGCCACGTTCTTTTCTCTTGCAACAACGCACAGGCGTGCGCGTTCTAAAATCGGCGTTAGCGTGAAACGGTTCACTCTAACGACGGCTCCACAGGTTGTCAAGCAACCATCGCCGCGCCGTCCGGCCGCTTGCGACCGCATGCGATTAAGAGTTTGTTTGACCGCCCGCGGGGTGCGTGCTACGCTCGCGCACAACCCGCGCAAGCCTGGCCGGAGAGCGCGAAAACATAGGCGTTCGCGCGCAATCGACACGCAGGAACGAAGCGCCATGCCGTTAAATTTCCCATTGGAACAAAACGCACAAGGGCGGTGTCTAAGGCTGCGACTGTGCGGCGTGCGCAAGCGAATAGAAGCGCCGGTCACGGTTGGAGGACGTTTGTGAGCTTCGGAGAGCCATTCGCCCTCCGCGGGCAAGCCGAGTTGGAATCAGTCGCGCCGGCGGCCGTGCCCGCCGAGGCCTGTGCCCGCACAGACCCGCAGTTCCTTGACAGACTCCGGGCCGGCGATGCGGCCGCGTTCGACTTCCTCGTACGCGAGCGTTCGCCCGATATCTATGCCCTGCTCTATCGGCTGACGGAAGACCCCGAAGAAGCGCGCGATCTGACGCAGGAAACTTTCCTGCAAGCCTTCCGCGCCGTCGGCAACTTTCGCGGCGACGCAGACCTACGCACATGGCTCTATCGCATCGCGCTCAATCAGGCGCGCAACCGCTGGCGCTGGTGGCGCAGACGCCGACGCAACGTCACGGTCTCGCTCGACGCGACGGACGAGGCACACGAGCAACCGCTCGGCGCGCAACTAGCAGACGAGCAGAGCGTCAACCCGGAACAGGCCGCGCTCGCGCATGAGCGTGAGCAGATATTAACCGGCGCGGTGCGCTCGCTCTCACGGGTCTATCGTGAAGTCGTCGTGCTGCGCGACGTTGAAGGTCTGAGTTATGAGGAAGTCGCGGCGACGCTTGAGATCAGCGTCGGCACAGTCAAATCCAGACTCTCGCGCGGGCGCGCCGAATTGCGCCGCCGGTTGGCAGGATTTCGATAATACGTTTTAGCTAAACGCTGATAGCTAACGGCTCTTTGAAGCGAATGGCTGCCCCGCCCCGGCTTGATCACAACCAACCCGGTGCCAGTGGGGTCAGGCAGCAACCAGCATGGTTTAGTCGGTGCAACCGTCTCCGTGGCGGAGCCTGAAGCGCGCGTGGCGGCGTTGACAACGCGGCCAGCAACACCCGTCGAAAGTGTCGCCCACGCGCGGCGTCTGTTCCGGTCGGCGACAGCGCAGCGACAAAGACCTTGCCAAGTTGTTGCCTTGCGGAAGGAGCAGCCGGGGTCGGTCAGCCATTCGCTCGCAAGTAGCGGTCAGAGGTTAGCGGTCAGAGATCAGTTAAAACTGCTCTGACTAACCTCTGACCTCTGACCGCTGACCTCTGACCTCTTATGACGTGTAAGGAGACACAACAAAACTTTTCGGCGTACCTCGACGGGCGACTGTCGGCGGGTGTGCGCGAAGTTGTCGGCGTGCATCTTGCGCGTTGCCCTGTGTGCCGCCTGCATCTGGCGGAGACGCGCGCCATCGTCCGCGGCTTGGGGCAACTTGAACGTCCGCAACCACCGGCTACGCTCGCCAACGCGATCAGCGACACGCTGATGATCGAACGGGCCGCGCGCAGACAGCAACCACCACTCACCATCGGGCAACTCGTCAGCAACTGGGCGCGCCCGCGCCTTATGCCCTACACCATCGGCGCGCTGACTTCGATTCTCCTGTTTATGGCCGTGACGAGCGCGCTCCGACCGCACGTCGCGTTGCTGCGCGAATTGGCCCGCGCACAACGCATGGACTATGAAGAGGTGCAACTCGCGGTCATTCCCGTCCCGGGCCAGCCAACCGATCTGCAAGGCTTGATGCCGAGTCTGAACCCGAACGGCGCGCTAGCGAAACTGGTCCGCACGCCGTCCGCGGGGCCGGCGGACGATGACGACATGGCCATCGTCGCCGACGTATTCAGCAACGGCAATGCCTCGCTCGCCGAGGTGGTGCAGACGCCGCGCAACCGCCACATGCTTGATGAGGTAACGGCCGCGCTTCGCCAGACGCCCGCCTTCGTCCCGGCCGCGCTCGACCAACGCCCGCAGACGATGCGCGTCGTGCTATCCATCTCGAAAGTAAACGTGTCGGAGGGCAGTTTCTAACCGGCAGCCGAATCTCATAGGCCAAAAGACAAAAGTGGCAGCCGTGAACCGGCGTGGTTCGGCTGCCACTTTTGTCTTTTGGCCTATACCGATCTTATTGTGCGCCGAAGCGCAGACGGTACTCGATGGAATTCATAAAGCCGTTGACCATCGTCCGTTGGTCGCCGCGCTGCAATATTGTGAGCCACGACTGATAGCCGGCTGGCTCCGGTTTGCGCCGCAGATACCCGTAATACTGCATCGCCACGAACGCATTGTTGAATTCTGCGCGCCCCACCTCATCGCTATCGGCAATCGCGCGGAACACCTGCGCGCGCGTCAGCGTGCGGCTGTCTAATCGGCTGTTTAGCTCAGCCTTTGTCAACGTCACTTTTGCAGTGCCATCAGGACTCGCCGGGTCGGGCGTGGTGACTTGCGTCAACCCGTAGCGATTGAGCAAGGTCGTCACATAGTCCGGGTTCGCCAACGCGCCGAGGATCGTCTGAAACTCCGGTCGTCCGGTAAATTGTGTGGCTAACTGCGCCTTGCGCGCGAACACCTCTTGCTCAGTTGTGCCCGCCACGAAACTCATATCGGGGATGATCTCCAGATACTCCGGCAAGCGATTGAATGCGAGTTTGTAGAAGCGGAACACGTAGAAGCCCTTGATTTGAAACTCCGGCGAACCGAAGAACGACGCGCTGACGCTGAGGCGATCACACCCGGCTGAAGGGCCGGTCGGATTGAGATTGTTCACGTCGGGGCAACCGTTGAGGATGCCTGACCACGGCTCCGTCGCTTCCGGTTCGCGCGACAGAAAATCGAGATACTGCTGGCGCACGAAGAAGGGCGTCGCGTAGATCGGGTTCACCGCGCCGGGCTGATCGTTATCCAACACGATGACAGTGACAGTGGCCGTTGTACCCAACGGCGTGCCGGTGGCGTTGCTGAGCTGCACCTGGAAAGTTTCGTTGCCTTCCACGTAAGTATCGTCAAGGACGGGCACGTCAATAGTCTTCTGCGTCTCGCCCGCAGCGAACTGAATCGTGCCGACCACGGCGGCGAAATCGCAACGCCCGTATGCGCCGCCATGATTGTTGACCGTGTCGGCGCACCCGACCGTGAATGTATCGGTATCGACGGTGCGGTAATCGACGGTGGTTACGCCGCTGGCGTCGCCGCCCCGAATGACGGTCAATGTCACGCGCCCGCTGCCTTCGCTCACCGGCATACTGGCCGTGCTGAAATGCACAGTCGGTTCTTCGGGCGCGCTCTGCGTCAACTCATAAGCGCCGCGCCCGTATGTGCCGATCTGTATCTGCCCGCTCGCGTTCGTCGTTAAATCCGTGACGACAACGGGCGGCAAACCCTGATTGAAACTCTCCCAGTTTGTGCCGCCGGTGAGCGAGCGATAGACGCCGATGTCGGTGGCGACGTAGAGCGTCGTCGGCGCGAGCGGATCAAGCAGCACATCGCTGACCGGCACGTTGGGCAGTCCTGTCGGCTGCGGGCCGCTCAGGTCAGTCCACGTCTGCCCTTGATTGCTCGTTTTGAAGACGTGCCCGGAGCCATAGCCGCTCACCGTTAGATAAGCGATGGCCGCGTTCGTCGGATCGACCGTGATGGCGCTGATATAACGATTGGGCAGGCCCGCCGTAATGTCCGTCCACGTCTGCCCGCCGCTGGTCGTAACCAGCACGCGCCCCTGTGCCGAGCCGGTGTAGATCACCTGCGCGTTCGCGCGCTGCTCGACGCCGATGGCGGATAGCACATCCGGCCCGTTAGCGGTTACGCCTCTGGTCTGGTCGAACGTCCCGCCGGGCGCAGTCCAAGTCCGGGCGAGGTCGGTGCTGGTGAAAAGATGCCATGTGCCAAAGTAGAGTGTTTGCTCGCTGTCATTATTAGTGAATGGTGGATAGAAAGCGATGCGCCGGTTCGCGGATGATTCGCCGAAGGTACTATCGGTGGTGCTCAACTCGAAGCTGGCGAACGTGCCACTGGCATTGAAGCGATAACGGCTTATCGAGCCGTAAATGTATGTGCTAAAAACGACGCTCGGATCGGGCACATTAACGACCGTGTGCCCACCATCGCCCGTGGCAAACTCCTGCCAGCCGTTGCCAGCCGGCGCGCGGAACTGCGTGCCATTATCTTGCGTGCCGCCATAGGTGCGCATCGCGTCGGTCGGGTGCATGGCGATGCCGATGAACTGCGAGAGTACAAGCGTCGTGTTCAGCGATTGAAACGACGTGCCGCCGTTCGTGGATTTCGAGATGCCGCCGTCATTGCCGAGGTAGAGCGTGTTCGGATCGTTCGGCGCGAAGGTCAATGAATGCTGATCGGGATGCGAGCCGTTCAGGCTGCAACTGGGGCAGTATGAGAAGGTGTTGCCAATCGGGTTGAAGTTGTAATTTTTCGTTAGGCTCGCCCACGTTTGCCCGCCGTTCGTGGACTTGTACACGTCGCGCGTGCCGACGTAGAGCGTGTTCGCATTCGTCGGATCGACGGCGATGTAAGCGTTATAGCCGAACTGGCCCGAATCAATGCCGGTGCTACTGCGCGGTGTCCAACTCTGCCCGGCATCGTTGCTCACCTCCACGCGCAACTCGGCCGCCGATGGCGTGAGCGTCTCGCCCGTGAAGAGATAGATGGTGTCGGGCGCGGCCGGCGTGACCCCGATGCGCAGGTCGATCCGAATCGAGTTCGAGTACGCGCCGAAGGTTGTGGTGTAAACGATGGCCCACGTGTTGCCGCCATCGGTCGATCTGTAGAGGCCGGGCGAACTGACGCCCGCCGCGCCGGTGTTCAGGTCATCGGCGCGGCGCACGCCGAGGTAAATCGTGTTCGGCTCGTTCGGCTTGAGCGCGAGGTCGCGCACCAGCCCGGCAAACGTCCGTCGCCAGTTGACGCCGCCATCGGTCGAGATAAAAACGCCGCTTGGCGCAAGCACGTTGGTGTTGTTGCCGTTGTATTGCAGGTATTGACTGAGATAGACGCGATTCGGATTGGTCGGGTCAACTTCGATCTTCGCGGTCGTGCCGGGTGCAGGCAAAGTGCTGTTGCTGACGCGCGCCCACGTCTGCCCGCCATCGGTTGAGCGCAAGACGCCCGTGCCCAGATAGCTGTTGTAAAGATCGCCCATGCCCGCGTAGGCGATGGCCGGGTTGCTGCGGCTGAAGGCGATAGAGCCGACGGAGATATCAGCCTGCGTGTCGCTGACCGGCGTGAAGTTTGCGCCGCCATCGGTTGAGCGCCAGATGCCGCCGGTGGACGCGCCGACGAGGACGAGTTGCGGATCGGTGGGCGAGACGGCGATGGCGTTGATGCGCCCGCTCGTCTGCCCCCAGTTACCGAAGAAGGCGGAGGTCGTAGGCGCAGGCCCGATGGCGCGCCAGGTAGGGCTGCTCGCGGCGGGCGCGAGCGGCGACAGTTCATCAAATATACCTTTGCCGCGTTGCCGCGCTTCCCAGGCCAACCGCCGGCCGTTCGCGGGCGGCGCGCTGAACGGATACGAGCGTTGCGCCAAGAACCAATCCTCGCGCCGTTCGACCTCTTCGCCGTTCTCGCCCTCCACCTCGCCGCCCGCGCCCGGTTCGGCGTAAGACTCTGCCCGTGCGGGCATGATGTGCGTTGCGCGTTGACGGCGGCCGCCATGATGCATGGGTATGCGCCGTGCCCGGCCGGTACGACGCTGCGTCGCCGCCGCAGCCGGCGCAGTGGTCGGCCACAACCAACCTGTCAGGCAGCACAAACCGAGCAGCAAGAGTTTAATTGTGCGGGCCCACACAGGCGCGGGGGATTTTAGTTGTGGCACTCTTTAACTTCCTTTGAACGCGGGTTAGGGCGACACAAGAGGGGGCGCGTGCAGGTCAGCCGGCAACGACCGCAATTAGAGGCCCGCGCGCAGCCGCCGGATGCCTGCCGGCTACGCGAAAATAGTAGCGGGAACCCAAGGCTATAAGCACTGTAAACGGCATGCGCAAACTCCGTCAAGCCATTCATCCGCCCGGGTCGACGGAAAAAGTTGTTGACAATTAACGGAAATAAAACTAGGCTGCGGACGCTCCAACATTATTGACGGCACTCGCCCGGTAGCTTGCTCCACCACCTCACGAGTATCGTCAAGAATTCTCTTTCTTATCTCTATTACACGAACGTACCAAGGGTAGATTTGCGCGACCGTAGGATTATCGCCTTCGTGGCCATGATCCGTGCGCCGCAGAAGGACTGATCTTCCAATCGCCCCAAGCCAGGAGATCAGGCGGCAATATAACCAGCGGACTCCGTCTCTTACTCAAGACGACAGCACGCGCTCAACCACACATTAGTCTCGCAGTCTGTCTATGAACTAATCCCCGCCCGCCTTAACCACGAGCGCACGTTTTAGTTTCCGACGCCCCGAATAACACCAGGTGAACTATGTCCACCTCCCCCGACCACGCAACCGACTCAACTTCCTTGAGCCGACCAGTAACTAGATGTTTCCCCTTGGGCTGCCGACCCATCAGCCCAAGTTACTTGGAGGAAAAAAGGATGAAGCTACTTAAACTATTAGTCCTCTGCGGTTTTGCCGCCGCGTTCCTGCTGCCCGCCGTCTTGACCCGGACGACGCAGGGCGCAACCGAAGCTCCTACGGGCTTCGACAATCTAACCAACGGACACACCTCGCAAGCCGACTTCGACACCAACAAGGTTGTCTTCGAAGAGCGCGACGACATTGCCAAAGGTCTCGGCCCCGTCTACAACACACAGTCCTGCGCCGAGTGCCATCAGAATCCGGTCACCGGCGCGATCAGTCAGGTCACCGAACTGCGCGCCGGGCACA
>JBBQGM010000019.1:0-56408 GCA_038322995.1 Pyrinomonadales bacterium
GGGCAACTACCGCTTCTTCATTAACGTCGAGGCCCTGACCGGCATGGGCGGCAACGGGCGTGTGCCGATAAGCAGTCTCGACGAAAACTAACTTACACCGAATCAAATTTGGGGCCGTGATTGTACTCAACTGACGCGCAACACTTCCTTAAGACGAAGGCCGTTCGCGCCGCCGCCCTCGACATGGGCACGGAGACGTGGGCGCAGGTCTTACGCGACGTAGTGGAGAGCAACGTGGTCAAGGCGAAGATGTACAATGACGCCTTCGTGTTGATGGAGTACTTCGGCTATCTGCGCCGTGACCCGGAGGCGATGGGCGGCAACGGTTGGCTCGCCTACTTGAACGCGCACCCGCGCGATTACCGCGCCATGGTCAACGGCTTCGGCAACTCCATCGAGTACCGCAAACGTTTCGCTCGGCCCTGAAGAAAATTGCGGATTGCGGATTGCAGGAACGACTGTCTTTCTAATCTGCATTCCGCATTCCCATCACGCCTGCTTGGCCGCTTCATGCGAGTGCCCAACGAGCAGCGCGACGGCGTGTCCGATGACCGGCCGGATGATGGCGAAGCACTCGCGCACGGCGTTGGGCGCGCCCGGCAAGTTGATGATCAACGTCTCTGCCCGCATGCCGCAGACGCCACGCGAGAGCATCGCGGTCGGCGACTGCTGCAATGTCCCGGCGCGCATCGCTTCGGCTAAGCCCGGCGCTTCGCGTTCGATCACCGCGCGCGTCGCTTCGGGCGTGTTGTCACGCGGGCTAAGCCCCGTGCCGCCCGTCGTCACGATCAGGTTCACGTCCGGCCGTTCGGCATAGGTGCGCAGTTTCTCAGTCAACGGTGCAAGGTCGTCGGGCACGATCTCCGTCGCCACAAGCTCCGCGCCCAACTCTTGGAGCAATTCCACGAGCGCCGCGCCCGACGCATCCGCGCGCTCGCCCCGCGCGCACGCATCGCTCACCGTAAGCGCCACCGCCCGAATCTCAATCGCCATTGAATCAACACCGCCCCGTCCGGCCTTAGCGCAACAAACGCGCATGCTCTTTCAGCCAGCAACGATCCATCACGACGAGCAGCCCGGCCGCGTGCGCCCGTTGCGCCGCCTCTTGATCCAACACGCCTTCTTGCAACCAGACCGCTTTCGCGCCCAGCCGGATCGCCTCGTCCACGGCCGCGCCCGCTTCATTCGCTCGGCGGAAGATGTCTACTAACTCTAGCGGCTCCGGCACATCCGCCAGCGCCGCATACGCCTGTTCGTCAAGCACGCGCGTCTCATTCGGGTTGACCGGAATCACGCGATAGCCCGCACGCTGCATATACCGCGCGACGCCGTTCGACGGCCGCATCGGGTTCGACGACAACCCGACCACCGCAATGGTTTTGCACTCGTCGAGAATCCGCTTAATCGTGTGCGAGGAGTTGATGTCCATGTGAAAGCTCCGTTGGAAGTTGAAAGTTCAAAGTTGCAGGTGCAAAGATCAAGATTCAAGGTTTATAAGCCAATTCAGCATTAGACTTTGAACTTTGCACGCGCAACCTTGAACTTTCGTGTAAGTCTTGCAGCGCGACCGGCTGCATCTGCGTCTCGGCGGACGCGATGATGGCATCGACGAGCGCCTGCGCGCCGGTCATGGTCGTGACGCAGGGCACGTTGTACTGCAAGGCCGCCCGCCGGATCGCCTGCTCGTCGTAGTGTGACGCGCGGCCGAGCGGCGTGTTGATAACGAGCGCGATCTCGCCTTGCTTGATGTGATCCACGATGTTCGGCCGGCCCTCGTTGACCTTGAAGACCGTCTCGATTTCCAGCCCGACTTCGCGCAGCCGCGCGCCCGTGCTGAAGGTGGCGAGCAGTTTGAAGCCGCGCCGCGCCAGCCGCCGCGCCAGCACCACCGCTTGCCCCTTGTCCGCATCGTTGACGCTGATAAAAGCCGTGCCACCCGCCGGTAATTTCAAGCCCGCGCCGAGCATCGCCTTGGCATAAGCTTCGCCGAACGATTCGCCCACACCCATCACCTCGCCGGTCGAATGCATTTCAGGGCCGAGGATCGGATCGACGCCGGGGAACTTATTGAAGGGAAAGACCGGCGACTTGACGAAGAAGCGCGTCACCATCAGTTCATCCGGCAGCCCAAAATCTTTCAGGGTTTTCACGCCCGCCATCACGAGCGCGGCGATACGCGCGAGCGGCACGCCCGTCGCCTTCGACACGAACGGCACGGTGCGTGACGCGCGCGGGTTCACTTCCAGCACATACACGCGGTCGTCCTTGATCGCAAACTGGATATTGAGCAAGCCACGCACTTTGAGCGCCCGCGCCAGCATGCGCGTGTAATGGCGCATCGTCTCCAGATGCTCCTCGGCGATGCGGACGGCGGGCAGCACGCACGACGAATCGCCCGAATGAATGCCCGCCTCTTCGATGTGCTCTTGAATCGCGGCGACGACGCACGCGGTCTCGTCCGCCAGCGCGTCAACGTCGAACTCGGCCGCGCGCTCTAAGAATTTATCGATCAGCACGGGCCGCTCCGGCGACGCTTCGACGGCCGTGCGCATGTACTCATCCAAAGCTTTCTCGTCATACACAATCGCCATCGCGCGCCCGCCGAGCACGTAAGACGGGCGCACCAACACCGGATAACCGATGCGCGCGGCCTCGCGGATGGCTTCGGGCGAAGAAGTCGCCGTGCCATTCTCCGGTTGCGGAATCCCTAGCTCGGTGAGCAGCGCACCGAAGCGTTTGCGATCCTCCGCGAGGTCGATGCAATCGGGCGATGTGCCGATGATCGGCGCGCCCGCGTCATGCAGGCGTTGCGCCAGATTGAGCGGCGTCTGCCCGCCGAACTGCACGATGATGCCGGCCGGTCGCTCCACGTCCACGATGTTCATCACGTCCTCGAACGTAAGCGGCTCGAAGTAGAGCCGGTCGCTCGTGTCGTAATCGGTCGAGACGGTCTCCGGGTTACAGTTCACCATGATCGTCTCGCAGCCCGCGTCGCGCAACGCGAACGCAGCATGGCAGCAACAATAGTCGAACTCAATGCCCTGCCCGATGCGGTTCGGCCCGGAGCCGAGGATCATAATCTTGCGCGCGTCGGTCGGCGCGGCCTCGTCCTCTTCTTCGTAGGTCGAATAGAGATACGGTGTATGCGATTCAAACTCCGCGCCGCACGTGTCCACGCGCTTATAGACGGGCACGATGCCGAGTTGCTTGCGGTGCGCGCGAACTTCCGCTTCCGTGCGCTGCGTTAAATAAGCAACGCGGCGATCAGACAACCCGAACTCTTTCGCCTCGCGTAATGCAGCTACCGAAATCTCTTCCAGCGTCTGTCCCTCGATCTGCTCTTGCGCCTCCATCACCTCTTGTAACTGTGTGAGAAACCACGGGTCGATGCCCGACAGACGATAAATCTCATCAATCGCGACGCCGTGCTGCAAGGCATAGGTGATGTAGGAGAAACGTTGCGAGTTCGGGCGCGCAAGTTTGCGTTGCAACACGTCGGCGGGCACGTTGGCGAGGCGCAATGGTGTCACCGCTTCGAGCGAGCGCAGGCCCTTGAACAACGCCTCCTTAAATGTGCGCCCAATCGCCATCACTTCGCCGACCGACTTCATCTGCGTGCCGAGCACGTCTTCCGCGTCGCGGAATTTTTCAAAGTTCCATTTCGGAATCTTCGCTACGACATAATCAATCGTCGGCTCGAAACTGGCGGGCGTCTTCTGCGTGATGTCGTTGGGAATTTCGTCGAGCGTATAACCGACCGCGAGTTTCGCCGCGATCTTCGCAATCGGAAAGCCGGTTGCCTTCGAGGCCAAGGCCGACGAGCGCGACACGCGCGGGTTCATCTCGATCACGCGGATGTCGCCGTTCTGCGGGTTGACCGCGAACTGGATGTTCGAGCCGCCCGTCTCGACACCGACCTTGCGTATGATTTTGATCGACATGTCGCGCAGGCGTTGATACTCGACATCCGTCAACGTCTGCGCGGGCGCGACCGTGATCGAGTCGCCCGTATGCACGCCCATCGGATCGAAGTTCTCAATCGAGCAGATGATGACCACGTTGTCGTTGAGGTCGCGCATCACCTCAAGCTCAAACTCTTTCCAACCGAGGATTGACTCTTCGATCAAAAGTTCATGAATCGGCGAAGCGGCCAAGCCCGCGCGCACGATCTCTTCGTACTCTTCCGGGTTAAAAGCTATCCCGCCGCCCGTGCCGCCGAGCGTGAACGAGGGGCGGATGATCGCGGGATAACCAGTCACTTCGACCAACGCTTCGGCTTCGGCCCACGAGCGCGCGAAGCCGCCGCGCGGCATCGGCAAGCCCGCCTCGTCCATCGCCTGTTTGAATAACTGTCGATCCTCCGCGACCATCATGGCCGCACGCTTCGCGCCGATCAATTCGACGCCGCACTCATCCAACACGCCCGCGTCCGCGAGCGCGATGGCGAGATTGAGCGCGGTCTGCCCGCCGACCGTCGGCAGCAGCGCATCGGGCCGCTCGCGGCGAATGATCGCCGCCACCGACTCGACCGTCAGCGGCTCGATGTACGTGCGGTCGGCCATTTCCGGGTCGGTCATGATCGTCGCCGGGTTGGAGTTAACTAGCACGACCTCGTAGCCTTCCGCGCGCAAGGCCTTACACGCCTGCGTGCCCGAATAATCGAACTCGCAGCCCTGCCCGATGACGATGGGGCCCGAGCCGATGATCAGTAGCTTGTGTAGGTCGGTGCGTTTGGGCATTAACTCGAATACCTTATTATCATTAGAATACAATTATTGCTCAAATTAGATTTTCAAGGCATTATACATAATGCCTTTGGAGAACCGAATGCTTGCTCCGCGTAAACATTTCGAAGGGTGATTGAGCCATTTGATGCTGCGGATGACGACAGGTGCGGAGAACTAACAAATGTTCATCAGCAAATTACGCATTGAGAATTGGAAAAACTTTTCAAAGGGCGAGGCTGAGCTTGACCGTAGGTTATTTTTGATTGGCCCGAATGCATCCGGCAAGTCGAATTTTCTCGACATCTTCAGGTTTTTACGCGATTTATGTGTTTCTAAGGGCGGCGGCTTGCGCCAAGCTGTTGAAGAACGCGGGGGCGTTTTAGCTCTCCGGTGCTTGGCGGCGCGTAGATACTCGGACATCTTACTTGAGGTTGAAATACAGGAAAACGGTGGCAAAGATGGTGTATGGTTATACCGCTTAAAATTTAATCAGAATAATTTGAGGCAGCCTCTAATTAGCGAGGAACTGGTTGAGTACAATGGGTCGGTAGTTTTGAAGCGGCCCGATAACGCAGACATAACTGACAATTTGAGGCTTACGCAAACTGCTTTAGAACAAATCACCGCTAACGAAAAATTCCGTTCAATCGCTGAGTTTTTCGAAAGCGTCAGTTACCAGCATCTTTTACCTCAAGTTATCCGCGATCCTCAGGGCTTTTCTCCTCGACAGCTTGAGAACGATCCATTTGGCCGTGATCTCCTACAAAGAGTTGAGAACACCTCAGCAATTATTAGAGATTCGCGGTTAAGAAAGATTCAGACTGTATTGCAGGTGGCAGCACCTCAACTTACTGAGCTTAAAGTAGACCGAGACAAATTCGGTGTGCCTCACTTAGTTGGCTTATTTCAACATTGGCGACCCGGAGCAGGTTATCAGCGGGAGGCACAGTTTTCAGATGGAACCTTGCGGCTTTTCGGCCTGCTCTGGTCATTATTCGAAGGGATTGGGCCATTGCTGATGGAAGAACCCGAGTTATCACTGCACTCTGAAGTGATACGGCATCTACCGCAAATGATAGAGCGCATTAACCGGGAACGAAGGATTAAGCGGCAAATTATTATTAGCACTCACTCCAGCGAAATGCTTTCAGACAAAGGCATTAGTGGGCATGAAGTTCTACGATTAGAGCCTAGTCCTGAGGGAACACTGCTTAAATCATCATTAGATAATCAGGAGGAGCTTGAACAATTAAAAAACGGGTTGACGATTGCGGATGTCGTGTTGCCTAAGTCCGCCCCACTCAATGTCCACCAATTAGAACTCTCCTTTCCCTAATGGCTATCGTTCATTCACTTGTCGAGGGCGATCTGGATGAAGCCGTTGCTATTAGAATCATCCAAGATGCCGGCCATACCCATGGTGTATGCTACGGGAAGGCAGGGTTTGGCTACATACAGAAGAAGATTCAAGGGTTTAATCAAGCTGTTCACACTATCCCTTATTTAGCTTTAGTTGACTTCATGGATACGAAGTTGACTTGTCCGGCTGAGGTCATTATTCAATGGCTACCACATCGCCGGCCTAACATGTTATTTCGTGTGGTAGTACAGGAATTGGAAAGCTGGCTTTTAGCGGATCGAACCAATCTGGCAAAGTTCCTACACATAAGCACCAATTTATTACCTCAAGCGCCTGAGCAGATACCCGATCCTAAACTTGCGCTAATAAATCTGGCTAGGCGGTCACGCAACGCGCGTATAAAGTCAGACTTAATTCCAGTTGCCAAATCAACTGCTCAAGTAGGCAGGCTATACACCTCTGAGATGAAAAAATTCATTAACGATATTTGGGATGTTCAAGCAGCGAGAGAAACTGCTCCTAGTTTGGATAAATGTCTACTGAGATTAGAAGCGTTGAAGTAATTCTCAAACATCTCTCAGCTTATACCTTATAGTCGAACTCGCAACCCTGCCCGATGACGATGGGGCCCGAGCCGATGATCAGTAGCTTGTGTAGGTCGGTGCGTTTGGGCATCTAGGCGCGCTCAAGTCTCATCTGCTGATTTCATTTTGTCCGGCGGCGAGTCGAGGCATTATACATAACCGTCCGGCGGGGCACGAACCGACTAATCACAACTTCAGCGGAGCAGTATATGAAGTTGCCGACTTTGACACAGCCAGCGCACTCGACAGTAGTCTGAAGCTTTTAGTGGAAAAGTATCTGGGAGAGATGAAACGCCGCGCACGCTCAATGGCGTGCGCGGCGTGCAGGGTACTCAGCATACTTGTTTGTTGCCCATCACGTCAGCAAGGGAAACGGGTTTGGGCACCTCCGTCGCACAATGCAGGCTTCACGATGATCCCGACGATCACCGCCGCTGTCACGGCCGCACCGATAATAACCCACGAGCGGGTGGAAAGGCCGCCGCCGGGTTTCTTCACCTGCATCACGTCGGCGTAAGCCAATGTTTGCGTCGCGCCGGTCTTGGCGTCCGTGACAGTGAAGGAGTCTGCGCTTGTCGCACTGACATAGCCTTTCACCTTGGTGTTGTCCCGCAGTTTGACCTCGACCCGTGCGGCCCGACCCATACCTAACTTTTGCACCCGAACCTGCACCTGTCCGGCGCGCTGCGCCTCCATCCCTGTCTGCGCACTCACCAACTGAAAGCTGAAGGCCGTGAACAGAAGTAAGCCTGAAAGCATTATTGCGAATGTTCTTTTAAGCAAACCGAATCTCCTTTTAATTAATTACTCACCGTCAGGATTTATGGTTAGCATTTGCCGTGCCGTGTGCGAGCTCGCTAAATATACCGCGCAACAGAGTTATACGCGCGGCGGCGGCCTGTTGCGCTTAATATCGAGCAGTCAGATTCTTTCTAACGGTAAGATTTTACTGCGCCCCGGCCGCACGATGTGGTTGCGGGCAGACGCGGGCGCTGATCGATACCACTGTTGCCCTGTTAAGCTGTACACCTATGAAACTAAATGTATGCGTTGCCGGTGCGACGGGTTGGGTGGGCCAGCCGCTTTGTCGCGCCATAGTTGCAGCAGACGATCTGTGTCTCGTCGGCGCGGTCGCACGCACGCAGCAAGGTGCGCGGATGCAAGCTGGCGACGACGGCACAAGGCTTGAACTAACCATCAGCAACGCGGTCGCAACGGCGCTCGCTGTGCCGACCGACGTGTTGGTTGATTACACAAAAGCCGACGTGGTGAAAGCCAACGTACTGACGGCCATCGGCAGCGGCGTCCATGTAGTTATCGGCGCGTCGGGTTTGACGGATGCCGACTTTGGCGAGATCGATCAAGCCGCGCGGGCGCACAAGGTTGGGGTTATCGCCGCCGGCAACTTCGCCATCACGGCCGTGTTGCTGCAACGTTTTGCCTGCGAAGCGGCGAAGTATCTAGCGCACTGGGAGATTATCGATTACGCCGCGGACGCGAAACAGGACGCGCCAAGCGGCACGGCGCGCGAGTTGGCTTACCGGCTCGCACAAGTCAGAGCGCCAGAGGCAACGCATCCGATTGCAGCCACCATTGGCCCGCCGGAGAGCAGAGGCGCGACACTAAACGGCTCACAGATTCACTCCCTCCGGCTGCCCAGTTACATCATCGGCGTAGAGGCGATCTTCGGCGCGAAGGATGAGCGGCTAACGCTCCGGCACGATGCCGGCAGCGGCGCAGAGCCTTACATCGGCGGCACGCTCCTGGCTATCCGTAAAGTGCGCGAGCATGTCGGGCTGGTCAGAGGGTTGGATAAGATTATGGCTTGATGGGCCGCCCAAGCGAGACGCGGAACTGATTGTAGCGGCTGGACTTCCTTGTAAGGAGTCCAGCCGCTACGTTTGTACTTACTTGACCGAGACATCGTCCACGCGGAAGGAGGTGGGCAATGTCACGTCGGTGGTGGCGCGGAACTGTACCCGCACCGTCTGGCCGGCGAAACTGCTGAGGCTGAACGCGCCCTTTTGCGTGTACACCCCGGCTATGCCGGCGTTCTGGTTGCTGTATGTCGCCAGCGTCGCTAGCAGCGTGCCCGACGTGTTGCGCACTTCGACGAAGAGCCGGTCAAAGACAGCCGCGCCCGCCGCCTCGTTCGTGGTGATATTCAACCAGAAGGTGAGGCTGGGCGTTGTGCCGGCCGGAATCGTGAGCTGCTGGAACAGCGTGCCCGCGTCGTTGTCTTCATTGGTCAGCGCAAGACCATTGAGGTCGGCGGCGGAGAGCGCCAACAGGCCGGCATGCTGCTTGAGGAAGTCGCGCGCGATCCGGTCGGGTGCGCCTGCCTGCGGCGCGGCGAGCGGCGCGCCGTCACTAAAGAGATTTTTCAGCGCGCCGGCTTCGTTGACCTGCGCGTGCAGGTTGCTGGCGGCCTCCGGGGCCAGGCCCGCGCGGAAGGCAGCAAGCGCCGCACCACGCGCTTGCTGCGCCGTCGCCTGCGCGGTGCTTTGCACGCCGGATTGCTTGCCGGCGGCCGGGCTAAGATCGTAATCCATAAACTCGCCGCGCCCCGCGAGGCGGATGTCGTAGTCGGGTAGCCCGGCTGGTTTGGCTGGAGTCTTGATTGTAAACGTGTCTTCCTGCCCGGTGGCGCGGGCTGCGCCGGATTTTGTTAGTGGTGTTAACGCGGTGACTACAAGGGCCAGGCCCAGTAGTCCGGTGAGTAAGCGTCTACGCATAGTTGTCTCTCTCCACTAGGTTGGGTCATTCCGATTGAGGCGAAGGCAAGAGTCATTAGCTGACATTCGAGGAACAAGCGTTGTGTTAGTACAGCAGGTGGCGGACAAACTGTTGCTACCTGTAGCGAGCGGAGGGAGCGTAGCAGATGCAACGGGCGATTGTTAAGTCGGGGACAACACAGGCCGGCGGATTTATTCCGCGCCGGGCATATACGACCGGCGGTAGATTCGTTCCTGCCGGGCCGCTGTCCCCTGCTTGCGTTAGCGTGCGCCGGCCGAGACCAGCGGCTGCTTGAGCACGGGCGCTGACGGCTGCGGCTGCGGCTGATCATGTGCGGTCTTGTTTCCATGCGGCGCGGGCTGATAGATGTAACTGTCGCGGGCGCGCACCGCCACGTCCGGGCGATTGACGCGCACGCGTATGCGCCGCCGCACACCCGCGTGTCCCTGTTGTTGTGGGTAGTAGCCGAGACTGTATTGCCGGCGCAACTCGTCGGCGATGTGGCTGAATGTTTGATCGAGGTCGCGCAGGTCGCGGCTCGCTTCGTAGTAGCGCCCGCCGGTCAACTCTGCCAGGTCGTGCAGATAACGTTCGCCGCGCACGTAATCGGCGCGGCTCGAACCACTGCCCGATGTGCTTGTGCCGCCGATGGGAATGGGCAGCGGCAGCCGGCCGAATATGCCGGGCAGACGCGGCATGCGGGTGGTAGGCATGCCGTTGTCGCTGGCCGGATCGTACGTGTCGTAGCGGATCGGGTAGATGAGCGCGTCGAGTTCTTCGGCGACGTTGACGGTGGACTCGTAGGTCGCCTTGCCGCTGCTCGCGTCCACGCCGTCGGTGAAGAGGACGACGGCCTTGCGGCCCGTGAGGCGTTTGAGGTGTTTGCTGAACAGTTTGTCCACCGCGTCGTAGAGGTGCGTGCTCAGGCCGCGGCCGGTGTCGTTGATCGCCTTGCGCACTTTCTGCCGGTCGCTCGTCGGCTCGCACTGCACGGTGAAGCCGCTCGCGAACGAGACGACCATCACTTGATCCGCGGGGCGCAACTGCGCGACGAAGGCGTTGGCGGCAGCGCGGATGCGGCCCAACTTCGGCCACACGGAACTGCTCGTGTCGATCATCAACACGACGGTGAACGGTTTTTCGACCGCCGCGAAATAAGCGACCGACTGCTCGACGCCGTCCTCATAGACGCGAAAATCTTCCTTGCGCAGATCAGGCAGGTAGCGCCCGGCCCGATCCGTGATGCTCACCGGGATCGTCACCAACGTGGTCTCGACGCGCACCACCTCGTTCGCGTCCACCTCCTCGCGCGTCTGGCCCTGCGACGACGACGGCACGGGCGTCGGCCCGACCCGCCGGGCGCGCGTCTGCGCGTGGCTAAGCGAGATGGCGCAGACTAACAGACCGAGGCACGCGAGCGTGGCGGTAGTCCGACTCATCATGTTGTCCTCCAGAATAGGCGCAAGCACTAACTGCCGCGCAGTGGTGTTGTGCCTGCTAAGACGCCGGGTGGGAGCAAACCGTTTCAGTTGCGCCGTGTCATTGTATTAAGCGGCCGACAGACCTTCCGCTTATCTGTCATATTGTCGTTTTTGTCCGAGACCGTTGGCTGTGTTAGAACAGGTATGCGCGATCATGCAGGCGGAGTGGCCCGTTTTACCACGCACCGGCTTTTATCGGCTATGCTCGGGGCGCGTTATAACATCTTTGCTCTGATTCTCTCATCGTCGCCTACTATTGCCGCCGCAAGCACGTCCTAATGAACAATAATATCGCCGCGCGCACACGCGCCACGCCCCCGCTCTGGCTATTTCCCGCTGCCCATGCGCTCCACGCCGTTGAAGAGTTTTTCGGCGGCGCGGGTTTTTCGCTCGCGCCCCAACGCATGCGCGGCTTCAATCTCACGCCCGTCCAGTTCATCGTCCTCAACGGCGTAGCTTTACCAGTGCTGATCTACGTCTTCTACCTATCGCGGCGACGCGGCTTCTCGCAGTTGCTGATGCTCATCATCGGCTCGATCATGCTGGTCAATGGACTGCTGCACGTACTCACCACTATCCGCACGAGCGCATACACGCCGGGGCTAATCACCAGTCCGCTCATCTTTATCCCGCTCGGCGTGTGGACGCTGCTGAGTCTGTGGGGCCAGATGCGCTGGCAACGGTATTGCGCCGGGATCGCGCTTGGCGGCGGCATGCACGTGCTCATCTCGCTGGTGGCGCACAACGGGCGCACCCTATTCGGCGGTTAATATCTGTCAGGCCTGCTGGCAGCAAGCGGGTCTGACAGACAGCACATGCACTCGCAAAAAGTTTAAGGTTGTTGAGTATCGAAGCGGCGGCGATAGTCTTCGCCGTCGAGTTGGACGGTCTTGCACATCTCATAGAGGCGCGAGCGCAGGCGTGCGCCGACGCGGTCTTCAAGCGTTTCATCCGTCGGCGTGCGCCGCGCGTCCGTATAGTTGGTCGTGAAGATTGTGAGTTTGCGGTCGTTGTAACGCATGCCGATGATGTTCATCATCGTCTCGCGCACCCAGTCGGTCGGCTTCGACGCGCCGAGTTCGTCCAGCACCAGCACCTCGGCCTGATAGACCGGCGCAAGCACCTTCATCTCCGAAGTCTTCGAGATCGGGTTGTACGAATCCTGTATCTCTTTCAAGAGCGTGCCGAACTCATAAAACATACACTGCACGCCCTTCTCGACCAGTCCGCGCAAGATCGCCACCGACAAATGCGTCTTGCCCACGCCGACCGCGCCTTGCAAGAGCAAGCCGCGCTCGACCGCCGGATACTCGCGCACGAGGCGGAAGGCATAGTTGAAAGCTTTGAGTTGTGTGCCGTTGTTCGGCGCGGGGAAATAGTTTTGCAGCGAGCATTGATCGTAGCGACGCGGAATGCGTGCGGCGGCCAGCAACTTGCCCTGACTGCTCTGCTCGCGACAACGACAACGCCGCGCGCCCTTGCCCGCCACCGTCTCCATGCCGCTGCCGTAGCAATAGGCGCACGGGCCCGGCGCTTCGGCCGGCGTGTGCGCGGCGTCGAAGGGCAGCGCGGGCGTCTGCTCACCGGCCCGGTCGGGCACAGCGCGCAAGGGCGGCAGTTTCTTAGCGTTGTCGGACGACATCCTGCTCGATTTGTCTGGCTGTTAAATTCTGTCCGGCGCGCGACCGCTTCAGGTAAGACTTGCTAACGCCCTTGTTGCCGCTTCAATTTTATATATCGGGGCGGGCGGATTATAGCACTCAAGATGAAGATTGCAAGACGGATCAACCGCCACAAAAACTGCCCGCAAATAGCGTATAAAGTTCGCTCGCACCGCCCTGCGCCGGGTAGAGACAAACGATTATGCACCTCAAACACGTAACGATATTTCAGCGCTACACACTGAGCGCCTGCCCCGTGCGCAGCGATTCGCGGATGCGGAACGTGGCGCGCGTCGTGGCACACAACTCCGCGAGCGCGATGGGCGCGGACGCGTGAGCGCGCACCATCGCGCAGACGGCGCGCATCTCCGCCGCCTGTCCCTTGTCTTGTGCGCGCAGTTTGATCTGTTCTTCGCGCCCGTTGCGGTAGAGACGTGCGCGCCGGAAGTCGTCGAGGACGAACGTGCGGCCCGCGCCGAAGATTTCGATGCGCTCTTTCGCCAGCCCCGCGTCGCCCTCGGCGAGATACGCAATCGTGCCGTGCGAGCCGTCGGCGAAGCGCAAGGTGATCATGACCGAATCTTCGTTTAGCACTTCGTGATTGCGACTCGCCACGCTCTCGGCATAGACGCGCACCGGCAGCGCGCCGGTGAGAAACCCCATGAGGTCAATGAAGTGGCAGACCTCGCCAATGATGCGCCCGCCGCCTACGCGCTCATCCTGTATCCAATGCTCGCGCGCGATGCGGCCGGCATTGACGCGATAGACGATGGACAGCGGTGCATTTGTCTCCGCGAAAAACTCTTTCGCCCGCAATGCGAGCGGCGCGAAGCGCCGGTTGAAGCCAACCAGCAGTTGCGCGTCGGTCTGGGCCGCCGCCGCGACTACGTCGTCAAGTTCTTCGTCCGACAACGCAAGCGGTTTTTCCACGAACACGTGCCGGCCCGCACGTAAGCTTGCCGCCACCAGCCGCGCGTGCGTGTCGTGGCGCGTGGCGATCACGACAAGGTTCGTAGCTGAATCGTTAATCACTTCCGCCGCATCTGCGGCGCAAGCGCGGAAGCCATACTTCGCGCCGATGTCGCGCGCCGAGACACCGGAGGCCGTGGCAATCAGTTGAAACTCCGCGCCCGCTGCTTGCAACTGCGGCAACAGAAACTTGCGCGCGTAACTACCCGCGCCGATGAGACCGACGCGCACCGCGCCCGGCACTGTGGCTGCGCTTGTCTGTGCGCGGGCCGGCAACTCGATGCGCGCCGCAAGCTCGCGCTCGTGTGGATATTCGAGCAGCACGCCGAGGTACGGTTCTTTCGTCGCGCCGCCGATCAATTCATAAGCGCGGTCGCCCTGCGCAATCGGGAAGCGGTGCGTGATGAGATGGGCGACACTTACGCCCCCGGCCGCGACGAGATCGAGAAAGGCTTCGATGTTGCGCGCCTCAGTCCAGCGCACGTAGGCGAACGGGTAGTCGTGCCCGCGCTCTTCATACTCCGCATCATAGCGGCCGGGGCCGTAGGACATAGAGACTTGCAACGTCAACTCACGCTCATAGTAAAGTTCGCGCGGCACGTCCATGCCGACCAACCCGACCGCGACGACGCGCCCCTTCAAGCGCGAGATGCGCCCGGCCAGTTCAATCGGCTCATTCGAGCGTGTCGCGGCCGTGATGACCACCGCATCCGCGCCGCGCCCGCGCGTCCACGCGGCGATGCGGCGCGGCGTCTCATCGTCGGGCACGCAACCGGCTTCCGCGCCATGCGCTCTGGCCAGCGCGATCTTGCTCTCGTCCAGATCAACGCCGAAGACGCGACAGCCGTTCGCCTTGAGCAGTTGCACCGTGAGTTGACCCAGCAGGCCGAGACCGATGACGACGAACGCTTCGCCGAGCGTCGGCGCGGCGAGGCGCACGCCTTGCAACGCGATTGCGCCGAGCGTGCCGCACGCGCCCGCCTCGAAGTCCACCGCGTCGGGCAGTGGTACGCACAAGTTTTGCGGCACGGAGAGCAGTTCCGCATGCGCCGCAAAGGGGTGCCCCGCGCAAGCCACCCGGTCGCCGACGCGAAAACCTGTCACCTCCGCGCCCACCCCGACGACCAAGCCGGCGGCGCTGTAGCCCAGCGGCGCGTCCGCGGCCAACTTCGCGCGCACGGCGTTATAGGTGTTTAGCACACCCTCGTGCTTCGCCTTCTGCACAACTTGCCGCACGAGGTCGGGCCGCTCGCGCGCCTTGCCAAGCAGACTCTTGCGCCCCAACTCAACCTTCATGCGTTCCGTGCCCGCGCTGATGAGCGAGGCGACGGCGCGCACGTGTACGCGCCCGCGTTGCAACGTCGGCGCGGGCACGTCGGCGACCGACACCGCGCCGGTCTTCATGTTTTGCAGAATCTGTTTCATGCGGGCGCGAGCAGCGTGCGGGCGCGGAGGTGGAGTTGCAACACTAAATTTTGAGCAGGAGATCGAGCAGCAAGGCCAGTATGACCAGCGCCACTAGCGTCAGCACAACGATGTGCGGCCAGCGCAGCACGTTCCGCCGACAGGCCCGACAGCGTGTGCCGAACCGGCGGAGAGGTCTCTGGCAGTATGGACATTTAGCCATCGAGGAGTTTGTCAGGACTTACGTTTGTTAGCATGCCACGAACCGAAACAACCGGGCAAGCCGGTGGGCGTGTGCGCGCCACAAATCGCGCCCGCGCCCGGCCGCGCGGGTTATGTTATATTGCCGCCTTAGCTGGCGGCGGCACAGGTTGCGGTTGTGCCGCTCGCACATTTTCCACGTACGACGACAGTTTAGTCATGGGCTTGCTTCAAGGACTCTTACAAAGGTTCGGCCGCACGCGCGAGACCACAGCCCGAATGCCCCTGCGCGTCTTTCTGCTCGACGACGATAGCAGACGGCACGACTGGTTCAGCCAACGCTTTGCCGCCGATCAACTCGACATCGCCGTCGCGCCGCCCGCGGCCATCGCCCTGCTCAGCGCGAACAGTTACGATGCCATCTTTCTCGATCACGATCTACTGCCCGAACACTATCACACGCGCGAGCCAGTCGATGAAGAAAGCACCGGTTACGCCGTCGCCGCGTGGCTCGCCGCACGTCCCGACGTGCAAGCGGCCACGACGATCATCGTCCACACGCGCAACGACAAAGGCGCACTCAAGATGGTGCAGACGATGCGCGCCGCCGGCCGCCGCGCCGAGTACGTGCCGTGGACGCGCCTGCCGGAACAGATCAAAAACTACTGGCAACGCTGAAGCAATCTCGCTGCGCCAGCGCGGGGCCTAAAATTAAGGGACAATGAGACAGACACAAATGAAGCAGGCGAGTCGCATGGTATGGCTCAGCCTTGGCCTGTTGCTCTTATCCTCCGGCGGCAACGCGCACGGGCAGAGCGACGAGCAGGCGCAGGCGTTGCTGGCGCAGCCGCAGGTCGTGGCGGCTTACGCCGTCGTGGATAAAGAGCGCGAGCAGATTTTGCGCGAGTGGACGGCTATCACCGAGATCAACGCGCCGTCGGGTCACGAGCGCGAGCGCGCCGCTTACATCGAGAAATTGCTGCGCGGCTACAAGCTGTCCAGTATTCGTTATGATGCGGCCGGCAATCTGATCGCCGTACGCAAGGGCACGGGCGGCGGCCCCACGGTCGTCTTCGACGCGCACATGGACACGGTTTTTCAACCGGGCTTGCAGATCAAAGCGACCGTCCGCAACGGCCGCATCTACGCGCCCGGCATCGGCGACGACACGCGCAATATCGAGGCGCTCTTGGCCACGATGCGCGCGCTCAACGCCGCGCAGATCAAGACCAAAGGCGATCTCATCTTCGTCTTCACGGTGGAAGAAGAAACCTCACTCGGCGGCGCGAAAGCATTCGTCAACGACAACAAAGGCCGGATCGATCACTACGTGGCGCTCGACGGCGGCTACGAGAATTTCACTTACGGCGGCATCGGCATCAACTGGTACCGCCATCACTTCATCGGCCCCGGCGGGCACACGCGCTCCGCCACGCCGCCCTACTCCGCCACGCTCCCGCTTGCCCGCGCCATCGCGCGCATCTACGAACTGCCCGTGCCGCGCACGCCTTCGTCGAACTTGAACATCGGCATGCTCGGCGGCTCGGAGGTCGTCAACGCCAAAGCGTCCGACGCCTGGTTCACCGTCGATCTGCGCTCGACGAGCAACGACGTGATCGCCGATCTCGACAAGAAGATCGCCGCGATCCTGCAAGAGGAAGCCGCCCGCGCCGGCATGACCATCAAGACCGACATGATCTCCACGTCGCCGTCAGCGCAGATACCGGGCCACCGTGATTCGTTCCTCGTCCACACAGCCGAAGCCGTGCATCACGCGATGGGCTTCAAGCAGCAGCCGACCATGACCGGCTCGAACAATTCGAGCGCGGCCCTGCTCGCCGGCATCTCTTCAATTTCGACCGGCGCGGGCCCCTGCGACGACGCACACGCGCTGACGGAGAACTGCGAGATCGAACCGTTTTACAAAGGCATCAAGAAGATCATGTTGTTGGAATTGGCGCTCGTGCAGTTGGACTCGGGCAAGTGACCGCTGCCGCAGACGGTTCAGCTTGGCTGCTGTTTGGCTTTGACTTCGCCGCGCATCTGGCCGTCGCTCTTGTCTAGCTTTTCGGCGGCAAAGGTGATCTCGGAATTGACTTCGCCGCCGATAAGGACGGCCGCGCCGGTCAGGTAGAACCAGAGCATGAGGATGATGACCGCGCCGAGCGAGCCATAGGTGGCACTGTACGAATCGAAGAAGTGTAGGTAGAGGCGGAAGGCGAATGAGACAAGCAGCCAGAGCAGCACGGCCAACACCGAACCGGGCGTGATCCACGCCCATTTGCGTCGCGCCTTCAAGTCGGGCGCGATGTAATAGATCAACGCGAACGCGCCCAACACGAACGCCAGCACGAGCGGCCATTGCAGAATCTTCCACGTCGTCGTGAACACGCTGCCGAACATGAGATGCGCCGCGATGAAGTTCGCGATATGCCCGCCGAATAACACGAGCACGAGCGCCGACAGGATGAGCAGGGAGAGAGCGATGGTCAGCCCGACCGCGACAAGCCGTATCTTCCACCACGAGCGCGTCTCTTTCACTTCATAAGCCACGTTGAGCGCATTGCAGATCGCGCCCATGCCGTTTGACGCCGCCCACAAGGCTGCCAGCAAGCCGAACGACAATTTGCCGCCACTGCTCGCCTTGCTCACTTCATCAATCGTCGTATTAATCAACACGCTCGCCTGACCGGGCACGACAGTGCTGAGATAGCTGAGCAGTTCGCCGCGTAGTTGCGTGCCGGCTTGCGCGAAGTAGCCGAGGAGCGAGGTGAGGAAGAGCAGTAGGGGAAAGAGCGCGAGCAGGAAGTAGTAAGAGAGTTGCGCGGCGCGGCCGAGGATGTCGTCGTCTTCCATCTCGGCCCAGACGCGTTTGGCGAGGCCCGCCACGCCCAACCCGCCCAAGCCCCACATAGATGCCGCCATCCGCCCGCCTCCTTGTTCGCGCACACGGGTTGCGTGCTATCTGACCATTGTGCCGGTGCGCCCCCAGCGGGTGTTCTGGATGAAATCGGAGAGGAAGAAACTCGTGGGTTGGCTCTCGTCGTAAGACCAGTAGACGAACATCGCGCGCCCGATGATCAGCTCGCGCGGGACAAAGCCCCAGAAGCGACTATCGAGACTGTTGTCACGGTTGTCGCCCATAGCGAAGTAGCTATCGGGCGGGACAGTGATGTAGTCGCCGCCGCGCACGCGGAACGTGTCGTACTCCGCTACGTTGTAGCCGTCGTCGCCCCGTTGCTCGCGCGATCTGAAAAAGATGGTGTACGGCCCTTGCCCTTCGGGCGGCGGGTTGCTGAGCGGTTGCAGCGGCATCAAGGTACGTGGGCTGCTGGGCGGAAAGCCGAAGCCGGGGTCTTTGACCGTGACGATGTGTTCAGGTAGCGGCTGCCCGTTGATATAAACGTTGCGCCCCTTTAGCTCGATGCGGTCGCCGGGCAGACCGATCACGCGCTTGACGTAGTTCGTCACGAAGGGCCGGTTGTTCGGGTCTTGATCAATGAACTGCGTCGCGCTGTCTGGCCCGTCGTTCGCCAGCCCCTTATTCTGATCGCCGGGAAACTTGAAGACGATGATGTCGCCGCGCCGGATGTCGCGTTGCGGCAAAAACGGCAGATGCGGCCCCGGCGCGAAGATGAACTTGTTGACCAGTAAATGATCGCCAATCAGGATCGTGTTCTCCATCGAGCCGGTCGGCACTTTCACGGCCTGCACAACGAACGTCATGCCGAACAGCGCCATGACGGCCGTCACCACCAGCGACTCGAGATACTCGCGCCAGATTGTGCGCGGCGGCCCCGGCGGTGGTGCCGGGGCGGTGTCCACCGGTTTCTGTTCGGCGAGTTTGCGCTCGGCTCTCGCCCCTGCCCCGTTCGGCGCACCTGGGGTGGCCACGGGCGGCTCTGCGATCACGCTTGCATTTATATTATTGCCCATACTGTCAGCATCGTAGAGAACCGGCCGCACACCGGTCAAGTGGGCAAGACGGACTAGCTCTGTTGGCTAGGTGATAGGCGGCAAGGTAGTTGCGTCCAATTTTACCTGCGCTGCTTGCTCGCTAAGGCCACTGGCCCGCCGCTGCCCGTTAACTGCCTACCGTTTACGGCGCACTACTTTCAATTGTTTCCAATTCCTTGAGCGCGTGGCACGCGGCGTCGGTCTCAGCGGCCTTGATGGTCGGGCCTGTGCCGCGCGTCGTGTACTCGTCCCAACAAACCTCGACGTAGAAGATGCGACTGTGCGGCGGCCCCGCCGTCTCGAGCACGTTGTAGGTGGGTGCGGTGCGATAGCGCGCCTGCACGCGCTCCTGCAACAGCGTCTTGTGATCGGCGGCGGCGGCCGATTCAGGACTCGTCGTCGCCAACTCCGGCGCGAGCGCACGCCGCACGAAGGTGACCGCCGCGTCGAAGCCCCCGTCAAGATAGATAGCCCCCAGCAGGGCCTCGAACACATCGGCGAGGAGCGCCCGCTTGCGCCGGCCGCCCGTCTTCTCTTCGCCGCGCCCGACACGCAGGTGCGCGCCGATGCCGAGTCGTTTACCGACGCGCGCCAGCGTCGCTGTGCTGACGAGCCGGTGCTTCATCCGCGAGAGATCGCCTTCGCTGAGATCAGGATGTACGCAGAACAGGTCGTGCGCGATGACCAGCCCGAGCACCGAGTCGCCGACGAATTCGAGCGCCTCGTTGTGCAGGTGGCGGGCCTGCTCCTCTTCGCCGGGCTTGACCTGTTCGTGCGCCCACGAGCGATGCGAGACGGCGCGCTCCAACCACGTGCGGTCACAGAAGGTATAACCGAGCGTCGCTTCGAGCGTCGCTAGATCGAGGACGACCGGATCAGTTTCTTTCACGATGCCTGCGATTGTACCAGACGAGTTGGTGAGCGCGAGATAAGTTTTGCCGATAATGCGCTCAAGGCAGGTTAGCTTCGGGCAGAGGTTGCTTGATGACACTGGTTAGTAGTTCGTCCAGCCCGGTGGTCGCGTTGTCGTGGCGTGCCTGGTAGAGCGCGGTCAACTCTTGCAGCCAGCGTGGCCGGGTGCCGTTGTACTGCGGATCGTTTTGACTGAAGGCGACAGCCCGCGCGTAGGCATCGATCATGCGGTCGAGTACGGGGAAAATTTTGGCGAGGGCAGCCTGGCTCTCAGGCGTGGCCTCTTTGGCCGCGAAGCGGGCGGCGAAGTCCTGCGCGAGCGGCTCATACTCGCTCTTAGCATAGGCGGCGGCGAGGCGCGCATAGACCGTCGGCGCGTGTCTGATCGCGCCCTCACTCAGCGCCGCCTTGCGCAAATAAGCGACCGCTTCACCGGGCGCAGTTTTCACTAATAGGTCGCCGATGACGAAGTTGAAATAAGCACCCGCGTCGGCGGCATTGGCGAACGGTTGCCAGTCGGCCGCCTGCTGGCCCGTTTCAAGTTGGCTGACGCTGGCGCGGGCCAGGGCAAGCGCATCGGCTCTGACCGCATCGTCGCCCGCGCCGGTGGCCAGATAGGCGGCCGAGGCGAGTTCGAGCAAAACCTTGACGTTCTCCGGTTCGTCCGCCCGCACCTGCTGCCCGACGGCATAAGCCTCGGTGTAGTTTTTCTCTTGATAGAGCAGTTGTTTGAAGCGTGCCTTGCGCACCGCCGGTTCATAGAGCGCGAGCCAACGGCGCACATGCGTGGCATACTCGTCGTGCGGATACTGTGTCACATACTCTTTGCCTGCCTCGTAAGCCGCGCGCTGGTTCTGTTTGATGTTGGCACGCCAGCGTTCGTAGAGTTGGGCCTGCGCCTCCGTAATCTGCGGTGTGGGCGTGGGCGTCTGTGCGGTAGTGGGGATGAACGCACAACAGAACAATGCCGCGAGCAGCCAGCCGAGTTGTTGACCGGCGCGGCGAGTGGGCCGGGTGGCCGGCGCGGGCACATTAGCAATGAGGGATAGCATCGGTTCCTATCATGACCAAACAGAAGCGGCTTGTGTGTGCAAACGCCGGACGCATCGTTTGACTGAACGATACATCCGGCGTTTGCGCATGCGACTAGAACAGCTTGGGGAAAACTTAAGCGTGATGCCGCTTCACGGGCGGCTTCTTCGTCGGCGGCATCGGCTTCGGCGTCGCGGTTGCGGCCGGCTGCGCCGGCTTGGGCTGCGTGGCCATAGGCTGTGCGGCCATGGGCGACGCGGTGGTCGTGGGCATGGTCGTCATCGGCGGCTTCGTGCCCGTTGGGCTGTCACCGCTGGGAGCGCCCGCAGGCGTTTCCGCCGGTAGCGTGGTCAGCGGTTCCGTGACGAGCAGCGGCGTGGTCTTAATTGCCGCCAGCATTTCGTTCAGCCCGGTTTCGGAATTGTTGTGCCGCGACTTATAAAGTTCGGTCAGCGTCTTCATCAAGTCGGCTTTCCCTGCTTGCTGCTCAGGCTTCGTGCTGTAGGCGATGGCACGGGCATAGGCATCAATGATGCGGTCGATGGTTTGATTGATGTTCGCCAGCACAAGCTTGCTCTCGTCCGTCTCCGTGGTAAAGCCCGCATATTTTTTAGAGAGCGTTTTATACTCGTCCTCATAAGTCCTGGCCAAGAGCGTGTAGGTACTCGGCTCCTCTTTAACGGAAGTGGCTGACTGCGCCAGTTTAATCAAGCGCGGCGTCGTCTCAGCCGGGTTGCTGGCTACGTTGAGCGCAGCCAGCACGTATTCCATCCAACTCTGCGCCTCTTCTTTACTCTTGAAGAGATAACTGTCGGCAGTCTTACCGGCTTGGAGCAGTTGCAGTGCTTGTTGCGCTAAGTTGCGCGCGTCGCCGGTGAAAGCCGGGTTCTTGTTCGTGGCGACCGCTTGATAAGCAGACCAGGCACCGATGATCGTTATCTTTACATCATCGGGAGTCTTAGCCAGAATCTGTTTGGCGTCAGCTACGGCTTCAGGATACCGGCCCTTCTCATAATCTCCCGCCAGTTTGTTCCGGATGGCTAGGTCGCCAACCGCCGTATCGTAAATGTCAATGAACTTCTGCACCGCTTTGGAATAGGTATCGTCGCAGGCAGCGCCATACTTTTGGATGTACGTGCCGGCAACTTCGCGGGCGTGCTTCTGCGCGGCGGCGTCGCCCTTCTTGCTGTTGTAATAGTCGGTGTATAGGGTGGTGCGCGCTTCCTCTTCACAGATGCTCTGCGCGGCGGGTGCGGCGGTGGGGGTGGCTTGCGCGAACGTTGGCAGCGTGCATGCCGTGGCGAGCGCGGCCAAACTGAGGAGTCGAATCATCGTCTTCATTGTGGGCTTCCCTCCAAGCGATCTTCGTTGGCTAAAAATTTTGGCGGCGCGCGTCGGTGTCCCGTTTCGCGTGTCCCTCAGATGCGCTGGTGGAGCGCGTAGTTGCCGCTCATCTAGTGCACGGCGAACCGTGTGAAACCGGCCATCGGGGGAGTGGCAGTGAATTGACTTGCGACTGTTTCGGATGCTGCGACAACGCGATGCGCCGTGATACTGCAACAGGCCAGCGAACAGTGTCAAGCACGAACAGCACAGCGCGCCCGCACAGTTTGCCACCTGTTCACCGCCTGGCCGCAGCCGGTAAAAAGACACCGCGCCGCGCTCCTTTGTTCCCTGGCATGAAGCAGCGCGGCGCACGTGGCTGAAGCATTATAAACTGACGACAATTTTATTGCGGTTCGTTCGGATGCACACGGCGCGGGCGGGCGTCGCCGGTGGACGGCGGCGGCTTGACCGGCGGCTGTGCGGGCTTTATCACCGGCTGTGCCGGGCCGCTGGGTAGCTTTACATTGGGGTAGACCGGAGTCGTTTGCACGGGTTGCAACGAGGGCTTGACGTTGTTGCCGGTCGCACCGTTCGTGGCATCGTCCGTCGGGGCCGCAGTGCTAAACGCTTCAGAAGCGGCGGCGGCGTTCTCTTCGGCGTCCTCTTCGTTGACGGCAGCGGCCGTCGCGGCGTCAATATGCGGGCGCGGTGCAAGGATGTCCGGCGTCAACGTATAGGCCGGCCGGTTGCCGCGTTTGCCAAAGCGGTAAGCGAGCGACTTGTAGATTTGGCCGGCGATCCAGACCGTTGCGTGCTGGCGCGCGTCCGGCCCCCGGCCAACGACGGCGATAGCGAGTTGCGGGTCTTCCACCGGCGCGTAAGATGCGAACAGACCAACCCAACCGTTCTGCTGGATGCACGTGCCGGTCTTGCCCGCGATGGTCTCGCTCGTATCGAAGGCGCGTTTGCCCGTGCCGTAAGCGACCGCTCCAACCATGCCCGGCAGCATACGCCGCAGATACTCTTGCGGGATGTTCAACTGCCGGCGCACCTCCGGCTTGAAATGTATGTTCTCATCGGGCGTGCGCGGCAGGTGCGGCGTCAAGAGCGTCCCGCCGTTGGCGAAGACCGAGGCGATGGCGGCCAACTGCACGGGTGTGACCTCAAAGTCGTCGCCGTGCGAACCCATGTGATTGACCGCGTAGCCCTGTTTGAAAAGTGGCACGCGGCCCGTGTACTCGTTCGCATGATTGATGCCGCTGCGCTCACCGAAGCCCAACTGCCGCGCGTAGCTGACCATGCGCTCGAAGCCGACGCGCCCACTGACGTTCTGGAAGTAGCCGTTGTTCGAGAAGGCGAGCGCGTCCGTCAGGTCGAGCCGGTTGCTGCTGACAGAGATGAGCGATGCTTCCTGTAGCGGATCGATCACGTGCTCGCTCAGGCCGGCGAGGCCGGTGATGAGTTTGATCGTGGAGCAAGGCTTGAAGCCACGCCGCACCGCCCATTCTTGATTGACAATAGAATAGATGCGCCCGCTTTTCGGGTCCATGACGACGACTGAAGCGAGATGATTGCCGAGGGCATTGACGGCCGCGCGGCGCACTTCCAAGTCTTCGCCGGTCGTGTCATCGCGCGCAATGTTGGCCGCCACTTCGTCGCGCAAGGCTTGCTCGGCGGCGCGGGCCCGCGCGATGGCGGCGAGTCGGGCCAATTCCGCGCGCCGTCGGGCTTCGGCCGCGAGCCGTGCTTGCAACAACTGTTCGCGGCGCGACATGCGTCGCCCGCCCCGTCTGCCGGTGCGCGCATCAGCCTGCTCTGCGCGCTCGCGTTGCCGCCGCTCGGCGCGCGTCTCCTGCGCGGCCGTTTTCGGCCGCGCCGTCTTCTCACGTCCCTTGGCAGCGCGTTCGACGCGCCCGCCACGCTTATCCGCGCGGGCCGACTTGGCCGTCTTGGCCGTCTTGGCCGATTTAGCCGCAGCAGCCGGTTTACCCTTGCGCCCACGGGCGGCGGATGTGCTGGCTGTTAGACTGAGACAAAGGGCGAGCAGAAGTAGCGTCGGGGCGATACGGGTTCGCGTCATCAGTAAACCTCTCTGGCGGGCAAAGGGGATAAGCGGCGTGCGTTTTAGGACAGAGCAGACCACCATCCAAACTTAATCCTCAAGTGGCGTTGTCGTTCCGGCCAGAGACCCGCGCCGGGGCCGCGCCAACGAAAAGTCCTACTACGATAAGTCGGCGGCAAGCCGGACAGCAGCTTTTCCCTGACTCAAAGGCTTAAACTAAACGTTCCGCTCTGGCTGGAAAGGGGAGACAAAGCCCCCACGATCTCCGGGGGGTTTGCGCAGGAGACGCTTGCGACTATAACATCTGCCTTCACCGACGGCAATAATTAACTTTAACTGCCGACTAGCGCCGCGTTGATGCTTTTCGACTTAACGCGGCGCGCGGCCGAGACAACCGTTACCCGATGCAGGCGCTCAACCCATTTAATAGTTTTCGTGTCCGGCTGCTTCTAGTGCTGGCGCTCCTGCTCATCGCCACGCTCGGCGTGCAGTTCTTTTTGAATCGCCGCGCCGAGCAGCGGGTTGCCCGCCGGATCGCTGCGCAGGAACAGGCCCTCGCCGCCGGCATCTCGCTCGCGGTGCAAAGCTTCTCCTCAACCGAGCGCTTGAAAGACCTCGATAAGAACGGCCAGTTCTTGCAGCGCGAGAAGCAGGCCGGGCGCATCACGAACGTGCTGATCGTGCGCGACGATGGCGACGTGCCCGGCGGCGGGGTTGATCCGGAAGACATCATTGACGACAGTCTCGACCCCGCCTATAACCCGGAGCGGCTCGACGACGGTACTGATCGTTATATGAAGCTGGCACAAGTGCCGCTCCCGCGCATCGTCAATGCGGCGCAGGCGAATCTGAGCCAGCCCATCGCCGGCGAACAGGTTGCCTTCACCATCCCGGCGCAGACCGACAAGGGCCGCTACAACATCATCATCGTGCTCGGCTCAGCCCATATTCGCGACCGCGCTGCGCTCTGGCAATCGGCCCGCACGCTCTTACCCACGCTCTCCGTCCTCCTCGTCGCCACGTTGGTCACGATCTTTCTCGTGTGGCGCTTCACCCAACCGATTCAAGACTTGTCGCACGCCGCGCAACGTGTCGCGGCCGGCGACTTTAACTTCCGCGTGCCCGCCGCCCGCCGCTCCGACGAGATGGGCGCGCTGGCCCGCGTCTTCAACGAAATGATCGCGCGCCTGGGTCGCCTGCGCGAACTTGAAGCGCAACTCCATCAAGCGGAACGCTCGGCCGTGGTCGGCCGCCTCGCCTCCGCTATCGCCCACGAGGTGCGTAATCCACTCAACTACATCAACCTCACGCTCGATCACCTGCGCAGCGCGCTCGCGCCCGCCGATCCCGAACGTCGCGCCGTCGTTGAGCGCCTGACGGATCAACTCAAGGTCGAAGTGCAACGCATCAACGTGCGCATCTCGGAATTTTTAAGTTACTCCCGCCCGGCGCGGCTCGACCCGCGCCCGCTTGATCTGCGCGCGGCCGTCAACGATGCGCTGCGGCTCGTCGAACAACAGGCGGCTGAGCGCCGCATCGAGACGCGCGTCGAAGCTGCGGGCGATATTCCGGCGGTGCAAGGCGACGCCGAATCTTTACGTTCGCTCTTCACAAACCTTATCATCAACGGCGTGCAGGCGATGGAAGGCAACGGTGCAGGCGGGCGTTTGACGATCACGCTCGTCCACGACGAACCGGGTCGCGTCCGCGTCGATATCGCGGACACCGGCCGCGGCATCGCGCCCGCAGATATCTCGCAAGTTTTCGAGCCGTATTTTTCTACCAAAGAGACCGGCACAGGTCTCGGTCTCGCCATCGCCAAAAAGGCCGTGGACGATCACGGCGGCACCATCACCGTCCACAGCAAACAAGGCGAGGGCACGACGTTCACGATCACATTACCAACGGAAGAGAGGTCAGAGGTCAGAGGTTAGAGGTCAGTAAAGATAACTTTTAGCTGACCTCTAACCTCTGACCTCTGAGGTTTCGCATGGCACGCAAAAACATACTCGTAGTTGACGACGAAAAGGCGCAGCGGGAAATTCTGGAGATGATCCTGTCAAGCGAAGGCTATGAGGTGACGCCCGCCGCGTCGGGCGAGGCCGCGCTTCGGCTCGCGCGCGAGAAGCGCTTCGATCTCGCGCTGACCGATCTCAAGATGACCGGCATGGACGGCATCGAGTTGCTGCAAAAGCTGCTCACGCACGACTCCTCGATCATCGTCATTCTACTCACGGCCCACGGCTCGATTGATTCGGCCAAGGATGCGCTCCGGCGCGGCGCGTTCGACTATCTCGAAAAACCCTACGACCGCGTCACGCTGCTCGACACCATCCGCCGCGCCCTGGGGCGGCTCGACGTGCTCGACATGGAGATCGTCTCCGCCTCGCCGGAAATGGAATCGGTCAAGAAAATGATTCTCAAGGTCGCGCGCTCGTCCTCAACCGTGCTCATACGCGGTGAGTCCGGCACGGGCAAAGAGTTGATCGCCCGCGCGATTCACAACCAAAGCCCGCGCGCTACCGAGATGTTCCAGGCCGTCAACTGCGCCGCGATCAATGAGAACCTGCTTGAATCAGAGCTATTCGGGCACGAGCGCGGTTCGTTCACCGGCGCGCACGCTGAGAAGAAGGGTTTGTTTGAAGTGGCCGACAAAGGCACGCTCTTTCTCGACGAGATCGGCGAATTGGACATCAGCATGCAGGCGAAGTTGCTGCGCGCCTTGCAGGAACGTGAGATCAGGCGCGTCGGCGGCACACGGCCGATCAAGATTGACGTACACGTTGTCGGCGCGACGAACCGCGATCTGCGCGCGATGGTCTCCGATGGTCGCTTCCGCGACGATCTCTACTATCGCATTAACGTCCTCTCGATTGACGTGCCGCCGCTGCGCGAACGGCGCGACGACATCCCCGTGCTGATCGATTATTTTCTGAAGAAGCACACGCGCAACACGTCGCGCTTGATTCGCGGCCTCACGCCCGACGCGCGCAGCGTCATGCTCGACTACGGTTGGCCCGGCAATGTGCGCCAACTCGAATCCGCCATCGAGCGCGCGATTCTGCTCGCGGAGAACGATCTGATCACGGTCGAAGACTTGCCGCTCGAAGTCCGGCAGGAAGCGCGCCCAGCCAGCGAAGGCGTGTTCAAGCTGCCGCCCGAAGGCATCTCCTTCGAGGATTTTGAGCGCGCCCTGATCATGCAAGCGATGGAGCGCACCGACTACAACATCACCAAGTCGGCCAAGCTGCTCGGCCTGACGTTCCGCACGCTGCAATACCGCTTGGAAAAGTTCGGCATCAAACGCCCTGACAAGAAAAATGCGGCCGAAGATGACGAGGAGGCAGAGTGAACGACAATCTCAGACCGCCGGTTCAAGCGATGCTTGCAAGGTTGGAGATTTACGACGTTCTTCATGCAGCACATCATTTGTTTCGGCGGAGGTTATTCATGCGAATTTATACAGGACTATGCTTAACAGCCTTCTTGTTGCTGGTCTCCGGTTGCGCGCGTAGTGGTAACTACGCGATGAGAAGCGCAGAGGTAGCCACGACCAACACAGCTGCCCCGGCAGCGGGCACAAATCCGACAAAGGATCAAGAGGGAGGCTTTCAGAAAGTCTCTCTCGCGCAAGCCGATCAATCGCAAGCCGCGACGGCTGCTATCGAGCGCAAGATCATCCGCAACGCTGAACTCACTCTCGAAGTCGCCGCGCCTGCCGACGCCCAACGTAAGGCCGCCGCCATCGCCGAAACACACGGCGGGTTCGTCATCACATCCGAAGCGCAGCAAAGCAACGGCACGGCGCAACCGGCCGAAGTTGTGCAACTCACCTTGCGCGTGCCGGCGGCGCAGTTCGACGCGGCGGTCGGCGAGTTGCGCGGTCTCGCGAGCCGCGTCCGGCAGGAGAAGACGACGGGGCAGGACGTGACGGAGGAATTCATTGATCTGGACGCGCGTTTGCGCACGCAACGCGCGCTCGAAGCACAGTATCTTGAGATTATGAAAGGGGCCACTAGGGTCTCGGACGCGCTGGAAGTGAATCGCCAACTGGCGGAGGTGCGCGGCGTGATTGAACAGGTCGAAGGCCGCCGTCGCTTTCTCGAAAATCAGGCCGCGCTCTCCACCATCAAGCTGACGCTGCAAACGCCCGCGCCGCTCGTCAGCGCAACAACAGGCGGCTTCTTCGCCGGTATTAAGCAAGCGCTCGGTGACGGCGTGGACATCGCTGCCACGATCATACTGGCACTCATCCGCATCATCATCGCTTTTGTTCCGGTGCTGCTGTTCATTGTGTTGCCCATCGTCTTGCTCTGGCGCTTCCTGCGGCGTTTGCGCCGGCCGCGCCCGCTCGTCAACGAACCGCGACCAGAGGCTCATTAAATTTCAATGTCACGATCTTTATCTTCAAGCTCCATGCTTAAACCTATGCGGCGCACAAATCTCTGCTTAACCATTTGCTTGCTGTTCACCGGCATCGCCTGCACGCGCAACGCGCCGCCCGCACCGGCGAGTACGCCCGCGCCGCCCGTCGCCGCGCCCACGGTTGCTCCGACGCCCATGCCAATCGTCCGCGTCAGTGCCGACGCGCTTACGCTCAAGGCCGGCGGGAGTGGCGCGGCGCTGGTGCGCGTGCAGATCGCCGACGGCTATCACATCAACGCCAACCCGGCGACCTTCTCGTATCTGAAAGCGACAGAGCTTGAGGTCACAGCGGCCGCAGGTCTCACGGCCGGCAAGCCCGCGTATCCACCACCGGTCAAGAAGACGTTCAAATTCGCGCCGCAACCGCTCGCCGTCTATGAACACGAAGCGACGATCCGCTTGCCGTTGCGCGCGAGCGCGGGCGTGGCGCAGGGCGCGCGAAACTTACACGCGCGCGTGCAGGTGCAGGCGTGCGACGAAGAAAAGTGTTTCCCGCCAACGACGGTCGAGACCGACATTCCCGTCACCATCAACTAAACCAGTGCGCGAGCCACAGCTTGACGATGCCGTGCAAACGCCGAACACTTACACGCTATTCGGCGTGAAGCGCCTCTGGCTGATTGCGGCCGCCGTGTGCGTCATCGGCGCGGCCTTGTTGGGCTGGCGTGGTCATCTCGATGCCACGTTCGTCACCGCCACGCTCGGCGCGCTCGCGTGGTTTCTCGATCTGCGCAACTTGCTGCGCGCACGCAGCATCGAATCGGGCGCAGATGAAGCTGAAGAATTAGAGATTGAAGAGCCGGATGAGCAATAAAAAACTTTCTTTACGTTCCGCGCGCCCGTTTGCCGTCACGCTTGTTTGCTTAATCACCTGTTCGCTTAGCACAGTCGCTGCCCGGCCGGCATCGGCCGAAGACGATGTGCGCAACGCGGTCACGCAGGCGTTTCAACATCTGCGCGCGGGCCAGTATGACGCGCTCTACGAAGCGTTGCCGACCGCCTCGCAACGGCGCTTGCCGCGTGCGCGCTTTGTGCAAGGACTGGGCCGCACGCGCAATTTGTACGAACTTGATCGGTTGGAACTCGGCGGTGTCCACGTCGCGGGCGAACTGGCGGTAGTTGATACCGTGATCTACGCACACGCGCATGCGCCTATGGAAGGCGAGGGCAAGATCGTCGCACGCCAGTATCTCGTGCGCGAGGACGGCCGCTGGCGCGTCACGACCGGCGACCGCGCCGCGATCAGTCCCCTGCTTGCGGCCCATCCCACATTTGCGAAACAGTATCCGCCCACCTCCCCGCGTATCTACCTCAAACGCGACGGCCGCTGGCTGGAGATGAACACTCTGCTCAAAGGCGCACGCCGGCAAACGAAGAAGTAGCGCGACGCAATCGAGCGCCCACGCACAGACAGCAAAAGAGCGGGCCAAAGTGGCCCGCTCTTTTGCTGTCTAAATTATCATCGGGGCGAGAGGATTCGAACCTCCGACCTCACGGTCCCGAACCGTGCGCGCTACCAGGCTGCGCTACGCCCCGTCGAGTCGAGAGCCATTCTAGGTGGCCTTACACCCACTGTCAAACCTCAGACCGGATCGGCCGCTTTCGCCGCCTCGCCGGTGCGGGCGTGTTTGATGTGTCGCCAGACCCACCAGCCGGCGGTGAACAGGAGGATGAGACCGATCAGGAAGTCGAAGCGATGAAACCAAGCTTTGAGCGTCTCGTTCTTGTCCCATTGCGCGCCGAGTAGTTGGCCGACGTAAGCCAGCCCCAGACACCACGGCAGCGAACCGAGGAACGTGTATGTGATGAAGCGTGGCACGTTCATGCGCGCCACGCCCGCCGGGAACGCGATGAAGGTGCGCACGACCGGCAGCAGCCGACTTCCGAACACGATGACCTCGCCATATCGCGCGAACCAACGATCAGCCAGATCAAGATCATGCGTCGAGACCAACACATACTTCCCGTACTTTTCGATCAATGGTCGCCCGCCATACATCCCCACCCAATACGCCACCATCGAGCCAAGCACACAACCAACCGCGCCCGCCACCGCCACGAGCCACAGGTTGAATCGGCCCGTGTAAACCAGATAACCGGAGAACGGCATGATCACTTCCGACGGCAACGGGATGCACGCCGATTCAATCGCCATCAATAACACAACGCCGCCGTATCCCAGCGTCGAGATGACGGCGACGATGAAACCCGAAAGTATTTCGATAATTTTAGCGATCAATGTTTACTCCAAAGGAGAGGTCAGAGGTCGATGCTCAGTGAATGAAGTTTTTACTGATCTCTAGCTCCTGGCCTCTAATCTCTATCTTATGCCTGCCAGCCGTAACGGCCGATGAGCGGGACGAAGGCGCACGCGCCGTGGTCTTGTTCTTCATAGCTCTCGTCGCTGCGAATGACGCGCATCAAACGTTGCGCTTCGCGCGTCGCGCCGATGGGGATGACCAGTCGCCCCCCAACTTTAAGTTGGGCCAGTAATGGCTGCGGAATCTCCGGCCCGCCGGCCGCCGCGAGGATCGCGTCGTAAGGCGCGTGCGCCTCCCAGCCGAGTGTGCCGTCGAAGCATTTGACGGTCGCGTTGTAAATATTCAACTGGCGGATGCGCGCCTGCGCTGCGCGCGCCAACTCGCCGATGCGCTCAATGGCGTAGACCTGCGCCGCAAGCCGCGCCAGCACCGCTGTTTGATAACCGGAGCCGGCCCCGATTTCCAGCACCTTGCTGCGCTCGTCCAACTCCAACAACTCGCTCATGCGCGCGACGATGTAAGGCTGCGAGATCGTCTGATTCGCCGAGATGGGCAGCGCATGGTCATCATAAGCACGGCCCTGCAACGCTTCGGGCACGAACAAATGGCGCGGCACTTCGCTCATCACGCGCCGCACGCGCTCGTCGCGGATGCCATAGTGGTCGCGCAGCCGCTCGACCATCCGCTCACGTTGTAAGCGATAGGCCGAAGCCGGCCCTGTCGGTACCTGTGAAGCGAAAGGCAAAAGCTAACGACTCCCGTTGGCTGCGCTGTCGTGCCTCAGACTTGCTCGACCGGCTCGTTGGCAGTTGCGCGGGCCGGCACAGGCGCGTCGGCTGTATTCCAGTCGGCGAGCGCGGCCAACTCCTGATAGTGCGTCATGTCGCTGCGCATCGGCGTGACCGAGACGAAGCCGTGGCGCACGGCGTAGAAATCCGTGTCCTCGGCGCAGTCGCCGTCAAAATACTCTTCGCCAATCCAGTAGTAAGCTTTGCCGCGCGGGTCGATGTGTTCGCTGATGATCGGGCGCGCGTTCTTCACGCCCTGCCGCGTGACGCGCACGCCTTTGACCGCGCCCGGCGGCAAATTGATGTTGAGCAGCGTCCCTTCCGGCAAGCCTTCTTGCCCGACCCGCCGCACCACTTCGGCGGCGAACGCGGCGGCATACGTGAAGTCGAACCGCTCGCGTGTGACCAGACTGAACGCGATGCCCGGCACGCCGAAGATCGTCGCTTCGAGCGCGCCCGCCACAGTGCCCGAATAGGTCGCATCGTCGCCGAGGTTGCCGCCGTGATTGATGCCGGAGACGCAGATGTCGGGGCGCGCTTCCGCCGGCAGAATCTTGTGCAACGCGAGCGTCACGCAATCGGTCGGCGTGCCGTCCACCGTCCAATGGCGCTCGTCGATTTGGCGTATGCGCAAAGGGCGCGCGAGCGTCAGACTGTGCGACGCGCCGCTCATCTCCGAAGCGGGCGCGACCACGTACACGTCACCGATTTCTTTGAGCGCTGTTTCGACCTGGGCGAGACCGTTGGAATGAATCCCGTCGTCGTTCGTTAAAAGTATTCGCATGATGAAAGAGAGCAACCGTTGAGCATTACACCGTAAAGCACTGAATTATTCAAGCGGGGCATTGGCGAGACGTGCAAAGCCCCGCGCGCGTCTTAGAGACGGCGCGAGGCTTTTGTCGCGTTGACGAACCGTGTGCTGCTTACGCCGAAGCGGCTGTAGTCTCGTTCTTCGTGCGGCTCAGACCTTTGATCTGCACCGGCTTGTTCTGCTCCACCTCAGCCGCGCCGAGATTCTGCTTGAGCACCATCTCCTGATACAGCTTGCGCATCATCGACGCTTCTTCCGCCGCCGTCTTCGGCCCGGCCATCTCCGGCCGGTTCGGGCGCTGCAAGTCGGTGTCGTTCAGATTGAGATTGACGGGTGACGGATAGTCGAGGCTTACATCCTTGCCCTTGGCAAAGATTTCGTGCCGCCCGTGTTCCTGATACCACTTGGCGACGGTTGCGTTCTGGTGCATCTGCTCGATGATGTTGCGCCAGCCGATGCCTGTGTTGTAAGCGCAGAACGAAATCTCACCTTCCTGCGTGCCGTAAGGGATGATGCACATCTCTGTGCGGCGGAAGTCGTAGTTGAACAAATCCTGGAACCACATGCCCGCGATAAAGAGGAAGTTCCAACGGTCGGCGCGGCGCGCTTCGATGTCCGTCTGCGTGCGTTTGCCGTCTACGCGCCCGTAGTTCTTGCCCGTCAGACCAAACGACTTGTCGAACTTCTTGAACAGCTCGTAGAGCGAGAAATGCGTCGGTGACTTGTACGGGTTGTAGTGCTTCAAGAGCGTCAAGCCCATCATCATGTTGGACGACCATTTGCCGCGCCCCGCGTCCGTGATGCGCTGCATGTCTTTGACGAGGCCCGGAATGTTTAGAAACTCCGGCACGGGCCGCATCTCTTTCGTCTCTTTGTCGATCATCACGGCCGTGCCCACGCCACAGTTCGGATGGCAACCGCAGGAGACTTGGCCCCATTCGGCATCAGGCCCGTGCGCGAGGTCGGCGAAATCGGCGAACGCGCCCATCAACGAGAGCGGGAACCAATCGCGCGTCGGCTCGGTGATGCCGACTTGATCCTTCACGTCGCGCGCCAGATGCGACAAGGTGTAGCGTTGCGCCATACGCCGGTCGTCCGTGATCTCTTCGTCGCGGCCCGTGAACGAGACCGGCTGGAACGAGATGAACGCAACCTTCTTCGGATTCTCCAACGCAAAGCGGATGACCGCGCCAACCTGATCGTTGTTGATGTTGTTGACCAGCGTCGTCACCAACACGATCTCGACGCCTGCCTCGTGCAGGTTATCAATCGCGCGCAGCTTCACATCGAACAAGTTGCCGACCTGCCGGTGCGAGTTCGCGTCGTTGCCGATGCCGTCGAATTGCAGATAAGCGTAACGCAAACCCGCTTCGGCCGACTCACGGCAGAAATCTTTCGACTTAGCAAACTCAATGCCGTTCGTCGCGCACTGCACGGAGTTGTAACCGACCTTGCGCGAGTAGCGAATCGAATCGAGGAAGTACGGCGAGATCGTCGGCTCACCACCGGAGAACTGCACGGACATCTGCCGGCGCGGCTTGATCGAGATAGCCTTATCGAGAATGTCTTTGATGTCCTCGAAGCTCAACTCGTGGACAAAGCCGACCTGATTCGCGTCCATAAAGCACGGGTCACACATCATGTTGCAGCGATTCGTCAGATCGATAGTCAGCACAGACCCGCGCCCGTACTTAATCGTGCTCGAACCATGATTGTGCAACTTCTCGTCGTTGTGCGCCTGTATGTCGCGCCCCGGGAACATCTTCTCGATGTGCGCCAGAAACTTCGAGTCAATCGCCATTATGTCCTCGAAGTGGCCGTGGACGGCGCAATCCTTGATCATCCAGATTTCGCCGTCGCGCTCGATGATCGTGGCCTTGATCTCGCCGACCTTCTCATCAATCAACTCGGTCGGATCAATCACCGGCGCGCTCAGAATGCGCTGCCGTGCTTCGATGACGCACTTCGGACAGAGCGAATCAGTCGTGCGCGGGAAACCAAGCGGCGGCTTCGACTTCTGCCATGACTTCAGCAGCGGCTTGTCCGACCATTTCGGCGTAAACGACTCGCCCGGCCGGTATTGATTAAAAAACTGTACGGTGCTAAACAAACCACGCGCGGCGAGGGCAACACCCTTCTCGACGTGTTTAATGGGGCGCATCATCTTCTTCTTTTTCCTTTTCTACAGAAACGAAACGAATTTATCAGCTTCAGACCCTTACGAGTGGGACTATGCGTTGGAACGACCAGAGGAATGGTCAATCAACTTGCTTGAGCAATGATCATGCCAACACTAATTTTGAAAGCTAAATGAGGAAATACTGTGGTTTACGTACAGACTGACCAATTCCAACTCTAGTCTAGCTCAGCAGCCGCGCGCCCCATTTTAACCCACAAAAAAACTACAAGCGCAGTCATGAGGCATATCGACTCAAGCAGCGCCCTGCACCTATAGCTGCCGTAGCTGTATGACCCTCTACTAACTTCAGCCGCTCGCCGAACCCGCATGTTTATTGATAATCCGCAAAACTTCCGCGTAGAGCGCGCCGTTGGTCGAGATGGCGTTGCCGCCGTGAATAGTCCGTTGCCCTATCCAATCTGTGAACGTGCCCCCGGCTTCTTCAACGATAGGCAAAAGCGGCGCGCAATCCCAGACGTTCATCACAGGATCGAGCATGCACTCGGCCCGCCCTGTTGCCACGAGCAAGTGGCCGTAGCAATCGCCCCACGTGCGGCGCGCGGCAAAGCGCCGCTGCAATTCTTCCGTCGCCGCGCCGAAACCATAACGCGCACACGTGCCAAAATCAGTTGACAGTAACAGCGCATCATCCATCGTCGCCGTGGCCGACACATGCGCGCGTTCATCATTCAAGTAGCAGCCCTGCCCGCGCGCGGCTTTGACCAACTCACCCAACGCCGGCATGTTGACGACGCCCACCAGCGGCTCGTCCGCGATCTCCAGACCGAGCAAGACACCATAGAACGGGACACCGTGGACGAACGAGTACGTGCCATCAATCGGATCGATGATCCAGCGGCGGTCAGACTTCCCTGCCTGCGCGCCCTCCTCTTCACCGAGTATGGCATCGTCGGGAAAACGCCGCGCGATCTCGGCGCGCAAAAACTTTTCCGCTTCACGATCAGCCGCGGTCACAAATGAGCCGTCAGCTTTACGCTCCGGCGTCAACGCGCGGCGAAAGTAATGCAAGGTAATCTCGCCTGCCCCACGCGCCAACTCGGCCGCGAACGCCATCAGTTCACGTAACTCCGCACCGTCCGTCGGTGTGCGTTCTGCTGCGCCGCTATCGCTCATGGGCCTCCCTGCTGCTCGTCTTGTCGTTTACCGCCGCGCCGCGCCAACTCCGCGCTGATCTGTTCAAGCGTCACGCCGCGCTCGACGCACATCACGACGAGATGGTAAAGCAGGTCGGACGTTTCGGCGACGAGCGCCGCCGGCTCTTCATTTTTCGCTGCGATAATCGTCTCAGCCGCTTCTTCGCCGAGCTTTTTTAGTATCTTGTCCAAGCCCTGATCGAACAGATACGTCGTGTATGAGCCGGCGGGCCGTTCCACACGCCGCCGTGCGATGAGCACGTAAAGCTGCCGGAGTTGCGCGCCAAGTTCGGGCCCGGGCTGCGCGCCTGTCTCGCCGCCGCTCGTATTATCAAGCGCCGCTTGCTCCGTTGCAGCAGCAATCGGACGTGCCGGCAGATCGTCAAGTTCTTGATGGAAACATGTCCGCGCTCCTGTGTGGCAGGCCGGGCCGCGCGGCTCAACCGCGAGGAGCAGCGCGTCGGCATCGCAGTCCACGCGCACGCTGACGACGCGCTGCGTGTGCCCTGATGTCTCGCCCTTGTGCCACAGTTCGGCGCGCGAGCGTGACCAGAACCACGTCTCGCCCGTAGCGAGCGTGCGGGCTAAACTCTCCGCGTTCATATACGCGAGCGTTAAGATTTCGCCCGTCTTTGCGTCCTGCACGATGGCCGGCACAAGTCCGCGCTCGTCAAATTTGATGGCCGCCGCTTTCATCTCAGATGTACCCCACGCGCCCGCAGATAATCCTTCACCGTACCGATCTTGTATTGCCCGAAGTGAAACAGTGAAGCGGCCAGCACGGCGCTCGCGCCGCCCGCGGTCAGCGCATCGTAAAAATGCGCGAGCGTGCCCGCGCCGCCCGAAGCGATAACGGGAATCCGCACCGCGTCGCTGACGGCATGCGTCAACGCGAGATCATAGCCATCGCGTGTACCGTCTCTGTCCATGCTCGTCAACAAAATCTCGCCCGCGCCAAGTTGCTCCGCTCGCGCTGCCCACTCAACCGCATCCCAGCCCACATTGTTGCGCCCGCCATGGGTGTAGACATCCCAGCCAGCGCGTTCATCATCTGCCTGCCTGCGGCGCGCATCAATCGCCAAAACAATGCACTGGCTGCCGAACGTCTCCGCCCCGGCCCGCAATAACTCCGGCGCTTTGACCGCCGCCGTATTCAGCGAGACTTTGTCCGCGCCCGCGCGTAACACAGCGCGGATGTCTGCGACGGAATTCAAGCCGCCGCCGACCGTGAACGGGATGAAGACTTGATCCGCGACGCGCCGCACAAGATCGGCGACGATGGCGCGTTTGTCCGACGACGCCGTGATGTCGAGAAAGGTCAACTCGTCCGCGCCTTCTTCGTCGTACCGCCGCGCCTGCGCCACGGGATCGCCCGCGTCCGTCAACGAGACGAACCGAATGCCTTTGACCACGCGCCCGCGATCAATATCGAGACAGGGAATGATCCGCTTGGCCAGCATGCAACTCATCAAGCCGTCAGTTGGTGTTCAGCCGGCAAAATCCGCGTGCGCAAAATTATGCAGCAGGCGCAGGCCCGCCGCCTGACTCTTTTCGGGATGAAACTGCACCCCGCAGACGTGCTCGCGCCCGACGATGGCCGCGTAACTGAGGCCGTACTCTGTTTCGCCTAACACGGTGTCGCGCTCAGTCGCGGCGCAGTAATAAGAATGCACGAAGTAGAAGAACGCGCCGTCGTCGATGCCGGCGAACAACGGATGTTCCGGTTGTCGCTGGCTCACATTGTTCCAACCGACATGCGGCACGCGCAACCCCGCGTCGAAGCGGCGCACGCGCCCGGCGAGCAGATGCAGCCCTGCCGTCTCGCCGAACTCTTCCGAGCCTTCAAACAACATCTGCATGCCGACGCACACGCCCAACAATGGCGTGCCGGCCGCGACGCGCTCGCGCACCAACTCATCGAACCCGCGTTCACGCAGACCGTTCATGCACGCGCGAAATGCGCCCACGCCGGGCAACACTAATCTCTCGGCCGCGCGCAGCATGCGCTCATCGTCGCTCACGACGGCCGCGCAATTCGCCGCCGCGAACGCCTTCTCAACCGAGCGCAAGTTGCCCACGCCGTAATCAATGATCGCTACTTGCGGCACTTCACCTACAGCACTCCTTTCGTGCTCGGCACGCCGACGACGCGCGGGTCGCGCTCGCACGCTTGCCTGAGCGCGCGGGCCGTCGCCTTGAATGTGCCTTCAAGTATGTGATGCGTATTGCGCCCGCGCAGACAATCGATGTGCAAGTTGCAACGCGCGGCCTCGGCGAACGAGCGCCAGAAGTGTTCGGCCAACTCGACCGAAAAATTACCGATGGTGTGCCGGCGCGTCTCAACGGCATAGACGAGATAGAAACGCCCCGACAGATCGACGACGGCGCGGCACAACGCCTCGTCCATCGGCACGAGGGCCGCGCCATAACGCGCGATGCCCTGCTTGTCGCCGAGTGCTTGCTGGAACGCCTGCCCCAGCGAGATCGCGATGTCCTCGACCGAATGATGATCATCGATCTCAAGATCGCCGCGACATTCGACTTCCACGTCGAACACGCCATGCCGCGCGAACAACTCAAGCATGTGATCGAGGAACGACACGCCGGTCACAATGCGCGCCTGCCCCGTGCCGTCGAGCGCGAGCGCGACGCGCACGTCCGTCTCCTTCGTCTTGCGGCGCACTTCAGCCGCGCGTGGCTGGGTCTGCAATTGTCTACTCATAATTGGTTAATCTCAAATCTGAAGTTTGAAATTTGAAACCTCAAATCAAACATGCTCAGTGCCACAGATTTCTTTGAGCGCGGCCACGAGCGCATCGTTCTCGGCGGGCGTGCCGACGCTGAAGCGAAAATAATCTTTAAGCATCGGGTAGCCGCTAACGTCGCGGATCAGGATACCGCGCGCCAGTAATTCGTTGAAGACATGGCGCGGTTTGATAGCAGAGCGCACGACCATGAAGTTCGCCTGCGAAGGCACAGGCGTGAGGCCCGCGATCTGTTGCAACTCGGCGAAGACGCGCTCGCGCTCGGCAATGATCCGCGCGCCAAGCGGGCGCAATTCAGACTCGTACATTTCAACCGCCACTTCGGCCGCTGTCTGTGAAACCGCATTGAGGTTATAGGGCAGCACAGCTTTGCCGATCTCGCGCGCGAGCGCGGGCGCGGCGAGCAAGTAGCCGACGCGCAAAGCCGCCAAGGCCATTGCTTTCGAGAACGTGCGGAAGACGATTAAATTTCCATGCGCGGCTAAGAGCGGCACGACCGTCCGGCCGGCAAACTCGAAATAGGCTTCGTCAATCACGATCAACCCGCGCGCCGTCTCAAGCAAGCGGATGAGATCGCTGTCCGCGAGCAGACAGCCGGTCGGATTATTCGGCGAACAAATGATAATGACAGCCGGATCGTGCGCCTCGACCGCACGGATGATGGCCGGTGCGTCGTAAGTCAGATCGAGCGCGAGCGGGATGCTGATAAGCTCACCGCCGAGCACGGTCGTCACCTGTCGATAGAGCGCGAACGTCGGCTCACAAATGAGGACACGCTTGCCCGGTTCGACCGTCGTCATCAACGTCGCTTGAATCAACTCGTTCGAGCCGTTGCCTGCGATGACACCGTCCGCTGTCCATCCAGCGAACGCCGCGAGTTTTTCATGCAGCGGACCGGGAATGAAGTCCGGGTAGCGCGCCCAGGCGCGCGCACGCAGTCGTCGCTCGGTCTCCGCTCTGATCGGCGCGGGTAGCTCGAACGGATTCTCGTTCTGATTGAGCTTAACGGGCGCGCGATCAGGCGCGAGCGTGTAAGCCCGCAACGCGCGCACGCGCGGCTTGATGTTGGTTAAAGGGTCATGCATCGTTCGTTCATGATTCATCACTATCGGCTAAGCGAATTAACGCCGAGCGCGCGTGTGCGTCGAGACCTTCGGCGCGGGCAAGCGCGGCGATCATGGGGGCGCTGTGTGCGATGTCGGCGCGCGTGTAATGCAACAACGTTGTGTGCCGCAGAAAATCGTGGACGCTGAGCGCGGAGGAGAAACGCGCCGCACCGCCCGTGGGCAACACATGATTCGGGCCGGCGAAATAATCGCCGACGGCTTCGGGCGTGTGCGCGCCGAAGAAGATCGCGCCCGCATGCAGCACACCGGCCGCAAACATCTCGTCGTCCTGCGTCATCAATTCAAGATGCTCCGGTGCAAGTTCATTCACGAGCGCGCAGGCTTCGCCGAGACTAGCAACGATGAATGCCGCGCCGTAATCCGCGAGAGAGTTTGTGATAATCGCGCGGCGCGGCAGCGTCTCCGCTTGCCGCGCGACTTCGCCGGCCACCTCGGCCGCTAATTGCACGCTCGTTGTGATCAGTACGGCCGAAGCGTCCTCGCCATGCTCGGCTTGTGCGAGCAGATCGGCGGCGATGTAACGGGCCTGCGCCGTGTCGTCCGCGACCACGACGATTTCGCTCGGGCCGGCGATGGAATCGATGCCGACCACGCCGAATACGAGTTTCTTGGCCGCCGCGACGAAGCGATTGCCAGGCCCCGTGATCTTGTCCACGCGCGGCACGGTCTCTGTGCCATAGGCGAGCGCGGCGACGGCTTGCGCGCCGCCGACTTGATAAATCTCCGTGACGCCAAGTTCGACCAGCGCGGCAGCGACCGCCGGTGTCTCCGCGAGCGTGCGCGGCGGCGTCGCGACCACGATGCGCGCGACGCCCGCGACCTGCGCGGGCACAACGTTCATCACGACCGACGATGGATAGCTCGCCGTCCCGCCCGGCACGTACAAGCCCGCGCGCTCAAGCGGGGTGAACCGTTGGCCGATGCGTGAGCCGTTGGCTGTGGTGCTCGCCCAGGCCGCGCGCCGTTCTTGTTCGTGAAAGGCGCGGATGTTTTTGATCGCCGCGCGCAGTGCCGCCAGCACCGCCGCATCAACCCGCGCGGCCGATGTGCGCAAGGTCGCTTCGTCAACGCGCAGTGCGGCCGGCGCGAGGGTCACACCATCGAAGCGTTCGGTGTAGGCGACGAGCGCCGCGTCGCCGCGTTGCCGCACGTCCGCGATGATCGCACTGACGGTCGTCATCAACGCCGCATCAAGCGCAACGCTACGCGCCTTGATGTGCGCGAGCTTTGCCGCGCGGCGCACACGTTCGTTGCTTTTGATGATTTCGATCAACGCCAATGCTCCTTCACGCGCCTGATGCGGCCGCGCCGTCGGCCAGCGCACGGCGCAATGCTTCGATCAATTCGACTAACGCAGTTGTCTTCAGTTGATAACTAGCCCGGTTAACCACGAGCCGGCCGGTTGATGTGGTGATCGTCTCTAAAACGACGAGGCCGTTCTCCGCCAGCGTGCGCCCCGTCTCGACCAGATCAACGATACAATCGGCGAGGCCCAGCACCGGCGCAAGTTCAACCGAACCGGACAACTCGATGATCTCGACGGGCACGCCCCGCGCGCCAAAATGCGCCGCCGCGATGCGCGGATATTTTGTCGCCACGCGCAGCATGCCCGCTTCCCTCTCCACCGTGTCCGCCCGCGCCGCGACCGCGATGCGGCAACGACTGATGCACAGGTCGAGCGGCTGTAACACGTCCGCCGCCGCTTCGAGCAGCACATCGCGCCCGACCACACCGCAGTCTGCGATCCCATGCTCGACATAGACCGGCACGTCCGCCGGTTTGACGAAGACGAAGCGATAGCGCCCGCTCTCATCCACGACCGCCAGCCGCCGCGACTGCAACGCCTCAGCACGCACGCGTACGCCTGCCCCTGCTAGCACCCGCAACGCCTCGTCCTGCATGCGGCCCTTAGCCAGCGCGACAGTGAGCAAGAACGAAGGCTGCGAGATGAAAGACGCTGGCTCAAGCACTTCATCGTTCGCCGCTTGATAGTTTGCTTTTAGTTGACCGCTCATGCCTTCAACCTTCGTCGCTTAATCTGATCGGCTCGCCATTGGCGCGCTTGCGGCGGGCGGCGCGAAAGCGATCAAGGATGTCATCGTCGTCAACGAACGTGGGTTGCGCCGGCCCGTTGAGCGCGAGCGTTGAATGATTGCGCGCCAGCACATCGGTGAGCGCGTCGAGGTCGAGGACGAAGCCGATGGCGGCGTCGCGGCCGCCGAAATTGGCGGTCAACTCGTCGTAACGCCCGCCGCTGCCCACGCGCGTGCCCGCGCCCGCAACGTAAATTTTATAAACCAGCCCCGTGTAGTAATCAAGACCTGCCACGTCGCCGAGATCGATCTCGAATGAGTCCGCCACGTTTAGCATTTCGAGCACGCGCCACAGTTCGGCGAGTTCATCCAGCGCGGCGGCCGAGCGCGTATTCCGCAGGAACGAACGCGCGGCGTCGAGGATGTCGCGTGGGCCTGTGAGGCGTGTCAGGTGGGCGACCGCTTTGGGCCCGTTCGTGGTGTGCGCGGCGAGGAAGCGCGTGAGCGCATCGGTGTCGCGCGTGTCAATAATACTGCGCATCTCTGCGCGTGTGGCCGCGTCGAGGTTGAGTTGGGCGGCGACGCCGTTGAAGATACCAACGTGGTTAAGCGTGATGCGAAAGCGGCCGGCGAGGCCGAGTTGGGCCAGCGCCTCGACGGCGATCAAAAGCGTTTCGAGATCGGCCGCCGCGCCACTCGCGCCGATCAATTCGCAGCCGAGTTGCGTCCACTCACGTCGCCATTCGGCGTGCGAGCGCGGTCGTTGGCGAAAGACCGAGGCGGCGTAGCAGAGGCGCAAGGGCCGCGCCCGCCGCGCGAAGAGCGTGGCGGAGGCGCGGGCCACAGATGAGGTCACGTCGGGCCGGAGCGCGAGCAGGCGGCCGTCCGTGTCGGTAAAGCGAAAGGCGCGTTGCGCTTCGCCGTGGCCCATGCCGCGCGCAAAGAGCGCGTAGTAGTCGAGCGCGGGCGTGGCGATCTCTTCATATGCCCAACCGGCGAAGACTGCCATCGCCGTGTCTTCAACCGCGCGGCGCAAGCGCGCCTCCGCGCCGCAGTAGTAGCGCAGGCCATCGGGCAGCTTCGATAAAGGTTCCGACATGAATACTGTTGACTACTAAAATACGGTTAACTGGCTAAAAAACCCGCTGCCGGACTCTGCGAGTCGCGCGGCAGCGGGTGATTGATCGTGTGCGGGCTTTGTTACTACGGTCTGCCCGTCATGCGTCAAGCGTCAACACGCTGCGGTCATGGCGCTGATGGCCATGATGTGGGCGCGCATGTTGGTGTAGCTGTGGCATGAATTTTTCGACGTTTGAACTCTTTGCTTAGGCGAAGTGATCTTATAACTGACGGCCGCGCCGGGTGTCAAACGGGTTGGCCCGTGCGGATTACGAACTGGCCGCGGCCGCCTTCTGCGCTTTCTTCTCCGCTGCCATGCGCGTGCCGAGCGATTCAAGTTGTTCTTTGCTCAACACCTCGCGTGCGCCCTTGAACATGTCTTCCTCTTCCTCTTCGACGTGATGCTCGACGTTCTCTTTCAGCACTTTCAACTTGGCCGTCCACTGTTCGCTGCCAACACCCATCCCGGCCAATTCGCCGAGCAACATCTTGATGACGTGATGCTCTTCGATGCCTTCGAGCGTGATGTCGCGCGTCTCGGCCTCTTGTTTCAGTATCGGGTAGAAGATGGTCTCCTCGATGTGCGCGTGTACGTCGAGTTCCTGTTTCAATTTTGTGAACAATTCCTCGCGCGTCTTCACCGCGCGCTCGGTTGTCGGCTCTAACTCCTCGAAAAGGCCGGCGACCGTTTCGTGGTCATGCTTCAACAATGCGATTGCGTCCATATTTCTCCCTCCGCCTGCTCAGTCTAGTTACATTTGCACGTTATCGGTACGCGCGTTGATGTTTGCAGAGTTAGCAATCAAACGGAATGCCAGACGCTAACACCAGCGTCTGAACCCACCCACCATTAGCAACCTTATTCTTGAAAAACTGTTGTATGGCGATTACAATCCGCGCGCTCAAGCCAGCCGGGTGCAACTACAGGCCGTCGGTCGCGTTTCGATTACAACTCAGTTTCAAGACAGGAAAGGACGACAATATGCCTCACCGCAAGACTCCGTACCGCTTGCTCTTTCTTTGCGTCTGCGCGCTGTTCTGCTGTCAGTGCGCGTCAGAGACCGGTAAGTCCGGCGCGACTGTCACGCCCACATCCTCGGTCGAGCCGATGGCGGGCGTTGCGCCGGCCGGGTTGGGCGTCAGCCTCGCCGCCGGTTTGACCTACGCGGGTATGTGCGATGGATCGGCCGCCGCTGCGCTCGACGAGCAGACATTCGTCGTGGCCAGCGACGAAGCCACCTTCCAGCAAGGCACGACGCCGCAGAAGAACCTGCTCGGCGTCTATCGACTTGCGCAAGGCGGCGTGCCCGTGCAAACGGTGGACTTGACCGCAACCCTCGCGCCTCAGCCGAACAATCCCACGCAGCATGATCCCGATCATGTCGAAGCCGATCTGGAAGGCGCGGCCCGGATCGGCAATAGACTCTACTGGCTCACCTCGCATGGCCATAACAGTTCAGGCAAGCGCCGGGTTGATCGTTATCGCTTCTTCGCCACAGATGTAGTGGGCAGCGGCGCGAACATCACAGTGCGGCCGGCAGGCACGAACGGCGCGTTCCCCGCCTACATGAAGCTGCTGCAAGATATGAGCGGCGACGCGCGCCTTGCCCCTTTCAAACTCGGCGATCTTGAGACCGCCAAAATCGCGCCCGAAGACGGCGGCATCAACATCGAAGGCTTATCCGCCACGCGCGACAACAAACTACTGATCGCGTTCCGCAGCCCCGTCCCACAAGGCAAGGCTTTGCTCGTCACACTGGAGAACGCGGACGAGCTGATCGAAGGCAGAGCGGCGCAAGCCAAGTTCGGCGCACCCATACAACTTGATCTGGGCGGGCGCGGCGTCCGCGACATCGCCTACTGGCCGCAACGGAACATCTACATCATCATCGCCGGCCCCGCCGGCCCCACCGGCGAGTTCCGGCTCTATCAATGGAACGGCGCACAGGCCCAAGCGCCCATCGTCATCAAGGACAAGGCCGGCAACGAACTGAGCCTCGCGGGTCTCGCGCCTGAAGCTTTAGTCATCTACCCGACCACAAACCGGCTGCTCTTGCTGAGCGACGATGGTGACATAAAATTAAAATCCGCCAGCAACAACGAGATGAAAGAGAACAAAGAACTGCCCGACGCCGAGCGCCGCTTCCGCACCGCTTGGGTAATGTTCCCTTAACTCGTCTGCCGCGCCCGCACGTCACTTGCACAAGCCGATGCTAACGACTGACTTTCATATCACACATATCTTGGCGGCATAGCAACACGTTCCATGCCTCGTGGTAAAATTCAGTTTTGTATGTAGCTAACGAAATAAAATGAAATTCGAGCGGGATAAAGTTAGAACAAAGAAGATTTCATAACCGTAACTAAAAAATATGGAAGTAGAAACGGATTCGCTCAGGAAGACGGCAAGACTGGCAGGTTTATTGTATCTCGCGCTAGGCATCACAGGTGCTTATGCAATTATGTATGTTCCCTCGCAAATTATCGTGCGCGGAGATGCCGCCGCTACCGCCAATAACCTCATCGCCAATGAATTCTTGTTTCGTTCGGGCATAGTTAGTCATCTTATCTGCGAAACCTTATTTGTGTTTCTGTCATTGGTGCTATACAGATTATTCAAACAGGTAAATGAACAGCAGGCTAAGCTGATGGTTACATTGGTGATTGTGCAAATTCCTATCGTTTTTCTTATTGAATCATTCAGCATTACTTCGCTTATGATTTTAAAAGGCGAGGTGTTGAAAGGGTTTGGACTTGAACAGAAACAAGATTTTGCGCTGCTGTTTCTTAACGTCCGCAGATATGGAATTGTAAACTTAGAGATACTTTGGGGGCTGTGGCTGATACCGTTCGGTCAATTGGTTTATAAGTCTGGGTTTATTCCACGCATCTTAGGAGTGTTGCTGGTAATTGGCGGTATGGCTTATGTCGCTGACAGTTTAACATTTCTGCTTTTCCCCGACTACCGCTCATTTGTTTCCCAATATGCGCTGCCGGTTTTCTCAATAGCAGAGATTTCAATAATATTATGGCTTTTAATTAAGGGTGTAAAAGAACAACAGCTTAGCGAGATTTAATGCCAAAAATTAAAATACAGCGCGCGGGTAAAATACAATCGGTCTGTTGATAACGGCGGCATCGAACAAGTCATTCGAGCGGACTGCCTGCCCGCCCGCCTGCCTCTCATCTGCGTTGTGTGGCTTCTTTGAGGCGGTCTTTAGCAGGCGGGCAGCCGCTCAATTCCAGCGTTATGCCGCCACAGGGTAGCACCGCGGCGGCGGGATAATTACAAGTTAGGCTGCCGAGACCGCGCCGCGCCGCCGCGTGCATTGCGATCGTTTTCGGAGGTGCAGATGGATTCGCCGAGCGACAACTACCCGTTCATCCTCCGCGAGGCAGCCGAGGCCTACTTGGCAGATGGGCTTGAAGCGGGGCGGTTGGTACTCTCGCCAATCGCTGCGGAGATCTGGCCAGGCATGCCGCCCGGATCAATACAGCGGCGGCGGCGACAAGTTGACGACATTCAACGCGTAGTGAGGCGCCGAGACTTCAGCGTGAATCGCTCTGCGGCGACATTTCAGCGCGATCACTTTCGCTGCCGCTACTGCGGCGTTGAGATTATTCCGAAACCAATCGCCATGTTGATGCATTGGTTGTATCCATGCGAACTGCGGTTCCACGAACACTACAAAGCAGGATGTACGCATCCTCTGTTCTGGACTCGGGTGGCAGAGGCCGACCACCTGGTGGCGGGAAGCGTTGGCGGTGCGTGGACGGATCCTGATAATCTTGTGACCGCGTGCGTATGCTGCAACACGCGCAAGGGCAACGCGTCGATCGACGAGATCGGATGGAGACTGAGAGAGCCGACACCCGGCTGGGATGGCCTCGTACCCCTATATCGGCGCGTCTGGGAGCGCGCAGAGCGCCCCCGACCAGACTTCCATCTGCGATGGCTCCGGGCGTTGGGCGCAACGGAGTAACCCAGTCTGCACGCAGCCTTACAACGACATGCTGCGGACGCGCAATAGGCGGCTCTTTTATTATCAATGGCCCGTGCGCGCCGCTGATGCCGGGCGTCAGGCAGGCGGTTGAGTATGGAAACAGACGGCAGTGTTAGTGTAGATTACAGCTATGAAGATATTAGAGCTAAATCTATCTGAGCCAACGGCGACAAAGCTTGAAGCAGCGGCTGAACGTATCGCCGGAAGAGTTATTGACTCTTAGCCTCGAAGAGAAGCTGGCGCAACTCGACGCTCAATTTCAAAATAAATCTGATTACGTGCTTAATAAAAACGTTGAGCTAATCAACGTCTGGCCTGATGCGCTATTTATTCAGCGCAGAAAGTTACGGGCGCGGTGCGAAGTAGCCGATGCGCGCGGTCACGCGCTGGGTAGGATCGAGAGTTTTGATTTGTACCGGGCGAAAGCGGCCGTCGCGCGTCTTATCAAGCGGCGTGTAATAGAGCGCGTACTGATGGCGCAACTCTTCCGCCACCTCGGCGTACACCTGCTCCAGGCCGGCGAAGCTGGGCGGGCGGTAGAGTCGGCCGCCGGTTGCTTCCGTCAGTTGCGCGAGACTGCGCTCGCTCGCTGTAAGCACGCGCAAGCCCAGGCGCAGATCGTCTATGTGCAGCGCGTTGAACTTGCGCGCTCCATCCGGCGCGGCCAGCAGCATGTCGAGTTCCGTCTGTTTACGCGCCCGTTCGATCTCCGTATTGCTGATGCAATAGACGGTCGCGCCCGCCGTGATAAGCGCCCGCAGCGCTTGTTCGAGCGTGACCGAACCGGGGCCGCCGTGGTCTATGCCGTCGGAGAGGACGACGACGGCGTGGCGGCGTTGCGGATTCTTGAACTGCTCTTGCGCCGCTAGATAAAGTGCATCGTTGAAGCGCGTGAAAGTGCCGGCGGTGATGCGCCTGAGCGCGCGGCGCAGTTGCACGCGCGAGGTTGTCCAGTCTTGCAATAGTTCCACGTTATCGTCGAACTTCAACAGGCTGACGCGATCTGCGGGTGCGAGCCGCGCAGCAAACTCTTCGGCGGCACGGCGGAAGTCGTCGAGATTCGCGGCGGCTGACGAAGACGAGTCCACCATCAACACGACATCGACGGGTATTTGCCGGAGCGCCAGATCGCTCAACGATTGCTCGCGGCCATTCTCGAAGACACTGAAGTCTTTGCGCGTCAAAGTCGTCACCAACTGTCCCGCCGCATCGCGCACGGTCACGGGCAACAACACCTCGGACGTGTTGACGCGCACCACTTCGTCCTCGTCAATCTGCGGCGCAGGTGGTTGTTGCGCGTGCATGAGCGGCACAAACGCGAGCCAGACGAGGACGATAAAGAGACGTGGCGGGCAGCGCATCAACTTACCTTTGCTGGTGGCCGGTCGTATTAGCGCCGGCCGCGGGCTCGTCGCTCATCGCGGCGCGCATGGCGGCAATGACCGGCTCAGAGACGCGCCGGCGTCGTAGCTCCGCGAGTTTCGCGGGCGCGAGATCAAAGTCAGCGGGCGAGTTCTCGATGCGGCGGATGATCGTGCCTTCGGAGAAACCGGCCGCGACGAGTTCGACGACCGCGTCATTGTTGAGCGTCGGCGTGCGCGCGAGTTTCGGTGGCTGGCCGCTACCGCCTTCAGTGGGTGGGCGCAAGATGCGCACGGTCGCCGAACCGGACGTCTGCGTCTCGCCCGCCGCGCCGCCGTTCACGCCGTTCGTACTGGAACGCCCGTGCAGGCCGCCCGACGAGCCAAAGATGTTCGTCTCGTTTGGCTCGCCGTTTGGCGTTGCCGAATCTGCGCCCGCAGATCGTTTCGGCCTGTCGGCATCGTTGAAGAATGGATCGTTGGCCAGACCGTCGCTCGCATCTTCATCCGCGAGCAGCACGCCGCCGTCGCGCGCAAGCATCGTCAGAATAATCTTTTCACTGACGCCGCGCTTCTTGAGGTCAATCAACTGATCCGGCGCGAGATCGAACCGCGTGGGGCGCGTGCGGATGATCGTGATGACGGTCTTTTCGCTGAAACCGGCGCGCACGAGTTTGACGACGGCCGCATTGGTCAACGGCCCGTCTACATTAGTTTGTGTCTGCGCGGGCGCGCCGATGCAACAGACGAAGAGACAGAGCGGCAAGAGCAGGCGCGCGGGCAGGCAAGTTTTCATCGCTTCACATCCTCAGTTCAGACTGACGCGCGTGGTGCTTGGCGCAGGCGCGGCGGCCGTCTTGGTGGTCGCATTGACTATGGCCGGCGCGTGATGGGCCGCCGCACCGTAGCGCCCGCCCACCTGCCGCACGTAAGAGCGCGTCTCACGATAAGGCGGGACGCGCCCGCCGTAGCGCCGCACCGCGCCTTCGCCCGCATTATAACTCGCCAGCACCAGATCGACGCGTCCGCCAAACTTGCCCAATAACTCTTTCAAGAAGCGCGTCCCGCCCATCACGTTCTGCGCCGCATCGTGCGGGCGGCGCACGCCGAAGCGCGCCGCCGTGCCCGGCATCAACTGCATCAAGCCCTGTGCGCCCACCGGACTGACCGCGCCCGCGTTGAAGTGCGACTCCTGCTCCATCACGCAGAAAACGAGATACGGATCGACACCATAATGCGCGCCGTTCTGCTTAATCAACATATCAAGCCGCCCGCTGCCCGTCGTCCAACGCCGCTCGCGCCGCGCTACTTTCGCATCCGTCGCATCCGCGACTGTCTCCGGCCGCTCGCGCTCGATGCGCTCAATGCGCGCCCGCTCGATAAAGATCGAGAGACTGCCGCGCTTGTACCAGAGGCCCTCGGCCGTTTCGTTAATATCGTCAACTTCAAACTGCGCGCCGCCGACGAGCCGGATCAAGATCGGTTGCGGCACAGGCTCGTTCGCCCCGACAGTGCTGGCCAGGTCAGTTGCTGTTGCGCCCGGCCCGACCGGCATGCTCGAGTTATTCAGCACCGCGCTCGTATCAATGAAGCGCCCCGGCGTGCCACGCTGCTGTGCGCCGGTCTGGGCCGCACGTTGTTCGTGCTCAATCTTGCTCACGCGCGCCCGCTCAATCGAGTAGGTCATGCCGCCGCGCCTGTACCAGATGCCTTGCGGATCGGCCCACGCCTCGTCCGCTTCGATGGTCGTGCCGTCAAGCAGATGCAGTTTGTCCGCGTGGGCCACGAGCGGCAGCGCGGCGCTGACGATTAACGCGCAGATGAGCTTAAAGGTGTAGCGGATCAACATCAAAGTCCTCATTCATGTGCTGTAACTCCGCCGTTTGCCGCGCCGCAACGGGCTGGCGCAATTCGTTTGTCTGCCGCAGCGGCCCCGTTTGTGCCAATGGGCCAGTATGACGTAGCTCCGTGGTCACGCGCCGTTCCGGTTCTTGCGTGTGGAAGCTATGTGAGCCGCCGAAGTAGTTGCGCCATGCGGCGTCAATCACACGCGGCGTCAGTTCAAGCGGTAACGCCTCGAACAAGCAGATGTCCGTCACGCGGTCGAGCAGATCGCGCGGCTCGCAAGCTTTCATCTGCCGGTGCTCGATGATGTAGTTGTTCAGCAGGTGATCGAGACACGATTGTTCGACGCGCAAACCGCGCGTGAAGGCAGCGCGGCGGAAGATTTCGATGTAAGCGGCCGGCGTCGGTGGTTCGACCCGCGCGCGATAACCCATGCGCCGCAGGAACGCTTCATCCACCAAATCTTTCTCATCCAGATTCGTCGAGAAGACGACCAACTGCTCGAACGGGACTTCGATCTTCTTGCCCGTGTGCAGCGTCAAATAATCAACCCGTCGTTCCAACGGCACGATCCAACGATTCAACAAATCCTGCGGCGCGCACCGCTGGCGGCCGAAGTCGTCAATCACAAGTGTGCCGCCGTTCGACTTCATCTGAAACGGCGCTTCATAAAACCGCGCCGCCGCGCTCCACACGAGGTCTGTGTTCGCCAACGTCAACTCGCCGCCGACGATTACGAGCGGACGTTCGATGCAAACCCAACGCCGGTCGAACTCGGCCGGTTGCTTGTCGGGCGCGACGGGCCGGTGGTTGTGCGTGTCGAAGACGCGGATAATCTGCGCGTCCACTTCGATGGCGTAAGGAATCCAGATATGACCGGGCATCCCGGCATTGATGCGCTCGGCCACGGCCGTCTTGCCCGTGCCCGGCGGGCCTGTTAGAAAGAGCGAGCGGCGCGAGTTGACGACGCAGCCGACGGTTTGCAAGAGCGAATCAGGCAAGACGAGATCGTGCATGGCCGCGCGCACGCTCGCAATCGTGGCGGGCCGCGCCGGGATAGCTTGCAGCCGCATCATGTGCGCGTAGTCGCGCAGTGAAACGGGCGCGGGGCCGTTGTAACCGCAGAGTTGTTGTGCGCGCTCAAGGCGCTCCCAGCCGCGCTCCAACATCGCGTAGCGCGTCGCGCCGACGGCCGCCTGTGCGCGCACCTCGATCAATTTCTCGCGCGTCAACCGATGCAGCAACTCCTCCGTCAACGCGCGCGGCAGATGAATCGCCGCCGCGATGTGCGCGGTAGTCGGCTCGGATAACTGCGCGACAAACTTGAGCGCGAGGTCGGCCAGAAAACTCTCCGAGACATCTGTCTCCGTTAGTTCCTCCGGCACGGGCGGCCCCATGCTCTCGATTTCCACGCGGCTGAGAATCGTTGTCTGCGTCATCGCTAATGCCCTTTCGTGTTCGTCTGCTTATTCGCGCCCGGCCACCGTTTCATCCTTCATACCGTTGCGCGCACGCCGGGCCGCTTCGGCCTTCTCGCTTTGGCCGGCGCGGCGATAGAGGTCGGCCAGCCGGGACAGGACAACGTTCGAGTCGGGCTGCAAGCGCCGGGCGGCTTCGTATTGCCCGATGGCGTCTGCTTCGCGCCCCATGCGTTCGGCGAGCGTCGCGGTGTTGATGCGCCCGGTGAACTCGCCGCCCGCGCGGGCGAAGTTTTTGAAAGCCTCGTCGAACTTACCAAGCCGGCATTGCGCGAGCGCGAGGTTGTTCAAGATGCGCGCGTCCGTGGGCGCGAGTTTGGCGGCGCGCTTCAAGCGTTCGACCGCCGCGCGATATTGGCCGTTGAGGTAGAGCGTGTACCCGAGGTCGTTGAGCGTCTGCGGATCGTCGGGCTGATTGTCGAGCGCCCGCTCGAACGACTGGCGCGCGTTGTCGTGCAGGCCCTTCTGATCATATGCGCGGGCGAGCAGGCTGTGTGCCTGTTTCAGCTTCGGATCGAGTGCGGTCGCGCGCGATAGTTCGGCGATGGCATCGTTCAACTGGCCGGCGTCGAGCAACGCCCGCCCGCGCTCGCAGTGTTCGCGCGCCGTGCCGTTCGATTCAACTGCGGCAGCCGCAGGGTTGCGACTGTCGTTCACGCGCAAGACGTTCGCGCTCTCAAAGTTCTTTACATCTTTCTCGTTCAGGCGGCGCACTTTGTCGTCGTCCTTGTCGTGGTCGAAGATGCGCTCGACCGCTTTGAACGGCGCTTTGATGAAGTGCATGAAGCCGCCGCCTTTTTTCTTCTTAGGCGCTGCATCCGCATCTTCCGCTGCGCCGGTCGGCGAGCCATTGCCCGCGATGATGTTGGCTGAATCGTCGCCGTCGCGCCCCGACGTGCCCGCCGTCCAGAAGGTGGTTGCGCCGATGGTCAAAACAAACGCGAGCAGAAAAGCATTGATGGTGCGGTTGCGCATAACAGTTTGAAACCTCCCCTTTACATCTTGGCGAACGTGTCCATCAGGTTCAGGGCCGCGGGGCCGAGGATGGCGATGAACAACGTGGGAAACAGGAAACACGCGAGCGGCATGAGCAACTTCACGGCCGCCTTCTGCGCCGCTTGCTCCGCGCGCTGCCGGCGCTTTGTGCGCAAGCTGTCGGCATAGACGCGCACGGCCCGCGCGATGGACGTGCCAAAGCGATCCGCTTGAATCAGCATCGCCACGAGACTGCGCAAGTCGTCCACGCCGGTGCGCTCGGCCAGATTGCGCAGTGCTTCTTCGCGCTCACGCCCGACGCGGATTTCCAGATTGCACAACTCGAATTCTTCGCTAATGTCGGGATGCGCTTCGCGCATCTCCGCGCCGACGCGCACCATCGCGGCGTTCAACCCCAAGCCCGCTTCGATACAGACGACCATCAGGTCAAGCGCGTCCGCCAGGCCCCAACGCACGCGCTGCTGCCGCGCCTTGATCATTTTGTTCAGCACGTAGCGCGGCAGGAAGAAGCCAGCGACGAAGGCGGCCAGAATCCACGTAACCGCGCTGGACAGCGGCCGGGCCAGCAACGCGCATGCGAGCGCGACCACGCCCGGCAGACAGACGAGCGCAGTTAATTGAATCGCGCGAAAGACGGCCGGCGCGTGCGGCGCACGATAGCCGGCCTGCATCAACTGCTTTTGCAACTTCTTCGCTTCAGCGGCCGACGGCGGCGCGAGCCGGTGCAACGGCGCGGCCATGCGCTCCGCCAGCGCCGCGACCGGGCTGTCATCCGGCAAAGGCATGGCGACCGACGCGCCCATGCCGCGCTCCGTTTCGCCTAAGCGGCGCAAGCGCTCCGTCGCCGCGCTCGCCGGCCGGAACATCAGCCAGTAGACCGCCAGCGCGCCCAGCGTGAAACAGACGAAAGTGGAAAGGATGATTAGAAACATGTCAGTTGTCCATTGTCCGCTGTCCGTGGTCAATTGTTCTCTGTGCCATCAGTTGCCTGTTTCAGCTTCAGCGTGCAACACGCCATAGAAGCACAACGGACAACTGACCACTGCCAACGGACAGCCTGTCAAATCTTGATGCGCAGAATCTTGCGCACAAACAACATGCCGGTCAGTTGCAAGCCCAGCGCGAGCGCGATCAGCTTGTGCCCGCGCGGGTCTTTCCAGAGGATGCTCATGTAATCGGGGTTCAACACCGTGACGGCGAGCGCGACGAAGATGGGCAGCCCGCAGAGAATCCACGCGGACATGCGCGAACTGGTCGTCAACGTCTTCAAGTCTTCCATGATGCGGAAGCGTTCGCGGATCGTGTGCGCCACCTTCTCCAAAATCTCCGCGAGATTGCCGCCCGTTTCGCGCTGGATCATGATCGCGGTGATGCACATCTTGAGGTCGAGCAAGGGCACGCGCGCCGCCAGATTTTCGAGCGCAAGTTTGAGCGAGAGCCCGAGATTCTGCTCCTCGTAAGTTTTGCGAAACTCGGCGGCGACCGGGTCGGGCATCTCGGTCGCGATCATGTGCAGCGCCTCGGTGAAGGCGTGTCCGGCGGAGAGCGAGCGGCTCATCAGTTCGAGCGTGTCCGGCAACTGTTCGAGAAATAGGTTGAGCCGCTGCCGCCGTTTCCACCAGACGTGCCCGAACGGCAGCACAGCGGCGACGAGCGCGGCCCCGATGATGACGAGCACCAAGATCGTGAGCATCGAAGCCGCCAAGCCCGCCAGCATCGCCGCCATCGCCGAGAACATCAGCAACCGCGTGACCGTGATGTGCAAGCCCGCCTGGTCGATCATTCGCCGCAAACGCGCCGCGACCGGCACGTTCAAGAGCGCGCGATTCATCAATGGAATCTCGCTCAGCAATTCCTGCCGCGCGAGTTGCACATCCACATCCTCGGCGCTCGCCGAATGCAACAAGGCATCCGCCAGACGCTGCTGCAAACGCGCCTTGCGCTGATCCGTGCCGCGCGTGGCCAGCAGATAAGCCGCGAAGGTTAGGAACAGACAGAAGGTGAAAACGAGAAAGGGGATCATGGTGTTACCTGCTATTAGCTGACAGCTAATAGCTAACAGCTATTCTTCAAAGAAGATGCGCGGCAGTTGCATGCCGTAAATTTTCAAGCGTTCGGCGAAGCGCGGGCGCACGCCGGTGGGCCGGAAGCGGCCGATGACGCGCCCGTCTTTGTCCACGCCTTTGCGCTCGAACTGGAAAATCTCCTGCATCGTGATCGTCTCGCCTTCCATGCCGGTGATCTCGGAGATGGATGTGATGCGGCGTGTGCCGTCGGAGAGGCGCGCACCTTGAATCACGAGGTTGAGCGCGGACGCGATCTGTTGCCGCATGGCGCGGTCGGAGAGCCGCATGCCGGTCATTTGAATCATCGTCTCAAGGCGGGTCAGCGCGTCGCGCGGCGTGTTGGCGTGGACGGTCGTGAGCGAACCGTCGTGACCGGTGTTCATCGCTTGCAGCATGTCGATTGATTCGCCGCCGCGCACCTCGCCGATGACGATGCGGTCGGGCCGCATGCGTAGCGCGTTCTTCACGAGATCGCGTTGCGTCACTTCGCCCTTGCCCTCGATATTGGCGGGCCTGGTCTCCAGCCGGACGACGTGCGGTTGCTGCAACTGCAACTCGGCCGAGTCTTCAATCGTGACGATGCGCTGGTCTTCGGGGATGAAGGCGGAGAGTGCATTCAAGAGCGTCGTTTTGCCTGAGCCTGTGCCGCCGGAGATGAGTATATTGAGCCGCGCATGGACGCACATCTCGAACATGTCCGCCATATCTTTCGTCAGCGCGTTCAACTCGATCAGCTTATTCATGCGCAACGGGTCTGTACCGAAGCGACGGATGGAGACGATGGGGCCGTCAAGCGCGAGCGGCGGGATGATCGCGTTGACGCGCGAGCCGTCGGCGAGGCGCGCGTCCACCATCGGGGAGGATTCGTCTATGCGCCGACCGACCGACGAGACGATGCGCTCGATGACACGCATCAGATGCTCGTCGTCTTTGAAGGCCACGTCGGTGCGCTCAAGTTTGCCGCGCCGCTCAATGTAGATGTTCTGCGGCCCGTTGACGAGGATGTCGGAGATGGTCGGATCAGCCAGCAACGGCTCAAGCGGCCCCAGACCGAACAACTCGTGCCGCACCTCCTCGACCAAACGCTCACGCTCATTCGATGACAGCGGCGCATTCTCGGCCGCGATCAATCCTTCCGCCAGGCGCGAGACTTCCGAGCGCAACTGCTCCGGCTCAAGCTGGCTCAGCTTGCTCAAGTCCATCCGGTTGATGATCGCGCGATGCAAGCGCGCCTTCATCTCTTGAAACGAGTGCTGGCTCGTCGCCACATCGTCGCTGCCGCCGTTGCCGCCGTTGCCGTTAGCACGCGCCGCGCCGCCGACCACGACCGGATTCGTTTCTCTGATCAGTCTCTCGCGTAATGACATGATTGCTCGCCGTTCCTGATCTCAAATTTGAGATTTGAGATTTGAAATATCAAATACAGTCGGTTAGATCGCGGCTGGCGCTTTGTCTTTGTCGAGTCGCCCTGGCAAGGCGAACGCTGTAGATGCGCCTTTCCGTCGTTGAAACATGGAACCGAGGAAGCTGCGCGACTGCTCTGCTTGCACCGGTTCTTGCGTCGCCCCGGTGAGACCGGCCGCG
>JBBQGM010000020.1:0-55452 GCA_038322995.1 Pyrinomonadales bacterium
GCAGAAGTTCGTCGCCGCCGGGCAGACCGCGCGCTTCACCGTGGGCGCACGTTATTTCTTCGGCGCACCCGTCACGCGCGCCGACGTGAAGTATTACATCTACCGCGAGCGTTATTATCATTACTTCTTCGACAGCGAGGACGACCCGGTGGACGACTACGGCGTCGAAGCAGAACAAGGCGCGGCGGCGGAAGATACCGGCGACGATTATTCGTCTTACGGCGACTCAATGGTAAAGGAAGGCGAGGGCAAGCTCGACGCGAACGGCCAGCTACAAGTTGATTTCCCCGTGCCCGCGCCGGAAGCGAAAGAGGCTTGGGATTACACCTACCGGCTCGAAGCGCAGGTGACAGACGCCGCGCGCCGCGAGATGCAAGGCAGCGCGAAGTTCGTCGGCACGCGCGGCTCAGTCGTCGCCGAAGCCGAGACCGACCGCTATTTCTATCAACAGGGCGACACGGCGCACATCAAGGTCAAGACCGCCGATTATGAGAACAACCCGAAGCCCGCGCATGTGACGCTCAAGTTCCTTGAGCAGACGTGGGAGAAGGTGGAGAAGGTCGAAGACGGCGACACTTATACAAGCTACAAAATGAACGAGCGCGAATTGTCATCCGCCGCCGTGGACACGAACGCGCAGGGCGAAGCGAATTACGATTACGCGGCACAAACGAACGGCGACATCAGTATCAAAGCGATCATCAACGAGAGCGGGCGCGACGTGGCCTTCGCGGCCGGTTCGTTCTGGGTCTCGGATCGCAGCAACACCTGGTCGGAAGTCTCCTATCAAGGCGAAGAGCAGATCAAGCTCGTGCCCGACAAGAAAGCCTACAAGGCCGGCGAGACGGCGCACATCCTCGCGCTCTTGCCGACGGACAAAGCACACTTACTCGTCACGACCGAACTGGCGACCGTGCTGAGCGTGCGCCAACTCGACGTGTCGGGCCGCGCCGCGACGATTGACGTGAAGATCGAAGCGAACTACGCGCCGAACGTGTTTCTGAACGTCACTTACGTGAAGAACGGCGACATGTACACGACCGATCAGGTGTTGGTTGTGCCGCCGCGCGACCGTTTGTTGAAGTTGGAGATCATGTCAGACAAGAAGGAGTACAAGCCGGGCGAGACAGCCGCGTACACGGTAATGGTGCGCAACGCCGACAACCAGCCGGTCTCCGGCGCGGAGGTCAGCCTCGGCATCGTGGACGAAGCGATTTACAGCATCCGCCCCGAAGCGGCCGGCGACATACGCGAAGAGTTCTACGGTCGCCGCTACAATCAGGTGAACACGAGCCTCTCGGTCAACTACAGTTTCACCGGCTACGCGGGCAACAAACCTGTGCGGCTGGCGCAGAACAAGCGCGCGTATCAACTCGCCGACTTCAAGAACGACACGCGCACCGTCGAGCCGAAGATACGCAAGATTTTCAAAGACACGGCCTACTGGCAACCCACGCTCGTCACCGGCGCGGACGGACGGGCCGCGATCAAATTCGCGCTGCCCGACAATCTGACGACGTGGCGCGCCACCGCCCGCGCGATCACATCCGACACGCGCATCGGCGCGACCACGCAGAAGGCTTTGGAGCGCAAAGATGTCATTATGCGGCTCGCTATGCCGCGCTTCTTGACTGCGGGCGACACGGTGACGATCTCCGGCATCGTGCATAACTATTTGCCCGCCGACAAGCAGACGCAAATCTCGCTCGAAGTCGGTGGCGCGAAGTTGCTCGACGCGCCGAACCAGTCAGTCATGATCCCGAAGAACGGCGAGTATCGCGCGAACTGGCGTGTGCAAGCCGCGCAGACCGGGCAGTTGACCTTGCTTGGCAAGGCGTTGACCGACACTGACTCGGACGCGCTTGAGTTGGCCATTGACATCGTCCCGCGCGGCGTGCGCCAGACACGCGGCGAAGCCACGACGCTCGCGGGTGACGAAGAGGATCGCACCGTCACGATCAATCTGCCGGGCAACGCCGATCCTCGCGGGCGCACGTTGCGCATCGAAGCCGCGCCGTCCGTCGCCAGCACGCTCTTCGGCGCGCTCGATTATCTGACCAGTTATCCGTATGGCTGCACCGAGCAGACGATGTCCTCGTTCCTGCCGAACGTGATCGTGGCCAACGCTCTGCGCGAAGTACAAACCACCTCGCTCGGCACGAAGAACGATCTCGACAAGAAGGTGAAGCGCGGACTCGACCGGCTCTACAATTATCAACACGGCGACGGCGGTTGGGGTTGGTGGAAAGACGACCCGACCGATCCGTGGATGACCGCTTATGTAGTTGACGGACTGACGCTCGCGAGTCGCACCGGCTATCAGACCGATGACAGCCGCGTCGAAAAGGGCCGCGCCAAACTCGGCGCGCTCGTCGCGGCGGGCAAGAACGACGATGGCAAAGCGATTGACACGGAGACGCGCGCTTACATGGTCTATGCGCTCAGTATGAGCGGCGGCGTGGACGCGCGCCACGTGGACGACATGTTCACCAATCGCGGCCGTTTGCAGCCTTACGGCCGCGCGCTGCTCGCGTTGACCTTGAAGCAACGCGGCGACACACGTCGCGCCGAACAGGTCGCGGGCGAGATCGTCGGCTCGGCGCGCGTCACGGATTTCGACGCGCACTGGGAATCGAAGCGCCAACCTGCGCTCGACTTCAGCGAAGACGACAGCCTCGAAGCAACCGCCATCTCGATCAAGGCGCTCGCGCAAATCTCGCCGCAGAGCGAACTGCTGGCGAAGTCGGCGCGCTGGCTCGTCGGCAATCGCAAGTACGGCGCGTACTGGCTCTCGACGAAGCAGACCGCGTTCGCCATCTACGGGCTGACCGATTATCTGAAAGTCAGTCAGGAGTTGACGCCGAACTACGCGGTCGAGGTTTACGTCAACGGCGAACAGGTCTTGACGAAGCAGATCACAGCGGCCGATGTCGGCAGTCCGCAACTCGTCATCCGGCGTAAAGATGAACAGATCACGAACAACACTCAGATTCGCGTCGTCAAACATGGGGCGGGCGTGTTGTATCTGTCGTCCACGCTTGCTTTCGCGACGAGTGACGAGCAGACGCCCGCGCAAGGCACAGGCGGCTTGAAGATCACGCGCGAGTATCTGCGCCTGTTGGTGGACGAGAACAACGGCGACCCGGTCTGGCGCAGCGAACCGCTCACAGGCGAGTTGCATTCGGGCGACATGATCATCGCGAAGCTGCACGCCGAAGGGCCGCACGCTTCCTACGTCATGATCGAAGACCCGATCCCAGCCGGTTGCGAGCAGATCGAGCAGGTCAGCGGCATCAGCTTCGATTATTCGACGAAGGATTGGAGCGACTGGTACAGCGCCCGCGAGTTCCGCGACCAGCGCACCGCCTTCTTCCTTAATTACTTCGACGGCGATGCGACGTTGCGCTATGCCCTGCGCGTGCAAGAGCCGGGCGACTTCCGCGTCGCGCCCGCGCGCGTCGAGTTGATGTACACGCCGACTGTGCAAGCGAACACCGCGAGCGGGTCGTTGAAGATTCTGGATCGCCAGTGAACCGAAACTGTCAGGTGAGATGATGACCAAGAACGTAATCGCTGCTGTCTTGAATGCTCTGCGCGCGCTGCTGCGGCACATCCCCACGCTCTTCGTGTTGGGTGTGCTGTACGCGCTCTTCATCGCCGCGTGCTATGGCCTGATCACGACGCGCGAGGCGACGACGCTGCAAGTGCTGTTCACTTTCGTCTTCGCGGTTGCCGTGCCCGTCTTATTCTGTGCGCTGCAAGCCGGGTGCGCGGGCTTCGCGGTCGGCGCGGACTCAGTCAGCGCAACGCTCAAGGCAGCGGGCAAAGCATCATGGAAAGTTTTTCTTGTGAGCCTGCCGCTCGTGCTGGTCTTATTGTGCGGCGTGTGGCTGCTGAACAAAGCGCAGACGCGCATCACGGCGAAGGCGCAGGCCAACGCGCAAGCGAGCGAGACGCACGGCAGCGTGAGCGCGGACGAAGGCGAGACGTTGTCCGTACCCATGCACACACCGGAGCGCGAGGAGGACAAGAAACCTAAGGTGCGTTGGGCTTATGTGCTGCTCGTCACCGTGCGTCTCTTGCTCTTCGGTCTGGTGCTGCCGCTCATAGCGATCCACTTATGGCTCGGCGTCGCGCGCGGCGGGTTGCGCGGCATGTTCAAAGGCTTCGGGCGCGTGCTTGCGCCGCAGACCGTCTTGACCTACGCGGTCGGCCTGGTCATCTTTGGCGTCATCCCCTATTTCTTAGTGTTCACACGCACGGGCACGAAAGGCGAGTGGTCGGAGTTGACGCTCTTCGGCGTGCGCCTCGCGCTGGCGTTTCTGTTTACGCTGATCGGTTGGGTGCTGACGCTGCGTGCGCTCGCGCATCCCGCAGGCGTGGCGGCGGATAGCATGCCTTCGGCAGCGAGTGTGCCACCACCGCTGCAACCTGCGCCGACCGGAGCTTGAAGTGAGTTAATCAAACCACGAGAGATTGGGACAACATGAAAAACTATTCACGAAAGCACACGAAGCAACACGAACTAAAGCACACGTAATTTCGTGCTATTTCGTGTGCTTTCGTGGATAAATGTTTTCGTTCTCTGTTCCCTTCTGATGTGCTTCGATTTAAGTTGTGTTTATGACGCGCTGGCAGTTCACCGCAGAGGCGCTAGGGTTAACGCAGAGGGCCGCAGAGATGGTCAACGCTCTGCGGCCCTCTCTCTGCGCGCTACGTTACTACGCCGCGCCGCGTCATGGACTGACGCACGTATGCGTCTGTGTCGCGCTCTTCTGCGCGTGGTCAACACCACGTAACAACGCGACACTTGATCGCGTCGCCATCTCATCAAACCGCCTTGCGCCCAATCTCAATGATAACGAACTTGATGCCGTCTTGCAGCGCGCGGCAACGAATGCGCTCGGCACCCGCGATGGCACAATCGTCGTGCTCGATCCGCAGACGGGGCGCGTGCGCGCGGCCGTCAATCCACGCATGGCCGGGGAACAGGCGTTTCCGCCCGGCTCCGCGATCAAGCCCTTCACGTTGTTGACCGCATTGCATACCGGCGCGCTCAGACAAGATGCGCGCTTGCTCTGTCGCAAACGCTACGCTCGCGCCGACGCGCATTTCACCTGCTCGCATCCCGCGAGCCTGCCGCCCTTCACGCCCGCACAGGCGCTTGCCTATTCGTGCAACTATTTCTTCGCCCGCGTCGGCGAACGGCTCAAGCCGGACGACTTCAACGCGACGCTCGCCGCTTACGGCTTCGGGGCGCGCACAGGGCTGGCGGATGAGTTCGAGCAAGCGGGCAAGTTGCCGCGTGGACGTTGGCGGCTGAGCGAGACGCTCGGCGAAGGTGAAGACTTACTCGTCACGCCTTTACAACTATTGACGGCCTACGCCGCCCTCTTCAACGACGGACATCTCTACGCGCCGCAACAAAGCGCAACAGAAAATTTTCAAGTGCGTGCGCGCGCCACGCTTGTGCTTGCGCCCGCTGAACGGGCGTTGCTGCTCACCGGCATGCGCGGCGCGGTCGCCTACGGCACGGCCGCACGCGCACACCTGGACGCGCTGGCCGTGCCCGTCTTCGGCAAGACCGGCACGGCCACAGAAGTCGGCGGCGTGCATACGCATGGCTGGTTCGTCGGCTTAGCGGCCGAGCAAACAACTGAGGTTGCACCGGAGTTGCCGGTGACCGCGCCCGCACAGTTCAAACTCGCCGTCCTCGTCTTCCTCAAACGCGCGACCGGCGCGCAGAGCGCGAGCCTCGCACAACCCGTCTTTGCCGCCTACGCACGCGCCGTCGTTGCGCCTACCCCACTGCCGCCGCAACGCGCCGACGCGCAACAAGCGCAACTGCCGCTGGCAGACGAAACCGCTCAGGCCGCGTCCGTGCGCGGCGAACCAATCGTGCGCGTGCATCTCGTGCGCGAAGATGCGACCCGCGCGCTCGCGCTCGAAGATTATGTCTTCGGCGCGTTGGCGGCCGAAGCAAGCACGGAGACTGAGTACGAGGCGCTCAAGGTGCAAGCGGTGGTCAGTCGCACGTTCGCGCTGCGCAATCTGCGCCGCCACGCCCGCGACGGTTACGACTTCTGCAACCTGACGCACTGCCAACGCTATCTCGCTGTCACTGACAGAAATGAGCGCACGGAGTTTCACGCGCTCCTGCGCCGCGCCATTCAAGAGACGGCAGGCGAAATTTTGCGCGATGGGCGCGGCGAGTTGGCCAACACGTATTTCAGCGCGTCGTGCGGCGGCATTACGGCGAACGTCGAATCGTTGTGGGGCGTCGCCGCGCACGAACGTTATGAGCGCGGCGTGCGCGACGAATTCTGCGTCGGGCAACTTTATAGCAGTTGGACGGATGTATTGCCGGCCTCGCAGATTGCGCGTGCGCTCCATGAAGACGAGCGCGGCGATGTGGGCGCGCGGCTTGATGAAATCCGCGTAATCAAACGCGATGCAAGCGGGCGCGCTGAACTCGTCGCCGTCAGCGGCGAGCGCAGGCGTGTGTTGCGCGGTTGGGATTTCAAGACCATCGTCGGGCGCACGCTTGGATGGAACTTGATTAAAAGCTCGCGCTTCACGGTCGAGCGCACAGGCGCGAACTTCATCTTTCGCGGCAGCGGCTTCGGGCACGGACTCGGTTTGTGTCAGATGGGCGCGCACGCGCAGGCCGCGCGCGGCATCGCCTATCGCCAGATTCTCGCTTACTACTTCCCTGGCACAAATCTCGCGCACATCGCCAGCACCGCGCAATGGCACGACGATGTGCTATTAACAAACACTCACCCTGCCTTTGTTGCGCTCACGCACTCCCCTCTCGCGTCTGCGCCGTCGCCAACACCGACACCAACCGCGCCCCGCACGCTGAGCGACGAGCATTTCCGTGTGCGCTATACGACCGCGACCGCGCGTCGCGAGGTGGAAGAAACTTTGCGCACGCTCGCCGCCGCGCGTCACGACATGGAGCAACGGCTCGCCGCCGCATCGTTACAACTGCCCGCGTTGCCCGTACTGGAGATCGTAGCGCACGAGACGACGGGCGCGTTCGTCGGCGCAACCGGCCAGCCCGCGTGGGCGGCCGCCGCCACGCGCGGTCATAGCATTCATCTACAACCGCTCGCCACGTTGCAGCGGCGCGGCGTGCTCACGACCACATTGCGCCACGAGTATGCGCACGCGGTCATAGATGCGCTCAGCCACGGCCGCGCCCCGCGCTGGCTGGCCGAAGGACTCGCGGCCTACACGGCTGGTGAAGGCGCTTTGCTCGCGCGTGATGCGCCGGCCAAACAACTCGCCACCGACGAGTTGGAACGAAAACTCGCTGCCCCCGCCGCCGCGCCTGAGATGCGTGCGCTCTACGCCGCCGCCTATCGCGCGGTCAGTGCGCTTGTCCAACAAGAGGGCGAAGCGAGCGTCTGGCGGCGCGTCGCGCGTGGCTAAATCCGTCTTTACGAGATCGGGACAGAAGCAAAAAGCTGATCCACGAAACCACACGAAACAAAACACGAAGAAACGCCAGAGAGTTTCGTGTTTTGTTTCGTGTGGTTTCGTGGATCATTTCCGGGTTGTCTCCCAAGCTCATATATTTCGCTTTAGAGTAAATCTCTGTGCATGTAAGGACTGCACTGACCGCGCCCCTCGCTGAGTTGAAAAAACGGCCAGCGCTCCGTAATATCACCCGCACTTTGAACCAAGCAATTATCGCAACCACGCATGACACCCTAACGCCGCTCGCGCACGAACTGACGCCCTTCTTTCCCGCGCTCGCAAAGCTCGAGTCAACGAAGGCACTCACGGCGGCGGCGCTCTACGCGGAGCTGCGACCGGAGATCGAGCGCGTGCTGACGGGCTTAGTGCAAGAGAACTTTGCGCCGTCGCTCCCGCACGATAACGCCACGCCGTCGCGGGCGGTGCGCGCGACGGCATGGAACATCGAGCGCGGGAAGCGTCTGCCGGGCATCGTGCGCGTGCTGCGCGAGCATCCCGTGTTGCGCGCAAGCGACCTGCTGTTGCTGACCGAGTTAGACTACGGCATGGCGCGCACCGGCAATCGCTTCGTCGCGCGCGAGTTGGCGGAAAGTCTAGGAATGAACTACGCGTTCGCGCCTTGCTATCTTGCGCTCAACAAGGGCAGCGGCATCGAGTCGGAGGTCGCGGGCGCGAACACGCTGGCGCTGCATGGCAACGCGCTCTTGTCGCGGCACCCTTTGCACCGCGCCCACGCGCTCGCGCTGCCGAACGGCAAGGACAAGATGCGCGGCAAGGAGAAGCGACTCGGCGCGCAACGCGCGGTCGTCGCGGACGTGGCGCACCCCGCCGGCATGTTTCGCGCCGTCAGCCTCCATCTCGACGCGCACTCGACGCAGCGCCATCGCGCACAGCAGATGCGGCTCATGCTCGATCATCTCGCCAGCCTCACGCCGCAGTTGCCCGTGCTGATCGGCGGCGACTGGAACACTTCAACTTACAACTCGCGCCGTGCCGCTTACGCGATCATGGGCTATGCGCGGCGCGTGGCGATGGGCGTGGGGCGCGTGATCAAAGATCACTATCCTTATCCCGAACGCTGGTTCGAGCGCGCGTTGTTCCGGCTGTTAGAGCAACGCGGCTACGACTATCGCACGCTGAACGCGCTCGGCGTCTGCACGCTGCACTACGACGTGGCCGACGTGGCCGTGAACGTGAACATGGGCGACTGGATTCCGCAATGGTGCTTCCCCTTTATCAACTGGGCGCTGCAACAAAACGGCGGCCGCTGCTCGCTCAAACTCGACTGGTTCGCCGGCAAAGACATCGCGCCCGCGCCCGCTACCGCGCCGCAAGTTATCGGCGACCTGCGCGACGAAGCGGGCGTGCTGTCAGACCACGACGCGATTGTGTTGGATTTCCTACCTGGATTGCACCGTTAATGGATAGGTATGATTAGCTCGCGCCACGCGGGGATTCTTGCCCGTAAGATGTATTATGCCAACATCGACGGTCTAATATGCGTTAGAACACGCTGGGCGAGGAGGATGATTTATGAAGAATGTATTGGTTCGGACAATAGGTCTCTTATGGATTCTGATTCTTCCTCTATTTGCGTTAGCTGAAGTAGCGCAACCTACGCCGATACCGGGAACCTTTGTCCACGACTTCGCCGGTGTCATCTCGGATGAAAAGAAGGCTGAGATACAGGCGCAAGCACAAAAACTGAAAGATGAATACAAAACAGAAATCGCCGTGGTGACGATTGACTCACTGCAAGGCGAAGACAGTTTCGATTATTCGATGCGCATGGCTCGCTCGTGGGGCATCGGCTCCAAAGATAATGACGTTCGCGGTCTTCTGATTTTGGTTGCCGTCAAAGATCGCAAAACCGCGTTCAGAACATCACGCCACATTGAAGGAGAACTGCCGGACGGAGTAACGGGCGAAATAAGTCGCCGGATGAATGCAAGTTTTAAGAACAATGATTTCGGCGGAGGCTTATCTACAGGGATGCGCCTGATTCTCGGTCGGTTAAGTGGGGTTTATGAACCGCAGACTTTGAAGAGCCGACCTACCGAACCCACGCACATGCCGCAGTGGTTTTTCATCGTTGTCGCCGTTTTGCTTATTATCTCTGTAGGACTTCTTTTCCTTGTATTTTATATGGCGCTAAAGGGTAGAAGTCTTGCGAAAAAGGAGAAAAGAGCATGGATAGCTGCGGGGCAGGGGCGTACGGAAGCCAGCTACTACAAGTTGAGAAACAAAGATTCATCATCAAGCAGTTCGTCGTCGAGTTCTTCATCCGGATCGAGCTACAGCGGAGGGTCTGATTTCGGGGGCGGCGGTTCAGATTCAAGCTGGTAGCGCGATCTAACAACGGCAGGCACCCGACCGCGAATAGCGTCGCTTTCATCCGCAAGACTTGAATGCTTAATGCGTTGAATGCGCGACGGGTGATACCGGGCGTTCGGTGGCTTTGCTCACTTGCCCATCTGAAAGTTTGTTAAACTCGTTTGCATGAAATCCGAGTTTGTGAACATTGAGGTATTGCGGCGAGTAGCTGTTATCGGCACAAGTTGTTCAGGGAAAACCACTTTCGCCCAACGTCTCGCGCAAGCCAAAAGTGTTAAGCATATCGAATTGGATTCTATCCATTGGTTGCCGAACTGGACGCCAAGACCGCACGAAGAATTTAGGGCGCTTGTTGCAGAAGCGGTTGCTGCTGATACGTGGGTTCTAGATGGGAATTATAGCGAGACGCGAGACATTGTGTGGGCACATGCTACTGCATTGATCTGGTTGGATTATTCTTTTCCTCTCGTAGTCTACCGCGCTTTGAGTCGGACGCTACGCCGTGTGTTCTCTCAGCAACTCCTCTATTCGGGGAACCGCGAGTCATTTCGCCAGTCATTTCTGAGCAAAGATTCGATTCTTTTATGGGTACTGAAGACTTACCATCGCCGCCGTCGTGAGTATTTGCGCCTGTTGCCAGATTTACAGGACAGGCCCTTGCAGGTTTACGTGCTGCGTACATCTGAAGAAACCGAACGTTTTCTTTCGCAGCTAATAAATGGCAGGAAGCCTGAATGATTTCATCGATGCGCCGCCGAACAACTCAGGCAACCCGCCGCCTCGTTAGCATCCTTTGAAGACACCCGGCGAACATGGAACCGAATTTGGTGCTAGACCAGAAACTCTCGGCTGTGCTGTCAGAACTCATGCGGCGGGAGCCGATCTTTCATCGGCCGGAGTTTGGCACGACGCGCGCGGACTTTGAGCGGATGACGGAGACTACGTTTTGGGAAGTCGGCGCTTCGGGGCGGTGTTACAGCCGGGCGGACGTGTGGAAAGTGTTAGCGAAACGACATGCAAACCCGGTTGCAGATGTTTGGCAGACGCGCGACTTTCAGTGTCTAGAGCTTGCCGCCGATAACTACTTGCTCACCTATACCCTGCTTCAGGGCGCGCGCGTCACGCGCCGGTCAACCATCTGGCGACGAACAGCCGCAGGGTGGAAGATCGTGTATCACCAGGGCACTATCGTGAGTTGAGCTTGCGCGTAGTTAGAGCGGCGGCGCGCTTAGCGGCCGGGCGCGCCGACTAGTTTCTTCGGCGCGGGCTTCATGTAGGCTTTGAAGATGCGATAGCCGAGCAACACGGCAAGGACGGCGGCGAAGGTGAGCGGGATGCGTGTGTCGGCTTTGACGAGCAGCCAGTAGTGCAGCACGCCGCCGATAGCGATGAGATAGACGAGTTTGTGCAATCGCTGCCAGCGTTTGCCGCCGAGTCGTTTGATCATCGCGTTCGTCGAAGTGATGGCCAGCGGCACGAGCATGAGGAAACTCGCCATGCCGACAAGGATGAACCAACGCTTCCACACGTCTTGAATAATCTCCGAGACATTGAAGAACTTATCGAACCAGATGTATGTGAGCAGGTGCAGACAGGCGTAGAAGAAGGCGAAAAGGCCGAGCATGCGGCGAAACTTGATCAGCCAGTTTGCGCCCGATAGCTGACGGAGCGGCGTGACTGCGAGCGAGATGAGCAGAAAGACGAGCGTGAGGATGCCGCTCGTGCGCGTGACGAACTCAATCGGGTTTGCGCCGAGATGATGGTAGTAAGCGTCCCACGCCAGCAGCGTTAGGGGCACAATGCTGTTGACGAAGAGGACAAAGCGGGTGAATTGCGTATCGGGTGCGCTCATATATATTCGCCTAATAGTTTGCGCGTAAATCCATGCCCGCATAAAGCTGCGCGACCTGCGCACCGTAGCCGTTAAAAGGCAGCGTGTCGCGCATGCCGAACTCACCGATGCGCCGTTCGCGCCGCTGACTCCAGCGCGGATGATCCACTGCCGGATTCACGTTCGAGTAAAAACCATATTCATCCGGCGCGGATAGATTCCACGTCGTCTGCGGCTCTTCGCTCGTGAGTTTGATCCGCACAATGGACTTGATCGACTTGTAGCCATACTTCCACGGCACCACCAAGCGGAGCGGCGCACCGTTTTGCGGCAGCAAAGTCTGGCCGTACAAACCGCTGGCCAAGAGCGTCAACGGGTGCATCGCTTCGTCTAACCGCAAACCCTCGATGTAGGGCCAACCAAGCACGCTCGTGTTTTGATTCGGCATGCGCTTCGGATCGTAGAGCGTCTGAAAAGCGACGTACTTCGCCTGCCCCAATGGCTCGACTGCCTTGAGCAGCGCGGCCAGCGGAAAGCCGACCCACGGAATGACCATCGACCAACGCTCGACGCACCGATGCCGGTAGACGCGCTCCTCGGCCGGCGCAAGCTTCAACAGATCATCCAGATCAAACTCTTTCGGCTGCTGCACCAGCCCGTCCACCTTCACCGTCCACGGGCGCGGGACAAAGTTGCGCGCCGTGGAGGCCACGTCCCCCTTATCGGTCGAGAACTCGTAAAAGTTGTTGTAGTGCGTGATGTCCTGAAAGGACGTGCGCGCCTCGTTGATGACGGGGATGTCCGCGCCGCTCGCGGTCTGCACAGTTGCCAACTTCGCGCCGCTCTGCGCGGGCACGGGCGTCGGCACGGCGAAGCGCCGGTAGAGTTGTGTGGTCACAAACGTGCTGGCGGCCACCACGCCCGCGCGCATGAAGTTGCGCCGGTTCCAGTAAGTCTCTTCCGGCGTGATCTCGCTGCTAAAAATGTCGCCCGGTTTTTTAATCAACATGGCCGTTCGATCCAATTGTCCTGCCGTATGCCTGTCTTTTGTCGAGAACATGCTTGCCCGCCGCGAAATTTTTCGCCGCGCGGCGGGCGCGCGCCGTTGGCTTGAGCCGCGCGCCAGTTAGCGTGTAAGGTTCTAACGCCATAATACGACTAACCAGTGTCATGCTTGTAACATTAGTCGTGTATTGTCGCAATACCTTACACGCCGGGCGACGGATGACGTAAAAGTTTGCGCCCGGCGGCAATTGAAACTCAACGAAGGAGTAAAGAAATGCAACGTTGGACAGTTCTCATCTTAGCAGTGGTCGGACTGCTGGTCTTCAGTATCATCATCACTCGCTCAAGGTCGAATGAGGCGCAGAGCGACGCGGGCTTCGAGCCAGCCGCGCAGGCTGCGGGGCAAAACCAGCTTGCCACGGCGGGGCGTCGTGCGCCCGTCATCATCGAACTGTTCACATCGGAGGGTTGTTCGAGTTGTCCGCCGGCCGACGAGTTGTTAAAGCGGCTGACGCAGACACAACCGGTCGCGGGCGTGGAAGTTATCGCGCTCGAACAGCACGTTGACTACTGGAACCGGCTCGGCTGGACTGATCCGTTCTCCGCCGCGCAATTTAGCGCGCGGCAGGGCGAGTATGCCGAAGCCTTTGCGCACGACGGCGTCTACACGCCGCAGATGATCGTGGACGGGCAGACCGAATTCCCCGGCGGCAACGGAACGAAAGCACGCGCGACCATCGCCCAAGCCGCGCAGACGCCGAAGGCCGACATCACCTTAACGCGCATCGTTGCGCCGAAGTCTAACGGCGTGTCGCTCTCCGTGCGCGTGGACAAACTGCCGGCGCTCGCGGCGGACGATATGGCTGAAGTGTTGCTCGCGATCACGGAAGATAATTTGCGCACCGACGTGCCGAGCGGCGAGAACGCAGGCCATACGCTCGCGCACGCGGCCATCGTGCGCCAACTGAGCGTGCTGGGCCAGATCAATGCGCGGGGCGGGGCGGCCTTCATCGCGCAACCAACTGTCGCGCTGGGCGCAAAGTGGCAACGAAAGAACCTGCGCGCGGTCGTGTTCGTGCAAGAGCATGACAGCCGCCGCATGCTCGGCGCGGCGACGCTCAAATTAACGGAGGAGTGAGGCTGCCCGGCTGTTGCTTATCTTGCCAACAAAGGAGGCCGGCATGATGCTGGCCTCCTTGCCAATTACTTTCAACTTACGTGCTCAAGGTCGATGCTTTAAGGTTCTTTATCCGCTTTTTCCGCGATGCGTTGGTTGAGCGTCGCCCGCGCCCCTTTGTCCACGATCACGAGGCTGGGGCTTTGCGCGATCAGCCGGGCGGTCAATTGGAAATCGGCACAGTCCAATTCTTGCCCGCGCCATGATTTCTGCGCCCATGCGGCGGGCAAATTCAGCGCCTTGTTAAGTCCTGGCAGGAAATCCGCGAGCGTCTGCCATTTGAACGTATCGTCGTAGCCGATGCTCAAGGTGTAAACCTGCCCGTCGAGGAACTCGAAGGCGAGCGTGCGCACGCCGCGCAGTTTCGTCTGATCAAGCGACGAATCAAATGCAGGATTGACGCTCGTCTTGGTCACACCGAACTCATCAACCGGCGCGAGCGCGAGGTGCGGAAATCTGCCCTGCACCTGCGCGATGGTCATACCTGGTCGGAAGCCGTACAACTCTGTTGCCGCCGGCAATTGCGCCAGCGTCGCCGTACACTTTTCGCCCTGTGCCCGCACCACACTCGCACCAATGAGGATGAGACAACAGAGGACTGTAAACTTAGCAAACTGCATATCGCTTCTCAAGTCAATAATCTAACCGCATGCGTGGGCGCGCGAAAACGAAAAACTTGCCGGTAACGAGCCGCACGGTCTGGTCATATTTTAGACTCCGCCCACGCCGTCCCGATTGCTTTAAGACGAGCAACTGACGACTAACCGCTTACCCCAATCGGGTGGCGGCTCCGTATAGCTCGCCATGTCGGGTTGTTCCTCATAGGGCCGGTTGAGCAACGCGAGCAGGCGCTCAATCTCCGTGTAGTCACCGTGCTCGACAGCGGCCGCGATTGCGCCCTGCGCGAGATAGTTGCGCAGCACGTACTTCGGATTGAACGCATCCATCCGCTGCTTGCGCTCCGCCCTGTCGCTCTGTTCCAGCGCCAATCTTACCCGATAGCGCGCCGCCCAACCATCGAACGCGGCCGGCTCAATAAATATGTCGCGCAAGTTGTCGTTGCGCGCATCAGGCGCGCAGTTGAAATCATTCAGGCGGCGAAAGAAATTCGTGTAGTCAACGGCGTTGGCGTTGAGTATGTCGAGCAGTTGCAATAAGAGATCGGCGTCTTCCACCCGCACTTCCACGAGACCGAGTTTGTGGCGCATCAGCGCGCCGTAGTGTGCCGCGAAGGCCGGCTGAAACTGATCGAGCATGGCCACTGCTTGCTCGCGGGGCACGAGCGCCGAGAGCGCCTGCGCCAGACAACTAAGATTCCAGAGCGCGACCGCCGGCTGCTGGTTAAAAGCATACCGCCCGGCTTGATCCGTGTGGTTGCAGACGAAACCGAAGTCGAAGTCGTCCATGAACCCGAACGGCCCGTAGTCGAGCGTAAGACCCAGCACCGACATATTGTCCGTGTTCAGCACGCCATGCGCGAAGCCGACCGCCTGCCATTGCGCCACGAGGTGCGCCGTGCGCGCAACGACCGCAGCTAAAAAATTTTCATACTTGTCCGGCGCGTCGCTCAGTTCCGCGAAGTGTTGCGCGATCACGTAATCGGCCAGTTCTCTGACTTGCTCGTGTTGCCCGCGATAATGGAAGACCTCGAACGAGCCGAAGCGCACGTGCGTGGGCGCAAGCCGCAGGAGCGTCGCGGCCGTCTCAATCGTCTCGCGGCGCACTGGCTCGCGGCTGCCGATGATGCACAGGGCGCGCGTCGTCGGGATGCCGAGCGCGTGCATCGCCTCGCTGCACAGGTATTCGCGGATCGTCGAGCGCAGCACAGCGCGCCCGTCGAAGCCACGCCCGAAGGGCGTCGCGCCGCCGCCCTTCAAATGCAAATCCCACTTCTCACCGCGCGCGTTGCGCACCTCGCCTAAGAGCAACGCGCGTCCATCGCCGAGTTGCGGCACATAAGAACCGAACTGATGACCCGCGTAGAGCATCGCCAACGGCTCCGCGCCAGGCAGGGTTTTCTGGCCACTGAAATACTCGACGAACGCAGGCGTGTGCGCTTCAGCCGGATCGAGATCGATCAACGCGGCCGCTGCTTCGTTGAAGCTGACGAGATGTGGTTCGCGTTCGAGCGGCGTGGGCGCAACGCGCGCGTAGAAGTGCGCGGGCAGCCGTGCGTAGGTATTGTCGAACTGTAGCTCATCGAGTTTGCGCATGTAGCTATTGCCACGTTCAATGCGCCGCCGTTTGCTCGGCCGCGTTCGCCTGGGCGCGTAGGCCGCCAGTCAGCGCGCGTTCAAGTTTATCGAGCGCGCTCGCTAGCACCTCGTCCTCGCGCGCAATGCACAGGCGCATGTAGGCGTCCCACGTGTCGCTATCGGTGAACGCACTGCCGGGCACGGCCGCCACGCCCGCGCGCATGATGAGCATCTCGTTCAACGGCATCGCGTCGGCGAACTCCAGTGGAATGCGCGCCCAGATGTAGAAGGCCGAGCCGGACTCGTAGATTTGAAATCCGAGCCGCGCGAGTACCGTCACCGCTTGCTCGCGCTTGCCCCGGAAGCGTTCACGCAGCCGCGTGTAGTAATGCGCATCAGCGACCAGCACTTGCGCCAGCGCTTTTTGCAACGGCGTGGGCGCGCAGACGTAAAAGATATTGTTCGCATTGTTGACGGGCGCGACGAGTTGACTGCTGCCATAGGTGTAGCCGAGCCGCCAACCGGAAATATTCCACGACTTCGAGAACGAGTTGCACGTGATCGTCCGCTCCCACATGCCGGGCAGCGTCGCCATCGAAAGGTGCGCGTGCCCGCCGACGACGTAATGCTCGTAAACTTCGTCGGCGATGCACAACAGATCAAGTTCCTGACAGATGTCCGCAATCGCGCTTAGCTCGGCGCGCGTGAAGACTTTGCCCGTCGGGTTGACCGGCGTGCAGGCGATGATCGCGCGTAAGGGGAATAATGCGCGCTCTTTCAGCGCCAGACAGCGGGCGCGCAATTCGTCTTTGTCGAATTGCAACGTGTCCCGCTCCAACGCGAACACTTCCGTGCGCCCGCCCAACTCCTCGATGATGCGCCGGTGATACGGGTAGTAAGGCTCGAAGACGAGCGCGGCCATGCCGACGAGATACGTGCGCGCAACGGCCACGAGGCCGCCTGTCGCGCCCGGCGTGATCAGCAACTCAAGCGGCTTGGCGTCCGGGTCGATCTCGATGCCGTTGATCAGCCTGATCTTCTCGGCCACGGCGCGGCGCAACTCCGGCGTGCCTTCGGCCGGGCAGTAGTGGTTCTGGCTCGTGCTGATCATTTCGTTGGCGGCGCGGGCCAAGGTCGGGTCAATCGTCAACTCCGACTGTCCCTGCACAAGGTTGCCGCTGGGCGGCACGAGGCGCGTGATCGCGCGTATGTCGGGCTTTGCTTTCGTCGTCATAGCTGCTCCAGTTCTGCCGGCGTGTGCGCCGCGTTTCGCCCGGCGCGGGCGGCACAGATTCTACACGACAACGCGCCCGCGCGCCTGCCCCCGCGCTCAGCTCCGCTGATGGATTTTGCGCCGCCGGTTAACCCGCACGCGCGCCTTTGCTATACTGCTGCGCATGCCGAACAAGAAGCAGGGGAACATCGTGAAGATCGGACTGGTGCAGATGGCTTGCGCGCCGGAGCCGGAAGCGAATATGAAGACAGCGTTAGCGCGCATCAACGAGGCCGCCAAACGCGGCGCGCAGATCGTCTGTCTGCAAGAGTTGTTTCGCTCACAGTATTTTTGTCAGACCGAAGACATCGAATTATTCAAACTGGCCGAGCCGATTCCGGGGCCTTCGACTGAAGTATTGAGCAAGGTGGCGCGGCAGAAAAAGATCGTCATCGTCGCGTCGCTGTTTGAGAAACGCGCCGCCGGTCTCTATCACAACACGGCGGTCGTGCTCGACGCCGACGGCCAGATCGCGGGTAAGTATCGCAAGATGCACATCCCGGAAGATCCGCTCTACTACGAAAAATTTTATTTCACGCCGGGCGACCTCGGCTTCAACACGCACGCGACGCGCTACGGCAAAGTGGGCACGCTCGTCTGCTGGGATCAATGGTTTCCTGAAGCGGCGCGTTTGACCGCGCTCTCCGGGGCGCAATTTCTCTTCTACCCGACGGCTATCGGTTGGCTGCCCGGCGAAGAGGCGGAGATGAACACGGCGCAACACGGCGCGTGGGAGACGATTCAACGCGGGCACGCGATTGCGAATGGCGTCTATGTGGTCGCGGTCAATCGCGTGGGCGCGGAAGGCGCGTTGCGTTTCTGGGGGCAGTCGTTCGTCGTCGATCCGTTCGGGCGGATCATGGCGAAGGCTTCGGCCGACAAAGAAGAGGTGCTGATCGTCGAGTGCGATCTTGATCTGATCGAGCAGACGCGGCAGAACTGGCCGTTCCTGCGCGACCGCCGCATTGAGTCCTACAACGGCCTCGGCTTCCGCTATCTTGAACCGGCGACAACGAAGTAAGCGATGACGAACAGGCACACGCCCGCCGCGCTCGGCTATCGCATGCCGCCCGAATGGCACCCGCACACGGCCACCTGGCTCACCTGGCCGAAAGACCCGCTTACGTGGCCCGACCGCGTGCCGCAGGCTGAAGCCGCGTACCTTGAAATCATGGCCGCGCTCACGCCGCACGAACAGGTTAACTTACTCGTGGATGATGAAGCGACCGAACAGACGGTGCGTGGCCGTTGCAACTTCGCGCATGCAGATAACATCAACTTCATTCGCCTGCCGACGGTTGATTCGTGGATCAGAGACTACGGGCCGAACTTTCTCATCAACGATGCGGGCGCGCTGGCCTACAACGATTGGGAGTTCAATGCCTGGGGCGACAAGTACGAAGAATTGAAACGCGACAGCGCGATCCCGGCGCAGTTGGAGCCGAGACTTAATGTGCCGCGCTTCGTGCCGGGCATCGTGCTGGAAGGCGGCGCGATTGATGTGAACGGCGCGGGCGTCGTCATGACCACCGAACAGTGTCTGCTCAATCCGAACCGCAACCCGCAACTCGATCCGGCGAATATCGAGGCTTATCTCAGTGATTATTTAGGCGTGCAAAAAGTGCTATGGCTCGGCGAAGGCATCGTCGGCGACGACACGGACGGGCACATTGACGACATCGCGCGCTTCGTCGCGCCCGACACCATCGTCTGCGCGCTCGAAGCTGATCCACTGGATGCGAACTACGAGTTGTTGCGCGACAACTACGAGCGCTTGCAACGCGCGACCGACGCGCACGGGCGCGCTTTCGAGCTCGTTATATTACCAATGCCCGGTGTCGTCGGCGGGCGCGATGAGCGACTGCCGGCGAGTTACGCGAATTTTTACATCGCCAACGCGGTCGTGCTCGCGCCGGTCTTTGGGCACGCGAATGACGTGCGCGCCATCGAGACGCTGCAACGCCTCTTCGCGGATCGCCGCGTCGTCCCCGTCAATGCCGCCGCGCTCGTCTGGGGCATGGGCACGCTTCATTGTCTGTCGCAACAACAACCGGCGGCGTGAGCCGGCATTGGCGCGTTCGTCCCTTATACTGTGGACATGAATTCTGGCTACAAAGAATTGTATGTTATCGCCGTGGCGATGTTCGTCTTTCTGTTGATTTGCGTGACGGCGATGGTGCTGTTCTTCCGGCAACTGCGCAAAGAGCGCGAGGACAAACGCAAGCGCCAGGAGCATGAACGGCGCTTCTAACTTGCTGCCGCGCATTACCGCATGCGCCGGATCGTCATTCCCACTTCTTCAATTTCTGAAACTTCTTCTTGACGATGTCGCGCTTAAGCGGCGTCAAGCGATTGATGAAGAGCGTGCCGTCGCAGTGATCCGTTTCGTGGCGGAAGCAGCGCGCCGCCAAGCCTTCGGCCGTGCGCTCGTACCACGTGCCGGACTCGTCTTGCGCGCGCAACGTTACGCGTAGCGGCCGCTTCAACGCCGCGCCGATCCGGCCGACTGACAGACAGCCTTCGTCGCCCGCCTGCTCGCCCGCTTCGGCCACGATCTCTGGATTTGCCGCGACCAACTTGATGCCTTCGCAGTCCATCACGAACAGGCGCAGGCTGAGGCCCACTTGCGCCGCCGCTAAGCCGACGCCCTCGGCCGCGTACATCGTCTCGAACATATCCGCGACCAGTTGCACTAGTTTCTCATCGAAGGCCTCGACCGGCATGCCCGCGCGAGCCAGCACCGTCGCCGGGTATTCCGTAAGCTGCAACACGGTCATCGGTTTTCTTTCGTCCCGTCAGATGTGTAAGATGCACTGCGCGCCCGCGCTACCGCTGGATTCTAGCCGAAGATGCAACAGTATCACGACCTGCTCAAGTCCATTCTCGCGCACGGCACAGCGCACGCCGACCGCACCGGCGTCGGCACGCTCGCGCACTTCGGTTATCAAACCCGCTTCGATCTGCGCGCCGGCTTCCCCATCGTCACGACGAAGAAGATTCCCTTTCGCTGGGTGGCGGAGGAATTATTTTGGTTTATCTCTGGCAGCACGGACGAGCGCGAGTTGCGCGCACGCGGCGTGGACATCTGGCAGGAGTGGGCCGACATGGCGCATACGAGCCGATTCGGCCGGCCGGCGGGCGATCTCGGCCCCGTGTATGGTTATCTCTGGCGTTCGTTCGGCGGCCAATATCCTGCACGCGATGGCGTCGATCAGATCGCGCGCTTGCTTGAACAGATTAGAAGCAATCCGAACTCGCGGCGTTTAATCGTCACGGGCTGGGACCCGCGCGTCGCCGCTGAAGTCGATCTGCCGCCGTGTCACACACTGTTTCAATTCAAGGTCGAAGCCGAGCGCGTGCTGCACTGCCAACTTTATCAGCGTTCGGCGGACGCCTTTCTCGGCGTGCCTTTCAACATCAGTTCCTACGCGCTATTAACGCACCTGATCGCGCACGTGTGTGAGCTTGAGGTCGGCGAGTTCATCTACACGCTCGGCGATTATCACATCTACCAGAATCATCTGGCGCAGGTGCATGAACTACTGGCGCGTGAACCGCTGCCGCCGCCGCATTTGGAGATCGTTGAGCCGGACACGCCGCTACGCGGGCTTGCGGGCTTGCTCGGCATGCGCTACGAGCATCTGAAGTTGTGCAACTATCAAGCGCATGGCAAGATCGCGGCCCCCGTCGCGGTCTGAAGCACGGGCGGCGTGGCTACTCTTTTTTATGGCCATCATCGGCATTGTTGCGGTTGACCGGCAGGGCGCGATTGGGCGCGATGGCGCGATCCCGTGGCATCATTCGGCTGACCTGAAATTTTTCAAGGCGCAGACGACCGGGCATACGTGCGTCATGGGCTGGCGCACCTGGCAAGCGATAGGTCGGCCGCTGCCGCGCCGGCTGAATATCGTATTGAGCCGCACAGTGGCACTTACCCCGCAGCCGGGCGTACTGTTGCTACGTGACAGGGCGGACGTGCTAACGCTCCAACCATACCTCGCAGGTGATCTCTTCATCATCGGCGGCGCGCAAATCTACCGCGCGTTTCAAGCGGAGATCACACGTTGGCTTGTGACCGAAGTGCCGGAGACGGTCGAGCGCGCCGACACGTATATGCCCGCAAATTTCCTCCAAGGCTTTACGCCGACTGAAGTTCGCCAACTCACCGAGGATCTCAAAGTAACTCGGCATGACAAAATTTCGTGACTGCCGCACGCTGCCAGCGCGCAGCAGTTAGCGCCTTGCCCCCACCTACACGCTTTCGTTCGCACATGCCCGATATGGTTGCCTGCGATTTTCGCGCGGCTGCGCGGTAACGATTTAACTGCCGTTCGCGCATGATCTCAGTGGCACTATGTTTGCAATGATGTCGGACATGATCGCACACGCCACCAGCATCCCACTCTGGCAAAGTGCCGGAAGCGTCGCCACCGAACCGCAAACGCCAGCCCCGGCGAGCGACTACGCGCTAGCGCAAGCCTCTGCGGCCGGTGACATGGCCAGTTTCGAGCAGTTATATGAACGCCATCACCGGCGCGTCTACGCCTTGTGCCTACGCATGACCGGCAACGTGGCTGAAGCGGAAGACCTTGCGCAAGAAGCGTTCATCCAACTCTATCGCAAGACCGGCTCGTTTCGCGGCGAATCGGCTTTCACTACATGGCTGCATCGCTTAACGGTCAATCAAGTCTTGATGCACTTCCGCAAGAAGGGTGTGCGTTTGGAGCAGACGACCAATGATGGCGACGTGCCCGTGCAAATAGTGCAGGGGACAGAGCGGCCCAATCAGATGCCGGTGATTGATAGAATCGCGCTCGACCGGGCCATCGCAAAGTTGCCGCCTGGTTATAAAGCTGTGTTCTTATTGCACGACGTGGAAGGACACGAGCATGAAGAGATCGCGCGTATGTTAGGCTGCTCAGTGGGCACAAGCAAGTCGCAACTGCACAAGGCGCGGATGAAGCTGCGCGGCCTGCTCAAGCAACGCCGATTGCGTTAAGGCGGCAGCGACATGCGTCGCAATGGTGTCGCGCCAGCAAAAGAATTCAGGACAAAGCCGCGCCGGGCACAAAGAAAGCAGATAGCTTCTTTGTGCCCGGCGCAGCTTTGTGGGTATCTGGCGCGCGCCGACTCAAGCCAGGTCGAACAAAAGCAGCTCGGCCGGTTGGGTAGCGCTGAACACTAAAGTCATTTCATCACTGACAGCCGCGCCATCACCTTGCGCAAGCGGTTGTCCGTTCAACTCGATGGCCCCGCGCGCTACTTGCACCCACGCATGTCGCCCCGCGGCAAGTTCGTGCTGCACCTCTGCGCCCGGTTCAAGCAGCGCGGCGTAGAGGCTGGCGTCCTGTTGCACAGTGACAGAGCCGTCGCGCCCGTCAGTCGAAGCGATCAGGCGCAGGCGGCCGCGCTTCTCCTCATCGGCGAAGAACTTTTGTTCGTAGCCAGGGGTGCTGCCGAGTTTATCGGGCATGATCCAGATTTGCAGCAAGTGGACACTCTCGTCCGGCGCGTCGTTGTGTTCGCTGTGCCGGACGCCCGTACCCGCGCTCATGCGTTGCAATTCGCCGGGGCGGATGACCGAGCCGTTGCCCATGCTGTCCTTGTGCGCCAACCCGCCCCGCAGCACGTAAGTGATGATCTCCATATCGCGGTGGCCGTGCGTCGGAAAGCCGTGCGCGGGCTGCACGCGATCCTCATTGATCACGCGCAGACTGCGAAAACCCATGAAGCGCGGATCGTAGTAGTCGCCGAATGAGAACGTGTGATAGGTGTCGAGCCACCCAAAATCGAAATGGCCGCGCGCGGTCGCTGGTCGCACTGAAATCATTTTGTTGTCTCCTCTTGCGGCCCCTTAACGCCGCAACGGCTTAGCTCAATTCGCACTGCCCTGTCGCGCCCCCAATTTGCGCGTCGTTTATCCCTAGCTTGTATGGTCAGCCATTCAGCAATCGGTCTGCCCGCGCGGTCAATGTGTCGCCTTTTTCGTCACTTTGACAGGTCAAGCAGACAACCCGGTGCATTGTTGATAAGCACGTTCTGTTTATAACACCGCTGTTTTCTGCCTATATCCTCAAGTTTTCACGGCTACACGGCCGCGCGTACCAACTGGCACGGCGTTTGAAGCTATATTGATCGCGCGCCCGCGCGCCGCGACCGATTGCGCATTATCACATGATGCCCCGCCCCCTGTTAAAGAAGCCTGATGCATGCCCTTTTCGCCGGAGCCACAAGCTATGAGCAACGATCTCGCCCCCACGCAATGGCCCACACAGTTACACACGGACACAACCTTAGCCAGCACTGAACCGGACACGCAAGCAGCGCCGCCGCCGCAAGCCGTCCAGCCCATGCCCGCACCGATGGTCGCGCTCCTGGCCCGCCTGGCCGCGCACCCGCGCCACGCGATGATGCAGCGCACCTTCGGCGACTTGACGCGCATGCTCGGCTATTTGAGTCTGATCGAGAATAAAGTCCGGCAAGAGCGGCTGCTGGTCGCCACGATGTCCGTCTTCCTGCGCTTGCACTCGGAGGCACGCACGCTCGTCACCTTCCTTGAGGGCGATGCCTGGCGGGAGGCGCGCAACGACGAAGTGCTGGCCGGCGCGCTTGAAGGCGTGGGCTACGCAATCGGCCACGAGTTGCGCCGCGTCTTCGAGCTTGAACTGGTCGGGCTGGACGAACTGCCTACGCCTTCAGCCGTCCGCGCTCGCCTGGAACACGCACATGGGCTGCTGCGCAACGCCATGCAGCAATCGCTGATCGTGCTCGCGCAGGTGTTCGAGCCGGAGGTCAACGGCGAAGAGCTATTCGATGATTTCGCCGCCCGCCGGCAAGAATCACTCAAGTTGTACCGCGAGTTGGAACAGTTGCTGCAACTCGCGCAACACGTCGAAGCGACCGGCGAGCAAAGCGCCATCGCGCTCCTGCTCGCGCGTCTCACGCGCTTCCGCGAAGAGTGTATGTGCCATTTGATGTATCGGGATTGGGACGAGTACGAAAGCTTCATCACCGAGTTGCGCACGACGAAGAGCAAGTTCGCGTTGGCGACCGTGCTTAACAGTCTCACCTGCTATCTGGAAACCCTACTCAATCAGGTACGCATGCGCAGCGCACTCGCCGATTACGATCTCGATGTGACCACGCCCGTCGAAGTTTAAGCCCGCACCGCGTTGATGAAATCGGCTAGCAAGCCATAGGCGGTACTCTGCAAATTCGGCTGCTCTGCCATGACGACCAGCCCCGGCAGCACGTCCAACTTGAACTGCACCGCGAGCGACGTGCCGTGCGCTATCGAGAGCGGATCGTCCGCCGCGAGTTGTTCGGGGCGCACGCGTGCGTTCAGTTGCCCGTCCGCGCCGCGCGCAACGCTCCCAATCAGCTTGTAAGGTCGCCCTTCCGTCTGCGCCGCACGCACCATCGCCACATCCAATCCGCGTATGCCCGCGCGCTCGATTTCAGCCGGCTTGAGCGGCGTGCGCATCAACACAGTCGCCAGCGCGCAGACCTTCATCGCCGCATCCCAACCATCCACGTCATAACTTGGATCAGTCTCCGTGACGCCCAACGCTTGCGCCCGCCGCACGCCTTCAGCGAACGGCTGGCCCGCGGCCAAGGCGGCAAGAATGATGTTGCTCGTTGAATTCAAGACGCCGCGCAAGCCTAGCACGCGCGCCGCCGGCAACGTCTCGCGAAAAAGCGAGAAGACCGGCAGACAGTCGGCCACCGTCGCCTCGAACATGAAGCGGCGCTTGTGCGCGCGAGCGAGCGCAGTTAGCTCCGCATAAGCATGCACCACCGGCCCCTTATTCGCTGTGATCGCGTGGGCATCTGCGGCCAGCGCCGCGCGGATGTGGTCAATCGCGGGCTGCCCCGTATGCGGCTCAAGCGCCGTGATCTCAAACAACACGTCGCACCGCGCCGCCTGCAACCACTCCCGCACGTCCGCGCACGTTGCAGGCGGCGCGGCAAATTCAGCACGCGACAGCGCGTCCGGCCCAAATCCTTCGGGCGCAACCAGCCACCCTAACCGCCGCGTGGCCACGCCCGTGATACGCCACCCCATGCCGTACTCTTCACGCAATTCGTCTGTTTTCGCCTGCAATAGCGCGACGAGCGCACGCCCGACATGGCCATAGCCAAGCAGGCACAGATTAAAAGTTGTCATGCCTGATTGTACGGACGCACGGCAAGATCGCCCAGCATCAGGGTCAAGCGGCGGCAATACGGCTGCTCGATGGCTGCGCTGAGCATGTCGGCCGCTGCTCGCACAGCATGGCTACAGGCCTGCGTTAACCTGTCTTCCATCCGCGCGCAATAATGGTTAGACAAATTGTTGCTGCCGCTGACCGCCCCTCACTTGTGTTTCTTGGTCGTGTCTTCGAGTTGCTGCACCTGTGCTGCGGGCAGAGTCAGTTTCCAGTCATTGCCTTCTTTCACAAAGTCCATCTTGGCCCACGTCCCTTTAGCGCCCAAGTATTCCAGTGTGGCCGTGTCGCCGTTTATTTTCTCATTCCGAGCTTCGGCCGTGAGCGCTTGTGGCGTATCCACCAATTGCTGCAACTCATCATCAACCGTTTTCTTTTCGGCCTCGCCCATGCTCGTCAAGAAACCAAGCAAACGTTTCGACATCATCGCCTTCAAGCCAGCCAAATCTTTTCTTTGCCGCGCCGCATAAGCGGTCTTGTACGCCTCGGTCGGCGAAGCCAGCGAACCGGCAGCCGGTTGCTCCGGCACAACTTTGGGAGTTTCCGGTTGGCTGCTATTAGTAGTCGCCGTCTGCGCTACAGGCTGATTAGCCGTTGCGGTCTTAGTTTCCGTGCTGCCCCCGCAAGCCGCCGTCCCACCCAGCACGCACAACGCCGCCAGCACGCGGAGCAAATAATTGATTTTCATTCGGACTCCTTTGACGATAGTTTGGCTGATAAAAGCGGCTCTGTAAACATGAGCGGATGCGTCGCATCCATCTAACACGCCCACGTCAACGAAAAACACGCACGCTCACTTGTCGGCCGGGTTGTGATAGATGCTCGTCAGCGCCTTGCTGCGCTCCACGCGAGCGACTACGTCGGTCGAATCCGCGAACTGCCAGATCGCGCCGACGTGCGGCGGTAATGCCTTGAGCACGGGCGAACTGATAGCGGCATGCAGCGCATCAACAATGCGCCCCGCAGGCGGCACGAGATACGGGCGGCTGTGAAACTGCACAGTCTCCGGCTCAATGTGCGGCGTCACGGCAAGCACATTGTGCAACTCGATGACAACGACGTAGGCGGCTGACAGATGCGCCTCGCGCTCGTGCCAATCACGGCTGTCGAAGATCGCGTGCAGGTGCGGCGTCAGCCGCGCCGCGCAGTCGAGTTGCGCGAACGCGCTGCCGAACCATTTATAGTAAGGCGGATATTGCCGCTCGATCAGAAAGCACAGACGCATCAACTCGTTGACCAATCTGGCGGCGACGACCCGCGCGCCCAACTCGTCGCCCACGTTCCCGCAACGCGCCATGAACGGCGCTTCCTGATCGATCCGCCGCCACTGATTCGCCAACAGATACAGCCACACATCGCGCGGATACCAGCGCAGACGCGCGCGGGCCGCCGCGAGTTCCTGTAAGCCGTCATGAAAGACGCGCCCCGCCGCAATCGTCCGCAGACGTTGCGGCGGCACGGCGAGCCATGCCGTCTCCGTGATCGGCACGGCCGGATCAAGCCCGACGTACTCGTCAAAGAAACGCGCCACCGTCGTCACCTTAACGCCGTGCTTGATCGCGCCTTGCGCATTCAATTCCAAGCCAACGTCAACGTCATCCAGCCGCTCGAAGTTCGTCGGATAGCCGTGTATCTCACGCGGCAGTTCGTTGGCAAGCAACTCGCCGATCTGTTCGCGTCGTTCATAGTCCGCTTCAGCGACGAACAACGTGAGCATCGGCCCCCAACCGTGATCGCGCGACTGCGCCGTGTCGAAGCCGAGTACGTCTGAACCGGCATCGAGCCGCGCCGCCGCATAGACGAGTTGCGGCAGATGCGCCGCCAACACGGGCCGCACCGCCTCCGCATAAAACAGCGCAGCGAGTTCCAGCCCCTTGATGAAGGGCGGCAAATTTTCCATAACACAAATGTGCAGTTAGACGATTATGCGGGCGATTGGCCTGAACCGGTGATTACTTCGTGATGCGCTGAGCTACTTGCGTAAATCATGCTGCGAGGTGTGAATCATGGCCAGCACGTCTATCTGCTCCGGCTTGATGTGGTAGATGATCCGGTACGAGCCTTCGATGACTTCGCGCACTTGCTCGATCTCGTATTCGGGGACGCGCGGCCAGACAACGGGAACGCGGCGATCTGGTTGGAGCGGCGCGTCAATCGATCAATCAAACGCCAACCATACTCCGGCGAAGTCTGCGCGGCGTACTCACGAATCGCCGTCAGATGCTTGATCGCCGTCTCTGTCCAATTGACCTTCACCGCGACAGCCCGAACTCGGCGCGCACCTGATCCACATCCTTGACATGCCCCGCCTCGCTATCCGCCAGCCCCGCCTCAATCGCCTGCCGCACGTAAATCTCGTGCATCAGGTCGTCCCACGTCACATCCTCCGGCAACTTCTCAATCAAGCGCCGCGCTTCTTCTTTCACGTTTGCTGTGCTCATAGAAATCTCAACAAATCTTGAACATTGCGCTAACCATTAGCTTAACACAGCGTATGGAGAGTCCCTGCGTCCAACGCTCCCGCGCCAACGTACACGCCTCAAACTCGCCCACCAACGGCGCTACTTCGTCGGCCGTTCGGCAAGTAACATTTATGCTTCGTGGAGAAGCAACCATAGAAGAAAGTTCCTAACTTTATATTGGGTAATCGGGCGCGGACACATATTTTATAGCAACAGAGAACGTCACCTCTCTAATTACTGCTGTAAGACTTGAACACCATTTCTGTAATTCTCTGATTTCAATAGTCCGAATCTCTCCTAGCTCCCGCTCATTTGAAGCGGTCTTTTCTAGGTAAAACGAATCAACCTCCCAGCGATTATGTAATCCAATATTTCTGACTAGCGACATCTCGTGAATGTCATGGAGAACATCTTCAGCTATATTTAAGCTGATACCACATGACCTCTCTAATATCGAAAGCTGCTGCTTTATTTCCTTGAAACTAATTCTAGCTAATTGTTCCGCTTGTTTTGCAGTTAACGGTGGACTAGTAACGTGAGTGCGAGCGAATCTAACAAAGTCGCCAGTTTGTCGAATGTACCAATCCCAATGACTTCTTATGAGAATCAGAACGTTTTGAAAGACAGACTGCTCAAATACATTTAGATACTGTTCAATGCAGTTCCATCCATCATTCCAAGCCTCCTTACTTAACCCCTGCGAAATAATGTCTTCTTCTAATGAACTAAGACCGCCTGGCTGACGAATAGTTTTTCCAGCAGCAACATCGCTAATCATGGCGTAAAACAGCACACCTCTCATAAAGTCCATTGCTTGAAACCCAACCTGAGCCGGAAAGGTATGAATCTTAGCATCTGGCAATTTTGTAACTTTTGGTAGCGATATCTTGATCCCCATAATGTCACTCCAATTTTACTACTCCAGATCAAACAATGTTTGAGAGGCGACAACAACAACCTCTCACCCAATCATTCCCACTGACGCTCGACCACGCCGACGAGCGATTGTAGATCGAAGTCGCGGTCTTGGCCCGACAGGCAGATGCCCGCGCTCATGACGATCAGGTCGTGCTTGGCGATGGCGGAGGTGTGCTGTTCGCCGGCGCGCGTGCGCCAGTCGATCTGATAGTAATCGCCATGATCTGCATAGTCGTAAAGCGTGCCGCCGCCGAAGGCGAGCGCGACGCGCAGGCGTGCTTGCGCGGTTTCGTGCCGGCGATAACCGGCGAACTCCGGCGCGCGTTGGGCGGCGAGCGCGTAGGCCGTGCGCGCCGCCGGCGTGAGACCGGGCAGTTTGAGGTCGGACGGCGACACACGCTCGCGTAGTTGTGCGCGCAGACGCTCTGCCGTGCGCGAGTCGGCGCGCGTGTCCACATCGTCGAACCAATAGAGCGCGCCATCGTAACGCGCAGAGACCTGCGTGAAGTACAGCGCGCTGTTCTCGCCCTTGTCTGGGATGACGACGACCTGCTCGCACATCTGCCACTTGAGCCGTAGCACTTCGAGCGCCGCGCCGCTTTACCTATTTGTGCAACACACGCTCAAGCTGCGCGTTCAAGCTCGTGTCGGCAGCCACGGCCAACGCAGCCTGCTGCGCCTTGTACGCGGAGCCACGGCTTGCGCATCTTTTTTTTCACCTCCGGTGAAAGCTGTTAGCGCTTAGCTGTTGACTGTTAAGTCTTTTGTCTTTAGCTAATCGCTAACAGCTAACAGCCTCCTCAAGTGCCTTGTGTGCGGCGGGAGAGCGCTGAACGATCTTCAGCACTCTCCCGCCGTTTGTTGTTTGTGGCTGTAGCTCAGGCCACGCCGGCCTCTTCGGCGAGGAAGAGGTAGGACCGCCATTCGGGGCGCGCGGCGGCATAATGCCGGAGCAGCGCGTGGTCAAGGCCATAACGCAGCGCACTTGGCGTGGCGTGGAGCGGCATGCGCGCCTCGTCGGGTGTGCGGTCGCCCTTGCGCTGGTTGCAAGGCTTGCAAGCCGCGCACAGGTTCTCCGGCTCGCTCTGCCCGCCACGTGAACGCGGTACGATGTGGTCGAGCGTCAACTCGAAGAGCGTGCCCTTCACACCGCAATACTGGCAGCGCAGTTTGTCGCGCACGAGAATGCGCAGGCGCTGCTTGCCCGCCGTTCCGCGCCGCCGCTGGCGCACGTCTATGTACGCGACCAGGCGGATCACGCTCGGCACGACGAAGACGAAATGCTGCGAGCGTAGTATGCCCCCGCCCACGTACTCGACGGGCTGGGCCGCGCCCTTCCACACCAACCGGACGGCGCGGGGCGCGTCCACCACACCCAGCGCCTCATATGAAGCGTTCAGCAGCAAAACTCTGCGTTGTAAACTCATTCCCCGTCACCTCCTTTCTTGCTGATCTTTGTTGAACTATCCGCTTAACATTGACGGACGGCACAACGCCCGTCGTGCCAAGAGCACGCGGTGAGACTCGAACTCACACTGGACGGTTTTGCAGACCGCCGCCTTCCCTTTTGGCTACGCGTGCTGAAGAAAATTGTTGGTGGGCCTGGCAGGATTCAAACCTGCGCGCTGCCGGTTAGAAGCCAGCCGCTCTGTTCGACTGAGCTACAGGCCCCGTGCGTGTTGGCTGCGGCGGCGGGCGTTCTAACCCGCGTCCTCCCGCTTACAAGGCGGACGCTCTCACTTGAGCTAGCCGCAAAGATGTGTTGATGGTTGAGGCAGGACTTGCACCTGCGTCCGTGCGCTTATCGAGCGCCTGCTCTGCTGCCTGAGCTTCTCAACCATGAATGAGTTGCGCTAAAGCAAACCACAAAAGATTAGAACAAGAGGAAAAAGCCATCCACGAAACGACACGAACAAGCACGAAGCAAAACAGCCGCATGTTCGTGTCGTTTCGTGTGGATTCGTGGATAAGTATTTTGCGCTCTCTGTGCCATTCCTCTGTACTTCGATTTAGTGACGATTGCGGGAGAAGGAGTCGAACCTTCAACCTCATGATTCAAAGTCATGCGTGCTGCCAATTGCACCATCCCGCAAAAGTTGATCGGGGCAGCAGGACTCGAACCTGCATCACGCGCTAATCCGGCGCTCACTGTTTATAAAATAGCTGCTCTACCTGTTTGAGCTATGCCCCGTGTTGTACTGCGGCGTTTGGCGTCGAACCAAAACTTCCGGCTTCAGAGTCCGGCGTCCTGCCAGTTAGACGACACCGCACAGAGATTTGGGCGCGGGCGTGGGAGTCGCACCCACCGTTGCTGTGCTTATGAGACACACGAGCCGCTCTTGCTCCAGGCCCGCAAACATTGAAACTCGATGGCTGGCGACGGACTCGCACCGCCCTCTCCGGTTTTTCAAACCGGCGCTTGCGCTATCTCAGCTAGCCAGCCGTGTGTGCGTTTGGAAGTGGCGGGAACCGGATGTGCGCCGGCGACCTCACGTTTATGAGACGTGTGCTCTACTAGCCTGAGCTATCCCGCCATGAAAATTTTGGTCGGGGCGGGGAGTCGCCGTTAACGTCGTGCCTCCTTTGCTCGACGAGCCGCGCTAATACAGTCACGTCCTGTCGGGCTTGAGCCGCCGCCCCGATAAGTTAACTCGTGTGGTTGTGGCGAAGGGAGTCGAACCCTCATCTCCTCGCTTACGAGGCGAGCGCTCTATTACCGGTTGAGCTACACCACAATGAACTTGACTCTGGCGGGAGGACTCGAACCTCCGTTAGTCGCGTTAACAGCGCGATGCCTTACCGCTTGGCTACGCCAGAAGAAAATGGTCGAGAAAGGATTTGAACCTTTGCCCCGCGCCTTGTAAGAGCGCCGCTCTGGCCAGACTGAGCTACTCGACCGGAAGAAATGATGCACGCGGAACGAGGAACGATGAATTAGGAAACTGCTTCCTGATTCATCGTTCATCATCCATCGTTCATCGTTTCATTGCGGAGGGGCGCGCGAAGCGGGTGCGGCGCTTCGGCGCTTGCTGGAGAACGAATGTGGGAAGCGAGAGTCGAACTCGCGTCGCGGCCATGGCAAGCCCGCACTCTGAACCAACTGAGCTATTCCCACGTGAAAGAAAATTGATGAGCCGGGCAGGACTCAAACCTGCGGCCTCCCGCTTCGGAGACAGGCGCTCTCATTCAACTGAGCTACCGGCCCGCGTGTGTGTAAGTTTGGTGGAATGCCGGGGACTTGCACCCCGCCCTCTTGTTTGCAAGACAAGTGTGCCGCTCGCAACACCTGCAACCCACGTCTGAAAGAATTTTGATCCGGGTAGAAAGAATTGAACTTTCGCCACGAGTGCCCAAGACTCGGATGCTTGCGTTACACCATACCCGGAGAAAAACGATGCAGGATGAACGCAGAATGATGAATTAAAGGCAGTCGTCTTTCATTCATCGCTCATCGTTCCGCCTTCATCGTTTTGTGAATGGGTCAGGAGAGACTCGAACTCTCACCTCCCGACTTAAAAGGCCGGTACTCAGCCAGTAGAGTTTCTGACCCGTGCAAAGGATGCGGGAGACGAGACTCGAACTCGCGACCTCAAGTTTGGGAAACTTGCACTCTGCCCGTTGAGCTACTCCCGCTTGAATTTGAGAGGTCAGAGGTTAGAGATCAGAGATTAGGTTTTTACTGACCGCTAACCTGTAACCTCTGACCTCTGCGCCGTATGGGTCAGGCAGGATTCGAACCTGCGTTCCCTCGCTTAAGAGGCGAGTGCATTCAACCAGCTTTGCTACTGACCCGAAGATTGACAAGGCGCATCGGACTTGCGCCGATGAATCCTTGATTGAGAATCAAGCTGCTTGCCCACGTGCATAACGCCCCAAAGAAATGCGACCGGCACATGGCCCGTTCAAAGACTTGTCACTCGTCACTAATCACTCGCCACTGCTTTTCCGAGGTTGGCTAACGGGAGTCGAACCCGCACATTCCGCATGCACAGTGCGGCGCTCTGCCAGTTGAGCTTTATAGCCAACATAAAACGTAAGCGGTGCGTGCGGGATTTGAACCCGCGATCTTTCCCGTGACAGGGGAACGTCCACTCCTGACTAGACCGACGCACCATAAAAGTGTTCGACTCTATGACAGTTCGCACATAACACTTCACATTTAGCGATTTCTGCCAGAATCTTTCGTTTTGAGTATCGTCTATTGATCGCGTCACCGATGCGAAACTCCTTGTTCTTTTCACGATGATGAAAATCTAGGCAAGGAACTCGATTCTCAGAGCATCTGGAGCAAACTAATCTCGCTTTATATTCATTCAGCCATGCCCGCAATTCAGCGCGATAACGCTTGTTATGTGCTCGCACCCGCGCGTGGTGAGTTTCCTTATTGGCTAGATACCATCTGTACCAAGCTTCGCGTTGTTTTTCTAAGTTTTTGTTTGGCATAGCGAAATTGTACGCCTAACTTGGCAAACGAACGCACCATAAAATTTGCCGACAGCCCGTAAGAGACTCGAACTCTTGTTTCCGGCTTGAAAGACCAGCGTCCTGACCTTTGGACGAACGGGCCATAAGACTTGTATGGGGTGATGCGGAGGGCGGGATTTGAACCCGCATGAACCAGTTTCTGAGACTGGCGCGTCTATCCAGTTGCGCCACCTCCGCATGAGAGCAAAAGATGCCGACGGAGAGATTCGAACTCTCAACTTTTCGCGTTTAAGACGAACGCCTCTACCGGTTGGGCCACGTCGGCGCTTACTTGCATGAACCCGGTTGGACTTGAACCAACGGCCTCGACCTTCGCAGGGTCGCGCTCTTAATTCCACTGAGCTACGGGTTCGTATGAACGGAGACGGTGCGAGTCGAACGCACACAGGCGCGAGCGCCCGGCGGCTTAGCGGGCCGCTGCCCTACCATTTAGGCAACGCCTCCAAAGTGTATACGGGTTGAAGGAAGGTAGAGGAATTGAACCTCTGTAGGCGCATGCGCCCGACAGTTTTCAAGACTGTTGCCGTAACCAACTTCGGCGTACCTTCCAAAAGTTAAAGTCAGAATAGTTTGGCAGGGGCGGCCCGATTTGAACGCGCATTGTCCATAGAAGAACTCGGGTCTGGAATCCGCTGCATTGCCGGTTATGCTACGCCCCCGCAAAATTGTTCAAGCCGCATAGACGTTCACAATCTTGAACCTTGATCTTATTGCATGCGGTAGGACTCGCACCTACGATAGTCCGTGGGACTCCTGAGCTACAGTCAGGCGCTTTTGCTGCTCAGCCACGCATGCGCAAAAATTCTGTTATGATAAAAGCGACGAGGACAGGCGATGGCGTGAACCGGACACACTTCGGCGCACACTTCTCCTGAGGGTGGCGCAGACTGCTGGACTCTCGCAAAGCACACAGTCGCCCACCCGCGAAGGCATCCCTGCCCTCGTCATTTCACACAAGACACTTCAGTTATCAAACAACAAAAAGAGCGGGCTTCAAGGCTTCTCAGGGAAACCGGCCCGCTCCTGCAATTCACTAGTTTTGACTGGGAATTTTGGGAGCGGGAGCCGCTCCCGCTAACTTACAGATGCATTTGCCGCGCGGCGTCAATCTGGCCGACTAACGCTTGTTCGGGTCTATTTCCGAGCACGTCAAACGCCGATGATAGGCTGACGGAACTCGGGCAATACCCGCACGTATGCAGACCGGCCGGTTTCACGAACAACCATATAGAGGTGGTCGTCGCGCCGTGGCCGCGCATCGCTTGTTGTTTTGTCCGGTTCGTCATCATTGCAGTTTCACTCTTGTCGCACGCGCGCTTGCATTCATCACGTCAGCGCGAGTCGTTTCTTATAAGCTCATTCCGTTTTTCTGTCAACAAACTATTTCGTGCATGCCTGATCGCAATTACGATCATGTTGTGCGTTGCGTTAGTTGTTCACTACATCAACCTGCGTTGTCTGCTGTGACAACTGTCAGCCGAAGTAAGAACGCCCGCGCACAAATTTTGTTGCATCAATTTTTCGTCAGTCGAATAACTTCAAACCGCGTGCGCGCGTCGCCGCCAGTTTCGCTAGAAACTCTTCGCGGTCGATCTCCTTTGCGCCGAGCGCAGACATGTGCGGCGTCAACACTTGTATGTCGAGCCAGGCCAACCCGCGCGCTTGCAGGTGTGCGATGAGATGAAGCAGCGCCAACTTCGATGCGTTCGGGCGCAAGTGAAACATGCTCTCGCCCGCGAACGCACCGCCCGCGTCCACGCCGTAGAGACCGCCGACCAACTCAGCGCCCGCCCACGCCTCGACACTGTGCGCGTGCCCCGCCGCATGCAACTCACAGTAGGCGCGCAACATCTGCGGCGTGATCCAAGTCCCTTGCTCGCCTGCGCGTGTGATGCGGGCGCAGCAGGTGATGACGGCGCGAAAGTTTTGATCAATCGTAAAATGGAAAGGCGCGCGGCGTTGTGCACGTTGCAGGCTGCGCGGCACATGCAGGTCGGTGAATTCAAGGATGGCGCGCTCGGCCGGGCAGAACCAAGTCAGCGGCCAGCCGTCAATCGGCCAAGGGAAGATGCCGCGCTGATAGGCGTTCAGCAGATTAGGCACATTCACGTCGCCGCCGATCACGACGATGCCTTCGTCAGCAGCAAAGCGCGGGTCGGGAAACTTGATCAGGGACATCGTGCTTCGTGTCCGATACGTCAGGCGGGGAAACGGAGCGCGAGGTCGTCGTCTTGCACGTCAACCAACACTTCGCCGCCCGTTGCGATCTTGCCGAAGAGAATTTCGTCGGCGAGCGGCGCTTTGATCTTCGTCTGGATGAGCCGGGCCATCGGGCGTGCGCCGAACTGCCGGTCGAAGCCGTGCGCGGCCAGCCACGCCCGCGCCGCCTCGGTCAGCCGCACCGTCGCTTTCTGCTCGACCAACTGCGCGTTCAACTCGCCGATGAACTTATCAACCACGCGCTCGATCACAGGAAAGGTCAAAGGCTCGAACGCGATCCATGCATCCAGCCGGTTACGAAACTCCGGGCTGAAGGTGCGCTCAATTGCGCCGCGCCCTTTGCCGCGGCCCGTGCTGTTAGATTGAAAGCCGATGCCGCCCGCGCTCAACTCTTGCGCGCCCGCGTTCGTCGTCATGATCAGAATCACGTTGCGGAAGTCGGCCTTCTTGCCGTTGTTGTCCGTCAACGTCGCGTGATCCATCACCTGCAAGAGAATGTTGAAGAGATTCGGATGCGCCTTCTCGATCTCGTCCAGCACCAGCACGGCATACGGCGTCTTGTTGATCGCATCAGTGAGCAAGCCACCTTGATCGAAGCCGACGTAGCCGGGCGGCGCGCCGATGAGCCGCGAGACAGTGTGCGGTTCGGCGTACTCGCTCATGTCGAAGCGCAGAAAGTTGACGCCCAGCACGCGCGCGAGTTGCTTGGCCAGTTCAGTCTTGCCGACGCCGGTCGGGCCGGAAAAGAGAAACGAGCCGACCGGCTTTTCAGGCTGGCCCAGGCCGGCGCGCGACAACTTAATCGCGCTCGTGATCTGCTCAATGGCATGCTCTTGCCCGTAGATGACGGCTTGCAACTCCTGCTGCAAATCGCGCAAGCGATCCTTCTCATCGCTCACGACCGTCTTCGGGGGAATCTTCGCCATGCGCGCAATGACCGTCTCGACATCATGCTGCGTGATCGTCTTCGGCCGCTTGGCCGGCGGCAAGAGTTTGACGGCCGCGCCAGCTTCGTCAATCACGTCAATCGCCTTGTCCGGCAGAAACCGGTCGTGCAGATACTTCGCCGCCAACTCGGCCGCCGTGCGCAACGCTTCGGGCGTGTACTTGATGCCGTGATGCTGTTCGTAATAACTCTTCAGCCCGTCGAGGATCGCGACCGTCTCTTCCACGCTCGTCTCGCCGACTTCGATCTTCTGGAAGCGCCGCGCCAGCGCGCGATCACGCTCAAAGGCAGCCTTGTATTCACCGTAAGTGGTCGAGCCGATGCAACGCAACTCACCCGTAGCGAGCGCAGGCTTGATGATGTTTGAGGCGTCCATCGAACCGCCGGAGACCGCGCCCGCGCCGACGATGGTGTGTATTTCGTCGATGAACAAAATCGCGCCGGGAATCTTTTTCAGCGCCGTGATGATTGCCTTGAAGCGTTGCTCGAACTCGCCGCGATACTTCGTACCCGCCAGCACTGCGCCCATGTCGAGCGCATAGACCGGCGCGCCGCGCAGCACTTCCGGCACTTCGTTCAGATGAATCTTGCGCGCCAAGCCTTCGGCAATCGCGGTCTTGCCGACGCCCGGCTCGCCCACGTAGATCGGATTATTCTTGCGCCGCCGGCACAGAATCTGGATCGTGCGCTCGACTTCCGCCGTGCGCCCGATGAGCGGATCGATGCCACCCGCCGCCGCGCGCTCGACCAGGTTGACAGTGTAGGCAGCGAGCGGGTCGGCCGCCGCCGGCGCGTCTTCATCTTCGCCCGCCTCGACGCGGCCGGGCAGGCCGCTTTGTGGGTCGAGTTTCGAGATGCCGTGCGCGAGGAAATTGAGCACGTCGAGGCGCGTGACGCCCTGCTGCTTCAGCAGATAGACGGCGTGCGAGCGTTCTGCTTGAAAGAGCGCGGCGAGGATGTTGCCGCCATTGACTTCCTTCTGCCCGCTGCCTTCAGCCTGTAAGAGCGCGTACTCAAGCACGCGCTGAAACGTCGCGGTCTGTTCGGGCAGTTCTGTTAAGTCGCCCCCGCGCGGCAGGATGTTCTCGTCGAAAAACTTTTCCAACTCGCGCTTCAGTTTTGGAATCTGGCCGCCGCACTTGCGAATGACGTTGCCGGCCGTGCGGTCGGACAGCAGCGCGTACAGCAGATGTTCCAACGTTACATACTCGTGCCGCCGCCGGATCGCTTCGTCCACTGCCGCCGCGAGCGTTTCCTGTAGTTCCCTTGTGATCATAAAACCCGCCGGTGCTAACCCGTGCCACGATTCGCCGCTGCTGGCGTGGCTGCATTGCGCAGCCGTTAGTGATTCAGACGCTTTAACTCCGCCACGGCAAGCGGGTATTCAAAGAAGCGTTTGTTGCCATACTCCTTGACCCAGGCGAAGTGTGTGCGCGCTTCATCGTTCATGCCTTTGAGCAGCAAGTCCAGCCCTAAATAAGCATGAGCCTCAGTTTTCTGATCGTTATTCGCGGCTAAGCGCAACAACTCATCAGCGCTGCCGCCTTTCAGATAGGTGAGGACGGCAAAAGGCCAAACGCTCGCGCCGGCTTTCTGCGTGGCTTCTTCAAGGATAGCCCGCGCTTCATCATCCAGCCCCGCTTCCCGGTAGCCGAAGTGCGCGATGAGGGCCAAGTAAAGCGAGCGTGTGTCGCGCCATTTATAGACGGTGAGGTAGCGGCGCGCGTCGGCCGCAGCTTCGCGGCCGTGCCCGCCCAGATACATGTAAAGCCATGCGCGACTGGTCAGCGCATCCGGGCCGTCCGGCTTGAGTTCGAGGAACTTCGTAAAACCGTCAATCGCCTGTTGGTAACGGCCGAGATGGCTCGAAACATCACCCACGTAATACCAGGCATCGCGATAGGCGGGATCGAGCCGCACCGCTTCTTGGAACGCAGCGACGGCTTCCGCGTCATGCCCGAGCCGCATCTGCATCAGCCCGATGTTGAAGTGGACGAACGGCAAATTGGGGTCGAGCCGGCGGGCTTCGCTGTAGGCGGCTAATGCTTCGTCAAGCCGACCGAGGTAGCTGCTCAGGACAATGCCAATGTGATTATGGACGCGCGGATCGTTCGGGTTGAGCCGTTTTGCCTCTTGCAACTCACTCAGCGCCTCTTCGCCGCGCCGCAAATTGCTGTAGGTGATGCCGAGATTCAGATGGCTGAGGGCGTTGTCGGGGTCGAGGCGCACAGCCGTCCGCAACGGCTCCACCGAATCGCCCGGCCGGCCCATGTTGTTGTAGGCGCTACCAAGGCCGTGGTAAGCGGCGGCCAAGTTCGGGTTGAGTTTGATGGCTTGCCGGTAAGCATCAACCGCCCGGTCATACTCGCGTGCGCCGGCGGCCCGACTCCCGACTTCCACATATTGTTCGGCCGTCATAGGCGAAAGGTTTACGCCCGGCCTTTGCGCGCTGCCGCTTGTGAACAACAATCCGCCGCAGAACAGCGCAAGCAGCCATCGTCTCAGCACATGAGCCATAACAGCACCTCCCCGGTGGACTAATCAACCGGCAGCAGTCTAGCGCATAACACCAGCGCCGCGCCTGCGCTTCTGACGTTGCCCCGGTTTGTTAACCTTCAGCTTCCGCCTCTTCAACCGTGCAGAGCAACGGATACTCGTGCGCCTGCGCCAACTCCGCGACCTTAGCCGCCTTCATCTCGGCGACTTCAAACGTGAACACGCCCGCGATGCCGACGCCTTCCACGTGTACCTTGAGCATGATGTGAAAGGCCGCGCTTTCGTCGAGACCGAAAACGGATTGCAAGACATAGACGACGAACTCCATCGTTGTGAAGTCGTCGTTGTGCAGCAGCACCTTGTAGAGCGACGGCTTCTTCAGCCGCGTCTCGCTCTCGGTGACAACCTGTTCGGCTAGCTCGTAATCGCGTTCGGGCATCGTTGTGTATTCTATAGCGGCGCAACGATGAATGCGACCGGCGCGAGCCGTTAGCTGTTCATGAACGGGTTAAAGCGGCAGGCGCAGGCGGGCTTCGCAACCCGTGGCGGTGCGGCGGTTGGCGAGCGTGAGTGTGCCGCCGTGCGCTTCGGCGATCTGGCGACTGAGGACGAGACCGATACCGGAGCCGCCGGGCTTTGTGGTGAAGAACGGGACGAACAGGTTTGCCGTGTTGGACAGACCGGGGCCCTCGTCTTCGAGCCAGACGTTCAAGTGCGTCGTGGTCTGGCCCCAGGAGACCTGCACACCGCCGCCGGTTTGCACGGCCGCGTCCACGGCGTTGCGCAGCAGATTGATGAGCAGTTGATCCAACTGGTCGGCATCGCCCTGAATTGTCAACTCCGGCCCGGCCCGCAAGACTACGGCGAGCCGCGTCTCCAGGGCGACGATCCGACGCACCCACGCGCCCACAGCGAGCGGTTTGAACTGCGGCGGCGGCAAGCGCGCCAGGTGCGCGTAGGCCTGCATGAAGCGCGCGAGCGCGGCCGAGCGATCTTCGATGACGGTCAAGCCCCGCTGCATGTCTTCGTGCCAGTCGGGCGGGCGCGGCGCGCGGAGCAAGAGGCTGCCGAGACTGCCGGCGATGGATTTGATCGGCGCGAGCGAATTATTCAACTCGTGCCCCAACACGCGCACGAGCCGCTGCCACGCGGCCCGCTCCTCCTCGCGCAAGGTGCGACTGAGATCGGTTAAGACGAGGAGTTGATGTGGTCGCCCGCCTTCGCGGAAGCCGCTGCGGCGCACGCCCCAACGACCCGCGCCGCCGGGAAATGTTTTCGCCAGCGTGCGCGTATTGCCGTCGTCGGACGCGCCGTTCATGCAGTCGGCCAGATTGAGATCGCCGGCAGTCAGGCCGAGCAATCTTTCGGCCGGTTGCTTGAGCAGCCGCTCGCCCGCGCGGTTAATCAGGCGCAGCCGTGCCTCGTCGTCAAAAGCGAAGATGGCGACATCAATCTCGGCCATGACCGTGCGCAAGAGCGCTGTCGCTTCAAGTGCGCCGAGCCGTTGCGCCCGCAATGTTTCGCCAAGCGCGTTGACCTCCAACATCACCTCGCCGAGCGCGTCTTCATGGTGCGCGCCACGGGCGCGGATCGAATAGTCGCCTTCGCGCAGGGCGGCCAGCAGGTTCGAGACCGTTTGCAGATGGCGCACGACGCGCTCGCGCAAACTGAAGGCGAAGCCAAGCCAGCAACAACCAATCAAGACCGTCAATGTCCACTGCACTTTGGGCGTGTAGTCTTGCGCCCACAGCATGACGAGCGCGACGATGGAACCGGGCAGGCCCGACAACAACACGAGCCAGAGCAGCCGTTGCTCGTGGCTCGTGCGCGCCTGCCCGGCCCGCTGTTTGTCGTTCATAACCCGTGGCGTTGCAAGCGGCGATAGAGGGCGCTCCGACTCAGCCCCAATGCCGCCGCCGCTTGATTGACGTTGCCGTCGCAGCGCGCCAGCGTTTTGCGAATCAAGAAGGCCTCGACCTCGTCCAAACTCATCTCGGCTAAGCCTCGCTCCGGCTCGCGCCCCGCCTGCAAGTTTAGCTCGGGCGCGGCGATCACGTGGCCTTTCGCCAACAATACAGCCCGCTCAATCGTGTGGTTCAACTCGCGCACGTTGCCCGGCCACGCGGAACGGGCCAGTAGCGCGAGCGCCTCGTCGGTAAAACCGGTCACGGGTTTACGATAACGCCGGGCGTGCTGATTGAGGAAGTGGCGCGCGAGAATGGGAATATCTTCCGTGCGCTCACGCAACGGCGGTAGGTGTATCTCGACGGTGTTCAGGCGAAACAGTAAGTCCTGCCGGAACCGGTTCGCGCTGACCTCTTCTTTCAAGTCTGCGTTCGTGGCTGACAGAAGCCGCACGTCCACGCGCCGCGTTTTCGACGAACCGACGCGCTCAAACTCACCCGTCTCGACCACGCGCAATAGTTTCGCCTGCTGCGCCGGCGGCACATTTGCGATCTCGTCGAGAAACAGCGTGCCGCCATCGGCCAATTCAAACCGGCCGACCCGATCCGTCTTGGCATCGGTGAACGCCCCCTTGACGTGACCAAACAGTTCGCTCTCGAACGTGCCCTCGGAGAGCGCGCCGACGTTGACCGTGATCATCGGCTGCTGCCCGCGCGTTGAGACTGCGTGCAAAGTCTGCGCGACTACCTCTTTGCCCGTGCCATTCTCGCCCGTGATGAGCACGTTCGCTTCGGACGGCCCGACGCCCTCGATTAGTTGTAGCACGGGTTGCATGCTGGCCGCCGTGGCGATCAAAGTCGGCTGCGGTACGCCGTCGCGCAGCATGCGGTTCTCGGCTTCGAGTTGTGCGCCTTTGCGCAAGGCGCGGCCCAACTCGATCTGCGTGCGCAACACCGTGAGCAGGCGCGCGTTGTCCCACGGCTTCTGGATGAAATCGCGCGCCCCGCGCCGCATCGCCTCGACCGCTAACTCGACACTGCCCCAGGCCGTCATCACGACGACCGGCAAAGTCGCGTCCGTCTGTTGCAGGCGCGTGATAAGATCAAGCCCTTCGTGCCCCGACGTGGTGTCGCGCGTGTAGTTGAGATCGATGAGCAGTAGATCAAACTCGCGCCCGCCCAACGCATCGAGCACGGCTGCGGGTGAAGTCACCGTCTCAGTGCGGTAGCCTTCGCCCTTCAAAAGCAGGCGCAGGGCTTCGAGCACGTCCGCCTGATCGTCGGCGACGAGCACGCGCGGGTTATTGCTGCTGTCGGTGGTTTTCATGCATCGTCTCGGAACAGCTTAGGTCGGCTGCTACTAAATGCGTGTTGCCGGGAGCGCAGGCATCCTGCCTGCAAGCGTGCTTTAGCGCGCTCAAAGGATACGCGGGCATTCAAGCTTGAACGACAGCGCGGCCAGTTGTTCGCGCTCACGCGCTCATGGCAGGCAGGATGCCTGCGCTCCCGGCAACCACGTCCCGTTATGGTTGCTTGTGCTACTTGCGGCCAAGCGTGCGCTCATTCGTACCTGAGCGCCACCATCGGATCGACTTTCATCGCGCGCCGGGCCGGAATGTAGCAGGCCACGAGCGCGACCACCGCGAGCAACAACGTGATGGCAGCGTAAGTTAATGGATCGGTCGCGCTCACGTCGAAGAGTAGGCTACTAAGTGCCCGCGTCAGCGCGAGCGCGAGCGCGAGGCCGCAAGCTACGCCGATGAGAATTAAGACTAACCCTTGCCCGACGATCAACCGCGCGATGTCGCTGCCTTGCGCACCTAAGGCCATGCGCACGCCGATCTCGTGCGTGCGTTGCGTCACCGAGTAAGCCATCACGCCATAGATGCCGACGGCGGCGAGCGTGAGCGCGACGAGCGCGAAGAGACCGAACAGGAACGAGCCGAGCCGCGCGGGCGTAGTGGTCTCGCCGATGCGTTGCGCCATCGGCTTCACATCGTAGATCGGCTGATCCTTGTCGAGCGCCTGCACCTCGCGGCGGATCATAGCCGTCAAATTGGCCGGGTCGCCCGTCGCGCGCACGACGAGCGCGACACTGTTGCTCGGCATCTGCAACTGCGGCGCGTAGAGATAGCCCTCCGGCTCGTCGTCGAGCCCGAAGTGCTTGATGTCGCCGACGACGCCGACGATCTGGACGGGGTTCGTGCCATCCGGGTTGCGCAAAATCTTGCCGACCGCTTCTTCGCCGGGGAAGTAGATGTGCGCGAACGTCTCGTTAACAAGGCAGACGCCGGGCGTGCCCGCGCGATCCTGCGGCGTGAAATTGCGTCCTTTGAGTACGGGGATGCGCAACGCGCCGAAGTAGCCGGGATCGACCGTGCGCGCGTTGGCTTCCGGATAGCTGCCCGCTTTGACCGGCGGGCGGCCGTCGATGATAAAAGTGTTCGTGCCGCCTGAGCCGGCCATCGGCAGCAGGTCGATTGTGCCGACGGCTTCGACGCCGGGCTGCGTCGCCACGCGCGCCGTGAGTTGTTCGTAGAAGCTGATCAACTGCTCGTTCTTGGCGTAGCGCGTGCCGGGCAAAGCTAGCTGCGCCGTCATCACGTTGACCGGATCGAAGCCGGGCCGGACTTCAATCAGATGCAGGAAGCTTTTGACCATCAACCCTGCGCCGACAAGTAAGACCAACGCGAGCGCGACCTCGGCCACGACAAGGGTGCTACGCAAGCCCCGCCGCGCGTGTCCGACCGACGAACGACCGCCCTCTTTGAGCATCTCATTGAGCTCGGTCTTCGACGCTTGCAGCGCGGGCGCGAGCCCGAACAGCACGCCTGTCCCAAGCGAGATAAAGAGTGTGAACGCGAGCACCCATTTATCCAACCCGATCTGATCCACGCCGTGGATGAAGAGCGTGAAATCTCTGGGCACGGCGGCAACCAGCAAGTCGAGGCCCCAGAGCGCGAGCAGCACGCCGAGCGCGCCGCCCAAGATTGATAACAGCACGCTCTCGGTTAATAACTGCCGCACGATCCGCCAACGGCCCGCACCCAAAGCCGTGCGGATCGCGATCTCTTTATGCCGCGCCGTGGCCCGCGCGAGCATCAGGTTGGCGACGTTAGCGCACGCAATTAGCAGCACGAACCCGACCGCGCCGAGCAGCACGAGCAGACCGGCGCGCGAACGTTCCACGGTGGCCTCATGCAACGATACCAGCCGGATGGCGCGGTCGGCATTCGTGTCTGGATACTGCTGGCGCAGCCGCGCGGCGATGGTGTCCAGTTCAGCCTGCGCCTGCTGCATGGTGACGCCGGGTTTGAGCCGTGCGCGTGTGTAGAGGAAGTGTGCGCCGCGCGCGGGCGGCGTGTCGCTGACGAAGCGTAGCGCTGTCCACAACTGTGAGAAGGGCGCGGGAAACTCGAAGTTCGCAGGCATCACGCCGACCACCGTGTGCGGGTTGCCGTTCAAGGTGAGCGTGCGCCCGATGATGTCGGCCGCGCCGCCGAAGCGCCGCTGCCACAAGCCATAACTCAAGACGACGACGCGCGCGCTTGTCGGCTCGCTCTCTTCGGGCCGAAATGTGCGCCCGATTAACGGCTTGACCTTCAGCACGTCGAACATATTCGCGGTGATAGGATTGCCCGTCAGTTGTTCGGGCGTGTCGCCGCTGCCGGTCAGGTTGTAGTCGTTGTAGTGAAAGGCGGCGAGGTCTTCAAAGACCGTCTGCTGTTGCCGCCAATCAAGGAAGTTCGCGGGCGACGCCTCGTTGTGCGTGCGTAAATAGACGCTCGACAAATTCGGATTTGTCTCCCACAGGACGACCAACCTGTCCGGGTCTTGATACGGCAGCGGGCGCAAAAGCATCGCGTTGACGACCGAGAAAATGGCCGTATTCGCGCCAATGCCCAACGCGAGCGCCAGCACCGCCACGAGCGTAAAGCCCGGACTCTTCCACAACATACGCAGCCCGTAACGCGCGTCTTGCCAAAGGTTGTTCATCAGTCACACCTCCCATGTGAGCATCATTCGTATCTGAGCGCAATCATCGGATCGACCCGCGTCGCTCTACGCGCCGGGATGTAGCAGGCCAAGAGCGCGACCCCGATAAGCAGCAACGGGATGATGATGAACGTGGCCGGATCAGTCGCGCTCATGCCGTAGAGCAAACTGGCCAGCACACGCGTCAGCGCGAGCGCCACGCAGAGGCCAAGGCTGACGCCGATGAGCGCGAGCCGCAGGCCTTGGCTGACGATGAGCCGGAGCACGTCGCCCCGACTCGCGCCGAGCGCCATGCGGACGCCAATCTCATGCGTGCGCTGTGTCACGCTGTAGGCCATCACGCCGTAAATGCCGAGCGCTGCGAGCAAGAGCGCCAGCGCGGCGAAGACACCGAGCAGCGTGGTGTAGAGGCGCGGTTCGGCCAGCGTGTTGCTCAGCGCCGCTTCCATCGCGTCGGTTTTGGACAACGGTTGATTTTTATCAACAGCCCAGATGGCGCGTTGCGCGGCCTGCTGCACGCCCGCTGGATCGTGCGCGGCCCGGACAAGCAGCGCGGCCGAGAGCCACGGTTGCTGTTGGTATGGCACATAGACTTGCGGCTTGATCTTGCCCAACTCACCTTGATTGAGGTCTTTGACCACGCCGACGATCTCGCGCTCGACAGGTTGGCCCAAGTAGTTGAGCGAGAGCCGCTGGCCGATGGGCTTTGCGCCGGCAAACGCACGGCGCGCGAACGTCTCGTTGATGATGGCGACGTTCGGGGCGGCGGCCGTGTCCAAGTTATTGAACTCGCGGCCCGCCAGCATGCGCGCATGCAAGCCGCGAAAGTATTCCGCGCTGATGCTGTCGTAGCGGGCTTCGATCTCCGGCGTCGCCGGCTGCCCGACAATGTTGGTGAGGAAATTAAGATAAGGCAGCGGCGTCCCGCTCGTCACTTCGACAGTTTCCACGCCGGGCGTCTGCGCCACCTGCTCGCGCACCTGCTGGATGAAGCGCACGCGCGCCGCGTCATCGTGGAACTGCGCGAACGGCATGGCCAAGCTCAGCGTGAAAAGATTGCGTGCATCGAACCCAAGTTCGACGCGCCGCAACCGCACGAAACTGTTGAGCAATAGGCCGGCGCTGACGAGCAGCACCAAAGCCAAAGCCATCTCCGCGACGACCAGCGCGCCGCGCGTGCGCCGGCCATGCGCGCCCGCCGCACCGCGACTGCCGTCTTTCAACCATTCGTTGACCGCCGGCCGCGATGCCTGCCACGCCGGGATCAGGCCGAAGATGACGCCGGTCAGCACGGCGGCCAGCAACGTGAACAGCAACACTGCGCCATCGAGCCGCACCTGCTCTTGCAGCGACAAGTAAGCATAAGTCTCCGGCAGCAACCCGAGCAGCAAGTCGCGTCCCCAGAGCGCAAGCAGCAGGCCGAGCGCGCCGCCCGCCAACGCGAGCATGAGACTCTCAACCAACAACTGCCGGACGATGTGCCAGCGCCTTGCGCCCAACGCTAGCCGGATCGCCATCTCCTTCTGCCGCGTGGCGGCGCGGGCGAGCAGCAGATTGGCCACATTGGCGCACGCGATGAGCAGGACGAGGCCGACCGCGCCGAGCAAGACGAGCAACGCGGGGCGCACGTCGCGCACGAGCCGGGCGCGGAACGGCGTGAGGCTGACGGTCACGTCCCGGTTGGTGTCCGGGTGTTCCGCTGCAAGCCGGGCGGCGATGGTCTTCAATTCGGCCTGCGCGGCGGCTAACGTCTGCCCCGACTTGACCAGTCCGATCACGGTGAAGTAGCGGTTAGCCCGATTGCGCATCTCGCCGGAAGCACGTGCAAGCGGCGTCCACAACTCGGCATCGGCCGGATACTTGAAGTCTGGCGGCATCACGCCGATAACCATCGTGCCGGTGTTGCCGAGCGTCTGCCCGACGATCTTGGGATCACCACCGAAGCGGCGTTGCCAGAGCCGGTAACTAAGCACAATCGTGTCGGCGGCTTTGAGGTCGCCATCTTCCGCGCTGAACGTACGCCCCAGCAATGGCCCGGACTTGATTGTCTGGAAGAAGTTCGGCGAGACGCGCGCACCGGGGAACGATTCAGGCGCATCCACGCCGGTCAGGGTGAAGCCGTCGCCGGAGACGACCGCGAGTTGCTCGAAGGACTGGCTCTGCGTTTGCCAGTCCCAGAAGTCAGCCGGCGACGCGCCTCCGAATTCTTGCGGCGCAATCTGCGTCTTCCCGGACTCAACGATCACGAGCCGGTCAGTCAAGTACGGCAACGGCCGGAGCAAGACCGCGTTGACCACGCTGAAGACGGCTGTGTTCGCCCCGATGCCGAGCGCCAACGCGATAACGGCCACGAGCGTGAAGCCGGGTCGCTGCCACAACATGCGTGCGCCGTAGCGCACGTCCGGCCATAAGTTGTTCATCAGCACACCTCCGAAAAACAGTGCCGAGGGACAAGTAACGAGTTAAAGATAAATTTCCGCTTATCACTCGTCGCTCGTCCCTGCTTTATTCGTACCTGAGCGCGATCAGTGGATCAACGTTCATTGCTTTGCGGGCCGGGATGAGACAGGCGACGAGCGCCACGCCTGCGAGCAGCAGGGCGACGCCACCATAAGTTAGCGGGTCGGCCGCGCTAACACCGTAGAGCAAACTCGCCAGCGCCCGCATGACCAGAAACGCGCCCACGAGGCCGAGGCTCACGCCGATGAGCGTGAGCCGCATGCCCTGACCCACGATCAGGCGCAACACGTCGCGCCGCGCCGCCCCCAAGGCCATGCGGACACCGATCTCATGCGTGCGTTGCGTCACCGAGTAAGCCATCACGCCATAGAGACCGAGCGCCGCGAGCAAGAGCGCCGCCGCCGCGAAGATGCCGAGCAGCCACGTGGCGAACTTCTGCGACGCGACTGCCGCCGCGACGATCTGCGCCATCGGCTGCACGTTCGAGATTGGCTGATCCTTGTCGATCTCATGTACGGCGTTGCGGATCGCCGCTGTCATGCTCGTCGGCTCGCCCGTCGTCCGCACGGCCAGACTCATGCCGCGACTGAGTTGCGCGTCCGGCACATTAGGGAGTTGGAAGTAAGGGCGATAAATTTCGACGCGGCCCTCTTCGTCCGGGCCGTAGTGCTTGACGTGTTTGACGACGCCGACGATCTGCATCCACGGGAACGGCGACTGCCCGCCACCGAGTTTGATCCGCTTGCCTAGGGCCTCTTCATTCGGGTAGAAGCGCGCCGCCATCTGCTCGTCAATCACGGCCACGGCGGGCGCACCCGTGTTGTCCTGATCGGTGAAATAACGGCCTTTGACGAGCGGAATCTCCATCGTGCGGAAATAGTTGGGCGAGATCGTGAGATTGACGGCGACAGTCATGTCCTTGATGTTGGTGGTCTCGTGCCCTTCTGCTGTAACGCCCGACTCGATGCCGCCGTTCATCGGCAAGCCGCGCGTCACACTCGCGGACTGCACACCGGGCAAGGCTTCGAGCCGCTGCAAGAGCGCACGGTAAAAGTTTTCGACCTGCGCGTTCTGTGTGTAGCGCGCGTCGGGCAGCGCGACGCGCATCGTCAACAAGTTGTCCGGATTAAATCCGACATCAGCATGTTGCAGATGCATAAAACTCCGCATCAATAATCCCGCGCCGATGAGCAGCATGAGCGAAAGCGCGACCTCCGCCACGACGAGCACGCTCCGCACGCGGTTGCGGTGCGCGCCGCTACCGCCGCTGCGCCCGCCTTCCTTCAATGCCTCGTTCAAGTTCGCCTTCGAGATTTGCACGGCCGGCGCAAGCCCGAACAGCAGCCCCGTGATGATGGAGACGACGAGCGTGAACACGAGCACGCGCGTGTCGAGACCGATGTTCATCACGAGCAGGCGCGGCACGTCGTCGGGAATGACAGCGAGCAGCGCATCAATGCCCCACATGGCGAAGAGTAAGCCGAGCGCGCCGCCCGCGAGCGCGAGCATCACGCTCTCCGTCAGCAGTTGCCGCACGATGCGCCCGCGGCCCGCGCCAAGCGCCGTGCGGATGGCCATCTCTTTCGAGCGCGACGCGGCCCGCGCTAAGAGCAGGTTCGCCACATTCGCGCACGCGATCAGCAACACGAAGCCGACGGCCGCGAGCACGACGAGCAGCGCGGCGCGGATGTCTTGCGTCGCGCGCTCTTGCAGTTTGACGAGCGTGTAGCGTGTGCCCTCGTTCGACTTGGGATACTGCTGCGCCAGCCGCGCGCTGATGCCGTCCATATCGGCGCGGGCCTGCGCGACGCTGACACCGGGCTTGAGCAGGCCCAACAAGTAGATGCCCGGATGGCTGTCGCGATCCTGCATCTTGTCCGCCTCCAAACCGATGGGCGCGTACACGTCCACCGGCGCTTGCCATTCAAAGTTCTGCGGCAACACGCCGATGATCGTGTGACTCTGATTGTTTAGTGTGACCGGTTGGCCGACGACGTTCGGGTTCGCGCCGAAGCGTTTCTGCCACAGCCCGTGACTGATGATGACGGCGCGGTTCGCGCCCGGCTTATCATCGTCGGCCGTGAAATCACGCCCCAGTACCGGCGCGACACCGAGCGCGGGGAAGAAACTCGCCGAGACCTCACGCGTGTCCAGCCGTTCGGGTTCGCCCGCGCCGGTCAAGGTGTAGCCCGCGCTGCGAAACGCCGCGAGTTGCTCAAAGCTCGTACTCTGCTCGCGCCAGTCCTGATAGTTCGGATACGAGACCGACATGTTCGGCACTTGCTGACTCCACTCGGAGAGAAAGACCAGCCGCTCGGCCGTCTTGAACGGCAGAGGGCGCAACAGCACCGCATTCACCACGCTGAAGATCGCGCTATTCGCGCCAATCCCCAAGGCCAGCGCGAGAATCGTCACCAACGCGAAGCCCGGACTCTTCAATAGCATGCGTCCGCCGAAACGTATGTCCTGCCAGAAATTGTTCATTACCAAACCTCCGGTTAATGCTATTGCGGAATTCGGATTGAGAATTGCGGATTAAAAGACCTTTTGCTTTTTAATCCGCAATCCGAATTCCGCAATCGAGTCATTCATATCTCAACGCGATCATCGGATCGACTTTCGTCGCCCGGCGCGCGGGCACGTAGCAGGCGAGCGCGGCGACCACCGCGAGCAACAGCGCCACGCCGACGAAAGTCAACGGATCGCTCGCGCTGACACCGTAGAGCAGACTCGTCAACAGCCGCGCACCGGCGAACGCGAGCGCGAGGCCGACGCCTAAACCGATGAGCGCCAGCGTCATGCCCTGCCCGATGATCAGGCGCAGCACGTCGCGCTGGCTCGCGCCGAGCGCCATGCGCACGCCGATCTCGCGTGTGCGCCCGGCGACGACGTAGGACATCACGCCGTAGATGCCGATGGCCGCGAGCAAGAGCGCGAGCACGCCGAAACTGCCCAGCACGGTCGCCGCCATACGCGCGGGAAAGAGCGGCACGTTCATGTGCTGCGTCAGCGTCTTCACGTCGTAGAGCGGCAGGCTTGGATCGAGATTTTGCACTTCACGGCGCAGCGCGGCGATAGTCGTCTGCGGGTCGCCGCCCGCGCGGGCTACGAGCGTGATGGACGTGTTGTAGTCGCGCAGCAGGGGCCGGTAGAGCGCGGGCTTCGGATTCTCGCCGAGGCTTTCGTATTTGCCGTCGGCGGCCACGCCGATGATTTGCCAGTAGGGATTTTCGGGGCCGCCATGGTTATACCGTTTGCCGATGGCGTCCTGACCGGGAAAGAAGCGGCGCGCGAACGTCTCGTTGACGATGGCGACGCGCGATTCTTTGTCCTTGTCCTGCGCCGTGAAGTCGCGCCCGCGTAAAGCGATCTCCATCGTGTGAAAATAGTTCGGGCTGATGTAGTTCGGGATCGCAGACGGTAGTTGGCTGCTGCTCGCCGCCGCCTGGCCTTCGACATAGATCGTTGTGTTGTTGAAGTTAAGACTGAGCGGCAGGTTGTAAACCAACGCGGCGCTACGCACACCGGGCACGGCCCCGGCGCGCTCCAACACTTGCCGTTGGAACTCGCGCCCGCGCTGTTCGTCGTAGCCTTGCAGGCCCACATCGAACGAGAGCGCGACCGCGTTGTCGGGATTGAAGCCGGGGTGCATGCGCTGCGCCGACTGCAAGCCGCGCACGATCAAGCCAGCGCAGACGAGCAGCACGAGCGAGAGCGCGACCTGCACGACCACGAGCGCATTACGCAGCCGCGAACGCCGGAAGCCGCCCAGTGAAACTTCATCTTTCAAGGCGGGCACAACATCGGGCTTCGACGATTGCAGCGCGGGCAGCAGACTGAACACAACGCCGGTCACGAGCGACAGCCCGAGCGTGAAAGCGAGCACGCGCCAGTCGAGTCGCAGGTCAAACATGAGCGCGATGTCGGTCGGCAGTTTAATCGCCGCGACGAGATCGTTGATCCACGCGGCGAGCAACAAACCGCCCATGCCGCCCGCGAGCGACAGCACGAGGCTCTCCGTCAACAACTGCCGCACCAGTCGTGCGCGGCTCGCGCCAAGCGCCAGACGGATCGCGATCTCTTTGCGCCGCTCGGTCGCCCGCGCGAGCAACAGGTTGGCGAGGTTGACGCACGCGAGCAGCAGCACCAGCCCGACGACCGTCATCAACACACCGGCAAAGCTGATCACCGAGTTGCGTATGCTGGGGATGAACAGCCCCGGCGCGAGCAGGCGCACGCCGCGCCCTTCATTATCCGTGGGATGCTCTGTGGCCAGTTGCAGCGTGATGGCGGTCAGCGCGGATTCGGCCTGCGCAATCGTCACGCCGGACTTGAGCCGGCCGACGGCAAAGAGGTTGTCGTCGCCGCGCGAGGTGAGCCAACCGGAGCCCGGCTCGATCTGGTGCGCCATCGCCATCGGCACGAACAACTCCGGCGCGTAGGCGACCTCCGTCCCGTGAAAACCTTTCGGTGCAACGCCGACGACGGTGAATTGGTGTCCGTTGAGCGTGACGCTGCGGCCGACGATTTTGGGATCGGACGCGAACCGTTTCTGCCAGCAGCCATAGCTCAGCACCGCGACCGGGTGCGCGTCCGGCGTCTGATCCTCTTCTGGCAGGAACGCGCGGCCGGCGATTGGCTGGACGCCAAGCACGGCGAAATAATTGCCGGAGACCATGTAGCCCCAGACGCGCTCGTTGTTGCCGTCGTGGCTCAGGCTCATCGGCGCGAAGCGATAGGCGAGCAGACCCGTGAAGACATCCTGACTGCGGTCCCGATAGTCCTTGTAATTCAGATACGATTGGATGGTGTCGTCCGCGCCGTTGTGCAGCGTGCCGTAAACTTCCGTCAGTTGTTCATGGTGCGCGACCGGCAGCGGGCGCAACAACACCGTATCAACCAGACTGAAGATCGCGGTGTTCGCGCCGATGCCCAGCGCCAACGACAAAATCGCGATGCTCGTAAAACCCGGACTCTTGCGCAGCCGCCGCACGCCGTAACGCAGGTCTTGCCACAGATTGCTCATCATCAACACCTCGGAAACAAATCTACCCGTTGGCTGTCTTACTCATACCTGAGTGCGAGCATCGGATCGACGCGGGTCGCGCGCCGGGCCGGGACGTAGCTGGCGACGAGCGCGATCATGGTCAGCAGCAAGGCCACGCCGACGAAGGTCAAGGGGTCGCTCGCCGTGACGCCGAACAGCAGTTTGGCCAGCACCCGTGTCAACGCGAAAGCGGCCGCCAACCCGACACCGACCCCGCCGAGCGCCAGCACCAAGCCTTGCCCGATGATCTGTTTGAAAATATCGCGCCGCTGCGCCCCGAGGGCCAGCCGGATGCCGATCTCGTGCGTGCGTTCCGTGATGGAATAAGAGATCAGGCCATAGATGCCTATGGCCGCGAGCGTCAGCGCGACCACCGCCAACACGCCCAACAACAGCATGACGAAGCGCGGGCGCGTCACGCCATCGGCCAGCAACTGCTCCATAGTCTCGACATTCGAGACGGGCAGATTGGGATCAACCGCCGCGATCTCTTTGCGCAACGCGCCGGCCAAACCGGCCGCGTCTGCCCCGGTGCGCAGCACGATAGCCATGCGCGCCCACGGCTCCAGATTTTGCTGATAGGGCACATAAGCGGCCGGGAAGGGCGGCGCGTCTATGCTCTCGTCCCGGTTATTGGCGACGATGCCCACGATGGTGCGCCACGATTCCGGCTTGCTCGCATCGCCGAAGGCGAGCCGCTGGCCCAACGGATTCGCGCCGGAGAAATACTTGCGGGCCATGAGTTCGTTGATGATAACCACACGCGGGGCGCGCGCACCGTCGGTCGCCGTGAACGGGCGACCACCCAATAGCGGAATCTCCATCGCGCTGAAGTAGCCCGGACTGATCAGTTGATAATCGATGCTGATATTCTCGTCTGCCTTCGGTGCCGGACGGCCCTCGATGGTGAAGCCGCGATTGATGGTCGCGCCGCTCAGCGGCAGGCTCATCACTAAGCCGGCCGCGCGCACGCCCGGCAGCGCCTGCGTCCGCGCCAGCACTTGATCATAAAAACGAGTCTTCTGCGCGTTGTCCGCATAGTTCGTACCGGAGAGCGCGACGCGCGCCGTCAACAGGTGCTTCGGATTGAAACCCGGATCGACTGCTTGCAACCGCACGAAACTCACGATGAGCAAACCCGCCCCGACGAGCAGCACCTGCGCCAGCGCGATCTCGGCCATCACCAACAGATTGCGCACGCGCCGCCGTCTGCGACTTTCGCTCGCCTTCGTGCCGCCTTCCTTGAGCGCATGTTGCGGGTCGAGCCGTGTCGCTTGCAGCGCCGGCAGCAGACCGAAGGCGATGCCGGTGGCGAGTGAGATGAGGACGGTGAAAGCGAGCAGGCGCACGTCCAAACCCACCTCGTCGAGGCGCGGGATGTCGCCGGGGCTGAGGCCGATGAAGAGATCGACACCCCACATGGCCGCCAGCAAGCCGAGCAGGCCGCCGACCAGACTGAGCAGCAAACTCTCCGTCAACATCTGCCGGATCAAACGGCCCCGCCCGGCCCCGAGCGCGAGCCGGATGGCCAATTCGCGCTCGCGCTGCGTGGCCCGCGCCAGCAGCAGGTTGGCGACGTTCGTGCAAGCAATGAGCAGCACGAACGCGACCGCGCCGAGCAGAATGAACAACGTCGGCCCAACGCCGCCGACGATCTGTTCCTGCAACGGGATGACGTTGACGCCTAGCCCCGCGTTGGTCTGCGGGTAGGCTTGCGCGAGTCGGTCGGCGATGGTGCGCAACTCCGCCTGTGCCTGCGCCAACGTGACCTGCGGCTTGAGCCGGCCGATGGCATAAGCAATGTGTATGTCGCGCTGGGTCGTCACGTTCGCCTTCGGAAACTGCGCCGCCAGCGCAGGCGTGACCGCCTCGCCGCGATCTCCCAACACCCACAACTCGGCCCGCGCCGGCAGGCTGAACGTGGCCGGCATAATCCCGATGATCGTGTAACTCTTTTCATCAAGCGTCAGACTACGCCCGATGATGCGCGGGTCTGCGCCGAAGCGGCGTTGCCACAGGCCGTGGCTGAGCAGCAGGACGCGCCCGTCTTGCCGCTGCACATCTTCCGGCAGGAAGGTGCGCCCGCGCTCTGCGCTTACGCCAAGCGTGGCGAAGAAGTTGGTCGAGACCGCCACGCCGGTCAGTTTCTCCGGCTCGCCGTCGCCGCTGAGATTCAGATTCGTGTTGGCGTAACCCGCGATCTGCGCGAACGCCTGACTCTGCGTGCGCCAGTCGCTCAGGTTGCCGGGTGCTACGTTGCGCTGGTCGTTGCCGGGCATGGTCTCCCAGATCATGACCAGCCGCGCCGGGTCGGCATAAGGCAGCGGGCGCAGTATGACCGCGTTGACGACGGAGAAGACGGCCGTGTTCGCGCCGATGCCGAGCGCCAACGTCAGCACCACCGTGGCGGTAAACCCCGGCCGCTTCAGCAGCAGCCGCGCCCCGTAGCGCAGGTCTTGTAACAGTGCCCTCATTCAACCCACCTCGATATGTCAATCATTTGCTGCCGTCAGCTTTCACTCGTATCTCAGTGCGACCAACGGATCGACCTTCGTCGCGCGCCGGGCCGGGATGTAACAGGCCAAGAGCGCGACCACGAGCAGGAGCAACGCGCCCCCGGCGAACGTCAACGGGTCGGTCGGGCTGACGCCGTAGAGTAAGCTGGCCAGCACGCGCGTCAGCGCAAAGGCGCTCAACAGCCCGAGCGCGAGACCGACGAGCGTCAGCCGCACCCCTTGCCCGACGACGAGCCGCAGCACATCGCGCGCCTGCGCCCCCAACGCCATGCGTACGCCAATCTCATGCGTGCGTTGCGTGACGTAGTAAGCGGTGACGCCGTAGATGCCGATCATCGCCAGCAGCAGCGCGACGGCGGCGAACGCGCTTAAGAGCAACATCGAGATACGCTGCGGCGCGACCGAGACGGCGACCACTTCGTTCAGCGTCTTGACGTTGTAGAGCGGGATACTTTTATCGAGCGCGCGGATTTCGCCGCGCAGGGCCGCGGCCAG
>JBBQGM010000021.1:0-55103 GCA_038322995.1 Pyrinomonadales bacterium
ACACGCGCTACATCTTCCGCGACAACATCGTGCGGGCCAACAGCTATGGCGTCATCGGCACAGGCCACAGTACGGGCCACGACACGTTGAATTTCTACTTTCCCGGCGCGGTCTTTACGCATAACGTCATGATCGCCCCGAATAATTATCCATGGCTTTATCCAACCGACAACTGGTTTGCAGAAGGCTGGGAATTGGTCGGCTTTGCAGACTTGGGCACCGATAGTTACCGCCTGCGGGCGGGTAGCACATACCAGAATGCCAGCACAGACGGCAAAGACGTGGGCTGCGATTTCGACGCCCTTAACGCCGCGCAGTCTGGTACCCTCAGCCCCCCGCCCCCGACGCCCAGCCCAACGCCGACCCCGACACCAACGCCGACCCCGACACCAACGCCCACGCCCGGCCCGCCGCCGTTGCCCTGTGGTACGAACGTCGCTCTCGCTTCATCCGGCGCGACGGCCGTAGCTTCATCCGTTTATAGCTCCAATTACCCGGTCAGCGGTGTGATTGACGGTAACCACGTCGGCAACGGCTGGGGCACAGCGACGGGCGTGGGCTGGAACGATGCGACTGCCAACCAGTTCGCGGATAGTGTGGTGGTGAATCTCGGTGTGAGTCGGACGCTCGATCAGATCACCGTCTATACGATACAAGACAACTACACCAGCCCGCAGGAGCCAACCGATACGCTTACCTTCACGCAATATGGCGTCACCGACTTTCAGGTGCAGGTGCCGGACGAGAACAATAATTGGGTGGACGTGCCGAACGGTCATGTCACCGGCAACAATCACGTGAAGGTAAACTTCCTTTTTTCGACGCCGCTCACGACCAACAAGATTCGCGTGGTCGTGAATAACTCCGCAGACGGACTGTTCAGCCGGCTCGTGGAACTCGAAGCCTATAATTGCGGCACGCAACCGACACCGACGCCAACACCCACTCCAACGCCAACACCCACTCCAACGCCAACACCAACTCCTTCTCCGGTGCCGACACCAACGCCGACGCCAACGCCGACGCCAACGCCGACGCCAACGCCGACGCCAACGCCGACGCCAACGCCGACGCCAACGCCGACACCGACGCCAACGCCGACACCGACACCGACACCGACACCGACGCCGACACCCGTGCCCACGCCAACTCCTGCGCCGCTCGTTTCGCCTGCGCTTGTCACCGTTGCCTACACAAGGGCCGTGACCTTAGCCGCCACGCCCAGTCCGACCGAGGCCCAGGTGGTCGCCTTGACCACGGACATTGCGCAGGCCTATGACGCCTTCAACGCGGAGCGGAGCCGGGTCGCCGCCGCCGCGCAAATTGAGCCGACTCTCCGCGCCGCCGACTACTTCGCGCGGGCCGCCCAAGCGCTGGCCGCGCAGCGATACGTCAACGCTACCCGCAGTCGTTTGCAGATCGACACCGAGCGACTGGCACAGGTACAAAATTTATTACAACCGGAGACTCTCTCGGCCAGTGGTGGCGACAGCAATCACGCGCCCAGCAGTGGCCCCGCGCCGATCATTGGACAAGCCATCACGCTCTCCGGTGCGAGTCTCGCGCCCGCATTGGCTCCGCTCAGCCTCGGCACGATCACGGGCGACGCCACGCAAAGCCCGCTCGCCATGACGGCCAGTGCAGCCACCGAACTCGCACCGGGCACGCCCCTGTTCGAGTTGGCGGGCGCAAGCGTCACCATCGCCGGCCGGGCCGCGCCGCTGCTTTACGTCTCGCCCGCGCGCATCAATTTCTGCGTACCGGCTGATCTGCCCGCCGGTGATTACGAATTGATCGTGACCTCACAGGCGGGTTACGTCTCGCGCGGCATGGTCAACATCGCGCCCATCGCGCCCGGTCTCTTCACTGTCGGTAGCACAGGCACGGGTAGCGGTCTCGTCGTAAACGCCGCGACGGGCCGCGCCGAAGCCTTCGATGTGACAACGCCCGCCACGTTCGGCAGCGACAAGCGCACGCGCTTGCAACTATTCGCCGCCGGGTTCAGCGCCAACGCGGCCAACACCGATTCGACGAATGACATACAATTGGGCGGTGGGGTCACACTGCCAAATCTGGCCGAAGCGGTCGCGGTCGAAGCGCGCACGAGCGACGGGCGCGTGTTCGGGTTGCCGGTTGAATATGCGGGCGCGCAAGGCAACATGGTCGGCGTGGATCAGATCAATGTCGTCCTCGATGCGCAACTGCGCGGCGCGGGCACGGTCGAGTTAACCATCATCGTCGGCGGGCAACGGAGCAACAGCGTCCAGATCACTGTGCGCTGAGGCCGCTGGCAAACTTAGACATAGAGGCGGCGGACATTATGTCCGCCGCCTCTACAATTTTAACCGCGTGTGTTTAGTTTTGCCCGCATCGGCCTAGGTAGGTTAAGCTGCGCCGACAGCGCAACCGGCGTGGCCGGCAATACGCGCTCCGGTTTGGCCAATTCATTCATGTTGAAAGTTATCAACGTCGTCGGCGCGCGGCCGAATTTTATCAAGGTCGCGCCGATTATCGCGGCCATGCGCGAGCGGGGGCGCGAGTTTGCGCCGCTGCTCGTCCACACCGGCCAGCATTACGACGCGCAGATGTCCGCCGCCTTCTTCCGCGATCTCAACTTGCCCGCGCCCGACATGCACCTCGATGTCGGCTCCGGTTCGCACGCCGCGCAGACCGCCAACGTGATGTTGCGCTTCGAGCCAGTGGTGCGACTGGAAAACCCTGACTGGGTGATTGTTGTCGGCGACGTAAACTCGACGCTCGCCTGTGCGCTCGTGTGCGCGCAACTGGGCGTCAAGGTCGCGCACGTCGAAGCGGGCCTGCGCAGTCGTGACCGTACGATGCCCGAAGAGATTAACCGCATACTAACCGATCAGCTCGCCGATCTGTTGCTCACGCCGTCGCCCGACGCCGACGAGAACCTCCGCGCCGAAGGCATCCCGCCGGAGCGCATACGGTTCGTCGGCAACGTGATGATCGACTCGCTCTACACGCATCTCGCGGCCGCCGCGCGTTCGCCTGTGCGCGCAGAGTTGGGCCTCAAAGGGCTTGATTACGCGGTCGTCACACTGCACCGGCCGGCGAATGTAGATGATGCCGCCACGCTCGCGCGCATCCTTGCTGCGCTCGCGGAAATTAGCGCCCGGCTGCCGGTCGTCTTTCCTGTTCACCCGCGCACACAGGCCCGCTTGACCGGGTTTGGCCTGCTTGAGCGGTTGAGCGTGCGTGCGCCGCAGTTGCGGCTCATCGCCCCGCTTGGCTATCTGGATTTTTTGCGGCTCTTTAGCGGTGCAAAACTGGTGCTCACGGATTCCGGCGGCTTGCAGGAGGAAACGACCGCGCTCGATATTCCTTGTCTCACGCTACGCGCGAACACGGAACGGCCCATCACCGTCAGCGCGGGCACGAATCGCATCGTCGGCACAGACCCCATCTGCATCGTCAGCGCGGCCCACAACGCGCTTGACCAGCCGCGCCCCAGCCGCCCGCCGCTTTGGGATGGGCAAGCCGCAGACCGCATCCTCAATGCGCTCCAGAGTAGGTAGTAGGCAGGGCAGAACAAGTAGCAGGGATTGGGCACTACGACGCTCAAACTTACAGGCGGCGTGGCCGGGTAGTTAACTTTTTCTTAACTATCTGGCACCTCCCGCCTCCTGCCTGCTTTTCCATTTGCCTGTCGCGTGAGCCGTAAGCTACACTCAGACAGGTTTGCCGCCGCTTCATCAGCGCGGTGGTCATTGAAACTCTCCCAGCCTAATGCAATGTCCATGGCAGCACATATAAAATCCGTCCCCTACCAACAACTATGGCGACCAGCTTTGCTCGCTGCCGCCGTGGGCTTCGTCTATGTGGCGGTGCTCGGCAAACTCGCCGGCCAGTGGTGGACGGATGAGAATTATTCACACGGACTGTTGATGCCATTCATCATCGGCTACATCCTGTGGAGCGGGCGCGGGCGGTTCGCCGCCGCGCCGCAACGACCCCGGCCCGTGTTGGGTGGCGCGTGCATCGTGCTCGCGCTCGTTACGCTTTGGGCGGGGACGGCGGGCGCTGAGTTGTATCTGCAACGCACGTCGCTTGTGCTATTGCTTGCCGGTATCGTCCTCTATTTCTGGGGCTGGCGCGTGCTGCGCCTCGCGCTCGTGCCGCTCGCCTTGCTCGCCTTGGCCATTCCGATCCCGGCGATCATCTTCAACCAGATCGCCTTCCCTTTGCAGCTATTCGCTTCGCGCTGCGCGGTCTGGGCGATGCAATTATGCGACATTCCCGTCTTGCGGCAGGGCAATATAATTGAGTTGATGCCGCTTGGCGCGCAGACGACGAAGCGGCTGGAAGTGGTCGAAGCGTGTAGCGGCATCCGCTCGTTAATGACTTTGCTGACGCTGGCTGTCGTCTTCGCTTATTTCACGTATCCACATGATACGGACGGACAGCCGGGCGGTCGTTTGGGTTGGCTCAAGCGTTACGGCTTCTGGCGTTCGTTCATCATTGTCTTGTCCGCCGTGCCCATCGCGATTGTGACCAACGCGGGGCGCGTTAGTGGCACGGGCATCTTGGCGCGGTTCTACGGCACGGAGATCGCGGACGGTTTCTTCCACGAGTTCTCCGGTTGGGTCGTCTATATCGTCGCCTTCCTGTTGTTGTTCGGGGTCGGCTGGCTGCTCGATCTACTCGCGCGGCGCAAACAGAAAAGCACCGTGCCCGCACGGCCGCACGAGCAAGCTGCCGCGCCGACGATGGTCACGGCGGATAATTCGACGCAAAGCGACATGGGGCCAGAGTCGCCGGTAATTGGCCGGGCGACGCGGTGAAGCGATGAAAACGACCCACAAACGGTTCTGGTTATTATTCCTGTTCCTGCTCATCGGCGGGACGGTAATCAACGTGTGGCAGCGCGCGGGCGAAGCGCACGTCGAACGGCGGCCGCTCGTGGAGTTCCCCACGCAACTCGGTGCGTGGCAACAGCGCGGCGCGGATACGCGCTTCGACGCGCAGACCGAAAGCGTCCTGCTCGCCGACGACTATCTCGCGCGTGACTACGCGCTCCCAGACGGCCACACCGCCAATTTTTACGTCGGCTATTACGCGACGCAGCGCAACGGCGCAACTTACCACAGCCCGCTCAACTGTCTGCCCGGCGCAGGTTGGACTATGAACGAGCCGGGGCGCATCCTGATCCGGCCCGCCGATGGTAGCCCCACTATTGAGGCGAACCGTTACATCATCGACCACGATGGCGTGCGGCAGGCGTTGATTTATTGGTATCAGGGGCGCGGGCGGGCGGTGGCGAGCGAATACTGGGGGAAGATTTACACCGTCTGGGACGGCCTCCGGCTGCGGCGTTCGGATGGCGCGATGGTGCGCGTGATAGTGCCCATCCGGGCCTCGGAGGCGGAAGCATTACAACAGGCGAGCGAATTGGCCGCCAGCGCCGCGCCCGCCCTGCCGGCGTTCGTGCCGAACTGACAAATTGCTTGCTCATAAGCGATAGGAATGAGATAACATTAAGTCATCCCCCGTGCGAAGCGGGGCCGCCTGCTGGAAACAGTGCGTGATTACGTGTTTCCTCTAACCAATGCGCCCACTGTCCGGGCATCCATTTGCCGCCCGCGACGTAAAGCGCGATTAAACGTAGCGAAAAGGTTGAGCCACGCAGTTGCAGTCCGTTGCCGTTTTGACCGTTGCCCCGGTTGAGCGTGCAAGGCGCACGGCGCGTGAAGGAGTCAGAAACTTAGATGAACCGATCAGAGTGCCCACGCTCCGGCCATGGCCGGGGTTTGCTGTTTGTCCTGCTGTCCGTCCTCCTGCTGACGCTCGGCTTGGCCGCCTGCTCCAACCCGGAGAAGGCTAAGGCCGGGCACCTACAGCGCGGCGAACAATATTTCAAAGACAAGAAGTACCCGGAAGCGGCGCTTGAGTATCGCAACGCCTTGCAGATCGACGACAAACTGGCGGCCGCGCATTGGGGGTTGGCGCAGACTTACGAGAAGCAAAATAACTTCATCTCGGCGGTCAGCGAGTTGCAACAAACAGTCGCGCTTGACCAGAACAATGCCGATGCGGCCGTTAGGCTCGGCAACTATTACATCGCCGGCTATCAGAGCAACCATGATAAGAAACTGAAGGACGAGGCGCAGCGGCTCGCCGAGCAAGTCCTGCAACGCGACCCGAAGCACATTGAGGGCCACATCCTCAAGGCGACCGTGTTGTACGCCGGGGGCGAACGCGACAAGGCGCTCGCAGAACTAAAGACTGCGGTCGACTTAGACCCGCAACGCATCGAGTCGATGATGAGTCTGGCGCGCTACTACGTGCAGGAGCACGACAACGCGAACGCGGAAACGATCTTCAAACGCGCGCTCAGTCTCAACGACCGTTCGGCGCTCGCCCACACGCAGTACGGTTTCTTCCACGCGCAACAGGGCCATCTCGAACAAGCCGAAGCCGAGTTTCGCAAGGCCATCGAGGTCGAGCCGGACGACCGCGACGCGCGGCGCACGCTTGCCAGCTTCTATCTATCCAACAAGCAACTCGACAAAGCCGAGGCCGCCTTCAAAGACCTCGCCGCGCTCGACAAAGATCGACCCGAAGGCCAAGCTGTCCTCGCCGACTATTACGCCATCGTCGGCCGCGTGGACGAAGCCCTACCCATCTATCAAGCCATCATCGCCAAGTCGCCCGACTACACGCAAGCGCGTTATCAACTGGGCGAGTTGCTGCTCCAGCGCGGCGACCTGAAGGGCGCGCAGGAGCAAGCCGACGCCGTATTGACTAAAACGCAAAACGACATGGGCGCGCTGAAGTTGCGGGCCCGCGTCGCCATGCAGCAGGGCCTGGCCAAGCAGGCCACGGAAGATCTCGCGCAGGTTTTGAAGCAGGACCCGCGCGAGCAAATCGCGCTCTATCTTATGACGCAGGCCCAACTCGGCGCGGGGCAGTTGGAACAGGCACGCAGCTATGCCGGCGACCTCGACAAGTATCATCCCGACTATCTGCCCGGCAAACTCTTGCAGGCACAGCTTAATTTGCGCGCGGGCGGCGAAGCGAACTTCAAAAGCGCCCAGCGCGCCTCTACCGATTTGTTGGAGCGCTTGAGCAAGACAACGCCGGGCGGCCAAATCTCGCCGGCCTTGCTCACGGAGTTGCGCGCGAAGGCTTACACCGCGCGCGGCGCAGCTACTTTGCAGTTGGGCAACGCGGCGGCGGCGCGCGCCGATTTCCAGGCCGCACGCGACACTAGCCCCAACGCGCCGGAGGTATACGTTAACCTCGCGGGCATCGCCCTCGCCGAGAACAAGCCGCAAGAAGCCGAGCAGCTGTACGACCGCACGCTCCAAATTGACGGCACGAACTTGGACGCCCTGGGCGGGCTCATCAATCTCTACACGAAGGTGCAGCAGTTTGATAAAGCGCAGGCCCGTATCGATCAAGCCATCGCCGCCCAGCCCAAGAACGACGCCACGAAGACCGCTAGCGCGAGTCTGCATTTCCTCAAGGCGCAAATCTACGGCATCCAACAGGATGTCAACGGCGCGCAGACCGAACTCCAACGCGCGCTTGAGCTTGACCCCAATAATGCCGCCGCGTTGACCGCGCTGGCCGCGCTCTACATCAACACAAAGGATCCGCAAAAGGCCATTGACCAGTATCGACAGGTCATCGCCCGCCCGCCCGACACGGATGATGCCGGCGCGTTGGCTTTGATCGGCATGGTCGAGGACGGGCGCAACAACCGCGATGCCGCTGTAACCGCCTACAAGGACGCGCTCACGCGCAACCCGGAAGCGACCATCGGCGCAATCGCGGGCAACAATCTCGCGTGGGACTACGCGGAGTATGGCAAGGGCAATCTCGATGAAGGCGTGCGGCTGGCACAGGGCGTTGTGCAAAAATTTCCGGACGAGCCGGGCTACGCGGACACGCTCGGCTGGGTTTATTTCAAGAAGGGCTTGTACAGCGCGGCCGTCGAACAACTGCAAAAGGCCGTCAATCAAACGAAGGCACGCGGCGGCGATAGCCCGCTCTACCGATTGCATCTGGGGCACGCGCTCGTCGGGATGGGGCGCACGCAGGAAGCGCGGCAGCAATTGCAACAGGCCATCAGCATCGGCACGGAGAAGAAGTCGTTAACGAACGAACAACTCGACGATGCGCGGCAAGCGTTAGCCAAGCTGTGAGCGCCTCGTTGGGCGCAGGGTTTTGCTTGAGAGGAGTTTAAGCGATGAGTGTTGGCTTCAGACAACGAACGCCGAGCGAGTACGCGAGCATCTTGTGGCGGCGCAAGTGGCTGCTCTTGCTGCCCGCGTGCGCCATCTTTTTCGCCGTCGCCATCGTGGTCTGGCGGTTGCCGGATGTCTATCAGTCGAGCACGCTGTTGGTCGTCAAACCGGCGGCCGTGGCTAACGGCATCGTGCAGCAATTGACGGATGAAGACCTGACGATCCGCATCAACAACATCGGGCAAGAGGTGGTCAGTCGCTCGTCGCTCGAACCGATGATCATTCGCTACGATCTGTACGCGGGCGAGCGGCGGCGCGGCGAGCCGATGGACTTGCTGGTCGCGCGCATGCAGAAGAAAGACATCGTCATTGAACTCAACAAGAGCCGCAATGACATCACCAACGGCTTCAGCCTCTCCTTCAAGGCGCAAGACCGCCGCCAGGCTCAGCAGGTCGCGAGCGAGTTGGCCACCAAGTACATCAACGCGCAGTTTGCCGCGTCGCGCGAGACGGTCGGCGTGACCAGAGAGTTGATCGAGCAGCAGGTGACGCAAGCCAAGGCCGATCTCGACCGGCTGGACGGTCGGCGGTTGGAGTTGATGACCTCGCCCAGCGCGGTGCTACCGTCGCAGGTGTCGCCGTTGGGGTCGGCGTTGGGCGGGCTGCACGAGGAACAAAAGGCGCGCATCGCCGAGATTGGCCGGTTGCGCGATCTGATCGCGGCCTACTCGAATCAGTTGGCCGACATCCAGAAGAATGTGGAATACGAGCGGCAACAGATCGTAGACACCACCACCGATCCGAAAACGACGCCGGCTTGGGCCGATCTGTCCCGGCGCGAGTCGGACCTGGAGTCGCAGTATCAGGCCATGAAACAGTACCTCAAGCCGGCGAATCCGGACGTGATCGCCGTCAAGCAGCAGCTTGAGGCCGTCAAGCGCAGCAAGCAGGAACTGTTGGACGACCGGAAGGCCGCTATCGCCGAGAAGGAAAAACGGCTCTCGGCCTACATCGATCCGCGCCCCGCCACGCTGAAAGCTAATATCGAGTTGAACAAAGGCGAGATGGCGCGGCAGCAGACGATGCTTGATCAGTCCACCGCACAGATCGCGCAGGTCAGTGCGCAACTCGGCCGTGCGCCCAGCACGGAGGTCGCGCTGCAAGCGCTCGAAAACGAGTACCGGGGCAAGAAACTTTATTACGACGATCTGATCCAGAAGCAACATTCGATTGAGTTAGCCAGCATCTCAGCCGAGAAGCAGCAGGGCGAGACACTGGCTGTCATCGATCCGGCGAACCTGCCGGAGAAGCCGGTTGCGCCGAAGCGCCCCACGCTGATGCTCGTCGGGCTGGCACTGGGTTTGGGCGTCGGTCTCGTACTCTCAGCCGTCGCCGAAGTGCCGCGCCTGTTGACCATTCAGACGGTCGCTGATGCCCGGCACTACACAGACCTGCCCGTGCTCGTCTCAGTGCCCGAACTGCTGACGCCGCGCGAGCAGAACCGTCGTCGCCTGCGCCGCCTGTCGCTCACTGTTGCCGGTGTCGTCGCCGCCGTGCTGACCGTCCCGGCGCTCGCGTTGCTACTGAAGCTGTCACACGTGTTTGACATTTTTGCAAGCTGAAGTGATTCGTTCGGAGGCTTAGAGTTGTACAGAGAGTTCTACGGCTTAAAGGATTTGCCTTTCGCGCTGACGCCCGATCCGCGCTTCATCTATTTCACGCCCTCGCACACGGAGGCGATGGCGAACTTGCATTACGGCGTCGAGAGCGGCAAGGGCCTGATCGTCGTCACGGGCGAAGTCGGCACGGGCAAAACGACGATCCTGCGTTGGATGATGCAACGGCTCGACCGCTCGGTGCAGGTCGGCTATGTCATCAATCCGCGCTTGAGCGTGCCGGAGTTTTATCAACACATCGCGCGCCTGCTCGACCTGTCCGATTGGCAGAACAAATCGGAGTTGCTGTTTGCGCTCGGCACCACGCTCGAAGCGCGGCACGCGCGCGGCCTGCGCACCGTACTGATCATCGACGAAGCGCACGGGCTTTCGACCGCCGTGCTCGAAGAGATCAGACTGCTCTCAAACTTCGAGTCGGATGCGGCCAAGCATTTGCAGATCGTGCTGACGGGGCAACCGGAGTTGCGCGCCGTCTTGAATAATCCGGAGTTGCGGCAGTTGAAACAGCGCGTCGCCTTGCGCTGCGAGATCAAGCCGCTGCCGAGCGTCGCGGAGACGCAGCAGTACATTAAAGCGCGGCTCGCGGTGGCGGGCGCGACGCGCACGGATATCTTCTCGCCCGGCGCGATTGACTACCTCTTTCGCTGTGCGGCGGGCATCCCGCGCCAGATCAACAATCTCTGCGATAACGCTTTACTCGCCGGCTTCGTCGCGAACGAACAGCAGATCAGCCGGGCCACCATCGAGGAGGTGGCGAGTACGTTCGACATGTTGCCGGACGTGCAGCGCGGGCTCAGCCCGGTCGAGCGCGTCGCGCCCGCGCGCATCTTTGGCGCACAGGGGCGCGCGGAGCTTTGGGCGGCCGGCAACGGGCACAGCGGTGCCACCGCGCAAACTGAAACGGGCCCCCCCACGGCACAGGATGACGCGCCCGAAGACACAGCGGACGTGGCCGACATCGGCGCGGCCTTTCGCCGTTGGGACGTGATGGGAGATAGATAATGGGGAGAGTTTACGAAGCTTTGAAACGCGCCGCCGCGCACGACGGGGATGCGCCCGCCGAGAAAACGAGCGCGCGCGTCGCCGCCAATGCGCCCGGCGGTGCCGGGCCGGCCAAAGCGAATGGCGCACAGGGCAATGGCGCGGCGCATGGCGGCGCAAGCGCCGACGGTTTACACGCGGTTGCGCCCGAGCCGGTACTCAACCGGCCCAGCGCTTTCTTTAACGCGCCCGACGCTATCGCAGCGGCGGCGCACGGTTCAGCGCCCACCGAGCACACGGTTCAAGCGACAGTCGGGTCGGCACTCCCCGGCGGTGCAGCTGCGCGTGTTGCTGGGGCAACGGTGGGCGCTGTCAGTTCGACGCGCGGGGTAGCCTACGCCTCTATCGAGGTTGTCGCATCGCGCGTCGAACCACATCTCATAGCCATTATCGATCCGCGCACACCACACGCCGAGCAGTATCGCAGTCTGCGCACGCGCGTGCTGCATGCGGGCGAGAAACGCAAGGTGCAGGCGGTCGTCGTCACGAGCGCGGGCGTGGCGGAAGGCAAGACCATCACGGCCCTCAACCTCGCCTGGCTGCTCGCGCAGACCGACGGCGTGCGCGCCCTCTTCATCGACGGCGATCTGCGCCAACCTTGCGCCGCCAACTATCTCGGGCTGGATGCGCCCACCGGGCTCTCCGAAGTCTTGGCCGGTGAAACATCGCTCCAAGAAGCCATCGTGCGCCTTGAGCCGGCCGGGCTCCACTTTCTGCCCGGCGGCACGGCGCGCGACAACTGCGCGGAAGTGTTGGCGGGGCCGAAATTCAGCGCCGTGCTGGCGGAACTGCGGCGCACGTTCAACTTCATCATCATCGACGCCCCGCCGCTCGGACTCTTCAGCGACGCGACTGTCTTGATCAATCGCGCCGACGGCGCGCTGCTCGTCGTGCGCGCGAACAAGACGCGCTACGGCACGCTTGACCGCGTGTTGGAGCCGCTGCCGCGCGAGCGGCTGCTCGGCATCGTCTTGAACAGCGCGGAAGCCGCGCCCGATTCGAGCAGCTATTACTACCAGCGGCGCTACTATCGCCGCGACGAGACGGGCCAGGCAACGACAAAAACTACCGAGGAGGCCGATTGAGGTCTGCCCGCACCAGATTACGCACGTGGCTGTTGCTCACGGCTGAAGCGCTCTTGATCTTCGGCTGCCTCGTGGCGGCCACGGAGATTCGGCTCGGCCCGGACGAGGCCTATGGCGCGCTCTTCGAGCGCCACGGCATCTACAAGGCCGCGCTCGCTGCCGGTTTCTGCATCGGTGCGTTCTATCTCTACGACCTCTACGATTTCGTCGTCATGCATGACCGGCGCGAGTTGGTCTTGCGCATGATTCAAGCGTTGGGGCTCGCCTGGGTCGCGCTCGCGCTCGTTTTCTACTTCGTGCCGCAGGCGATGCTGGGGCGCGGCGTCTCGCTCATCTCGCTGCCGCTCGCGCTCGCGTTGATGATCGGCTGGCGCGTCTCGATTCACTGGCTCCTGGGCCACCCGAACGTCGGCGAGCGCATTCTGATCGTCGGCTCCAGCGACTCGGCGGTAGAGATCGCGCGCGAGGTGTTAGACCGCCGCGACGCGGGTTATCGCATCGTCGGCTTCGTGGACAACCGGCCCGAGTTGGTCGGCAAGTCAATCATCAACCCGCGCGTGATCGGCTTGACGTGCGACTTGCCGGCGATTGTCACGCGCGAAGGTGTGGACAGGATCATCGTGGCGCAGGGCGAGCGGCGCGGGCAGTTTCCGACGAGCGAGTTGCTCGGCTTGAGTCTCGGCGGCACGGTCGCCATTGAAGAGGGCGCGTCGTTTTACGAGCGCGTAACGGGCCGCGTACACTTGAATATGCTGCGCCCCTCGTGGCTCATCTTTTCCGGGCGCGGGCGGCAAGCGCGGCTCTCCGGCATGACGCGCACGGTCTTGCATCGCGGCGTCGCGCTCATCGGCGCGCTGGTGTCGCTGCCCGTGGCGCTCATCACGACGCTGCTGATCAAACTTGAATCACCGGGCCCCGCGCTCTACAGACAGGAGCGCGTCGGCATGAACGGCCACCCGTTCACGATCATGAAATTTCGCTCGATGCGGCTGGACGCTGAAAAGGACGGCCCCGTCTGGGCGCAGACGAGCGACGACCGCACCACGCGCGTCGGGCGCGTGATCCGCAAGATTCGCGTGGATGAACTTCCGCAGTTCTGGAACATCCTCAAAGGCGAGATGAACTTCGTCGGCCCGCGGCCCGAACGGCCGCACTTCGTCAAACAACTCGCCGAGGAGATTCCGTTCTACGAACAACGACATTTGATCCCGCCGGGCTTAACCGGTTGGGCGCAGATTAAATACCCTTACGGCTCGTCCATCGAGGACGCGCGGCAGAAGCTGCAATATGATCTCTACTACATCAAGAATCAAAGCTTGCTGCTCGACGCCGTGGTTTTGTTCGAGACGGTGAAGACGATCCTGTTCGGGCGCGGCGCGCGTTGATAACGGTTGCGCGCCGCCCGGTTTGGTCAGGAGATAAGCAAGATGAAACAGCTAACGCTCAAACTATTAACGCTGCTCTTGGTTGTGGCTAGTTGGCCCCCGGCGGGTCGGCTACAGGCGCAAGAGACACAGAAGACGCGCCCGCGCACAGTCGGGCAACAACCGCCCGCGCCGCCGCCGACTACGCAGGTGCCAGAGCGCCTTGAGCCGGACGACACGAGCGCGCCGCCCCGCACCGACGTGCCTCCGGACGCGCTCGTTAACCGGCAGCAGAGCATGACCGAAGAAGAGCAGGGCATCGTGCCTTACTATAATAATTATCTCGCCACTTATCGCTTAGGCCCGGAAGATGTCATCTCGGTCAGCGTCTTCAATCTCGACCGCTATTCAAAAGGGGGCATCACCGTCCCGCCCAACGGCGTCATCGCCTTTCCGCTCATCCCGCACGGCGTGTTCGTCGTCGGCAAGACGACGGATCAAGTCGGCGCGGAGATCGCGAAGCGGCTTGATGAATTTGTGATCGAGCCGAAGGTCACGGTGACGTTGGAGAAAGCGCAGTCGGCGATCTACTCGGTGCTGGGCGATGTGGCGCAGCCGGGCGTGCGGCCGATGACGCACCGCGTCTCGGTCTATGAAGCCGTGACGCTGGCGGGCGGCGTGTTGCCTACCGGCGACAAAAGCAAGGTCGTGGTGGCCCGGCGCGGGGCGGACGGTTACTTTCAACCGATCCGCATTGACCTCGCGGCCATCGCCAAGGGCAAGAAACCGGACGATCTCTATCTCAACCCCGGCGATCAAGTGATCGTGCCGGGCAACCGCTTCAAGTCGTTGAAAAAGATTCTCGACCTGCTGCCGGTCTTTAGTACGTTACGCATTTTCGCCGGTGGCTTCTGAGGAGCCGTAGACAGTTGATTGCGTAGCCGCCCGATGATGTGCCGCGCCCCATCTTCAGTCCGCATCAGGCAAATTCTGATTGCCCTCTTGCTGCCGGCTGCCTACTGCCTACTGGCTACTGTTGTCTGTGCTACGTGGGCCCGCCAGGAATCGGGCACCTTGTCGTGGCTGCACGCGATCTACTTTGTAGACGAGCAACACGGATGGGCGGCGGGCGGGCGCGGCGCGTTGCTTATGACCACGGACGGCGGCGCACATTGGCGCGTGCAGCGTAAGCCGACGGAAGATGCGTTGCGCGACGTGTACTTTTTGAACGAACAGACGGGCTGGCTCGTCTGCGAGCGCAGCATTTATGAGTTGCAGACCAAGACCGAACCGCGCGCTTATTTGCTGCATACAACTGATGGCGGCGCAACGTGGCGACGCATCGAGGCGACGGGCCAAGACATTGATACGCTGATCGTGCGCGTCGTCTTCGCCGACGCCGAACACGGCTGGACGTTCGGCGAAGAGGGTGCGCTCTATGTCACGACGGACGGCGGCGCGACGTGGACGCGCCAGCGCCTGCCGACGCGCCACCTGCTCCTGGGCGGCACGTTTGCCGACTCGGGCACGGGTTGGCTTGTCGGTGCGGGCGCGACGCTGTTTTATACAGCCGACGGCGGTACGCAGTGGCGCGGTGTCAGTCTGCCGGTTGAGCCGGCGGCCCGTTTGCAGGCGGTCACGTTCGCGGACGCGCGGCATGGTTGGGTGGTGGGCGCACGCGGGCTGGTGTTGACGACGGTGAACGGCGGGCGGAGTTGGACGAAGCAAACTTCTAACAGCGAGGCCGATCTGTTCGACGTGAAATTTCTCGATGCGCAAGAAGGTTGGAGCGTAGGCACGGACGGCACGCTCTTACACACGATGGACGGCGGCGCACACTGGCGGCTTGAATCAGCGCCCGTGCGGCATCCGCTCGAACGGCTCTGCTTCGTCTCGCGCACACGCGGCTGGGCCGTCGGCTTCGGTGGCACGATCATCGCTTACACCAGCGTGCCCGTCACACCGCCCGTGCTGAAGTCGGCCGCGAGCAGGCTATGACGCTGCCCGCGCGGCCATAGCTCATTTGGAGAACCGCTCATGTTAGAAGTCGCCACCCCCGCCCCGCGCCCCCGCGCGTGCAAACGTCATTTAGCCCGACACGCAATCTGCGCGTTGGCGTTGCTTGTGGCCTGCGGGCGTGTGCCCGCGCAGACCAAGCCCAAACATGCGTCGCCCGCAAAAACTGCCGGGGTGAAAACAGCGCCAAGCGGCGCGCGGGCCGCACGCGCACGCCGCGCCGCTGCGCCTACGACCAAGCCCGGCGCAACCTCTGCGACAGCGGCGACAGCGAACACCGAACCGGCCGCCCCGGCCGTGCGCATCAACACAGACGAGCCTGCGGATACTAAACCGGCGACAGCGGCACCTCCGGTTGATGATGATGCGCAGCCGGTCGCGCCCGTTGACACGCTCGCCGCCCTGCGCGCGGACATCAGCGCGGCGACGGTGGATGGCGAGCGCGGGCAGTTGCAACGTGAGTTGATCAATCTGCTCGTCGGCGCAGGCGATAAAACGGCCGCGCTCGGTGAGTTGCGGTTGCTGTTGCACGAAGATCGCTACGACCCGCCGTTCTTCTACAATCTCGGCAACGCGCTCGCGCGACTGGGCGATGCCAGCGCGGCGACGGACGCTTATCGCAAAGCGATCAGTCAACGGCGTGGGCATTATGCGCGGGCGCTCAACAATCTTGGCGTGCTGCTCATGCGGCAGGGACGTTGGGAAGAAGCGCGGGACGCGCTCGTGGGCGCGCTCAACGAAGAGCACAACTCGTATCCAGAAGCGAGCTACAATTTGGGCCGGCTTTATCTGCTGCAAGGCGAAGCGAATCTCGCCATCCGCGAGTGGCGACACACGCTCGTGCTGCAACCTGAGCACGCGGACGCCGCCGCCGCGCTCGCCCGCGCTTATGCCGAGGACGGCGACGCGCAACGCGGTCTCGCCGTGCTCGATGCTTACACGGCACGCAGTTCGCGGGCGGGCAGCAGTGTGCCGCTGCCGGTCGCGTATGCGCGCCGCGAGATCGTCGAAGCTGGTGCGGCGAAGAAGGAAGATGGCGCGCGGCCGAGCGCAGATGATAACGTCGCGCCGAGCAACCCGCACACAGTGCGGGCGACTGTCGCGCCGCGCAAGGCTGCTGCCGGTCTGCGCCCGCTCGCCGTCTCACCAGAGATTTACAGCTTATTGCAACGGGCGCGGACGGCGCGCGAGGCGGGGCGGCACGCGGAGGCGGTGAAGTATTATCGCGCCGTGTTGGCCGACAGCAACGGCTACTTCCCACCCGCCAATCTTGAGTTGGCGCTCTCGCTGCTGAACCTCCAGCGCAACGACGAGGCCTTGGCCGCGCTCGAAGCGCTCGTCGCGAAAGACAACGCGCGCTACCCCGTCGCTTATTATCATCTGGGCCGACTCTACGAGCGCGCCAACCAACTCACCCGCGCCGCCGACAGTTTCGCCCGCGCCGCCACGCTCTACGGCGACACGAATCCGCAAGTGCTGCTTGACCTCAGCCGCGTGCGCGAGAAATTGAACGACAACGCGGGCGCGCTAGCCGCGATGGAGGCTTACGCCAAAGCCGTCGAACAACAGGGCACGCTGCCCGCCTGGGCCGCCGAACGGCTGACGCAGCTACGCGCCAAGAACGCCGCGCCCGTGGCAAAACAATAAAAGTCGCACGCGCAGAAACATTGCGACCCGCAGATGCTACACACGTCTGCGGGTCGCAATGTTTTGCGTTGATATAGATCGAGCCTACGCCCGGTCTGCGCGTCAATTGCGTTTGGCGCGGATTGAGTGGGCGAGTTGGCGGGTTAGGAGTTGCGCCAGACCGCCGGGCGCGATGGCGCGCAGGATCGCGTAGGCGACGCGCGGCGGCACGGACGCGCCGTGCGGTACGAGCACATACTCGCTCTCCCACCACGTCGGCACAAACTTCGCTTTGAAGCGGCGCAACCCGTCGAAATTATAGAAGCGTGTGAGCCGCGCCGCCGCCACGCGCAAGGCCTGCTCGATGTGCGGAAAGTCGCCGGGCGGCACGTCGTCCGGCCCTTCTTTCGTCAAGGGCGAGGTGCCGAGCGTGGCCATCGTCGCGCCGGTCGCGGCCAGATGTTTGAGCGCCTCGACGACGAGCAGATCGGTCGTGCCCGCAGGCGCTTCCGGGTGGCGCAGCACGTCTTCGAGATACCAGCCGTCGCGCGCCGGGATCGGACTCGCCGCGAGCAAGCCGACTAATTGGCCCGCCTCATTGCGCGACGCGAAAAATCTTTTCAAGCCGGCGTGCTGAAACGGATCGAGCAGGAACAACCAGCCGAAACTGGTGGCCGTGCGGCGCGTGCTGAGCCAACGGCGACAGAGGTCTTCGGTCTCTTGTTTGAACTCTGGCCTGACATGATCGATCACGGCAAACGAGATGCCGGCCCGCAGCGCTTGATTGACACCGGCGCGCATCTTCTTCGCGCGGTCGCCGCGCGGGCCCCACGTCTTGAGATCGAAATAGGGCGCAGCGCCGATCTTGAGCGCGCCCAAGTTCAATTCTGTCGTCGCGCGGGCGAAGCGCGCGGTGGTCGGCACGAACGCGGCGACGCGGCCTCGTTTGTGCGCGGCGGCGATGAAGCGGCGCGCGAGGGCGCATACGTCCGCGTCGGCCGCGAGCGGATCGCCGGCTGCCAACCAGACGCGGCCGAACTCGCTATAGATGATCGCGCCGTCAATGTCAGGCACGGCCCAGAGTTGTGCGCCGGGCGCGATGCTGACGAGTGAGTGCGCGTTGTAACCGTAGTGGGTTTGCAACTGCAACAGTCGCGCGGTCAGACCCCGCTCCTGTCTGCGCGCGGCCCGCAACGCGCCCATGCGCAGATGCGCGTAGCGTGTGCCGTAGCCGGCTCCGCCTGCGATCAGCCACCAGATGTCGTGCGCCGGGATGTGCATAAATGGGCGAACTTATGAAACGCGCGCTGCTTGCGCGTGTGCTTGTGCAATCGTTGCCAGCACCGCTTGCATGCGCGTCTGCGGCAGCATATGCCCGGTGGCGGGCAGGACGATCAATTCGGCTTGCGGCAGCACGCGATGTAAAGGATAAGCGTGTCGCACGGGATTGACCAACTGATCCGCGTCGCCCGTCACGACGAGCGTTGGCACGCGCATCGTGCTGTAGCGCGGGCTGAGCGCCTGCGTGGTCGGGCTAAAGTTAAGTTCATCTTCGACCGTGGCCTTGACCTGCGTCGCTTGTTGCCACGTCGCCTGCGCGGCTTGCAGATAAGCAACGGGCACGGGGTCGGGCGCGAAGGCGCGCACTAAGCTGCGCTCGATCTCACGACTGATCCGCGCCACTGACAGCTTGATTAACAGGTCGCTCAACATCGGCACGCCGAGCAGTGCGCTTTCGGCCCCATAGGCCGGCGGCTCTGGATAGACAGCCGGCGCGAGCAGGACAAGGGCCGCGACCGCACGCTGATATTCAAGCGCATACGCTAACACCAGCGCGCCGCTCCACGAATGGCCGACGATGACGGGCCGCACAATGCCGAGCGCGTCCAGCGCATCGTGCAACAGGCTGGCTTGCGCCACCATTGTCATACTAGCGCCGCTCGGACGTTCGCTCAGCCCGTGACCGGGTCGGTCGAAGGCAATGGCATGAAACCCGCGTGCGGGCAGCGCCTGCATCACGGCCGCATAGTCTTGCACGAAGCCCGCGTTGCCGTGCAGCAGCACGACGGGCCGGCCTGCGCCCGCCTCGACGTAATGCAGGCGCCCGCCCGCGACGGTCACAAATTTCCCCGCGCCCGCGTCCAACCCTGAATCGTTCGCCAACTTGAGCATCGCTTGTTCTGCTGTGCGCCTGCGCGCGTGCTGAGCAGATGTGCCGTGCGCGCCTTGCCCCGCCTATTCCTCCGGCGGCGGCGTCTCTTCGGCGGGCCGCTGCGGGCGCATGTGCGGGAAGAGGATCACGTCGCGGATCGAGCGCCGGTTCGTCAACAGCATGACGAGGCGATCAATCCCGATGCCGATGCCTGCGGCCGGCGGCATGCCGTAAGCAAGCGCACGCACATAGTCCACGTCCATCTGCATCGCCTCCTCATCGCCCCGCTCCCGCTGCCGCGCCTGCTCCTCAAACCGCTCGTACTGCTCCACCGGATCATTCAACTCCGAGAACCCGTTCGCAATCTCCATCCCATTAATGAACAACTCGAACCGCTCAGCAATGGCAGAATTTTGGGGAGAAGCTTTTGAGAGAGGCGAGATAGCTTTCGGGAAGTCAAGGATGAAAGTTGGGTAGATTATTTCACCCTCAAGCCAGCTAAAAGAGTGCTCGATGTGATAAGCAGTATCACTTTCTGAAGGCTCGGGTAAATACTTTTCTTTAAGCGTGATTTCGTTCCATATTTCAAGCCTGATCTCATACCATATCTTTTCCTGACCCTTAATTTCATTTGAAGTGCTTTTAAAATGTTCCCTCTTACGATCAAAAAACATAGAGAGCTTACGGGCATTCCTTGAATTATCAAGCCATTGTTCATCAAACGGCTCGCCAATCAACTCCCTAAGAGATTTGATCTCATCGGAAATAATAATTGCACCTTTCATTGAGACCCGCCTAAATGGTTCGTTAAGATCAATTAACGTAGAAGAACCTATATAGAACTTCCTGCTGCCAGTTGTGTCCTCAATAGTTATACGCAACATCGCTTCGCAGAAGTCCATCATGCCGTTCACGTCCATGTAGGCGCAGTAGAATTCGAGCATGGTGAATTCGGGATTCCAGCGATAGCCGATGCCTTCGTTGCGGAAGTTGCGGTTGAGTTCATAGACCTTCTCAAAGCCGCCGACGAGCAGCCGCTTCAAATACAACTCCGGCGCGATGCGCGCGTAGAGGTCTATGTGGAGCGCGTTGTGATGCGTCTTAAATGGCTTGGCCGCCGCGCCCGACGCGATGGGCGTGAGCATCGGCGTCTCGACCTCCATGTAGCCGTGCGCGTCCAGATAGTGGCGCATCTCGGTGATCAGCTTCGACCGGCGCACGAAGACTTCACGCGAACTCAGTTCGCGTGAAGTCGCCCCGTCGCCCTCTCCCTTGTGCAGATCGATCTTCAGCCCGGCCGCGATCAGGTCAACGTAACGATGGCGACGGCCGATCTCCGGATCGCTGATGCCGTGCAACTTGTCCGGCATCGGCAAGAGCGCCTTCGATAGAAACTGCAACGCGCGCACATGCACCGACAACTCGCCCGTCTTCGTCACGAACAGAAACCCCTCGACGCCGACGAAGTCGCCGTGATCGAGCAGGTTGAAAAGTCGCCAGCCGCTCTCCGCCTCGTCAATCACCGTGCCCGTGTCGTTGCTCACCGCCCGCGCGTCGTCCTTACGCACGTAAATCTGCAAACGCTCGTTGCCGTCCGACAGATGCACAAAGGCGGCCTTCCCCATCACGCGCGGCGGTACGGCCAGCCGCCCCGACACGCGCACCTCGCCCAACTCTTTCAACGCCGCGTTCGCCGCTTCTAGTTGCTCCGCCGTCGGCCGCGCGCCGGGTTCGACTTGCGGCAAGCGTAACTTGATCTGTTTATTCGTGGAGATGGCTGTGATCGTATCATCACCATCTGTCACATTCTCTTCGCCGCTGGTCACACGGCTGCGCGCGAACTTGTTCGGATAGGCGTTGCCGATGAGCGCGCGAATGGCATCGAGGTGTTCGCGCCGCACGCGCGTCTGATCGTTGGCTTCAAGGAAAGGGAGTTGCTCTTGTGTCATATAGTGATACCAAAAGAAAGGCGGATTATATGGAAGCGGGCAGCTATCAGCAATCAGCGCCAACTGACAGCGTTCATGCGGCCGTGTTAGTCTGGCCCGCGAACGAATATGAACGACAAGCTACTCGCGCCGGAACGGGTCGCGGCGGTGCGTGCGCGGTTGCGTGCGGCCGGGCGTCGGCTCGTGTTCACGAACGGTTGTTTCGACATCTTGCACGTCGGGCACGTGCGCTATCTGCAAGGGGCGCGGGCGCTCGGCGATGCGCTGTTGGTGGCGATCAATAGTGACCGCGCCGTGCGCGAGTTGAAGGGCGCGGGCCGGCCCGTGATGAGCGAGGACGAGCGCGCCGAAGTGTTGGCTGCGTTGAGTGCGGTTGATTACGTGCTGGTGTTTGACGAGTTGTCGCCGCGCCGTCTGATCGCGCAGTTGTTGCCCGACGTGCTGGTGAAGGGCGGCGACTACGCGCTCGACGAGATACACGGGCGCGAAGAGGTGGAAGCGGCGGGCGGGCGCGTCGTCGCGCTGCCGTTCGTCGCGGGCGCTTCGACGACGGATGTGATCGAGCGCATACAGGCACTTACTAAGGCATAGCATGGCGCGCAGACGAATCGAAGCGAAGGCGGACGAGGCGAAGCCGGGCGCGAAGCGAAGTGTCGAGCGCACCGCCGACGGGCGTTATCTGATCATTGATGGGCGACGTTGGCGTGCGAGCGATCCGCGTCTGCCGGAGGCGGAGCGTGCGCGGCTGGTGAGCGAGTTGATGAGTGCGCGCAGGGAAGTCGGGCGGGCATTGCGCGTGGGCGATAAGGAAGCGGAAGCGGTGGCGCGCGAACGTGTGCATGCGGCGAAGGTCGCGTTGGGCGAGCGTGGGCCCGTGTGGTGGACTGAGGATGTGGAAGAGAAGGCATGAGTAGTACGACAGCGGCGACGGGGACAACATTGCAGGACGTGTTGCGGCGTGTGACCGAGGGCGCGGAGTTGCGTGCGCTCGTGGCGCAGGTGCAGGACGGAGCGCGCGTCGTGTCGGTGAGCGGGTTGACGCAGCCCGCGGCGCGGGCGCTCGTGGTCGCGGCGTTGCGGCAGGCGACGGGGCGCAGGCTCGCGGTTGTCGTGCCGGCGACGCGCGACGTGGAGGCGTGGGAACGTGATCTAGGTTTCTGGGCGGACGCACTGGGGCAGGGCGCGCGTGACGCCGTGCTGACCTTGCCTGCGGCGGAGAGCGATCCATATGCGGGCGCGTCGCCGCACGCGGAGACGTTGGAGCGACGCGCGCTCGCGCTCTGGCGACTGGCGCGGGGCGAAGGCGAGATCGTTTTGTTGACGGCGCGGGCGTTGGCGCAGCGCACGGTCAAGCCGGCACAGTTATTGACGACGGGCACGCGGTTGCAGCGTGATGCGGATTATGCGCCGGAAGATTTGGTCGAGTTACTATTGGCGGCAGGCTATGTGCGCGAAGACCCGATTGGCGCGGTCGGCGAGTTTAGTTTGCGCGGCGGCATCCTCGATGTGTGGTCGCCGGGGCACGATGCGCCGGTGCGCGTGGAGTTCTTTGGCGACACGGTGGAATCGATCCGCGAGTTTGATCCAGAGACGCAGTTATCTGTCGCGCAGCGCACGGAGATCGAGATCGTGCCGATGCGCGAGTACGCGGTCGGCGCGGACGACTTTCGTTTGTGGGCCGTGGCGGCGCGCGAGCGGTTTACGGATGAGCATTACGCGCACGCGCTGAAAGATCGCACACGCTACGCCGACGAGGGCGAGACGTTCGCGGGTTGGGAGTGGTTGATCTCGCTCATTCATCCGACGCCCGCGACGGCGTTCGATTATCTGCGCGACGCGGTGTTGGTCGTGGACGAGCCGGCCGGGTTGGAGAGTCTGCTCGGCAACGTGTACGAGACGTTGAGGGCGCGACATACGGAGATTGACGAGGGCGAAGAGATCGGGCTGCGCCCGGATGAACTTTATCTGACCGGCGCAGAGTTGCGTGCGCGTGTCGCGGAGATGGCGCGCGTTGAGTTGCGCACGTTGGGGCGGGCGGCGGCGGCGGTGGATGAAAGATTCGCGGGTGAGAGCGAAGCGCCGGCGGTGCAGTTCGGGCGGGCGCGGGAGAAAAGCGCACCGTTGTTTTTGTTTCCGGCGGTGGAACGTGCGCCGGAGATTGAATGGCGCGCGACGAGTGCGCGGCGTTATCACGGGCGCATCGCGGAGTTGGCGGCGGACGTGCGGCGCTCAATCAATGAAGGCAACGCGAGTGTGCTGTTCACCATGCCGAGCGCAGGTGTGGCGGAGCGCGTGGCGGAGATGCTGGCGGAGTACAACGTGCCAGCGCGGCTCGTGTTGGCGGGCGAGTCGGGCGCGGGCGCAGGCGTGGCGGCCGTGGTGACGGTCGGGCGCGTGTCGGGCGGGTTCGAGTTGCCGGATGCTGGTCTTGTCGTCCACATTGAGAACGATCTGTTCGATGAGGCGAGCGACGGGACAGTCGAGCATCGCGCGCCGGGCACGAGTGCGGCGACGACCGTAGGTAAGAAGGGGCAGAAGCGTAAGTCGAAGACGGCGGCGTTCCTGTCGGACTTTCGTGATCTGAAGATCGGCGATTACGTCGTGCATATCGATCACGGCATCGCGCGCTTCGATGGGTTGCAGACGCTGGAAATGCAAGGGCGTAAGGGCGAATTTATGCTGCTCTTTTACGCGGAGGACGCGAAGCTTTACGTGCCGGTCGAGCGGCTCGACCTCGTCCAGCGATATTCGAGCGCGGAGGGGCACGAGCCGACGCTTGATCGCCTCGGCGGCCTCGGCTGGCAGAAGACGAAGGCGAAGGCCAAGCGCGCGATGCGCGACATGGCAGATGAGTTGTTGCGGCTGTATGCGGAACGAAAACTCGTGGGCGGTTACGCATACGCGGCCGATAGTCCGTGGCAGCGCGAGTTCGAGGACGGGTTCGAGTATGTGCCGACGCCAGATCAGGAGACGGCGATTGAGGACGTGAAGGTGGACATGGAGGCCGCGACGCCGATGGATCGTTTGTTGTGCGGCGACGTGGGCTATGGCAAGACGGAAGTGGCGATGCGTGCGGCGTTCAAGGCCGTGATGGAATCGAAGCAGGTGGCGATTTTAGCGCCGACGACCGTGCTGGCTTATCAGCACCTTGAGACGTTCGGCGCGCGGTTCGCGCCGTTCCCGGTGAAGATCGAATTGCTGTCGCGCTTTCGTTCGCCGAAGGAGCAGAAGGAGGTGGTGAAGCGCGTCGAGGCCGGCGACGTGGACATAGTGATCGGCACGCACCGGATTCTGTCGAAGGACATACGCTTCCGCGATCTCGGTCTCGTCGTGGTTGATGAAGAACAGCGTTTTGGCGTCGCGCATAAGGAGCGGTTGAAGCAGTTGAAGAAGAAAGTTGACGTGTTGACGCTCTCCGCGACGCCGATTCCGCGCACATTGAATATGTCGCTGATGGGCTTGCGCGATATGTCGTTGATCGAGACGCCGCCGCGTGACCGTCTGGCGATACAGACGCAGGTGGTGCAATTTGGCGAGTCGGTGATCAAGTCGGCGATTGAGTTGGAGTTGGGGCGCGGTGGGCAGGTCTTCTTCATCCACAATCGGGTGGAGACGATTGAGACGGTGGCGGCGCTCGTCAAACGCCTTGTGCCGCAGGCGCGCGTGAGTGTCGGGCACGGGCAGATGAACGAGAAGGAGATGGAAACGGTCATGTTGGATTTCATGGCCTACAAGTTCGACGTGCTCGTCGCCACCACCATCATCGAGAACGGGATAGACATCCCGCGCGCGAACACAATCATCATAAACCGGGCGGATCATTACGGTCTGGCGCAACTTTATCAACTACGCGGGCGCGTCGGGCGCTCAAATCGGCGGGCTTACGCCTACTTGCTGATCCCTTCGGAGCAGGAGTTGACACCGATTGCGCGGCGCAGGCTCGCGGCCATCCGCGAGTTCTCGGATTTGGGCGCGGGCTTTCGTGTGGCGGCGCTCGATTTGGAGTTGCGCGGGGCGGGGAACTTGCTCGGCGGGCAACAGTCAGGGCACATGGACGCGCTCGGCTTTGATCTTTACACGCAGATGTTGGAGCGCACGGTCGCGGAGTTGCGCGGCGATGATGTCGAGGACGAGACTTCGGTTAGTTTGAGTCTCGGCGTGGACGTGGCCATCTCCGAAGATTACATCGCGGACATGGGGCAACGGTTGCGCACGTACAAGCGCATCGCGTCGGCGCGCGACGATGAGACGCTCGCGCAGATTCGCGCGGAGGTCGCGGATCGTTACGGGCGTTTGCCTGTGTCGGTCGAGAATTTGCTTGCGTATGCGCAGTTGCGCCGCACGGCCGAGCAGACCGGCGTCATCTCGCTTGATCGGACGCCGAACGGCATCGCGATCAAACTCGGCGAGAAGGCGCGCGTCGCACCGGAGAAGTTGCTCGTGTTGGTCGGCGAACGACCGGGCGCGACGTTCACACCGGGCGGCGTATTGCGCGTTGAACTGAACGCGGATGAGCAGGAAAATCTGATCGAGACTACGCGCGGCTTGTTGCTGCGCGTCCGGGCAGCAGACTAGAATCCAGGTTCGAAGTTTAAGGTTCAAAGTTCAAGGTTTGTTTGAGCTTGAACTTTGAACGTTGAACGTTGAACTTATTATCAGGAGTATAAAATTCGTGAAGTTGAATCTGGCAAAACGTATAGGCGCGGGTCTGGGCGGCGCGCTGTTGCTGACGTGCTTAATGACGGCCCCCACCGCCGCGCAGGAGGAGAGTGCGCCGCGCATCGTGGACGAAGTGGTCGCGCAGGTTAACGATCAGGTAATTACGCTCTCCATGTTACAGCGCGAGCTGCGCGAGGCGAAAGAGGCGCTCAAGCAGGGGCAAGGGCTGACCGATGAGCAAGCACAGGCCGAGGTGGCCAAACGGCAACCGGAGATCATCGTCGCGCTAATCAACGAACAGTTGATGGTGCAGAAGGGCAAGGAAGTGGGGCTCGCCGAGGATGTGGAGCGGCAGGTTAACGTGCAACTGCTGAACATCGCCGCGCGCGAGGGGATCAAAACGATTGAGCAACTCGAAGCGACGATGCGCGCGGAGCATCTCGATCCGGCGGTGGTGCGCCAGACCATGCGCATCGAGGCGATGAAAAGCGCGGTGCTCAATCAGGAGGTGGATCGCAAAGTCTATTTCGGGCTGACCGACACCGAGGTGAAGAGCTATTACGAGGCCAATAAAGAGAAATTCCGCAAGCCCGAAACGGTCACCCTCTCCGAAATCTTCTTGAGCGCGGTTGGCCGCCCTGACGCCGAGGTGCTCGCGCACGCGCAACGGTTGGTGGCGCAGTTGCGCGCGGGTGCTGACTTTGCGGCGACGGCGAAGACTGAGTCCGAGCGCGAAGACAATAACGGCAAGCGCGTTGCGCCAGAGAGCGGCGGCAAGGTTGGCACGTTCGCTGTGTCGGAGATCACCAACAAGCTAATCGCCGATGCGATCAGGAACGTGCAGGCGGGCGGCGTCACCGAGCCGGTCAAGGCCGATCAGGGCTACATCATCATGCGGGTAGACGCCCGCACGCCCGCCGGCGAGGCGGTCTTTGAGGAGAACCGCGTGCGTGAGGTGGTCGCCTACGAGCGGCTGCCCAAAGAGCGCGAGAGTTATTTGCGCAACTTGCGGCAAGAGGCATACGTCGAGCTTGCGCCTACCTACCGCGATGCCGTGCAGCCACTCCTGAAAACCGAGCCGGCCGTCAAGACCGAGCCGGTGAAGACTGCTAGTGCCGGGCCTGCGAAGAAAGACAACAAGAAGAAAGCGGACACGAAAAAGCCCTAAAGATAGTGACGAGTGCCAAGTTAAAAGCTTGTTCCTGCTGGGCACTCGCTACTGTTTACCCGGCACTGTCTTTATCATGCGTCTCGATCAGTTCTTACGGGCCAGCCGGCTTGTGTTGCGGCGGAAGATCGCGCAAGAGTTGTGCGAGATGGGCGCGGTCACGGTTAACGGCGCGGTCGCGCGCTCAGCCCGCGCGGTGCGCGTTGGCGACCACGTCAGTCTGCGCCGTTGGGACGATCAACTGCTGACCGTGCGCGTCACGAACGTGCCCACCGCGCGGCAAACCTCCAAACAACAAGCCCTCATGCTCTACGAAATTATGAGCGACGACGAAACCCCGCCAGCACAAGTTTCAGCCCCGGATACGTTGACCGCGCAAACCGACTGACGCCATCGCCGTCGCTCTTGCACCCAAATAGTCTTTATGAGCTTGGGCCAGCAGCCAAAAGATTAGCCACGAACGCACACGAACAAACACAAGGCACGGCTAGCGAATCTCCTGTTTTGTTTCGTGCGGTTTCGTGGAGCATTTCCGGGTTGTGTCCCGGTCTCATAAGTTTCGATTTAACTAACCTCACGCGCCGTCGTCTCCTGCTCGTTGATCAACTCCGCTTCGATTGCATCCGCGTGCGCGTCGCGCTCCGCGAGTTGCTTCGCCTCGGCGCGCAAAAGCCTGGCGCGGACAAGTGCGCGTTCGGCGGGCGCGAGTTGCTGATAGTCGTTGATGATTGTCTGCGCGCGTTGTTCATGCGCATTCGCTTCTGCCGCCGTGAAGCTGAGCAGGGCGAGACCGCCGACGTAGAGCGCGAGCGTGCCGAAGGCGATGTAGCCGGTGGCGGGCGCGAAAGATTCAGCCTGACCGACCGTGCCCTGCGTCAGTCCTTCGACGAGTGTGCCGGCGAGTCGCCGCAGCCAATTGCCTTCAGGCGCATAAAGTCCGGCCAGTAAGAGGTGTTTGAGCGCGAAGGCTGTGCCAAAGAGCGCGGCGAGGCTGCGTAGGAGACGGCGCGCATCGAACGTCGAGAACTGATTTTGCCAGAGCGTCCAGAGGAAAAAGAACGCGAAGAGCCAGCGCGGCCAGCCCGCTTCGGGCAGCACGGCGTTGAATGCCTGCGCCGAAGCACAGCAGAGCGTGCCTAGCGTGAGCGCGTGCGCGACGAGTGTGCGCGGCGGTAGGGCCGTGTTGAACCAGTCATGCAAATCGAGCAGACGCCCGCGCACGAACAGGAGCAGCAAGAGCGTCGCCAGCACGAGCGTGACGAGCGGTGGCGGCAGGAAGACGAAGGCGCGCGTCGCAGCGTCAACACGCACGCCGCCCGTGAGCGCGACGGTCAGGAAGATCGTCGGCAGCAGCAGGTAGCGCGCAAGCGCGTGGTTGGTCGCGCGTTGGTCTGTCATTTTCGTTCGCGGCGGAGAACTGCGAGCGGGTTCAACGCGCCCCAGCCTTGTGCCAGTCCCGCTTCGAGTTCCGCTTGCAACTCGGCGGCGGTGTGTAGGCGCAGATCGGGATCGTCAACTTTGAGCGGCGTAGCGGGCACAAGATTGTTCGCGTGCTTGACCGCATCAAGACCGCGCTTAAACAACTCTTCGTCGCTATAGACGCGCCCCCAGCCTTCACGATAAAAAGCGTAAGCGATGTAAAACTGCGTGCGCGCGTCCTGCGCGGCCGGATCAGCCTGTTGCCATTCGGCGCGGGCGGCAGCGTATTGCTCGCGGCGAAATAGCTCAAGCGCGGCGGCGAAACGTGCTTGATCGATCTGATAAGTGCCGACGGTCGCGCTCGCCTGTGTGCGCAATTCTTGTAGGTTGCGCGGCGCGGTTGTGTAGAGCCAGACGATGAGGCTGGCGAAAAGGATCGTCCACGCGATGCCGAGCCATTGGATGAGTCTGTGCCGCATTGCTATACTCTGACGCGCAGGAAACTGCTCTGTTCGATTCGTTGGTTTGAGAGGATAACTTATTTTCACTATGAAGACATTCTTCGTCGCGCTGCTCGTCAGCGCTGGCTGTGCGCTCGGCGTGAGCGCGCAAGAGCATAAATCGCATGCGGTGAAACAAACGCCGGTCGCGAGCACTAAAACCGAAGTCATCAAACGCGGCGCAGCCATCGCAAGCGACACAGAGCGGGTCGCCTTCGCCGACGCGCTGAAAGAGCCGGAGAAGTACGCGGGCAAGGCGGTCGTCATCGAGGGCGTGGTCAATCGCGTCTGCAAGATGGAAGGCTGCTGGATGGAGATCGCGCCGGGGGCGGACGCCCAGAGCATTCGTGTCACCTTCAAGAATCACGGCTTCTTCGTGCCGAAAGACGCCGACGGCACGCGCTTTCGCGCGGTCGGCGAGTTCACCGTCAAGAAACTCGATAAAGAGATGGTCGAGCATCTCGTCAAAGAGGACGGCGCGAAAGTTAAGACCAACCCCGACGGCACGGCCGACGAAGTGACCTTCATCGCCACCGGCGTCGAACTATGGAAGCAAGCCAAATGATGAGCAATGAATGATGAATGAAAGACAATTGCTTTCTTAATTCATCGTCCATCGTGCATCGTGCACCGTTCCATTATGAAGCCCTTTAAGATTCGCAACGTTGAAATTAACCCGCCGCTCGTGCTGTCGCCGATGGCGGGCGTGACGGACGTGCCGTTTCGCGCGTTGCTGAAGCGGCGCGGCGGTATTGGCCTGACCGTATCGGAGTTCATCTCGGTCGAGGGGCTAACGCGCAACAACCCGAAGGCGTGGCGGCAGATGCGCTTTTACGATTACGAGCGCCCATTTGCCGTGCAGATTTTTGGCGGCCAGTTTGAGCGCATGCGGATGGCGGCTGAGATGGCCGAAGAGATCGGCGCGGACATACTCGACGTGAACTGCGGTTGTCCCGCGCCGAAGGTCGTCAAGCACGGCGGCGGCAGCGGTCTCTTGCGCGACCTGCCGCGCCTGGAAACGATCCTGACGGAGATTAAGAAAGCGATCACGATCCCGCTCACGATCAAGATTCGCGCGGGCTTCACCGACAGCACGATCAACGCGGTCGAGACGGCGAAACTGGCGGAAGGCTGTGGCGTCGAGCACATCGCCTTGCACGGGCGCACGAAGGAACAGGGCTACAAAGGTTTCGCCAACTGGGATTTGGTGCGGCAGGTCAAAGAGGCGGTGCGTGTGCCCGTCTCCGGCAGCGGCGACGTGGTGACGCCGGAGCAGGCGTTCGCGCGTTGGCGCGAGACGAATTGTGACGGCATCTTGATCGGGCGCGGCGCGATGGCGAACCCGTGGATATTTCGCCAGATCGAAGACCGCATCGCCGGGCGCGAGCCGTTTGAGCCGACGCTCGCCGACAAACGCGCCGTGCTGCTCGAATACTTCGACCTGTTGCGCGCCGACATGCCGGAAATCGTCGCTATCGGGCGCATGAAGCAACTCGCCGGGCAGTTCACCAAAGGCTTGCCCGGCGGCTCGCGCTTCCGTCAAGTCATCTATCACGCGCACGCCATCATCGAAGTGCTTGACCGCATCGAAGAATATTTTGAGACGGTCGCGGCCGGTCGCTTCTACGTCGGCGAAGGCGAGCCAGCGGAAGAGATGGAAGCGCCCGCGCTTGATTCATGCGAAGCGGCGACGGTGGAGGTATGACGATGAGTGATGAACTACAAGCCGAGCGGGGCGACGTGGCCGAGCCGGACGCGCCGACCGCGACGGAAGAGAACGAAGGCTTAAGCACTGTGCTGAGCGGCGAGCCGGGCGACGGCGTGCAGGATAACGCGAGCGAACAATAATCAACCACGAACACAAACGAAAGGCACGAAGAGAAGTTTAGTTTTCTTCGTGCCTTTCGTTTGTGTTCGTGGTTAAGTTTTAACTCTGTTCGTTCAGTTCTTCACTCTCTGTCTCAAGCGCCCGCAACGTTCGTTGCAGCATCTCGCGGTGGACGCGGTTGGTTGAGCATTCGAGTTGGTCAAGCGTGCGGGCGCGGGAGAGGCGCAAGGTTTCGAGCCGGTCGCGGCGGGCGCGGGCGGCGGGCGAGTCGTCGAGCGGCGCACGCTGTTTCTGTTGCGCGCGTTCTTCCGCCGCCTGCACCTGATCTTCGACCGACTTGCTTTCCCAACCGCGCGCCATCTGAGTTCAACTCCACAGGTAATAGCCCACAGTGCCGCGCGCTTTATGCGCCGGGGCGACGCAGGCCCAACGGGCGCGGTTGCGTGCCCTCGAAGAACCAACTCGCGCCGACCTTCAAGCGATGATGCCACGTCGGCAGCCGTTGCGTGTAGAGCGCGAAGCGGGCTTGGCGGGCGAGCGCGCCGGTGATGACTTTGCCGGCGGTCAAGAGCGCGCCATGTTCTGTGCCGAGACTGAGCGCCTCGCCCAACTCTTTGAAGTATTTCGTCCGCAGTTCGCCGCCCGCGAGCAGCGCGCGGACGTTCGCGGCGGCGAGCGATGCCTGTTGAAAGGCGAGTTGCGCCGTGCCTGGTAAACGCGCATCGGCTTCGGTGAAATGCGCGTCGTCGCCGAGCGAAAAGATGTCGGGATGATCTTCGACTTGCAGCGTCGGGCCGACACGAAGTAGCCCGCGCTCGGTCTTGGGCAACTGCAAATGTTCGATGAGTGGACTGGCGCGGACGCCGCCGACCCACACGACCGCGGCCGTCGGCAACTCGATCTCTGCGCCCGCATGCTCGAAGACGACGCTCGTCGGTGTGACGCGGCGCACGCGCGTCTGCGTGTGGACTTCGACGTGCGCCGTGCGCAATTCGCCTTCGACGTAAGCGCGCAAGTCGTCGCCCATGCCCGGCAGAATCTGGTCGCCCATCTCAAGCACGACAACGCGCGCCCCGCCTTGCAAGCCGCGCCGCCCGAAAGCGTCGTGCAAGAGGTCGGCCATCTTCGTGGCTAACTCTATGCCGCTTGCGCCTGCGCCGACGATGGCGAAGGTGTTGGCGCGTTGTGCGTCCTGCGGCGCGGCATCGGGCGGGATGCGGTCGAGCGTCTCGATCATGCGTTGGCGTATGACGTCGGCGTCAACAAGAGTACGGAAGGGCAGCGCATGCTCCGCCGCGCCTTCAACGCCCGCGAAATTTGTCACGCCGCCAACGGCGACGACGAGCGCATCGTAGCCTTGCCGCTCGGCCCAACCGGCAATCGTGACCTCGCGCGCTTGCAAGTCAACGCCGGTCACTGTGCCCTGTATGAAGTGGACGCGCTCGTCCAACAGTTCCCTGTAGTGCGGCGCGATGTGCCACGCCTCGACCTCGCCGCTCAGGTACTCGTAGAGCATTGGCTTGAAGAGATAATGATCGTCCGCGCTGACGAGCGTCACCGCCCCTGCGCCCGCCAATTCCAACGCCGTGAACAGCCCGCCGAAGCCGCCGCCGATGATCAGTATGCGGGCCTGTTTGTCTGCCATTCGATATTTGTCCTTTATAGGGATTGGTGTTCGGCGCGCATGGTAGCAGAAAAGGCAATAGGCAGAAAGCGGTAGGCAGTAAGCCGCGCGCTGCAAGCAGATACGCCGGGCTAGCGCCTGCTTTCTGCTCGCTGGACACTCCGTCGGGCAGCATGGTAGATTGTTCGCCGTAGTTAAATAACTCTTGCGGTTGCCTGAGATTACAGGTGGACTGCGGTCTGGGAGGGCCATCCAAAAGCAAGCTATGTTAGACAGAGAAGCGAAAGAAAAAATCGTTACCGGTTACCGCACGCACGAGGGCGACACAGGCTCGCCGCAGGTGCAGGTCGCGCTCTTGACCGAGCGCATTAACCAGCTTACCGAGCATTTCAAGACGCACAAGAAGGACAACCATTCGCGGCGCGGCTTGCTCAAGATGGTCTCGCAGCGCAGGAGTCTGCTCGACTACCTCAAACGGAGAGAGATCGAGCAGTACCACGAGCTGATCAGCCGCTTAGGGTTGCGCCGCTAAGGAGCGGCACTGGCCCTTCTGGTTGTCGATGAACGAACATGTTGGGGGTCAGTGTGGCCCCTGCGGATCAAACGCCCGCGTCCTTGCAATAGAGACGGGTAGCAGTGCCGAACGTGACGGCGGAGACTGCGGCCTCGTTAGGACGTGCGTGCCTACGGCAAAGCTGAGCGATTAAAGGGCGGCGACGACTTCACGTTACGGAAGTCGTCGCCGCTTTTGCTTGTCGCCGGCTTTTGACAACGCGATGGCCGGCCCGGTGCGTTTCACGTCGCGCCCCGCCATCGTGCCCCAAGCATCAGTCAGCCGCGCGCCGGATGAGACGTGCGCGCGTATCCGTCGTCTGTTAAGGAGACAAACACGAAATGGCAGTAAAGAAATATTTGAAAGAGACGATTAAACTCGGCGACCGCGATCTCACGGTTGAGACCGGTAAGGTGGCCAAACAGGCCGATGGTTCGGTCATCGTCCGCTACGGCGACACCGTGTTACTGTGCGCCGCCGTCAGCGCCGACAAGCCGCGCGAGGGCATAGACTTTTTCCCGCTCACGGTCGAATATCGCGAGCACAGTTACGCCGCCGGTCGTATCCCCGGCAACTATTTCCGCCGCGAAGGCCGGCCGGGCGAAAAGGAAGTGCTCACCTGCCGCTTGATCGACCGCCCCTGCCGCCCGCTCTTCACCGAAGGTTACAAACACGAAACGCAGGTCATTATCTCGGTTATCTCGGCCGACGCGGAGAACGACCCGGACGTGATCGCCATCACGGGCGCATCGTGCGCGCTCTATCTCTCCGATATTCCGTTCCCGACGCCGATTGCAGGCGTGCGCGTCGGCTTGATTGACGGCCGTTACATCATTAACCCGACTTACGACGAAGTGCGCGAGTCGCAGTTGAACCTGATCGTCGCGGGCACGGAAGAGGCCATCGTGATGGTCGAAGCGGGCGCGAAAGAAGTGTCCGAAGAGATCATGGTCGAAGCCTTGATGCTGGCGCACAAAGAGATCAATCGCTTGTGCCGTTGGCAAAAGGAACTTTACAAGGCGCTCGGCATCGAGAAGCGGCCGTTCGCGCCGCCCACTTTGAACGAAGAGATGAGCGGCGAGATCGAGCGCAACTATGCGGAGCGGCTGCGCGCCGCGCTCAACACGGAAGAGTTGGGCAAACAAGAGTCTTACGCCGCCGTGGACGCGCTGAAGAAAGAGGTCGTCGAGGCGCATCCCGAAGACCAACCCGAAGCACGCCAGATGGCGAAAAAGGTGTTCGATCACCTGAAGGAGCAGATTTTCCGCGACGATATTTTGAATAAACGTCGCCGGCCTGATGGGCGGCGCTTCTCCGAGATTCGCCCGATTGAGTGCGAGGTCGGCTGGCTGCCGCGCACGCACGGCTCGGCCCTGTTCACGCGCGGCGAAACGCAAGCGATGGTCACGGCGACGCTCGGCACGAAACAGAACGAGCAATACATGGACGATCTAGAATCGGGCGAGATCAAACGGCGCTTCCTGTTGCACTACAACTTCCCGCACTACTCGGTCGGCGAAGTCGGCCGCTTTGGCTCCACCAGCCGGCGCGAGATCGGGCACGGTGCTTTGGCCCGGCGCGCGCTCGAAGTCGTGCTGCCGGACGAGAGCGAGTTTCCCTATTCGCTGCGTATTGTCTCGGACATTACCGAGTCGAACGGTTCAAGCTCCATGGCGTCGATCTGCGGCGGCAGTCTGAGCATGATGGACGCGGGCGTACCGCTCAAAGCGCCGGTTGCGGGCGTAGCGATGGGTCTCGTGATGGAGGGCAACAAGTACGCCATCCTGTCGGACATCGCGGGCGCGGAGGATCATTACGGCGACATGGACTTCAAAGTCGCCGGCACGGAGGCGGGCATCACCGCTTTGCAAATGGACATCAAGATCGCCGGCATCAACGCGCAAATTTTGGTTGAGGCGTTGGAGCAGGCGCGCAAGGGGCGGCTGCACATCCTGTCGATCATGAACGAGGCGCTGGCCACCTCGCGCACAGATTTGTCGCCCTACGCGCCGCGCATCATCCAGATCAAGATCAATCCGGACAAAATCCGCGACGTGATCGGGCCGGGCGGCAAGATCATCCGCGCGCTCGTCGAAGAGACTGGCGCGAAGATCGACGTGGAGGACGACGGCACGATCTCGATTGCGACCGCCGATCAAGAGGCGGCGCAGATGGCGGTGGATCGCATCCGCGGTTTGACGGCCGAGGCCGAGATCGGGCAGACCTACGTCGGCACGGTCTCGCGCATCGTGGACTTTGGCGCGTTTATCGAAATCTTCCCCGGCACGGACGGGCTGCTGCACATCTCCGAGATCGCCAACCATCGCGTGCGCGAAGTGCGCGACGAGTTGAAAGAGGGCCAGCAGGTCATGGTCAAGTGCATCGGCAAAGAGGGCAACAAGATCAAACTCTCGCGCCGGTCCTTGCTCGCAGCCGACGAGGGCCAGGGCAACGGTGGCGGCGATGGCGAACAGCAGAACGGCCGGCCCGACGAGCAAGCGGAAGAGGGGCAGAGCGAACAGCAAACCGACCGGCGCGACGACCGGCGCGGGCCCCGTTCAGGTGGCCGCGGGGGGCGACGCTAAACCCCCGCGCATAAACACGTTAAGCCGACCGGTTCGAGTCGGTTCAAAAGCTAAGGCCCGCAGCCCACGTCTGCGGGCCTTTTTTCTTTTAACTTCATAGCTTTAGGGGCAGTTTTTCGCCCGCCAAACTGGAACTGTCGGCTGATTAGGCCTTTTCACTTCAATGAGAGCGACCAGACGCTGTTTTCTACGAAACAGCAGCCAGCAAGTTTATTTGCAAAAGCTGGTAAATCCGTCGCCGGCTGCGAAATGTTTTAAGTTGTTGCGGAAGTGAATCAAGGAGGATCGCCCACAAGATGAGTCGCCAGGGTCTTCGCCCCAGCGCTGTCATGCTCAGCCTTCTGTTGCTGACAGCCGGGCCCACGCAAGCCAGCCCCGTCCGGTTCGCCGACGTAGTCGCGCAAGCGGTTGCCACCGGGCACAGCGGCCGGCAAATCTTCGACCTGAGCCTCCGCACCCTGCCGCAGGACGGACGCAGGGCCACAACCGCTAACACACAACAGACATCTGCAAGCGGAAACACCACGAACAGCGACCAGTCGCAAATCGCAATTGCCACGGGCGACGGTTCGGTCACGAACACGGTAGTGCAGACGCCACAAGGACAGGCCGGCAGCGTCGAGGTCGTCGAGTTGGGCGAAGTGACGGGCACGGTCTGCGACTGCGGTCTCATTCCGCCGCCGCTGCTAGTGGGTGGTAGTTTCCCGAAACTGCCGTTCCTCGCGCTCGCAGGCATCCCTTTGTTCTTTATCCTCCATGGCGGCGATAACACGCCACCGCCGTCGAAGGTTACACCGACGCCGGTGACGACACCGACGCCGGTGACGCCACCGCCGCCGCCCGCGCCAGTGCCAGAACCGGCCACGCTCCTACTCTTAGGCTCCGGCCTGGTCGCCTTCGGTGCGGGCGCACGCCGTCGCCGCGCACAACAGGCCCAGCAACAAGTCTTAGCGACGAACGCGGGGGAGGTCTAACACAGATGATGCGCCACAAGCAGCCCCGGCCCACGCCGCACTTTTTCGCCATCGCCGCTCTCTTGCTCCTCTCACTCGGTCTCTCGTCCGCCGCGCCCGCCGCACAGCGCGAGCGCAATCAGAATCAAACCGGCCGGATTGAAGTTTCGACCACGCCCGGCGGCTACCCGATCATGATCGACGGCCAGCCCGCCGGCGAGACCTCGACAACCGTGCGCCTGGTCGAATTACCGGCCGGCCGGCACACGGTCGAGATCATGTTCCCGAACAACACGCGCTGGGCACATGACTTCCAGATCATTGGCGGCAAGAAGAACTGCATCAGTCTCGCGTATCGCCCGCGCCGCCTTGAGATTCCGCGCGTCGCACAGTCGCCCTGCCCGTTCCCGGTCAACATCTCCGCGCCGTCAAGCGCGATGGAAGGGAACCTCGTCACCTTCTCGGCCGATGTGAACTATGCCGGGCCGTCCGGGCTAACTTATACATGGACGATCAGCCCGCCGATGGCGCGCATCGTCAGCGGTGCAGGCACGCCCACCATCACAGTGGATTCGACTGGCCTCGGCCGCCAACGCTTGACCGCCATCCTCGTCGCGGACGATGGCTCCGGCGACCGCGCCTGCCGCCAGCGCGCTTCCGCCGCGACCGTGATCAACACGACGCTACCACCAGCGAACCCTGCGCGCCGCTTCGACGAGTTCCCGTCCATCGCCTTCGACGACGACAAGGCGCGGCTCGACAATCTGGCGATTGAGTTGCAGAACAATCCCGGCGCGACCGCTTACCTCATCGTCTATGGCGGGCGCACCAGTTCCGTGAGCCGCGCCGACCAACTCGGCGAGCGCGCCCGCGCTTACCTGATGCAGAAGCGCGGCATTGACGCCAACCGCGTCGTCATCGTCAATGGCGGTTATCGCGAGACGAACGCCTTCGAGTTGTGGCTCGTGCCGCAAGGCGCGGCCCCACCGCAAGCGACGCCGACCGTCCGGCCCGGCGACGTGCGCCCCATGCTGAGCGCCCCGCGACATGGGCGGCGACGTGGCTGAAGCGCGCGAATGCTAGCTGACAAGTGACGGGCGACAGGTTTGCGCGCAAATCTTGTTCGCTCGTCACTTTGATTTTGTTTGCCGCCGGGCAGCGGTATAGGCGCAATCAAACATACAGTCCCCGCGCGTGATAAGATTTGCCGCGACAAGAGCAAACGCTAAACATTTGGTCTAAACACGAAAACTTCTGAAGGAGGATTTTATTATGAGCGACGATGGTGGTGGCAGCAGCAGCGTCAGTATAGTGGCGATAGTGGCGATTCTGATTCTTGTTCTGGTGGCCGGCTATTTTGTCTTTGCCCGGATGGGGCGCGGCTCGGCCGTGCCGTCGAAGGTGGACGTGAACATCACGAAGTAAAGGCGGCAGAGCGGAACGGTTCACACCGGTTGTTAGTGCTAGCGAAGAGCGGCGCGCACGTTGGGGCGGGCCGCTCTTCTTTTCTTTTGCGCTGGGCAACTGCTAACATTGCATCCTTTACGGAGGTTAACGATTGCCCGCACCGAACATTGAGACCATCGTCAGTTTGGCCAAACGTCGCGGTTTTGTCTTTCCATCCTCGGAAATTTATGGCGGCTTAGGCAGCGCGTGGGACTACGGCCCGCTCGGCGTCGAACTGTGCAACAACGTCAAGCGCGCGTGGTGGCGCTGGCTCGTCTATGAGCACGACGACATCGAAGGCCTTGATTCGTCCATCATTCTAAACCGGCTCGTATGGCAGTATTCGGGCCACGAGGCCACGTTCCACGATCCGCTCGTTGATTGTCGCAAATGTAAGCAACGTTTCCGCGCCGACAAATTGGAATTGCCTGATCCCGATAAGGGCGTTGCATGGGTTAACGGCATGTATTCCTTCGATGAAGAGGACGAGGATGATAGACCAAAGTGCCCAAATTGTGGCTCAACCGATCTGACAAAACCGCGCCCGTTCAACATGATGTTCCGCACGACGCTCGGTGCGATGGCGGATGAAGACGATCTGACTGCGCTTGCCTATCTGCGGCCCGAAACGGCGCAGGGCATCTTCATTAATTTTTTGAGCGTGCAGCAGACGATGCGGCGCAAGATTCCGTTCGGCGTGGCGCAGGTTGGCAAGTCGTTTCGCAACGAGATCACGCCGGGCAATTTTATCCTGCGCACGCGCGAGTTCGAGCAGATGGAGATGGAATACTTCGTCCGCCCCGACGCGGAGCATTTCAAACTCGTGGACGAGTGGGTCGATCAGTACGTCGGCTGGTACACGAATCTCGGTCTCAATCGCGCTAACCTGCATCTGCACGAAGTGCCAAAAGAAGAACTGGCGCACTATTCGCGCCGCACCGTTGACATCATGTATCGCTACTTCCCCGAACGCGACGAAGAGACGCGCCAGTGGGAAGAGTTGATGGGCATCGCCTACCGCACCGACTTCGATCTCCGCGCGCACTCGAACAAGCCGACCGATTCGGAAGGCAAGCGCATCAACCCGGATGCGACCGAAGACCTCTCATACTTCGACGAGGCTGCGAAGGAGCGTTATTACCCGCACGTCATTGAGCCGGCGGCCGGCGTCAATCGCTCGGTGCTCGCGTTCTTGATGGACGCCTACAGCGAGCGCACGACCGACAAAGGCGAGGTGCGCGTTGTCTTGAAACTGCATCCGGAGCTTGCCCCGATCAAAGTCGCCGTGCTGCCGTTGGCGAAGAACAAACCGGAGATCGTCGGCATGGCGCGGGCGATCAAGCGGGCGCTGCAACCGGTTATGCGCGCCGTCTATGACGACACCGGCGGCATCGGCAAACTCTATGCGCGGCAGGACGAGATCGGCACGCCCTTCTGCGTCACCATCGATCATCAATCGCTCGAAGACGCGGCCGTCACCGTGCGCGACCGCGACACGTGGACGCAGGAGCGCGTCAAGGTGGCGGAACTGCAACAGTATTTGCAGGCGCGGCTCAAGGGGCCTGTGCCCCTCGGTTTTGCGCCGGACACGGCCGAACATAAAGCGGCCGAGGCAGGCGATGCGGTCAGTAGTTGATGGGCAGATAAATGCACGCGGCTTGCGCCGTGGGGTGAGGCGCGCACGATGGCGATCAGGAAGAAGCTAAATCAATCGACCGAATCGCGGCTCTTGTTGGAAGCGGACGCGCCGGTCGCGTTGCCGCCGGCGGAGATAGACGAGGCGCGGGTCGTCGTGCAGTTCGATAACGTCCGGCCGTTCGTGCCCGAACTGCTGGCGACCTTACGTGCGGGCACAAGCGCCGAACTCGTGCCCGTGCTGCGCGACGGTTCGACGTTTGCGATACACACGGCGACGCGCACCTTCTGGGTCAAACTCTGGCACTCGTCCGCCGAGCGCACCCGCATCGAGCGCGCACAGGTTTTGAGTTGCTTACCCTCCACACGCGGCATGCAGGTGTTGATTGACGGAGCGGGCGCGGCGGCCGATGAAGAGTTCGATGATGAAGAGTACGACGATGATGATTACGCTGAAGCCGACGAACAAGCTGCTATTAACGACACAGATGTTGACGGGCCCGGACAAGTTTAACCGCGTAGCATTCCTTTTGTTCCCACGCGCCTGACGTTCCATGTTCGCGCATCTTCCCGAAAAAGTTTTGCGGCTGGCGCACACTGTGCAGGCGGCCGGTGGGCGGGCGTTGCTCGTGGGCGGTTGTGTGCGCGACGCGCTGATGGAGCGGCTGGCGAAAGATTGGGACGTGGAGGTGTACGGCGTCGAGCCGCTGGCCCTACGCGCGCTGCTCAACCGCTTCGGGCGCGTGGATACGGTCGGCGAAGCGTTCACGGTTTATAAACTCGGCGCACACTTGGACGTATCTTTGCCGCGCCGCGAGCGCAAGGTGGGCCGCGGGCATCGCGGCTTCGTCATCGCCGGCGATCCGCACATGACTATCGCCGAGGCCGCGCGCCGCCGCGACTTCACCATCAATGCGATCCTCGCCGACCCTTTGACCGACGAGATCATCGATCCTTTTGACGGACGCGCCGATCTCGCGCGCAAATTGCTCCGCGCCGTCGCACCCGACACGTTCATCGAAGACAGTTTGCGCGTCCTGCGGGCTGCGCAGTTCGCCGCGCGCTTCGAGTTCGACATCGAGCCGGCGACGGTCGAACTATGCCGCACGATTGATCTCACAGACCTGCCGGCCGAGCGCATCTGGGGCGAGTTGGACAAGTTGTTGCATGCGCCGCGCCCGTCCATTGGTTGCGAGTGGCTGGCGAAACTCGGCGTGACCGCGCAACTGTTTCCTGAAATTCAAGCACTCGTCGGCGTGCCGCAAGAAGCCGAATGGCATCCCGAAGGGCCGGTGGACGCGCATACGTGGCTTGTCGTTGATCGGGCGCGCGAGTTGATAGACGATCTGCCGTACCCAAAGCAGGTCACGGTCATGCTCGCCGCGCTTTGTCACGACTTCGGCAAGCCGGCGACGACGGAATTCATTGACGGCCGCATCCGCTCGCGCGGACACGACGAAGCGGGCGTCGCGCCGACCGTAAGTTTCTTAGACCGGCTGAAAATCTACACGCTCGACGGTTACGACGTGCGCGCCCAGATCATCGAACTCGTGCGCGCACACTTGCTGCCCGGCGAGTTTTATAAACAACGCGCCCAACTTGGCGACGGCGCGTTCCGCCGGCTCGCGCGCCGTTGCGAACTTGATCTGCTCTATCGCGTCGCGCGCGCCGACACGCTTGGCCGCAACGCCCCTTGGGTCGCGCGCGAACGTTGGTTCGACGCCGTGCCGCAAGAGTGGTTTATCGCCCGCGCCCGCGAACTAGAGGTCGAACAACAAGCGCCCGCGCCGCTCTTGCTGGGTCGGCACTTGATCGAGTTGGGCCTCAGTCCGTCGCCCTTCTTCGGGCGCATTCTCAGTGTTGTTTACGACATGCAACTCGACGGGCGCGTACAGACGCTAGCGGAAGCGCAAGCGACCGCGCGCACGATCATTGCGCAAGGCGAAGCGGAATAATATTTATAACGGGGATGGGCTTGTGCTTGCGGCAACTGCATCACAGGGTCTATACATGGTCAGCAACAGAGGCAGTATCCACGAATCCACACGAAACACCACGAATAGAGCGCACGAACTGCGCGGCAGTTCTTCGTGTTGTTTCGTGTGGGTTCGTGGGTGGCTCTTCTTCGTCTAACACGAATAGTCCTTGAACTTCAGCATAAGCTCGGTTTTTATGTCGGCGCGGGTTGTTGTAAGATGCCTTTTAAAGCTCGTGGCACATTCCGCAACCGACAACCAAGAACAGCCTTTTCCCTGCGCGCAGGTGTGTGCATAGTAACCCTGATTCATTAAGGAACGAACCGCAATGATTGATTTTGAACTGACCGAAGATCACCTGTCTATCCGCAACACCGTGCGCGAGTTCGCGCTCAAAGAGGTTGCGCCGCGCATTAAGGAGTTGGACGAGAAGCAGCAGTTTGATCGCACGATTCTCGACAAGATGGCGGAGCTAAACTTGCTCGGCGTCTGCATCCCGGAAGAGTATGGCGGCGCGGGCTTCGACTACATCGCGCTCGGCCTGGTCTGCGAAGAGTTGGAAGCGGTGGACACCTTTATGCGCGTCGTCATGTCCGTGCATACGGGGCTTAACAGCCTGACACTCTACGCTTGGGGCACGGAAGAACAGAAGCGCAAATATCTCGTGCCGCAGGCTAAGGGCGAGAAGATCGCGACGTATGGTTTGACCGAGCCGGGCGCGGGGTCGGACGTGGTCGGCTCGCGTTCCACCGGACGGCGTGAAGGCGACGAGTACGTGTTGAACGGCGAGAAGATGTGGATCAGTCTCGCGGGCGGCGTGGCGGATAATTTTCTCTTCTTCTGTTGGACGGACGAAGAGAAGCGGCGCAAGCGCGACCATTCGGGCATGTCCTGCTTCATCGTCGAGCGCGAAATGAAAGGTTTTTCTTCCGGCACGATCCACGGCAAACTCGGCATCCGCGCGGGCAACACCGGCTACTTCTCTTTGCAGGACGTGCGCGTGCCCGCCGAAAATCTGGTGGGCGAAGAAGGCGAAGGTTTCAAGATCGCCATGTTCGCGTTGGAGCAGGGCCGCTACACGGTGGCGGCGGGCGCAACCGGCATCATCCGCGCGAGTCGGGACGCTTCGGTCGCCTACGCCAACACACGCGAGACGTTCGGCACGAAGATCGCGAACCATCAGCTAGTCAAACAGAAGATCGCCAACATGGAAGCCGACTATCAGATGGCGCATCTGCTCTGGCTGCGCGCCGGCTACTTGAAGAATGAAGGCAAGCCGAACGTGAAGGAGACGAGTTTGGCCAAGTGGCAGGCGACCGTGCGCAGCGAGCAAGCCGCTTCGATGGCGATTGAAGTCCACGGCGCGAACGGCTACTCGAACGACTATCCGGTCGAGCGTTACCTGCGCAACTGCAAAGCGGCCATCATCTATGAAGGCACGCGCGACATTCACACACTCATGCAAGCCGACTGGGCGCTCGGGCTGAAGAAAGAGAAGCCCGCGCGCAGGACGCTCCCACCCTACAAACTGGCGGAAGCGCGCGAAGCAGTCACGGCGGGCTAAAGCGAAAATGAACAAGCGAATAAAGCGTGTGGGCAGCGATGAGTTTCATTGCTGCCCACACGCTTCATTATTAATCGTCCGGGCTTACCGGGGCTAATTCCGTCCAATTCTCTGAGTTTGCCCACAGCGCCTAAGCTGTACTGGCGGGTGCTGAATTATTCACTGCAAACGTGGAAATGAAGTTAAGATGTGCTGCGCCGCCCTCGCTCGGCGCATTCCAATGGGCAGTACGGGAACGCGATGAAGCCACGATTGGTCTTCCTCAATGGAGCGCTGAAGGATACGGTCTATCCGTTGCCGGATGGTGTGGTCGTGCTGGGCCGTGCGGAGGCGAACGAGTTGCCGCTCAAGGATGCGGCGGTTTCGCGTCGCCACTGTCAGATCAGTTGCGTCGCCGGGCGGTGTGAGTTGACTGACCTCGACAGTTCGAGCGGCACCTTCGTCAACAGCACGCGCGTACGCACGCACACGCTGGCGCACGGCGAGCAACTCATGGTGGGCAACGTGCGCTGCGTGTTCCTCTTGCACGACGCTGACCCGCGCCGCTTCGCGCAGCCCGTCCAATTGCACGAGCGCGCTATGCTCTCCGGCGCGACCATCCGCCTGCGCCCCGAAGACGCCCGCTATCTGCATCCCGACCAGATGGTGCAGAGCTTGCCGCCGCCCACGCAGATGGCGCGCGACCTGGCCGCGCTGCTCAAACTCGGCACCACGATCAACTCGCTGCGCGACGCCGAAGCCTTACAACAGCATCTGCTTGAAACGATCTGCACGCTGATCCCGGCCACGCGCGGCGCGGTTCTGTTGGTCGGCGCAAGCGTTGACGAGATCGTCTCCGTCTATGGTTGGGCGCGCGAGCCGGGCGCGCAGGTGGGCGTCGAAGTCAGCCAGACCATCGCGCGGCAGGTCTTGCAGAGCGGCCTGGCGCTCTTGAGCAATGAGGTGACCGAGCGCGCGGAGTTTGCCGGCGTCATGAGCCTTGAAACGACGCACATCCGCGCCCTACTCTGCGTGCCGCTCTTGCTGCGCGGGCGTGTGCTCGGCGCAATTTATCTAACCACGACGAGCCGCACCGACACGTTTGCCGAAGGCCACTTGCACCTGCTCACGGTTATCGCCGGCATCGCCGTCGTCGCACTAGAGAACGCGCGCCACGTCGAACGGCTCGCGGGCGAGAACGAGCAACTGCGCGCTGTCAGCGATCTGGCGCACGAACTCGTCGGCACGCATCCGCGCCTGCGCGCCGTCTGTCAGTTCATCGCGCGTGTCGCGCCCACCGACTCGCCCGTGTTGCTGCGCGGCGAGCCGGGCACAGGCAAGGAACTCGCCGCGCGGGTACTCCATCGTAATAGCACCCGCGCGGGCCGGCCCTTCGTCGCGCTCAACTGCGCCGGGTTGACCGGGGCACTGCTTGAGCGCGAGCTGTTCGGCCATGAGCGCGCCGCGTTCACCGGTGCAATCGCGCAGCAGAAGGGCAAGCTCGAAGCGGCCGATGGCGGTACGCTCTTTCTCGCCGAAGTCGGCGCGCTGACGCCGCCGCTGCAAGCGAAACTGTTGCGCGTGTTGCAAGCGCGCGAGTTTGAGCGCATCGGCGGCACGCGCACGCGCACGGCGGACGTGCGCGTCGTCGCCGCCGCGAGCCGCGATTTACAGGGAGCGAGCGCGAACGGCGATTTTCGACCTGACCTCTATAACCGGCTCAACGTCGTCTCATGCGAGTTGCCGCCGCTGCGCGCCCGGCGCGCAGACATCCCCGTGCTCGCCGCGCACTTCGCGCGCAAGTACGCGCAGCAGTGCAAACGTCGCAACGCGGGCCTCGCGCCGCAGACGGAAGCGTGCTTGCGCGCCTATGACTGGCCCGGCAATGTGCGCGAGTTGGCGAACGCCATCGAGCGCGCCGTCGTGCTCGGCGCAACCGATACGATCCTGCCCGCAGACTTGCCGGAGACCGTCTTAGAGTCCGCGCCGCCGGATGCGATGGGCGGGGCTTCGGCGCAGTACCAAGAAGCGATCAAGGAGACAAAGCGACAGCTAATCATGCGCGCGGTCGAAGCGGCCGGGGGCAACTACACCGAAGCCGCGCGCCTGCTTGGCATGCAGGCGCAGTATCTGCACCGGTTGCTCCGCCATCTGAATTTGCCGCCTGCGCTGAAGAAATGAGGCACGGCCGATGTGTTGCTACCTGTTGCTATAACTTCCGCCGCGCGTCTGTTAGTATGACGGCGCTTTTCATGACATTGCGGTCGGCGCGCGATTTTTGCATCGACCGCACATCCGCGACGGCCAATCTAAGATCAGGAGACGACTAATAAATGGGGCAGGAACTGCACACGGAGCATCTCTCGCTGGACTTCCTGCGCGTTTGCGAAGCGGCGGCCATCGCTGCTGCGCGCACGATGGGGCAGGGCCGGCGGAAGTATTCGGATCAAGTCGCGGTCGAGGCCATGCGCGAGACGATGGACACCGTGCCGATGCGCGGGCGCATCGTCATCGGCGAAGGCGAGCGCGACGAAGCGCCGATGCTCTTCATCGGGGAAGAGGTCGGCAAGGGCGTGCATCGCAAAGACGGCGACGCCGATTTTGAAGACCTGCACCCGGAGGTGGACATTGCGGTCGATCCGCTCGAAGGCACAAACCTGTGCGCGCTCGGCGCGAACAACGCCATCGCCGTGCTCGCAGCGGCCGAACGCGGCGGCCTCTTGAATGCACCCGACATTTACATGGACAAGATCGTCGTCGGGCCGTCGTCGCGCGGCGCGGTTGACATCGACGCGCCGGTCAAAGACAACCTCGCCGCGATTGCCAAACGCTTGGGCCGGGACGTGGACGACCTGACCGTCATCGTGCTCGACCGCACGCGCCATCAAAAACTGATCGCCGACGTGCGCGCCGCCGGCGCACGCATTCGTCTCATCTCGGATGGCGATCTCTCGGCCGGCATCTCGGCGGCCGTGGCGGGCACAAATATCCACGCGCTCATAGGTATCGGCGGCGCGCCCGAAGGCGTGTTGACGGCGGCGGCGATGAAATGTCTGAACGGCGAGATGCAGGCGCGGCTCTGCTTCGATCCCGACCGGCTCGACGTGGACGGAGACAAAGTGCCGCCGCGCGACGAGGTGCTGGCGCGGCTCAAAGAAATGGGCATTAGCGACCCGGACAAAATCTATCAAACCGACGACCTCGCACCCGGCAAAAAGATCATCTTCGCCGCCACGGGCGTGACCGACGGCGCTCTCTTGCGTGGCGTCCGGCTCTTCGGCTCGGGCAAACGCACCCACTCGCTCGTCATGACGACCGAGATGCGCCACATCCGTTTCATCGACACCGTCCACATCGATGGCGGCCCCGACACAGTGATCAGATTTTAATGCTGAACGATGAACGATGAATGCTGAATGAAAGACAGTTCCTGATTCATCGTTCAGCATTCAGCATTTTCACTTCATGCCTGTTGCGATTGAACATTATGTGCCGCAGTGCGCGCCAGGGGCAGCGGGCACGACGCGGACGCGTGCGGCGTGGTTGGTGTGGGGCCTGACGGTCATAGGCGCGTTCGCGTTGCTCGGTTTGATCGTGGGCGCACCGCTCGCGCAAGCACAGGGGCACGAGACGTTTGCGCTGATCGCTTATCGCGCATTCGACGGCTTGTGTCATCAACTGCCGACGCGGTCGTTTTATCTGGCCGGGCAGCCGTTGGCCGTCTGTGCGCGGTGCTGCGGCATCTACGCGGGCTTCGCGGCGGGCGCTCTCTGCTATCCGCTCGTGCGGCCGCTCGGCCGCGCCTGTGTGCCCGCGCGCCGTTGGCTCTTGCTCGCCGCGTTGCCGACGTGCGTGGACTTCGCCCTCGGCTACACGGGGCTGTGGGCGAACACGCACACCTCGCGCGCGTTGACCGGCGCGTTGCTGGGCGCAGGACTGATCTGCTTCGTCCTGCCCTGTCTGCTCGAACTTGGGCGGGGGCCGACAGCCGAACACGCTGCGGGCCGTGCTACCGGCAAACAACGGGCCACTGCCTTGAGCCGGCCTTTAGGCCGGCCCCTACCTGCGGCGCATGACGCGGTCAGCCAGCGCGCCGTTAACTTGTAATCTGCAACCCAAGCTTTACCGAACCTGCTAAAACGAAGGAAGAACTATGAACGACAGAACAAAAGCTGTGGTCATCGGCGGTCTCCTCGCCGGCGTGCTGTCCGGTTTACCGGTTATCAGTGGTTGTTGCTTTCTGTGGGCGCTGGCCGGTGGTTTCCTGACCGTCTTCATGTACATGAAGAACGCGCCCGCGCCGCTGGCCATGGGCGACGCCGCGAAACTCGGAGCAATGGCCGGGGTCATCGGTGCGGTGATCAGTCTTGTCCTCGGCGTGCCGCTTATGCTGCTCGGCGTTGGCGCGGCGGCCATGCAAAATCCCGATCTTGGGCGCGCCGGGATCAGTTCAGGCCTGTTGGCGGTGGGCGGCGTGGTGGGCTTGTGCCTGCGCGCTGTCATTGTCGCCGGCTTTGCCGCACTTGGCGGCATCATTGCCGCCGCTGTTCTCGGCAAGAACCGACCCGGCGGGGCGGGCCCAATGCCGCCACCACCGGCAGGTTTCGGTGGGCCGCCGCCGTCAGGGTTTGGCGGGCCGCAGCAGCCACAACCACCCGCCGGCGGCTTCGGCGCGGGTACTTAAATCGCCGCCAGGCAGGCGACAGCAGTTGGGCCGACTGATGTGCGGCAGGGCCAATCCTTGCCGCACATCGGGGCGGCTGCATCATTCCAATGTGCAGTATTTGAAGCGCGCCTGTGCTTCGGTTACAATGTGGCGCGTCAAACGGGGCAGCGTCTTGGCCGGGGCGCTGCTCGTTTTGTGTCTGGTCGCAACTGCGGCCCGGCTTTAGTGGGTGCGGTAGTTTTAGGAGTGCTTGAGCGCGATGTTTTCTGCTGAAGTTGTTTTGACACATACACCTTGCGGCGACATCGTCGGTAAATGCCCGGACGTGTTGCTGCGCGAGCACGTCGAGTTGTTCTGGAAGACCGCCGCCAACATCAGCCCGCTCTACCAACTGGATTCGTTCGACTACGCCGTCCTCATCCTTTACTTCTCGATCCTCGGCGTGCTCGCCATCTACGGCGCGTATCGCATCAAACAGGTCGTTGACTTCTGGCGCTATCGCCGCATCCAGCCGCAGCCGCAAGCGCTCTTCAGCGAAGCCACCCTACCCTTCATCACCGTGCAACTGCCGCTCTTCAATGAGCTTTACGTGATCGAGCGATTGCTGCGCGCCGTTACCGCGATTGATTATCCGCGCGCGCGTCTGCAAATCCAGGTGCTCGACGATTCGACCGATGAGACGCAGGAACTCGCGCGCCAGACGGTTGACCTTTACGCGCAGCAAGGCTTTGATATTGAGTATGTCCATCGCACCGACCGGACTGGCTACAAAGCGGGCGCGTTGGAGCATGGCACGAAGACCGCGAAGGGCGAGCTCGTCGCCATTTTCGATGCGGACTTTGTGCCGAAACCCGATTGCCTGCGCAAACTCGTCCACTTCTTCACCGACCCACTCGTCGGCTGCGCGCAGATGCGTTGGTCACACATCAACGGCACGTACAATCTCTTGACGCGCCTGCAAACGATCATGCTCGATGGCCACTTCGTCATCGAACAGACCGTGCGCAATCGTACCGGCGGCTTCTTCAACTTCAACGGCACGGCCGGCATCTGGCGCAGACGCGCCATCGAACTCTCCGGCGGCTGGCAGCACGACACGTTGACCGAAGACACCGATCTTAGTTTCCGCGCGCAACTCATGGGCTGGCGCTTCGTCTATCTGTTGGACGAGGACGCGCCCGCCGAGATTCCCGTCGAGATCAACGCCTTCAAGGCGCAGCAGCGGCGTTGGGCGAAGGGCGTGATGCAGGTGGGCCTGAAACTCTACCCGCGCATCTGGCGTGCGCCGCTGCCGTTGCGTGTGAAACTGGAAATGTTTTTCCGGCTGACGGGCAATATCAGTTATCCATTGATGATCGTCACGAGCTTTCTGCAATTCCCGCTCCTGCTCGTGCGCTATAATCAAGGCTTCTATCACTTGATGGCGTTCGACGTGCCGCTCCTCTTCTTCTCCACCGTTTCGGTCGTCCTCTTCTACGGCTCGGCCGTCTGGTATCTCGATGAACGGCGCACGAAGCGGTTGCTGCATCTGCCGCTCGTGATGGCTATCGGCATCGGGCTTGCCTTCTCGAATGCGCGGGCGGTGCTGGAAGCGATCTTCGGCGTCAAGTCGGAGTTTGTACGCACGCCGAAGTATCAGGTCGAGCAGGCGACCGACGCGACGTGGAAGGCGAAAAAATACAAACGCAAACGCGGCTGGCTGCCCCTGCTTGAGTTGGGCTTTGCCGTCTACTTCCTGCTCGCCATGCTCTACGCCGTCCACATGAGTCTCTGGGGCACGCTTCCGTTCCTCGCGCTCTTTTTCTTCGGCTACGGCTACATCGGCCTGATGAGCTTGCTGCAAACCACGACGGGCAGCCGCCTGCAAGCCTTGTGGCGGCCGTTAACCACCAAACTGTAGGGGCAGAACTTATTCGCGCCCCGACAGTCGTTCTGTTAACCAGCAATTCACTTGACCGCGTGCGGCGGCCGCACTATATTCCCGCTTCCGCCCGGCGGTCAGCAAAAGTGGTCTTCGTAAGCGATTCCGAATCCATCCCGTTTAGTCACATGCTAATCCTGCGGCGCGAGTTGCGCCCGCACCTATGACTTGTTAGTGAAAGGACGATATGCGCAAATACATTTCCCCCTTGTTCCCCCGCCTGCTCTCGTTGTGTGCCTTGCTGCTCTTGACGGCCGGACTGACCTTGGCTCAATCGCAAGCCACGACCGGCAACATTGAAGGGCGTGTGCTCGATCCGAACGGAGCCGTTATACCGAACGCGACCGTCACAGCCAAGAATCAAGAGACTGGATTAGAGAAGACCACGACGACTGATGATGAAGGTAACTATCGCATCATATTGTTGCCTCCCGGTCAGTACACTGTAGATGCCTCTGGCGTGCAAGGCTTTCAAAAGACGACGCTGCAAAATGTTCCCGTGACCGTTGGCAGTAAGTTCCCACTCGACATTAACCTTTCTCTATCAGGTGTTGACACTGTCGCTATTAATGTGCTGGCGGAAGGTCAAGTCGTCGAGACAGCGCGCACGTCCGTGGCGACGACGATCAATCAACGCTCGATTGATAATCTGCCGATCAACGGGCGCAACTTTCAGGACTTCGCCACGCTCTCGCCCGGCGTGGTGCGCGACCCGCGCGGCGGCGACCTCTCGGTCGGCGGCCAGCGTGGCACGTTCAATAGCCTGCAAGTTGACGGCGTGGACAACAACAATACCTTCTTCGGGCAGGCGTTGGGGCGCGGCGGCGTGCGCCCGCCGTACCAGTTCTCCGAAGAGTCGGTGCAGGAGTTTCAGGTTAATCAGAACGGCTTCTCGGCGGAGTTCGGGCGCGCGGGCGGCGCGGTGATTAACGTCGTCACCAAGTCCGGCACGAACGAGTTTCACGGCGGCGTGTTTGAATACTTCCGCGACGAGGCGTTGAACTCGAACGACCCCGTGACCAAAGCGAACGAGTCGCGGCGCAGGCAACCGAACAAGCGGCCGGCCTCACGCATCAATCAGTTCGGCGGCCGCGTCGGCGGCCCCATCGTCCCGAACAAGGCGTTCTTCTTTTTCACCTACGACGGCCAACGCGCCAACGTCCCGCAGGTGCTCGACGTGCCGAATCTGGCGACCGCGCCCGCCGCCGCGCTCGCCATCTTGTCGCCGAAGTTCAACACCTATCAGGTCGGGCGCAAACAGGATGTGTTCTTAGGCAAGACCGACATCTCGCTCAACCAGCAGAATCAACTCTCGCTGCGCTACAACCATCAGGGCTTCACGGGCCAGAACAACGAGAACAACGGCACGCTCTCGGTCGAAGAACATTCGGGCAACAGTCTCGTCAAGAGCGACACGTTCTCCGGCACGTTGACCTCGACGCTCTCGCAGCAGGTGGTCAACGAGTTTCGCTTCCAACTCGCGCGCGACAAGGAACCGGGGCAGGCCAATAGCGACGCGCCCGAAGCCGTCATCAACACCGGCGGCGGCAATCTCAACATCGGGCGCAACAACTTCAGCCCGCGCGAGACGACGATCAAGCGCGTGCAGTTTATCGACAACGTCTCTTATCTCGCCGGGCGCAACAACTGGAAAGCGGGGCTCGATTTCAACTTCGACCGCATCTTCAATTTCTTCCCCGGCCTCTTCAGCGGCTCCTACACGTTCCCCTCGTACACGGCGTTGGCCAACAACGCGCCCTCCGCCTATACGCAAAACTTCGCGGGCGCGAACACGACCGGCGGCACGACGAAGCCGAACATTCATGAGTACGCTTTCTTCTTGCAAGATGATCTGCGCGCCACGTCGAAGCTGACCTTGAACTTAGGGCTGCGCTACGACTATGAAGGCCTCGCGTGCCCGCCCGTCCAGAATACCGATCCGTTGCTCTTGTCGAACAGCATCGACACGGCCCGCTGCCCGAAGGACAAGAACAATTTTGCGCCGCGCACCGGCTTCTCCTACGCCTTTGACGACAAGACGGTCGTGCGCGGCGGCTTCGGTCTCTATTACGCGAACACGCCCGCCATCGTGGTCGGCACGGTGCATTCGCAAAACGGCATCAACGTTAGCGGCATCAACTTGAACGCCGCGCAGATCACCGCCGCCGGCTTGCGGTATCCGAACACGTTGACCGCGCCGCCGGCCGGCACGTCCGCGAACCCGAACCTGTTCGTCTTCGCGGACAACTATGTCAACCCTTACGTCGAGCAGGGCCGCCTCGGCGTCGAGCGCGAGGTCTTCAAGAACCTGAGTCTATCGGCCACCTATCTCTACTATCACGGTGTGCATCTGACGCGCACGCGCGACATTAATCTGTTCGCGCCTACCGCGTTCGCGCGCACGGGGCCGGACGGGCAGACCTACACGTTCCAACGCTTTGCCAGCACGCGCCCAATTACGCGCACGACGGGCACGTCCTACAACCGCATCAGCCTTTTCGAGAGCGCCGGGCGCTCGGTTTACAACGGCCTCGCCATTCAAGCGACGCAACGACTCACGCGCGGCTTCCAGTTCATCGCGGCCTACACCTACTCGAAAGCGAAAGACGACCGGCCCGATCAGACCATTGTCGTGGTCGGCGCGGACGACGCGAAGATCGTCGAGAATCAACTCAACCCGGCCGCCGATTACGCCCGCGCCGATACCGACATCCGCCACCGCTTCGTCTTCAGCCCCGTCTATGAATGGGGCACGATCAAGTGGAGCGATAACTCGTTTGCGCGGGCACTGTTCAGCAATTTCACGCTCTCGACCATCGCGCAGTTTCAATCCGGCGTACCCTATTCCGCGCTCGTCAGCGGCGACCCGAACAACGACGGCAACCGCGCGAACGACCGGCTGCCGGGCACGGTGCGCAACCAGTTCACCACGCCCGCGCTTTATCAGTTCGACGCGCGCATCACGCGCGCTATCCCGATCCGCGAGCACATGCGCGTGCGGCTCATCCTCGAAGCCTTCAACGTCTTTAACCGCTCGAACGTGGCCACGGTGAACACCACCTTCTTCAACTATTCGGGCGGCGCGGCCGGCGTGCTGACTGCGCCTTCGTTCATCACCGCCTTCGGCACGCCACGCTCGTTCGGTTCGCCCGCCTCAGGCACGACCACCTTCGCCATCCCGCGCCAACTGCAACTCGCGATCAAGTTCGACTTCTAAACTTGCGCGCGACACTTAAACCGGAACGGCGTGGTCAGTGCTACTGTCCACGCCGTTTCTATTTGCTGACTCAGTGCGGCAACTGCGGAGTATGAATTCGCGCGCCGTTGATCTATTATCCTGCCGCTTCCAAGACGAGCATTTGCATCGCCCACAACAGTACGCACTCGATGGAGGAGTCCATGACAGGGAAACACGCGCCCGCCCGCACGCACGCCTGCGCCCTCGTCGCCGCCTGCGCGTTGCTTTTGCTGTGCAGCAGCGCAAGCGCACAACGGATCGTCCGGCCCGTCGCAACGTCGTCGCCCGCCGTCACTACGAATGACGAAAACTACGGGGCGAAGATCAAAGAGTACACGACGGAAAAATATTTTCTGACCGAGTTGGTCGATCACCTGCCCGCCTCGGCCACAGTGCCGACGCCGGAGAAGGTGTTGGGCTACGTCGTCGGCACGCCGAATAAGTTGACGTATACGAAAGATTTGTATCGTTATTATCGCGCGCTCGCTGCCGCCAGCCCGCGCGTGCGCGTCTTCGTCGCGCCGGAGAAATCGGAAGATGGCCGCGCACAGTTGCTCGTTGCCGTCAGCGACGAGGCGAACTTACAACAGCTTGATCGGTACAAAGAGATCACCGCGCGCCTGGCCGATCCGCGTAAGACGACGGACGCGGACGCGCAAACGTTGATCGGTGAAGGCAAGCCGTTCTACTGGGCTTCGGGGTCGATCCATTCGCCGGAGACCGGCTCGCCGGAGATGTTGATGGAGTTGGCCTATCGCATCGCGGTCGAAGACTCACCGTTCTATGATGCCATTCGCAAAAACATGATCGTGCTGATCACACCCGCGCTCGAAGTGGACGGGCGCGACCGCATGGTTGATATCTACAACTACCGCAAGGCGAATCCGGGCAAGAACGCCCCCAATCTGTTGTACTGGGGCAAGTACGTCGCGCATGACAATAACCGCGACGGGCTAGGCATGGCGCTCGCCCTGACGCGCAACATGATGAAGACGTTTCTCGAATATCACCCGACCGTGTTGCACGACTTGCATGAGTCCGTGCCATTCCTCTATACCTCGACCGGCACGGGGCCGTATAACGCCTGGCTTGATCCGCTGGTGATTGACGAGTGGCATCTGCTCGCCTATCACGAGATCGAAGAGATGACCAAGCGTGGCGTGCCCGGCGTCTGGACGCATGGCTTCTACGACGGCTGGGCCCCGAACTACATGTTCTACGTGGCCAACGGGCACAACAGCATCGGCCGCTTCTACGAGACCTTTGGCAACGGCGGCGCGGACACGATGGATCGCACGGTGACGCAACAGGCGCAACGCGATTGGTTCAGACCGAATCCGCCGCAGCCGCGCGTCAAGTGGTCTATGCGGAACAACGTCAATATGCAGCAGTCGGCGCTCCTGTTGGCCATGAACTTCGTGGCTAACAACAGGGAACGCTTCCTGAATAATTTCTACCTCAAGAGCAAGCGGTCGGTGGCGAAAGCGGCGAATGAAGGCCCTTATGCTTACGTCGTGCCCGGCGACACGCCGCGCCCGGTCGAAGCAGCCGACATGGTCAACCTGCTGCGCTTGATGGGCATTGAAGTGCAGCAGGCGACGCGTGCGTTCAGCGTGCCGTTGGCGAGCGAGCCGGCGCGAGGCGCGGGCACAACACGTGGCGGTGAGCCAGCCGAGAGCGGCGCGGGCGCACGCGAAGGGCAGGGTATAATGCGCCCGCCGTCGCCCACGACCGAGCGCAAGTTCTCGGCCGGCTCGTACATCATCCGCATGGATCAACCCTACTCGCGCATGGCCGACATGTTGCTCGATACACAGTATTATAACGTCAACGACCCGCGCCCCTACGACGACACTGGTTGGACGCTCGGCGCGCTCCGCAACGTCGAGACCGTGCGCGTGACCGACGGGAGCATTCTGAAAGTACCGATGGAGTTGCTGACGCGCGATGCGGTTGTGACAGGCAAAACCATCGGCTCGACAAAGCCGAGCGCCTACATCATCAATCACAACACGGAGAGCGTACTTGCCCGGCTGCGTTATTATTTGAAGGACGTGCGGATCGAAGTCGCGGAGGACTCGTTCAAAGTCGGAACGCAAAATTTCAATAGCGGCTCTTTCATCATCAATAGTTCGGACAGTTTTTGACAAGAAAAGCCAATTCCCGCTTAGATGTGTGTGACCAAACGCACAGCAAAGGAGAATTGGCTGATGACCGTAGTCGCACAGATATTAGACCGCCTGAGCGGAGTTGCCAAACCCCGA
>JBBQGM010000022.1:0-55016 GCA_038322995.1 Pyrinomonadales bacterium
GGGCGTTTGACGCGAGCGGCATCGAGCGCGGCGACGGACGACAGTTTACGTGGGCCGAATTTCGCGGAACCGTTATTCGCACGGCTAACACGAGCTACGGGATGAGAGGCGTTTGGCGCACCGAACTCGCTTTTGCGGGCGACGAGAAAGCGTGGATCATTCCGAATCGCATCAAGAATTACGATGACGTTTCCGCTTTCGTTAATAAATTGCCGCGCGCCGTTTTGAAAGATTCGTAAGCGGGTTGTTAAAGGTTGAAATACTTTTAGAAGTTACGCAGCCGTAATGCTGAACTCCAACTGCGTAACTTCTAAAAACATCAGATTGCTGATTACCTGCGGGTTATATTTAGACACGGCAACCGAACAAGTCATTGGAGATGAGGCCCCGATAGCAGGCTTGTCATCACGCATCCTTACGTTCAGGTTGAATGCTGTTCGCGGGGCAGCCGCTCAGATACTGTGTTGCAAGTCAAGCAGTTTGTTGTCGCTTTACCCATTCAGGATCGAACGGTTGGCCCGTCTTCAACACCCCGTAAACAAGATGGATGAGTTTACGCATTGCCGCCCCGATGACACTCATCTTGCACTTGCCGCGCTCGCGCAACCCCGTTGCCCACTCTTTGAAAAACGGACTACACCGCAGTGCTGTGATTGCCGGAAAGTAAAGTGCACGACGCACTCGCGCGTTACCGATCTTTGATAGTCTGGTGCGCCCGCGCACACTGCTTCTAGACATGCGTTCGCGCGGCACCAACCCGGCGTAAGCCGCGACTTGCCGTGCGCTGCTGTACTTGGTGATGTCCGTGATCTCAGCCAAGAGAGTCGCGGCTGTGGTCTGCGCGATGCCGGGAATGGAATCGAGCAACGCACTTTGCTCTTTCAATCTCGGATGGTCTTTGATGTGCGTGCGGATCAGCGACTCTGTCTGCTTGATCTGCGCGGAGAGATGATTGATCAACTCTTCGACCGAGACTTTGATAGCTGCGACCGTGATTCCGGCTTCGAGGCGGTTCTGTTCCGCCACTCGCACCTCGACAAGAGATTCCAGACGGCGCACAAGTGCCTGTAATTCACGCACTTCGGCAGGCATAGGCGTCCACGCGGGCGGTGCTTGTGCAAGGCAAAAGCGTGCAATCAGTTCGGCATCAACGCGATCAGTTTTAGTGCGCGAGAGGCGACTTGCGGCGAAAGCTTTGATGGCTGCCGGATTGACGACACTGACCGTGTGCCCGGCTTGATGCAGCGAGCGCGCAAGGGCTTCACCGTAAGTGCCCGTAGCTTCGAGGCAAGCGTGGACTTCGTGGACATCTTGTTTAGAAAGCCACTCACGGAGTTGCACGCAGCCTGTCGGCGTATTGCTGAAAACCTTGTGTTTGAGCCTGTCGCTTGGGTTGATGAGACAGACGTTGAACTTTAGTTTGGCAATGTCAATGCCGAGCGTAGATAAGGTCATGAATCGTACTCCTTGCTGGATATAGTTTGCGGCGCGGATCAAACTTGCAGATGCAAGCTCTGCTCAAGGATGAGCGGCTTCGGATACTGTTCGATCTCGTGCGCGGCAAGGGAGGGACACCGGGAGCTGATCTGAGCCACTGACTCTTGTTAGTCATAATTCCAGCACGGCTTCACCGGTGCCCTGCAGGGCTGGAGCTTGCCGCTTCAGCACACTTCAGTCAACATACAAATTCCAGCGTTCGGCGGCTCAAGATGTGTGGCGGGCAAAGCTGCAAGCTGAGCCGCAGGCGACAGTCGAAGAGGCCGCCGTAGAGGTCGCGGGGTAGGTTGATATGACCCCCGCGAAAGCTACCAAGCGTTAGGTTAGAATCTCCCAAACCACAGAGGAGATTCGAGCAGAAAGAGTCGAAGTTCAGCGAGGAACAGATCATCGCTATTCTGCGCGAAGCCGAACGCGGCGGGCAGATGATTGTCGCTGTCTGCCGCGCCCATGGCATTGCCGAGAACACATTCTATAAGTGGCGGCAGAAGTTTGGCGGCATGGATGTTTCGGAAGCACGCCGACTGCGCGAGCCAGAGCGTGAGAACGCACGCTAAAAGCGACTGCTCGCCGAGCGCTGCGTCGAGATCGATGCGATGAAAGAAGTCATCGCAAACAAGTGGTGAGCGTGCTCGACCGCCGAGGGGCCGTGCGGATGTTGCGCACGCACCGCATCTCGGAAAGGCGCAGTTGCCAACTGGTGCCGAGCACACGCTCAAGCGCCCGATAACGACATAAATTTTCCTGCTGGGTGACACCCCTACAAGTTCAACCCTACCCCCCATGTTGGGGGATTTTGTTATGAGCCACCCCCTGCCGGCTAGACTGCGCCGGGAGTGAGCCGCACCTGCTGGCTCGCATCTAAACTTCGCATAAGTTGATAGTGACAGCGGCGAGGATGGCGCGACATTCGTACCGCCGGCGAATGCGGCTAACGCTCTGTCCCACACGTACCGTGGCATTGCGGAGCATGGGCTGATATCGGGCTGGTGACGGACGCTGGGCGAGACTACGCGGGGAGGTAGCACAGTTACCATGCGCGCGTACCTTAGTAAAGGTAATTATCCCCTTACAGCAGGTACGGGGGGGGGAAGTGTATAATCCGCTCACTGAAAAACCTTGTGGGGTATCATGCCATGCGTAATGATACCCCTAGACTTGGGCATTGGGTAGTGCGACAATCCGCGCGCGGTTACACCTATCGCGTTTGGCGGAGAGGACACATGCCACGCATACCACAACAGTACCTTGATTGTAGCGTCTATCTTTACGATTCAAGGGCGGCTGCGGAGGATGGCGAGAATTTTGGCGGGAGCGGGTGCTTAGTACGACTTCATACCTACACTCGTTGGGATGGCGAAGCGTTCAAACGAACAGGGCGCGGCATAATAAATTACCCGCCGCACATTTATGCGGTGACTAATAAACACGTCGTAGAAGCTGGCTATCCTGTCATACGTCTCAACACTATTGACGACGAGATAGATGTCTTAGAGCTTGAGCAAGACGACTGGATGCCACATCCTGAAGGGGACGATCTAATCGTTGCCGCAATAGATTTACCGCCGCGCAAACACAAATACCACCCTATTGATGTTGGCGGATTTGTACAGCGACCAGATATCACACATTTAGGGGCTGGCGATGATACGTTCATGGTCGGAAGGTTTATCAGCCACGCGGGAGTGCAACGGAACACGCCCTCATTGCGCTTTGGCAGTATTGCTATGTTGCCTTTTGAGAAGGTAAGACTTGCCAACGGACACATGCAAGAGGCTTTTCTGGTAGAGACTCGTTCGATAAGCGGTTATAGCGGTTCACCTGTCTTCGTTTACAGGCCCACACAAAAGACGACAGCCTTCAACATTCCAAATGTGCGGCCTACGTGGGAAGACCCCTATGCAGAAAAATATCAAGAGATTGAAACCACATCTATTACCGATCTTGTAGGAAGCCCTGCCTTGCTTGGCATTGATTGCGCTCACGTACTTAACTACCTAGACGTATTGAATGCTGAAGGAAAGCCAAACCAATCCGGCTGGACAGTGGCATCTAATACAGGCATGGCGATAGTTATACCTGCTTGGCGTCTAAGTGATTTGCTACAAACAGAGGAGCTAGTGATGCAACGAAAAGAGAAAGATAGGCAATACCGAGAAGAAAAGGAATCTGAAGAACAAAAAAGCAGCGTGGCTTTCGATGTTCAGAAAAAACCACAAGACTTAACAGCAGAGGGCTACCTAGATGCCCTCAAGCGTGCTAGTCGGAAGATTTCTCCACCTGATGAAGAAACGAAAGAAACATAGGCTGCACATCATTGCGGTGACTGTATCTGAATGAATACTCGTCAAAGTAGGTTTGCAGATACTTGGCACTAACCGAATGATACACGCCGTTGATGCCGCCTTTGACGAGTGACCAAAAACCTTCCATCGTGTTTGTATGAGCGTCGCCTATCACATAGACCTTCGCGGAATGATTGACGCGCTTGTGCGTGTAGCCGCTAGTCCCTACAGAGCCGTAACCGCGATGCTCGTCTGTGAACACAAGGGACTCCGGCATGACGTATTCTTTGACGAACGGCAGCAATGTCTCTGCGCTTACGTTCGCCGCAACCTTAGCGACTACGCGACCGCCGCGCTCTACCGCGCCGATAACGGGCACTTTACCGACTGTGCCGCGCCCTTGAATTTTCTGTTTGCGCTTCCATTCGTGCATATTCTTCGCCTTGCCGCCGATATACGTCTCATCAACTTCGACGTTGCCGGAGAGCGGATTAAGACCTTCATCCAGCATAGAGCGAATCTGTTTGAACATGCGCCACGCGGTTTTATAGGTCACGCCCAACTCACGCTCAATTTGCTTCGCAGAGATACCGCAACGAGTCGAAGCCATAAGATAGATTGCATAAAACCACAGGCGCAGGGGCGTAGAAGATTTATGGTAGATAGTATCGGCGGTCGGGTGAACGTGATGCCCGCAATAGTCGCACGAATAAGACTTGCGCGAGGCTACCTTGTGATGCTTGGTAACGCGCTCGCACGTCGCACAATGAATGCCGTTCGGATAGAGATAATCCTTGAGCCATTCAAGGCAAACGTCATCATTCGGGAACTGCTTCTCGAAATCTTGGAGCGTGTATTTCTGCATTGGCGACTTGGGCTGTTTGGTCTTCATTTGCTATCCCCTTCCAGAAAAACAGGATAGCAGATTTCGTACCTACAGTCAAGGGATAGTCACCCAAGATATCTACCAGCTTATGCTCTTTCGTTCTCTCAATGCGCGGATCAGTAATGCTCGCTAAGCTTTCAAACAGCGTGCGCGATTTCAATTTGCTCATCTAGGCCCTCTCCATTCAGTTTTTAGAATGCAAGATTGCCACAATCGCTGTTATTTCAAAAATTAAGATGCGTTAGCCCTAGTAGGGGAAGAGTTTGCTATTGACGAACTCGCGCAGGTCGTCGCCGGTTTGCGCCTTGTTGTGATCGAGCTTGCCATCTTTGCCCTTTGGCGCAGCCCAGCTTTCCCAGCGGTAGGGCGCATCGAGTATGAAGGTGTATTTCTTCCCCTCCAACTCCGCCTCCATCGCCTTGTCTTGCTCTAACCCGTCGAGCTCAGTACAGGACAAAAATTGATCTTTGAAACTGCATAAAAGGCCACTGTGCCGGTATCCTTGACAAGATTTGTCGCCAAACATTTCTTGAAAGGCCGACATCACAATGGCCGACATTCGCCGTTTGGAGCGAACGCTTGCCGAAAATGTAGCTTGGAATAAAGCTCGTCGCAACTTCTTGGCAAAGTTCGTGGTCGCTCTGGTTCAAGTCAAGACCGTCAGTCTGGTGCAAATCTCGTCGGTGATGAGCGGACGGGCGAAACAGGACTCGCACTACAAACGATGTCAACGCTTTCTGAGATTCTTCGATCTGCCTTTCGCCGAGATAGCCTTGCTGGTTATCAAGTTGCTTGGCATCCCGCCGCCGTTCGTCCTGTCGGTTGACCGCACCGATTGGTATTTGGGAGAAACACCTTTGAATGTGTTCATGTTGAGTGTGGTCTATAAGGGAGTTGCTTTTCCTCTGCTGTGGATGGTCTTGGAGAAGAAAGGTTGTTCGGACACCAGAGAAAGAATTGAGTTGTTGGAAAAGTATGTCAAGCTTTTCGGCAAAGATTCGCTTTCGTTTGTGACCGCCGACCGCGAGTTTATTGGTCGGGATTGGTTTTCTTACTTGCGGCGCAAGGGACTGCCGTTTCGCATTCGTATCAAAGAGAACCTGAAAGTCTCTAATGCCCGTGGCAACAAAATGGTGTCTGCGAAGAATCTGTTTCGCACCCAAAAAGTTGGTCTTGGAGTTTTGCTCTGGGGTCAGAGAAAAGTCTTGACCGAAGAGCTTTCGTTGATGGGCATGCGAACCACAGAGGGCGAGTATGTGATTGTGGCAAGCAATGATGAAAGCGACGAGATACTGAAAGATTATGCCTTGCGGTGGAAGATCGAAACACTGTTTGGTTGTTTGAAGTCGCGTGGCTTTTGTTTGGAAGAAACACATATCACCGAGCGTGAGAGACTTGAGAAACTTCTGGCTCTGATGACGGTGGCTTTTTGTTGGGCGTACCTCGCAGGTGAATGGTTGGCACACGCTAATCCAATCAAAATAAAGAAACATGGCCGGCTGGCTAAAAGTCTTTTTCGTCATGGGTTCGATTATCTGCGTCGCATCTTATGCAATCAGGATTGCACAGCCAAACGCTTTGATTTCATTAGACTTTGTAACCTTTTGTCATGTACTTAGCCCGTCGAGATACTTCAGGAAGAGGAGCCACGAGGTCTGCTCGGTATAATCCAACTCGGTTGTGCAGCCAGCTTCTTTCCAGAGCACGTCGTCGATGTTTTTGAAGGCTTGTTCGAACATGGGTAGCAATTCTATAAACTATTATCGCCGTAGCAGACTTTGTGTTTTGGACGGGTTAACACGATAGGAGAGAGCATGGAATCCCCACAAATCTCCCCACACCAACCTCAACCGCCTTTAAGACTTGAGAGCTGTGCTAGTCTAAGTCTATGTGAGAATTATAGATATCAAAGGCGGCGGTCGGAATCGAACCGACGAATAAAGGTTTTGCAGACCTCTGCCTTACCACTTGGCTACGCCGCCGGAAAATGGAATGAGGGCGGCGGGATGAGAGATGAAGTAGGCCATTCCTTTTCATCCCTCATCCCGCCGCCCTCATTCGTTTCAAACAAGCGGGAGACGAGATTTGAACTCGCGACTTCGACCTTGGCAAGGTCGCACTCTACCACTGAGTTACTCCCGCATTGGCGAGAGCCAATTTTAAGCATCGCCCGCCCGTTGTCAAGCGGCCCGTGCCACACGCCGCTAAAATCGGCACGACCCGTGCCGCAGATTCGTTTGACAACGCCTTTGTATGTGCTTAACTTCTCTCGCGTCCGTACCTGAACCCGTTACCTGCTAACCAAGTCTGCGCGTTGTTGCTGTCGTGGCGCAAAATCGGTTGGGCCTGCGCACCCGTCACCGGCGCAACGCCTTAATTATGTTGAGGAGAGAGTTGTCCATGCACACGAAACGCTCGTTGTTGTCGCTCGCCGTCTGCCTCTTGTTTTGTGCTTCGTCCGCGTTCGCGCAGGCTTATCGTAAACCACCGCAGGCTGTGCTTGATATCTTGAGCGCGCCGATCACGCCGGGCGCGTCCGTCAGTCCGACGCGCGACCGTCTGCTGCTCGCGACGAGTGTGCGCTACCCGCCAATCAGCGATCTCGCGCAACCGATGTTGCGGCTCGCAGGGCTACGGCTCAATCCGCAAACGAACGGGCCGCATCGCGCGCCGTATTACGTCGCGCTCATGCTCAAGCGCATCGGCGATGGCGCGGAGACGAAAGTCGCGCTGCCCGCTGGCGCGCAAATCGATCTGCCACGTTGGAGTCCCGACGGGCAGCATTTCGCGTTTATGAACACGACGCCCACGGGTATCGAACTGTGGACGGGCGACAGCGCGACAGGACAGATCAAGCAAGTGCAAGGCGTGCGTGTTAACGCCGTCTATGGCGAACCGTATCAGTGGCTGCCGGACAACCGCACGCTCGTCGTGCAACTCGTGCCCGCGCGGCGCGCGCCGCTTGCGCCTGCGCCCGGTGTGCCGCGCGAGCCGGTGATACAAGAAAGCTCGGGCCGCGCGGGCGCGCTCCCGACTTACGAAGATTTGCTCAAGAGTCCGTATGACGAGGAGCAGTTCGCTTACTACGCGACCGCGCAACTCGCGCTTGTGGACACTGTGAGCGGCCAGGCGACGGATGTCGGCCAGCCGGCCATCTTCGAGACAATTGACCCCGCGCCCAACGGGCAACTGTTGCTCACGGCGCGCGTTGAGCGGCCGTTCAGCTATCTGTTCCCGGCGGAGTCGTTCCCCAAACAGGTCGCAGTGTGGGACATGCAGGGGCGGTTGGTTTACAAGTTGGCGAGTCTGCCGCTGGCGGATCAAGTGCCGATTGGCGGTGTGCCGGAAGGGGCGCGCAATTACGAGTGGCGGCCAAACGTGCCCGCGACGCTCGTCTGGGCCGAGGCGCTTGATACGGGCAACCCGAAACAGAAAGCGCCCTTTCGTGATCATGTATTAATGCTCGCTGCGCCGTTCAAAGCGCCGCCGGTCGAACTCGTTAAGACCGAACAGCGGTTCACCAACATCCAATGGGGCGAACGCGGCGATCTGGCGCTCGTCACCGATTACGACCGCGACACGCGCACGGCGCGCACGCTCATGTTGCATGCGGATCAACCGCTCGCGCCACCGCGCGTCATCTGGCAGCGCAACGTGCAGGATCGCTACAACGATCCGGGCACGCCCGTGACGCGCCTCATGCCCAACGGGCAGCGCGCCATCGTGCAAAGCGGCGACGGCATTTACCTCGCCGGCACAGGCGCGTCGTCCGCCGGCGACCGGCCGTTCCTCGACGCTATCGATTTGCAGTCGCTGCAAACCGTGCGCCTGTTCCGCAGCGACAACAAGAGCTATGAAACGTTTGTCGCGCTCTTGACGGACAACGGCACGCAGTTCGTCACGCGCCGCGACGCGCCGACCGAGCCGCCAAACTATTTCATTCGCACGACGCTGGCCGCGTTGCAGGATATGAGCGCTGCGCCCGCGCGCGCACCCGGCAGCATCATGCAGGAACCGCTGTATGCCTCAACCGTCAAACCGCTGACGAACTTTCCCGACCCGACGCCGCAGTTGCGCGGCATCACGAAGCAACTCGTGACGTATAAACGTAAGGATGGCGTGCAATGCTCATTCACTTTGTACCTGCCGCCCGATTACAAAGAGGGCACGCGGCTGCCGACGGTCGTCTGGGCCTATCCGCTTGAGTTCAACGATGCGGCGACGGCCGGCCAAGTCTCCGGCTCGGCGCAGCGTTACACCAGCATCGTGGGGCCGTCGCATCTCTTCTTCCTGCTCGAAGGTTATGCGGTGCTCGACAACGCGACGATGCCCGTCGTCGGCGATCCGCAGACGGTCAACGACACATACATCGATCAGATCGTGCTGAGCGCGCAAGCAGCGATTGATAAGGCGGTGGAGTTGGGCGTGACTGATCGTGAGCGCGTGGGCGTCGGCGGCCACTCTTACGGCGCGTTCATGACGGCGAACCTGTTGGCGCACTCCGATCTGTTCCGCGCTGGCATCGCGCGCAGCGGCGCGTACAATCGCACCTTGACCCCGTTCGGTTTCCAGAGCGAGCGCCGTATCCTGTGGGAAGCGCCCGACATGTACATGAAGGTCTCGCCCTTTATGTACGCCGACAAGATCAAAGAGCCAATCCTCTTGATTCACGGCGAAGCGGATAACAATCAAGGCACGTTCCCGATCCAGTCCGAGCGCATGTACGCGGCCATACGCGGCACGGGCGGCACGGTGCGCCTTGTCATCCTCCCACTCGAAGCGCACGGCTACGCGGCCCGCGAATCAACCGAGCACGTGCTGTTCGAGATGATCAACTGGTTCGATAAGTACGTGAAGCAGGCCGGCCCGCGCACGCCGGAACAGAAAGCGGCGACGCTGCCTTAAATCGAAGCACACAAGTGCGGTACACACAGCAAAAACATTTAGCCACGAAGCCACACGAAACGACACGAAGCAAAGTCACGAACTTCGTGGTCTTTGTTCGTGTCGTTTCGTGTGATTTCGTGGCTAGCTTTTTACCTGTTGCCCAAATCTTTCGTGGGTTGCTTTAGTCCGGGTAGCGGTCGGCCCAATTGCGTTTGCGAAATTTCGCGTCCGTCCAAAAGTTGCGGAGCAGTTCGACGCGGGGCAGGGGCGCGGCTGCAGTGGCAGTCGGCTCAGGCAAGATGACGCTGACCACGTCGTAGCGGTAGTCCGCGCCCGTGAGGCCGAAGGTGCGGCGATAGGCGCGGGCCGCGCGGCTAATCTGTCGTTGCTTACGCAGATCGACGTTGGCTTCGGGCGCGGCATACCAATCGGAGCGGCGTGTCTTCACTTCAACGAAACAAAGCGTCGCGCCTTCGTAAGCGATCAGATCGATCTCGGCCTTGACCAACGCGCCGCGCGTGTTGCGTCCAACGGGCAACTTGAAATTTGCCGCGACTATGTGAAAGCCCGCCCGCGCAAGATGCGCTGCGGCCAATGCCTCGCCCGCCTGTCCGAGCGCGAGATGCGCGGCGAGCGCGGCCGAGGAAGTGTCGGCGTGCGCGCGCCGCCTGATTGTCTGGCGGATGCGGGCCATGATGTGAGGCAGGCTGATCATTTTCAAACTTGTGAGCGTTGGTGCGCCTGCGTGGTGCGCGTGGTGCGGGCGCGAGCATAATCCGGCAGACGTGGGCGGGGCAAGGTGTTTTTGTGCGGTGGGCTTCCTTGCGGCGGTTGGGAGCGCGCGTTAGACTCGCCGGCATACAATTATGAGCATGAAGGAAACAGAGGCGACGGGCACGGTGTCGCCGCGCGGCGCGTTGCCGCTCGTGACCATTGTCGGACGACCGAACGTGGGCAAGTCTACACTCTTTAACCGGATCGTGGGCGAGCGCCGTTCCATCGTCGGCGACGAGCCGGGCATCACGCGCGACCGCATCTACGCCGAAGCCGAATGGCAGGGCCGCCGCTTCGCCGTCGTGGACACGGGCGGCATCGTGCCGGACGACGACGCGCTGATTCCCGTCAACATCTTGAAGCAGGCCGCGACGGCGATTGAAGAAGCGGTTGCGCTCATCTGGGTCGTGGACGTGCGCGCCGGCAAAACGCCGCTCGACGAAGAGTTGGCGCGTTTGCTGCGCGGAACGGGCAAGCCTGTGATTATCGCCGCGAATAAAGCGGACGCTGTGCGGCTCGATGCCGACGCGGGCGAGTTTTTCCAGTTCGGGTTCGCGGACGTGATCCCGGTCTCAGCCGAGCATAGCGACGGCGTGGGCGATCTGCTCGATGTGGTCATCACACATTTCGACAAGGACGCGGGCACGGGCGACGCCGCCGCCACCGAGCGCGAAATCCGGCTGGCGATCATCGGGCGGCCGAACGTGGGCAAGTCGTCGCTGTTGAATCGGTTGCTCGGTGAGGAGCGCGTCATCGTCTCGGCCGTGCCGGGCACGACGCGCGACGCGGTGGACACCTTGCTTGAATGGCCGGAAGAGACGGAGGCAGGCAGCGAATCTGAAATTTCAAATTTGACATCTCAAATCTCAGATACAGCCAGCGAAGTCGACCACGCCCAAGCTGAATCCGCGATCCGCGATCCATCATCCGCAATCGGCACGCCCACAATCGTCACGCATCGCTTCCGTCTGATTGACACGGCGGGCATCAGGCGCAAGGGCAAGACGGAGGAGATGACCGAGAAGATGTCGGTCGTGATGGCGCGGCGCAGTCTGGAACGCGCGCATGTGGCGGTCGTCATTATTGATGCGATTGAAGGCGTGACCGCGCTCGATGCCAACATCGCGGGCTATGCGGTTGATGCCGGATGCGCGATCATCATCGCGGTGAACAAATGGGACGCCGTGCCGGATAAATTGACGGGCACGCCCGCCGCGTTCGAGCGCGATTTGCGCGACAAGATGAAATTCCTCGACTACGCGCCGGTCGTGACCATCTCGGCGCTCTATGGCCAGCGCGTGACGCGCCTGTTGCCGCTCGCCGTGCGCGCCAACAATGCGCGCAACTTGCGCATCCCAACCGCGCAACTCAACGAGTTCTTCGCCCGCGCCATCGCCGCGCCGCGTGCGCCGACGGCCGTCGCGCCGGTCAAAGGTGGCCGCTCGCGTCTGCGCGTGCAGTACGTTACGCAAGTCGGCGTGCGCCCGCCCCGCTTCGTCGTCTTCACCGCCGGTGGTCATGGCGGCTTGCACTTCTCCTACGAACGCTATCTGCTCAACCGCCTGCGCGAAGAGTACGACTTCTTCGCCACGCCGATCCGCATCATCGAACGCCACAAGGGCGAGCGGAAACGTTAAGGGGCAATGAATCATGTGTTATGGCTGTTAATGTTCAAGCATTAGCTAACGAAGTAAGTCGTATATATGAAGAGGATTGGCGCGGCCCTTTTCCGCGTGAAGATTGTAGCTTCTTGATTGATGAAAATAGCGACGAGCGATTTAATAACTTGTCCTATGACCTTGATACTTATTGGGCAACTATTGCGGGCTATAGCAGCGGGCCTAAAAAATTCCTGAAATTGTCAAAGGTTAGGCTGCACGAAATAAAAGGAAGCTTGGCCTCATCCTTCTTTGAAGAGTATCCGCAGTACAAACTACTTGAACCACAGATAAATGAGTTAAGCACACCTGACTTATATGAATGTGTCGAACTGTGTGAGTCGTTGAGATGGAAGTTATTAGAACTCCTATCAATTTTGCTTGATGAGTAAATCCCCAATCAGTTGGCAGGTCGTCGCGCAAGAAGGCAAGGCGCGCGTCGGGTTGTTGCAGACGCGGCGTGCGTTGATTGAGACGCCAGTGTTTATGCCGGTCGGGACAGCGGGCACGGTGAAAGGCACGCGCTTCGACGCGCTTGAATCGCCGGAGTTAGACGCGCGCATCATTCTTGGCAACACCTATCACCTGTGGCTGCGGCCGGGCGTGGACGTGCTGCGCGCGTGCGGCGGCTTGCATCGCTTCACGGGTTGGGAGCGGGCGCTGCTGACGGATTCGGGCGGCTTTCAGGTGTGGAGCCTAGGCGCGTTGCGGAAGTTGAAAGAAGAGGGCGTCGAGTTTCGTTCACACGTGGACGGGAGCGCGCGATTTCTGTCGCCCGAAGTCTCGATGGAGGTGCAGGCGACGCTCGGCGCGGACATCGTGATGGCGTTCGACGAGTGCGCGCCGGGCGAGGCTACGCACGAGGTCGCCCAAGCTTCGATGGAGTTGACCGCGCGTTGGGCCGCGCGTTCGCGCGCACGCTTCGACGAGTTGCAACGCGCGGGCGCGGACATGGGCCGCCCGCCCAAACATCATGCGTCGGTCAGTGGCGCGCAAGCTTTGTTCGGCATCGTGCAGGGCGCGGCACACGCGGACTTGCGCCTTGAAAGTCTCGCGCGCACGGTCGAGATCGGGTTCGACGGCTACGCCATCGGCGGCTTGAGCGTCGGGGAAGAGAAACCGGTCATGTACGACACCATCGAACTGCTCGCGCCGCGCCTGCCGCCGGATCGTCCACGCTATTTGATGGGCGTCGGCACGCCTGCGGATTTGCTCGCGGGTGTGGCGCGGGGCGTGGATATGTTCGATTGCGTGCTGCCCACGCGCAACGGGCGCACCGGGCAAGCGTACACCACGAACGGGCCGCTCAATATTAAGAACGCGCGTTGGGCCACTGATACGCGCCCGCTTGACGCGGACTGTGCGTGCTTTGTCTGTCAGCGACATTCGCGTGCCTACCTGCGGCATCTGTATCAGACGGGCGAGATGTTGGGCAGTATTTTGCTGACGCATCACAATCTCGCGTGCTTCCTTGACACCATGCGGCGCGTGAGGCAAGCTATCCGGTCTGGTCATTTCGCGCAATTTCAGCGAGCGTTTCTAGCGCAGTACAACGCCGGTGTCGGGTGAGTGCGCCTGCGGTCAAGATGAGGCTGGCGCTCGTTCAGACCACCGGACTTTGCTTCTCTGCCTGCGTGATTTTCGTCCTCCGGCGCGCGCGTGCCACACGGAATAATAGACTGAGCCAACGGCCCGATAATTTACTGCAATGACTACTCTGTGGTTTCTCCCATACATTGCCATCTTCGGCATCTTCTATTTCCTGATCATCGCGCCGCAGCGGAAGCGGCAGCGCGCGTTGCAAGACACGGTGGCGAACTTGAAGTCCGGTGATCGGATCGTCACGAACGGCGGCATCATCGGCACGGTCAAGTCCGTGCGGGAAAACTCGCTGCTCATCATGAGCGCGGACAAATCCATGCTCGAAATCTCACGCGGCGCAGTCGCGGGAATGCAGACGGAAGAGCCGAAAGTTTAAGCACAACCCTGAAATAAAAAAGATGAAGAAGAATTTAACGCAACGGTCCATCATCATCGCCATCGTCACCATCGCCGGCCTCTACGCGGTGATCGGGCCGCGCCACCGGCCGACGGCGCACGACTTCACGCCCGCCGGTCTCAAGCAGACGCTCGCCGAGAACATCCACCTCGGCCTCGACCTCAGGGGCGGCTCGCACCTCGTTATGCAGGTCAAGACCGACGAGTTTCTGAAGACGCTGACGCAGACCACCGCCCGCGCCGCCGAAAATGCGGCAAAGGCCGCCGGTGCGCAGACGCAAGACGTAAAGTGGGTGACGGACAGCGGCAACTACAACTTCACGCTGACGGCGAGCGATCCGGCCAAGGTGACGGAAATGCGCGATGCCGTGCCGAAGAAAGTTGACCTGAACGATTGGAGCGCGTCCACGTCGGGCGCTGCGGTCACCTGGGCATTAACCTCGAATGCGCAACGCACGCTCTCAGATCAGGCAGTCGATCAGGCGATGCGGATCATTGATAGCCGCATCAACGCGGTCGGCGTGGCCGAGCCGCTCCTGCAACGCCACGGCGGGCAGAACTCGCACCAGATACTCTTGCAGATGCCCGGCATCCAAGACCCTGAACGCGTCAAGAATTTGCTCATTCAAGCGTCGAAACTCGACCTCGTCCACGTCGTTAGTCCGCCGAGTCCGCAGCCTGTCCAGACCTACACGACGGAGCAGGAAGCCGCGCAATCGCTTGGCGGCACAGTGCCCCCGAACAAACAGGTGCTCGCTTACGCGGAGCGCGATGAGCCGACGGCGGCGGGCGCGAACGCGAACACGTCCGCCGAGCAGAATAAACCGAAGAAGTGGGTCGTGGTGGACGTGCCGCCAGTCGTGGACGGCAGCGAGTTGCGCACAGCGCAGGCTATCGCCAATGATGCCACGGGGCGCAGCGGTTATCGCATCAGCTTCGGGCTCAAGCCGGGCGGGGCGGATAAGTTTGGCCAGTGGACGGGCGCGAACATCAATCAATACATGGGCGTCGTGCTAAACGGCGAGGTCAAGTCGGTCGCGTTCATCAAGTCGCAGATCACGGACTCCGGCGAGATCAGCGGGCGTTTCTCGAAAAACTCGGCCGAGGATCTGGCGTTGACATTGCGTTCGGGCGCGCTGCCCGCGCCGCTGCAATATCTTGAAGAGCGCACGGTCGGGCCGAGCCTCGGCGCAGACTCGATCCGTTCGGGCGTGAAGGCGTCGATTTACGGGCTCGCGCTCGTCGTCGCGTTCATGCTCTTCTACTATCGCGGGTCGGGCGTCAATGCGGTCGTCGCCTTGCTGCTGAACATCATCTTGATGATGGCGGGCCTCGTCATCTTCGGCGCGACGCTGACGCTGCCCGGCATCGCGGGCATCATCCTGACCATCGGTATGGCCGTGGACTCCAATGTGCTTATCTTCGAGCGCATCCGCGAGGAACTGCACACGGGCAAGACCGTGCTGTCCGCCGTCGATCAAGGCTTTGCCCGCGCGTTTGTGACCATCATCGACACGCACGTGACGACCATCGTCTCATCGCTGTTCTTGTTCATCTTCGGCACAGGGCCGATTCGCGGCTTCGCCGTCACGCTCGTGCTGGGCTTGCTCGTTAATCTGTTCTCGGCCGTCTATGTCTCGCGCACGATCTTCATATGGGTGCTCAATCGCAGAGGCCATCGCCCGGAGACGATCAGCATTTAACTATAGTGACAAGTGACGAGTGACAAGCAAAATAAATTGGCTTAACTCGTCACTCATTATTTGTCACTCGGCACTGGTGTGAATCATGGTTGAATTATTCAAGAACACTAACATCGACTGGCTGGGCAACCGGCGCATTTTTATCGTGATCTCGATCCTGCTGATGCTGGCGGGCATGGTCTCGGCCGTCGCGCGCTATGCGACGGGCCGCGCGCCGTTCAACTTGGGCGTTGACTTCAAGGGCGGCACGGTCATCACGGCCAAGTTCAAACAACGTCCGTCAGCCGAAGCCGTGCGCGATGCGCTGTATAAGTCCGGCGTGACGGAGGCCGTGATCCAACCGGCGACGGACAAATTGGACGAGCATCTGATCAAACTGCCGCGTTTGGATGCCGCGCCGCCGGCCCAGCCCGCCGCCAGCCCGCAACCGGGCCAAGCGCAAGGGCAGACGCCAAATCAATCTACGCCGCCGGAGCAACAGGCGGGCGTGGACGCGGGGCGTGCGAGTGTGGCGCAGGCCTTAACGACGTTTGGGCCGGAAGTGCCGAACAATCAGCCGTTCCCGGCGGAAGGTAATGCCTTTCAGATCGTGGGCACGGATGCGGTCGGCGCGGTCGCGGGCGCAGCGCTCAGGAATCAAGCGGTCGCGGTCACATTGCTCGCGCTCGTCGGCATCCTCGTCTTCATCGCATTGCGCTTCGAGTGGACTTACGGCGCGGCGGCCGTCATCGCCGTCTTCCACGATTTGCTCGTCACCATTGGCATCTTCTCGATCTTCCAGTGGGAGATTAGCCTGACCGTGATCGCGGCGCTGTTGACGCTGGTCGGTTTCTCCGTCAACGATACCATCGTGAACTTCGACCGCGTGCGCGAGAATCTGCGCCTGCGTCGCCGCGACTCGCTGTACGATATTACTAACGACTCGATCAACCAGACGCTCTCGCGCACGATCATCACGTCGGGGCTGGTGCTGTTGTCGGTGCTGGCGCTCGTCTTGTTCGGCGGCGAAGTGTTGTTCGGCTTCTCGGTCGCATTGTTGATCGGCATCATCTTCGGCACATATTCGTCCATCGCCATCGCCAGCCCGATCATGGTGTGGTGGCAGCAGCGGCTGGAGCCGGCGCGTTTACAACCGGGCACACCGCGCACGGCAGGCGGGCAAACGCAGCGCGGCGCAATGCAACGCGGCACGAGCGAGCCGAAAGTACGGGCTGCGGCACGTGGCTCGCAGGGCGCGGCCCGTTCGTAAAGTTCATAATTAAATAACGTATTTAGCGGTGAATTATCCTTGACTTCAACGCGCATTGCGACATAGACTGCACGGCGTTGCTGGCCAATTAAATTGCTCTACAAACGCACTTGTTCGTGATGCGGGAGTGTCTGCGAAGGCCTGGTGCGCTTGTCGGCTGAAACGGCGTTTGACAGACTTATGCGTTAATCCCTTGTGTGTCTCCTGGCTGCGGCCACTATAGACCGCGCGCATTTGTTCTGCCCTGCGCCGCCTTGCCCCCACGTATAAGGTTCAACTAAATCGTCCGCACGGCTGTTAGGCAGCCGACGTTTTGGAACAAACGCTTTACCGGTGACATCTAACCGGATGATAGAGTTCGCACGTCTGACCCGCTGGCACTGGATGAGGGAGGAACAGAGATGTTCGATAGTCTAGTCGAGTCTGGTTCGCACAAGGACGACCTAGCGCGCAAAGGCTCATTCTTCTTGGGCACGCTGGCCATCTACTCCGTGATAGTTGTTGGTTTGGCAATACTCAGCGTCGTGACCTACAACAACAGCCTGCCCGACGATAACCTTGAACTGATGACGATGGTTGCGCCCGTGCCTGTGCAGCAACAGGAAAAGCAACCGGAACAGAAGCAAGAGGTGGCCCCCAAACAGACGCAGCAACAAGAGGTGGCCACCCGCACCGAGTTCGTCGCCAGCACGCTCGATCCAACCAAAGTGCCGACAAAGGTGGAGAACGTAGCGAGCCGGGTGCCGCCGGTGCCGCCGGGCGGCGCGGTGCTGAGTAGTCGTAACTCTGACCCTGTGGGCGGCCCGCGCGGGCCTATCGGCCCGGTGGGCCCCGGCGCAGGCGGCATCGGCACTGGCGCAGGCACAGGCCCCGTCGTAAAGGTAGAGGATGACGAACCGCCACCGCCGAAGCCAACACCGAAGCCGCCGCCGAGAGCGCCGATCTCGCAAGGCGTCTTAAACGGTAAGGCGACCAGCAAGCCGGCGCCACCCTATCCGCCTATCGCCAAGGCGGCGCGCGCCTCGGGCACGGTCGTTGTCGCGATTATCGTGGATGAAGCGGGCAAAGTGATCTCGGCCCATGCCACTTCGGGCCATCCGTTGTTGCAACAAGCGGCGGTACAAGCGGCCTATCAAGCGCGCTTCTCGCCAACGTTGCTGTCGGGGCAACCCGTGAAGGTCTCCGGCATCATTACGTATCAGTTCAATCTTCAATAATCGAGCGCGGCGCGCGACCTGATCGTTGTGCGTCGCGCAGTCGCTTCCGAATGCGAAGCGATTGCGTGCGCCCAACTTAATCGCGCTCTCGCAAGTCCGTGCTCTCGCTCTAAAGTGCAGCAAAAATTTTGTGGAGGGTGCTACCGTGACTATCTCAATGAGCTTGCTGGGGACGAAGGCGCTTGGGTTCTTCCTGTTGCTTCAGGACGCGGGCGGTTCGGCCGCCAACGACACCTCAAAAGCTTTCACGATGAGTGAAATGATCAAGAATCTCGGCCCCGTGGCCATCGGCGTCATCGCGATCCTGCTGATCATGTCGATGTACTCCATCGCGGTCATGGTCGAGCGCTTCCTGACCTATCGCGCCGCCAAGACGCAATCACGCGAGTTCGCGCCGCGCGTCGCACAGGCGCTCAAGAACGACCGCATCGAAGAAGCCATCAACATCAGCGACAAACACAAGAAGTCGCACCTGGCGATGGTTGTTAACGCTGGCTTGCAAGAGTTCCGCGCACATGAGGCGGGCAGCGACATCTCCGGCGATGAGATCGAAGCGTCGAAGCGCGCCCTGCAACGCTCCATCGCGATCAAGAGCGCGGAGTTCCGGCGCGGGCTTTCGGGTCTTGCCACCATCGGTTCGACCGCGCCGTTCGTCGGCCTGTTCGGCACGGTGTTCGGCATCATCTCGGCGTTCACCGGCATGAAGAACGCGGAATCCGCCGGTATCGGCGCGGTCGCGGGCGGTATCGCCGAGGCGTTGTTGACAACGGCGCTCGGTCTCGCCGTGGCTGTGCCCGCCGTGTGGGTCTTTAACTACTTTACGGGTAAGGTGGACGGCTTCATCGTCGAGATGGATAACTCCGCTTCGGAGTTGATCGACTACTTCCTGAAGAACCGCACGCGGCAACTTAAGGCGTAGTTGTTGGGAGCGCGTCGGCACGCTAGATATCCTTTGCGCCCGCTCGCCGCCAAGTATAGGCGGCGGGCGCGGGCTACCATATTGCGCTTGGGCAAGTGAAGTTAAGGAGAGTGGTTTATGGGTATGACAGGTGGCGGGGGTAGCGGCTTGTCCTCTGAGATCAATGTCACCCCGATGGTAGACATCATGTTGGTGCTGTTGATTATCTTCATGGTCATCACGCCGCTGTTGCAGTCAGGCGTCACAGTCGCATTGCCGAAAGACATGCGGAATCCGGACGAGGATAAGGGCATCATCAAAGAGTCCTCCATCGTGATCGCGATCACGCGCGACAATCAGTATTTCCTCAAGAAGGAACGGATTGACGCGGTTGATCTACAAGATCGCATCCGCAAGAGCATGGAGAACAAAAAGCCTGAGGAGCAGATCGTCTATATCCGCAGCGACATCGGCGCGAACTACGGCAGCGTGGTTGAGGTGATTAACACGATCCGGCAAGCAGGGATAGATCAGATCGGGTTAGTCGCGGACAAAAAGAAGGGCGGCGACGCAGCCGCACCCGCGCCGGCCGGCGCACCCGCGTCGTAAGCTAAGCGCGATTTCACACGCGTCGGCACGGACGGCCCCGTTTATGGGGCCGACGAACTGACCGGGAGCGAAGGAGACTAGAGTCATGGGCATGGGTGGAGGCGGCGAAAAAGGTAAGGCCGTTCCGTATATCAACGTCACGCCGCTGATCGACGTGTTGCTGGTGCTGCTGATCATTTTCATGGTCATCACGCCTTTGAAGCCAACGCGCTTCAAGGCGCTGGTGCCCCAGCAGACGCCGCCGACGAATGAGGCGGTCAAGCCGAACCCGCTGACGTTGGTCGTCTCGATTGACACAGACCTGAAACTCAAACTAAATACGGAAGACATCGGCTCGGTCAATGACACCGGCACGCTCGCGAAGAAACTGTCGGACACGTTCCAACAGCGGCGCGCCACGCATGCCTACGAGCCGGGCAAAGAGACGCGGGTCGATCTGCCGGAAGAGGAGCGCATTGCCAAGGCGGTCTTCGTCAAAGCGCCGCGCTCGCTGGCTTACGGCGAAGTGGTCAAGGTGATCGACGCGATCAAAGGGGCGGGCGGCAGCCCCATCGGGTTACAGATTGACGATCTGCCACAATAGGCGAAATTAGTAACGGGTAGTTTTAGGCCAGTGCGTCAGTCCCGCCTGCGGGTACACGCGCTGGCCCGTTTGCCCGTTACTCGCCATTTTCGGGTTTGCCATTTTCAGTACGGGAGTCAGACGCAGATGAAACTCTCTCAAACAAGGGCCGCGCTTATCCTGCTCGCTGTGGCCGCGCTCGGCATCAACACGGGCTGTATCGGTCGCATACGCGCCAAGAATCAATTGAACGAAGGGGCGCGAGCCTACAAGGCCGGTCACTTCCCGGAGGCGGAGGAACATTTCCGCCGCGCTAAAGAACTTGACCCGGAACAGAAGAATACCGACTTCTTCATCGCCCGCTCTATCCAGTCGCAGTACAAGCCCGCCGTAGATACGCCGGACAATAAAGCCAAGGCGCAGGCGGCCATTGAGCAATACATGCACGTACTGGAGGCAGACCCAAATAACGAGTTGGCTTACAGTTCGATTGCCTATCTCTATCAGGCAACCGGGCAAGAGAACAAGCAACTCGAATGGATCACCCAGCGCGCCAATAACGGCAGCGCACCGCCCGACAAACGCGCACAGGCATTGACTGTACTGGCCAGCAAGAAGTGGAACTGCTCCTACACCATCACCGAGCAAACGAGCAATAAGCAGACGGTAGTCAAAGATGGCAAGGCGCACGTTGAATATGTGAAGCCGAAAGATCAGAAAGATTTTGATCAGTCAAGACAGTGTGTGACCGACGGGTTGCGACTAGCGGAACAAGCCATCAGCCTTGATGTGAAAAACGAACAAGCGTGGTCGTATAAGACCAATCTGCTATTGGAGCTAGGCAAGCTTGATGAGATGGACGGCAAGGCTGAGCAGGCGGCCCAAGATCGCAAGCAAGCCGCCGACGCGCAAGCGCAAACCGCTAAACTGAGCGAAGAGAACAAGAAGAAAAAAGACGAAGAAGAGAAGGCTAAGGCCGAGAAGGAGAAGGAAGGTTAAGCTAAGCGGCTCCAGCATGCTGCCCGCTCCGCGTTGTCAGTCTCCGCCCGTGCGTCAGGTGATGCCCGACTTTTCGGTCGGGCATCACTTTTCTTATAATGAGCGATTAGCTATTAGTTGTCAGCTTGGTCATAATAATTGAGCCGGCCGCATTGCAGTTAAGCGATGTTCCCTGCCACACAGCAGCTAATCACTAATTGCTAAGCGCTAACCGCTTGCCTATGATCCGCATCGAAGAAATTGTGCAGAAGGTCGCGCGCAATCACCCGCAGGCTGATCTCGACATGCTGCGGCGGGCCTACTTTTTCTCGGCGCGCGAACATAAGGGGCAGACACGCGCCTCCGGCGAGCCTTATCTTGTCCACCCGCTTGAAGTCGCCAACATTCTTGCCGACATGCGGCTGGATGAAGTCTCGGTCGCGACGGGGTTATTACACGACGTAGTTGAAGACACGCTGGTCGCGCCCGAAACGATCCGCGAATACTTCGGCGCGGAGGTCGCGCATCTGGTCGAAGGGCTGACTAAGATCGCGCAGATTAGTCATCAGTCGAAAGAAGTGCAGCAGGCCGAGAACGTGCGCAAGATGCTCTTGGCGATGGTGGATGATGTGCGCGTGGTGCTAGTCAAACTCGCCGACCGGCTGCACAACATGCGCACGCTGCAATACCTCCGGCCCGAAAAGCGGCAGCGCATCGCGCAGGAAACGCTCGACATCTATGCGCCTATTGCGCACCGCCTCGGGATGGGCAAACTGCGCGGCGAACTGGAAGACTACTCGTTCAAGCACCTACATCCAGAGGACTATCATACGTTGTCTGCGGCGTTGGCGGCGCGGCGCGGTGAGCATGAAGCGTTTCTGCATACCACTACGGTCGCGCTCGAAGAGAAATTGCGCGCAGCCGGCGTCGCCACGGTACGGGTCGAGGGGCGCGTGAAGCGCCTATTCTCGATCTGGAAGAAATTGCGGCAGCAGAAGATCGAGCTTGATCAAGTCTATGATCTGGTTGCCGCGCGGATCATCACGCCCGATGAAGTGCGCTACTGTTATGCTGCGCTCGGCGTCGTGCATAACCTCTGGCGGCCCGTGCCCGGGCGCTTCAAAGACTGGATCGCCACGCCGCGCGATAATCTCTATCAATCGCTGCACACCTCGGTCATCGGGCCTGAAGGGTTGCCGTTTGAGATTCAGATACGCACCGAAGAGATGCACCGCATCGCCGAGGAGGGCGTCGCCGCGCACTGGAAATACAAGGAAGGGAAGCGTGGCGCGCACGCCGACGACGAAGCGTTCCAGTGGCTACGTTCGCTGATCGAGTGGACGCAAGAAGTAAAAGACTCGCGCGATTTTATCGAAACGCTCAAACTCGATCTCTATCCGCGGGACGTGTATGCGTTCACGCCGATGGGCAAGATTATTCAACTGCCGCGCGGCGCAACGCCGGTTGATTTTGCCTACCTGATCCACACACAGATCGGCAACACCTGTACGGGCGCGCGGATCAATGGGCGCATCGTCCCGTTGCGCTCACAGATTCAGAATGGCGATGTGGTTGAGATTCTCACCTCGCCGAACGCGCACCCCAGCCGCGATTGGCTTACCTTCGTCGTGGCGACGCGGGCGCGCAATCGCGTGCGTCATTGGGTCGCCGAGCAGCAACGCACCGAAAGCATCGACATCGGGCGCAAGTTGTTCGAGCGCGAGGCCGTGCGCTTCCAACTCTCCGCGAAAAAATTGCTGAGCGATGCCAATGGCGACTTCAAGCGGGTGGCCGGCGACTACGGTTACGGGCGCGTGGACGATCTGCTCGCCGCCATCGGCTACGGCAAGATTATGCCGCGCAATGTCGTCGCCAAGTATCTCGGCCCCGAAGAGTTCGCCAAACTCGATGAGCGTAAAGAGTCGAAACTCAGGAGCGGCGTGCAAGCCGTCAAGCGGCTCATGCGCTTGGGTGACGATGCCATCGTCGTGCGCGGCGTAGACGACATGCTTATCACGCGGGCGCGTTGTTGCAGCCCCGTGCATGGCGAAGCGATCATCGGCTACATCACGCTCGGCAAAGGCGTGGTCGTACATGCGCGGCGGTGCGTAAACGTGCAGCAGTTGATGGTCAACCCCGAACGGATCGTCGAGGTCGAGTGGGCAGGCAAGTCCGAGCATGCAGCCTATGCCGTCAAACTGCTGGTCATCACGGAGAATCGCACCGGCATGATCGCCGGCATCACGAGCGCGATCTCCGACATCAAGACCGGCATCCGCGAGGCCAAAGCCTCGGTCGCGCCCGACAATCGCGGGCGTATCGAAGTCACGGTCGAAGTCTTCGATGTGAAGCATCTCGATAAAGTTATCCGCGCGATCCGCAATGTGCCCGGTGTCCTCGATGTCGAACGTTTGCCCGGCGGGGCTTGAGTAAACGCGCCCGCGAAAGTCTGCCTGGCGGCAAGCATCCAGGGCGCGCTAAATCTCATCAATACATAACGCTTACTGCAATAAATTCTCTACCTCGGCCTGCGCGCTGCGGGTTTGTCTGCGCCCGCGCATTGCTGCATGGGGGCAGGTTTGTTAGAATCCGCGTTTCGTTTACGCAGCTTGAAAATCGGGTGGCATTACCGTGAAGCAGATTGTGCAGTCAGAGCGTGCGCCGCAAGCCATCGGCCCTTATTCGCAGGCGGTAATAGCCGGCGGGTTTGTGTTCGCCTCCGGGCAGATACCGATTGATCCGCAGACGGGCGAGTTCGTCGCGGGCGGCGTCGCGGAACAGACTGAGCAGGTGATGCGCAACCTATCCGCCGTACTCACGGCAGCCGGCAGCAATTTCGCACAGGTCGTGAAGACGACTGTTTATCTTGCGGATATGAGCGATTTTGTGGCCATGAATGAGGTGTACGGGCGGTATTTTCCGACTGAGCCGCCCGCGCGGGCCACTGTGCAAGCGGCCCGGCTACCGCGCGACGCCCGCGTCGAGATTGACGTGATCGCGTTGGCAGGAGAAGGCGCAGGGAGATGACGAATGATAAATGCTGAGTGATGAATATAAGGCTCTAATCCATCACTCAGCATTTATCATTCGTTAGTTGATAGTTACGCTGCTTTCGCGATTTTGCCGGCTTTAATACAACTGGTGCAGACTTTCTTGCGCACTGCGCCGCCGAGCGGGCGCTGTACGCGGATCGATTGCAGGTTGGGATTAAAGCGCCGCCGGGTGCGATTGTTCGCGTGCGAGACATTATTACCGAATTGTGGGCCCTTGCCGCAGACTTCGCATCGTTTTGCCATGAGTAATTTACCTCCAAACATTAAACCGCGCGCCATCGTCATCGTCCGCCACTACAGACGCGAACGCGATGCGCTAAGGAAACGAAATTTATAACAAACGGTTTTATGGCGCGTCAAGGCGAGGCGGACGCATCCGCGCGAAGTTGCGTGTCGTCCGTTATCATTTAGCAACCTGAAGGAGCAAAAGCAACAGTGTCTAGAGTCAAGCAGATCGCAGTTCTAACTCTCCTCGCGGCGACAGCGGTAACGTTCGCGGCGTGCAAACGCGACAGCGATGGCGGGAGCAACGACACGGCTGTTGCCGCCACGGTCAACGGCAAGAACATCACGCTGCGCGAGGTGGATACGATCCTGAACCAACAGGCTAAGGCCCAGCAGACAGAGACCGCGCGGATGTCACCGCTTGAACTGGCTTCGGGCCGGTTGCAAGTCTTGGACGATCTGATCAAGCAGGAACTGCTCTTCCAACGGGCCGAGAAGGAAAACCTGTTGCCGACCGAGGAAGAGGTGACGCAAGTCATCGAGACGCAGAAGCAACAGAACGGCATGACGCAAGACCAGTACCAGCAGATGCTCAAGGAGACGGGCCAGAGCGAGCAAGAACTGCGCACCATTGCGCGTAAGCAGTTGGCCATCAACAAACTGCTTGAGCGCACCGGCAGCAAGGTCGGCACACCGAGCGAGAAAGAAGTGTCCGACTTTTATGAGAACAATCGCGCCCGCTATGTCAGTGCGCGCGGGGTCGGCCTGGCCGCCATCATCGTTGATCCGAACGACAACGGCGCGACCAATGATGCGAAGGGCGATAACGAGGCGAAGAACAAGATCGACATCATCTATCAGCGGCTAAAAAGCGGCGCGGACTTCGCCACTGTCGCGCGTGAGCAGAGCGAAGACGCACAGTCGGTGCGCAACGGCGGCGACGTTGGCTTCTACAGCGAAGACGATCTGAAAAAGGCCGGCTTCCCGGCGGATTTGACCGCGAAGTTCTTCGGCCCGATGCAGACAGGCGACATCACCGCGCCGATTAAAGGCTCGGACGGGCGTTATGAGATTTTCAAGGTGACGGCGAAGCGCCTCCAGACCGAGAACCTGACGCTCGACAATGGTGAAGTGCGCAAGGACATCACCGACACCATCAACAATCAGCGCAAGCAACTGATGAACGCGGCGCTGCTGACAGTGGCGCTGAGCGAGGCCAAGGTCGAGAACAAACTGGCGCAAGATATGATGAGCAACGCCAGCACCCTGAGCAGCCTGCGCCCGGCCGGTTCAGCCACGCCGCCGCCGGCCGCCACCGCTACGCCGGCGACCACCGCTATGCCCACCGCAACGGGCAGCCCCGCGCCGAAGGCGACGAGTAGTCCGACACCGCGTGCGACACCTGCGGCCAGAGCGACTAGCACGCCGGCCGCGCGGGCGACGCCGGCGGCGGGCAACAGCAACAAGTAGGCTTGCGCTTTGACCGCGCGTCTGCCCGCGCGGTCAAAGCGCGGTTGCTGCTAAAGCGAAACTTATGAGCTGGGGACACAGCCCGGAAATGAGCCACGAACTCACACGAATAAACACGAAGCAAGGGCAGCGAGTTTCGTGTTCTGTTTCGTGTGGTTTCGTGGATCAGCTTTTTGCTTCCGTCCCAATCTCATAAGGACTGATTTAGATAAGACCGTGGGCGCGGGGCGCGGCACTTGAGTCATGCGCCGCGCGCCCGCTTCGTGTGTGGCCCTCTGAACGCGATTTGCACTTATGTTGTTTCGGCTCTCAGACGTTTACAAGGCCTACAGCGCGCAGGATGTCTTGCGCGGCGCGTCGGTGCAGATCAATCCGGGGGAACATGTCGGATTAGTTGGCCGCAATGGCGCAGGCAAGACGACGTTGTTTCGGTTGATTAGCGGCGAAGAGACGGCAGACGAGGGCGACGTGGTGCGGGCGCGTGGCGTCCGTTTGGGGCTGCTCGCGCAGCACGTACACTTCGAGCCGGGCGTGACCGTCCACGAAGCCGCGCTCGCCGCTTTCGGCCGGCTGCAACAAATCGAGCATGAGATGCATGAACTTGAGCATCGCATGGCCGAAGCGGCGGATGATCTTGAGGCCGTGCTTGAGCGGTACAGTGATCTGCAACACGAGTTCGAGCGCGCGGGCGGCTTCGAGTATGCGGCCCGCGCCGAGGCGATCTTGCAAGGCTTGGGCTTCGAGCGCGAGCTATGGCCGCTCGATGTCGAGAAACTTTCCGGCGGGCAACAGAACCGGCTCGGTCTCGCGCGGCTGCTCTTGGCCGAGCCTGACGTGCTGCTGCTTGATGAGCCGACGAATCACCTGGACGTGGCCGGCGTCGAATGGCTCGAAGAGTTTCTGGCCGCGTATCCGTCAGCCTACGTCATCATCTCGCACGACCGTTACTTCCTCGACCGCACCTGTCGGCGCATCATTGAGATCGAGAATGGTCGCGCTGTCAGTTATACCGGCAACTATTCAGCCTTCCTCGTCGAGCGGGAGGAGCGGCGCGAGGCGCAACGGCGCGCCTATGACAATCAACAACAACTCATCGCCAAGACCGAAGACTTCATCCGCCGCAACCTCGCAGGGCAGAAGACGAAGCAGGCTAAGTCGCGACGTAAGATGCTGGAAAAACTCGACCGCGTCGAAGCTGTGCGCCTGGATCAATCGTCGGGCAATTTCCAACTGAAAGGCGTGGAGCGCACGGGCAATCAGGCGCTCATCGTGAAAGAACTGGCCGTCGGCTATCCCGATAAGACGCTGGCCCGCGACACCACGTTCACGCTCACGCGCGGCGAGGCGCTTGGCATCATCGGCCCGAACGGCTCGGGCAAGACGACGTTCATCAAGACGCTGTTGAATAAAATCCCGCCGCTCGCGGGCGAGGCACGTTGGGGCACGAAGGTGCAGGTCGGTTACTACGCGCAGCAGTTGGACGACCTCGACGACCGCAACGAGATCATCATGGAGTTGCGCCGCGTCGCGCCGTCAACTGTCACGGCGGGTGAGTTGCGCGGCTTCCTCGCGAAGTTTCTCTTTGTCGGCGACGACGTTTACAAGCACGTCATCGATCTATCGGGCGGCGAGAAAGGGCGGCTCGCGCTGGCCAAGTTGATCTATTCGCGTGTCAACGTGCTGGTGCTGGACGAGCCGACGAATCATCTCGACATCGCTTCGCGCGAAGCACTCGAAGAGGCGCTCGGCGCATACGACGGCACGATCATCACCATCAGCCACGACCGCTACTTTCTCGACCGCATCGCCACGCAAATCCTCGCGCTCGACGGACAAGGCAACGCCGAGCATTATGACGGCGACTACACCGAGTACCACGACTGGAAAGCAGCGCAACGCACAGAGCAGCGCACCGACGCAACGGCGGCCCTGAAAGCCGAGCAAGCGCGCCAGGCAGTCGCCCCCGCATCGCAACCGGAACGACGCGCAACGCAAGCGCAGCAGTCTGGCAAAAAGAAAACGGCCAACGGCAAAGGTAAGCAGCGCATACCGGTGCGCTCGCCGGAGTTGATCGAGCAAGAGATCGCCGAAGCTGAGAAACGTCTCGCCGTCCTGTCAACGGAGTTATCGCATTCGGAAGTTGCGCGCGATGCCAAGCGTGTCTCTAAGCTCAATGCTGAATATAGTGATACGGACGCACGACTGCGTACGCTCTACGAGGAATGGGAGCGCGTCGCCGCCGAAACGGCGCGCACCAGCATCAAGGCTTAGACCGGCCGTCGCCCCAGTCTAGCTTATTCGTCAATCTTACACTCAGAGACCAAATTGGCGCAGGTGGTGATCCATGTGTAGGTAGCCCCAGCGCAGCCACTCCCGCTCGGACAGCACACCGAAGAGCGGATGCAGCGGCGGCTCGAAGTCTTTGCGTGCCTGCGTGAAACGTTCGATCAGCCTCTCTAACGTCTGCACGTCCCGCGCGAACTCGCCGGGCTTTGTCCCGCCAATCTCTTGATCCATCTCCGGTCTGGTCTTGACGCCCTGCGGCCATCGCAGCGGCGCTTGCAACGCGATCCACTTCACCACTGTGCGATTGAGCCACTTGCTGCTAACCGCTTGCGCTGCCCGCTCACCCATTGTCGCCCGAAACGCATCGCTCAAATGACAAACCGCCTGCTGCGCTGACATCCGCCCCCACCGGCGTTCGCTATCGGGCCGGAGTTGCTGCAAGCGTTGCAGGATTTCCGCCTTGTCATTTTGGTCGCTAAGATTTTTCATGGTTATTCTACTCACTAAGCAAACGCTCCGGTTCAATTGCCGACGACCGCGCCGCCGCAACTTGAGCCTGTGCCGGCGGTGCAGCCATAGCAGTGTGCGCCGGTCGTGATGGGGCGTTGGTGGAAGCGTGTGGGATCGAAGTCGGCGATGGTTTGCGGCAGGCTTGCGGCAACGCCGAGGTCGAGCATTTGGTTGAAGTCACAGTCGTAGAGACGACCTGTCCAGTCCACGCTGACGAGGGTGCGGCACATGAGACCGGAGACGGTCGCGGGGTTGAAGGCGGCGACGAGTTTGTGCAGGTAGCGGTCTTCGTTGCCGGAGCGGCGCAGGTAGTCGAGGAAGCGGCGGATGGGCATGTTGGTGATGGTGAAGAGTTGATTGAAAGTGACCGCGTGGCGCGCGTGTAGCTCGCGCCGGAAGTCCGCTTCGATCTGAGCTTGCGGCGGGGGCAGGTATGCGCCGACCGGGTTATAGACGAGGTTGAGTGTGAGGCCGCTATCAGCGCGGCCGTAGCCGACGGCGTTCAGCCGGCGCATCGCCTCGATTGATTTCTCGAAGACACCGCGCCCGCGTTGCGTGTCGGTCTGTTCGGCGAGGAAGTAGGGGAGCGATGAGACGACTTCGACGTTGTGCGCGCGAAAGAAGTCGGGCAAATCTGCTTGGCCCGGCTCGAACATGACGGTTAGATTGTGGCGCACTATGACGTGCGTGCCGAGCGCGCGGGCCTCGGTCACGAGAAAACGAAACGACGGATTGAGTTCCGGCGCGCCACCTGTGATGTCGAGCGTCGGGATGCGAAATTTGCGGAGGGCCGCGATGACCTGCTCGGCCGTCGCGCGCGTCATGATCTCGGTGCGCGTGGGCGAGGCGTCCACATGGCAATGCTTGCAGGCTTGGTTGCAGAGCTTGCCGACGTTGACCTGCAAGGTCTCGACGGTGGCCGCGCGCAAAGAGAGGCCGTGCGCGGTCAGTTGGGCGTCGAACTCGACGGGCGCGCGGGCCGGAGGTTGTATGACTGGGAGCGTCTGCGCCATTACATCGTGACCTTGTTGACGGAGTTGTGTGCCTGCAAGCCGTGGATGAGCGTCGCGCCGCCGCGCAGGGCCGAGGCCATATGGATCGCTTCGGTCATCTGTTCGAGGTTCGAGCCGTTCTCCAGACAGCTTTGCGAGTAGGCGTCGATGCAGTAAGGGCATTGCAGCGCGTGCGCGACGGCGAGACCGATGAGCGCCTTCTCGCGCCGCGTCAGCGCGCCCGCTTCCTGACACGCCTGATACCAGGCCATGAATTTCTCAAACAGATCGGGGCGATGCCGACCAACCTCCGCGAAACGCGCGAGATCGTCCTCTTCGTAATATGCCATGCGGATTGCGCTCTGCCTCCTGTTTGTGTCTGCCGCGAACGGCGTGTTGGCTTACAGTATAGCGCAGGATAAGTCTGTACTCCTTCTAGTTCATGCCACGGCTAAAAAAGCGGCCTGCGTGTGATAGACACAACCCCGTCTCGTGGCGCAAAATCAGACCGCTGTTTACATGAGCTACCAGCAGGGTTATCCACGCATGACGACTCCTGAGCGCGCGGTCTATCTCAATCCGATTTACGGACACGATTTTCCCGACCCCTACGTCCTTAAATTTTGCGGCGCATACTGGGCCTACTGCACCGGTATCCGGCCGGACGGCCGGTGTTTCGGCGTGCTGCACTCGCGCGATCTCGTCAACTGGCGCGAACTCGCGGGCGCACTCATACCGCTGCCCGGCGAGCAGCCCTGCTATTGGGCCCCGGAAGTTTACTATCGCAACGGCCGCTTTCTCATGTACTACAGCGTCGGCAACGAAAAGTTGATGCACATCCGCGTCGCCATTGCCGCGCATCCGGCCGGGCCGTTCACGGATAGCGGGCACGAGTTGACGCGCGAAGAGTTTGCGATTGACGCGCATGTTTTCGCGGCCGCCGACGGCAAACGCTGGCTTTTCTACGCAACCGATTTCCTCACGCATACACACATTGGCACGGGCACGGTGCGCGATCTGCTGCTGGACGATTTCACGCTCGCAGGCCGGCCGCAGCCCGTCACGCGAGCGCGGTATGATTGGCAGGTTTACGACCCGAACCGGATTGAGAAGGGCGGCGTGCGCTGGCATACGGTCGAAGGGCCGTTTGTGCTTGAGCACAAGGGTAATCTCTACCAGATGTTCAGCGGCGGCAACTGGCAGAACGTGACGTATGGCGTGAGCTATGCGTTGAGCGAGTCAATCGAGCGGGCGGACGAATGGGCGCAGGTGGCGGATGGTAAGCGCGTGCTGCCTATCTTGCGCACGCTGCCGGGCGAGGTGATCGGCCCCGGCCACAACTCGGTCGTGCGCGGGCCAGATAATCAACAACTGTTTTGCGTCTATCATCGCTGGCACGAGGGCGTGGGGCGCGTGCTGGCGATTGACCGGCTCGACTGGGTTGGCGAACGCATGACCGTGCTCGGCCCCAGCACCACGCCGCAGGCCGCGCCGCTCGCGCCAACTTACACGGATTTCTTTGACGCCGCGCGCGCCGATGGCCTGGGCCAAGATTGGACGGTGCAGGGCGGACAATGGTCTGTGCAGGCTGGCGAAGCGCGGCAACAAGCGGACGAAGGGCTGGCTGCGGCGCAGTGCGCGACGCGGGCCGAGAGTTTCATCGTTGAACTAAGTTTGCGTTCGCTCGCCGAAACGCTGACGGGGCCGGGCGGGTTCGGCGTCATGCTCGCCAACGAAACGCAAACGATTTGTCAGTTTTTACTTGTGCCGGAGAAAGGGCAAGCCGTGTTACTCTGGCCGGGGGAGACGGCCGTTCCCTTTGCTTTACCCACAGACTTTGATCCGCGTGTCTTCCATCTTCTGCGCGTCGAAGTCGATCAAACGTTTCTGTGCATTGTGTTGGATGAGCAACTCGTGCGTTGGCGCGGGCCGATGCCGGCCGCGCCGGATCGCATTGCGTTGTGCTGCCAGCATGCGCCGGCCGCCTTCGCCGGGTTCGCCTTGACTGTTGGCTGGGAAGAGCGATTTATGCGCAACGATTGGCGCGCACGCGGTTGGCGCTCTCTGACACAACACGATTGCTGGCGGGTTGAAGACAAAGAGCTAAAATGCGCGGAGTTATTTATCCAGCCGGAAGTATTGGTCGCGGGCACGCCACTGATTGCTTACGAGTTAGTCTTGAATATGCGTTTGGGCCACGCACGGCCGACCGGTAGTCGCATCGGGTTCTATCCTGCGCTTGCGTCGGCTGCCGAGCGCGGGCCGCTGTTGAGCGTCGAGCGGCGTGCTGAAGGTGGCTGGATCATGCTGGTCAGTGCGTTCGATCAGCCACAGCACGAATTTCCGCTGCCGGAGACGTTTGACCCTGCCCTCCAACAGCAGTTTCGCGTGCGCAAAGAGACGGGGCAGTTGCGTGTGCAATGGGAAGCACTACCGCTTGGTAGTATCGAAGTGCCGAATACGCCCACGCGCATCGGATTATTTGCGCATGAGACCGAGGCCGCGTTTGAACTGGTGCGTGTGACGGAAATAAGGCAGCAGCCATGATTGACGAGTGCCAAGCAGCACAGACTTCTCTTAGCTCGTTATGCAGCACTGTGCTAATTATTAATGTCGGGTAGCCGCATGGATAAATTGACGCTGGGGCCGCGCGCAGAGGATTTTATCTGGGCGAGCGGGATGGAAGACACGTTCGTGCCGCAGACGAAGCCGGGGCACAGGGCGCTCGACGAATACCAGTTGATGGGGCACTACGAGCACTGGCGCGCAGACCTGCAACTTGGGCGCGAGTTGGGCGTGCAGTCTCTGCGCTGGGGCGTGCCGTGGTATCGCGTCGAGCCGCAGCCGGGCGAGTTCGATTGGCGCTGGACGGACGAGGTGCTGCCCTACATGGTCGAAGAACTCGGCATCACGCCGATCATCGACCTGATGCACTACGGCTGTCCCTACTGGCTCAAACGCGAATTCGTGAGCAAGGATTACGTGCGCGCTGTCGCCGCCTACGCCGCCGCCTTCGCGCGCCGCTACAAAGGTTTGGTGCGCTGGTACACGCCCTTGAACGAGCCGCTGGTGAACGCGCTCATGTGCGGCAAGCGCGGGCTGTGGCCGCCCTACCTGCGCGGCGAAAAAGGCTACATCCGCGTCATGCTGCAACTCGTGCGCGGCATCATGGCGACGGTCAACGCGATCAAAGAGATCGATCCGCAAGCCGTGATGGTACACGTCGAAGCGGCCGGCTTGAGTCGCGCGATCCGGCAGGACTTGGAAGTGCTCGCAGTCGAAGAACAACGGCGCGGTTATCTCGCCTACGATCTGCTCGTCGGCAAGTTGACCCCGGAGCATCCGCTCTACACGTGGCTGCTGCGCAGTGGCGCGTCGCCCGATGCGCTCACGGAGATCGCGCGCAACCCCATTACGCTCGACATGCTGGGCCTCAACTTTTATCCGCAATGGTCAACGCAACACCTCTACGTTGACGGACGCGGGCGACTCGCCTATCGCCCGCACGAGGAAGACGGCGCGGGCTTCGCGGCGCTCATCAACGACTATTACGAGCGTTATCGCGTGCCGATCATGATCACGGAGACGAGCGCGTTCGGCGCGGAAGAGTTGCGCGCCCGCTGGTTGAAAGCGTCGGTTGAAGCGGTTAAGTATCTACGCAGCCAGCGCGTGCCCGTGCTGGGCTACACGTGGTTTCCGATGTGTACGATGATCGATTGGCGCTACCGGCACGGCCGCGCGCCGTTGGAGCAGTATCGCATCGAATTAGGTCTCTACGTCCACGACAACAACGCTGCGCGTGGTCGCTGGACGCCCACCCCACTCGTCGAACAACTGCGCGCCTACATCAACAATCCCACCGACGCAGTCGGCGCACTTGACCCCACCGCGCTCGCCGCCACGCATCGAACCGCCGCGACCACCGCGCACTTGACTGCCGAGCAGGCCCGGCTGGAACAATACGTGTTACAGCCACAGGCCGAACGGGTCGAAGGTGATTGATGATTTGACAGAGCAAACGCGGGTTGAGTATCTTGACCTCGCGTTACATTGGTTCTTTTCTCATGAGCGGGAGTGGCGCAATGGTAGCGCAATAGCTTCCCAAGCTAAAGGTTGCGGGTTCAAATCCCGTCTCCCGCTTCAGTCCCGGTGGGCATGACAGCAGTTCGTTCTGACCCTGTATTCGTTGACAGGGTTGATACTATTGTTTGCAGGTTTGGCCGCATCAAAGGATACGCTGGACACGGGCGGCTCTCCGCCTTACAATCTTCAACGATGCGTATGCCGCTTTCACAGAACGGTGGAATCATTGGTCGCCTTACCGCCCTTGTACTCGTGCTTTGGCTCGGCGGTGTAGGCTGTGCGATGGGCTGCGAATTGATCGTATCGGCCAAGCCCGCTAATAATGCGCAGGCAGCCGTTAAAGCTGCTTCCTGCCCGATGGTTGCGAGTGGTGATTGCTGTCATAAGGCTGAAACATCGAACGATACCCGCGTATACTCGTCTGTAGAGGCGATGCCCCCGAGCGGGGAGCGGGCGTCGTGTTGCCCATTGGCAGGTAATACGGCAGACCTCGCGCGCAAAGTGAGCGTATCGGATGTGCCGCTCTCGGGTACAGGCAGCTTGCTACTTTCCGCTCCAAAGTTTGAAATCTCCGCTGAACATCCAGCCTTCCGGTTACAAGTGCCCGACCGAGGTAGTACCCGCCTTCGTTGCTGTGTCTTTCGGATTTAGAAGCAGGTTAGGACGTACCGCACGGCTCGACGGTTGAACGCCTTATGGTTCATCGTCAGCGCTGCCTGTGTATTTTACAGGCAAGTCCTTCGACCTCTTTCAGAAATCAGGAGACACAGATGAAAAGCATCAAGATTCTTGCTCTTACTATCACGCTCGGCTTGTCCGGCGTGGTTTACGCGGCGGGCGGGAACGCTAAAGCGACAGCGAAGTCTTGTCAGATAGACAACGCTGCTGCAAGCTGCTGCGCTGCCGCTGCGAGCTGTTGCGCCGGCGGATCGTGCTGCAAGGCCGACAAAGCTGCCCATCACGCCACCGCGCAGGCGGGCGACGAAGGTGGGAACTGCTGTCAATCCGGCGGATCGTGCTGCAAGTCGGGCGCGTCGTGCTGTACAGCGCACAAGTCCGGCGAGAAGCAGGCACAAGCGCAAGCCCGCATGACGCACAAGGACGGCGAAAGCTGCTGCGTGCCGGGTGCGAGTTGCTGCAACGGCGGCTCATGCTGCACGACACACAAGGGGTAAGCTGGTACAGGCTAGCGCGGGGGCGCTTCACAAGCGCCCCCGCATGAAACTTTAAGCATAGGTGTCCAATAATTAGGTTGTTAACGGAGCGAGGAGCAACGAGCGTGCTGCCGTCCGGCGAGAAACGCGGCGCTGGTGAAAAGCGCCCCGCATGATGCGTCAAACATTGGCTAAGGTCAATACTTTCAACAACTGGCGCGCATGTGTGTCCGAGTCTCTGTCTGGCAACAATCATGTACAGAGGGCTATCGCGCTGTCCTCTGTCGTACACATAAACAAGAAGCGGCTTCGCTCGCAAAGAACGAAGCCGCTTCTTTCTGTTGCGCCAACTTGGACTAACTTACATGCCCATGCCGCCGCCCATGCCGCCCATGCCGCCGCCGCCCATGGCCGGGGCCTTGTCGTCGTCCGGCAATTCGGAGACGAGCGCTTCGGTCGTGAGCATCAGCCCGGCAATCGACGCTGCGTTCTGCAACGCCGAGCGCGTGACCTTGGCCGGATCGATGACGCCGGACTCAACGAGGTCTTCAAACTTCTCGGTCGCCGCGTTGAAGCCGTAGTTGTCCTTCTTGTTCTCGCGGACTTTCTCCACGATAACCGCGCCTTCCTTGCCCGCGTTCTGCACGATCTGGCGGAGCGGCTCTTCCAGCGCACGGCGCACGATGTTGACGCCGATCTGCTCGTCCGGATCGCCTTCGCCCTCTTCGTTCGCGCGGAACTTGTCGAGCGCCTTGGCCGCGCGCACAAGCGCCACGCCGCCGCCCGGCACGATGCCTTCTTCGACAGCCGCACGGGTCGCGTGCATCGCATCTTCAACGCGCGCCTTCTTTTCCTTCAACTCGGTCTCGGTCGCCGCACCGACGCGAATCACCGCCACGCCGCCGACGAGTTTCGCCAGCCGCTCTTGCAGTTTCTCGCGGTCATAATCCGACGTGGTGTCTTCGACCTGCGCGCGGATGGTCTTCACGCGGCCTTGGATGTCCGCGCCGTTGCCGCCGCCTTCGACGATGGTCGTATTGTCCTTGTCAATCGTGATCTTCTTGGCTTGGCCCAAGTCCTGCACCTGCACGGTCTCCAATTTGACGCCGAGGTCTTCGCTGATGACCTTGCCGCCCGTCAGGATCGCGATGTCTTCGAGCATCGCCTTGCGGCGATCACCAAAGCCCGGCGCTTTCACGGCCGCGACGTTCAACGTGCCGCGCAGTTTGTTGACCACGAGCGTCGCCAACGCTTCGCCTTCGACATCTTCCGCGATGATCAAGAGCGGCTTGCCCAACTTGGCGATCTGCTCCAAGAGCGGCAGCAAATCTTTCATCGAACTGATCTTCTTCTCGTTGATCAGGATGAGCGGATTCTCTAACACCGCTTCCATGCGCTCAGGATCAGTCACGAAGTAGGGCGAGAGATAGCCGCGGTCGAACTGCATGCCTTCGACCACTTCGAGCGAGGTCTCCAGCGTGCGCGACTCTTCCACGGTGATGACGCCGTCTTTGCCGACCTGCTGCATCGCCTCGGCGATCAATTCGCCGATGGTCGCGTCGCCATTCGCCGAGATCGTGCCGACCTGCGCGATCATGTCGCCCTTGACCGGCTTCGCCATCTTCTTGATCTCTTCGGTCGCACGCGCCACGGCCTTATCGATGCCGCGCTTCAACGCCATCGGGTTCGCGCCCGCCGCAACCGTCTTCACGCCTTCGCGGAAGAGCGCCTGCGCCAGCACGGTCGCCGTCGTCGTGCCGTCGCCGGCCACGTCCGAAGTCTTCGACGCAACTTCGCGCACCATCTGCGCGCCCATATTCTCAAGCGAGTCTTTCAACTCGATCTCTTTCGCCACCGTCACACCGTCTTTGGTGATCGTCGGCGAACCGAATTTCTTGTCGAGCACAACGTTGCGACCTTTCGGCCCCAACGTGATCTTCACCGCGTCGGCGAGTTGATTGACGCCACGCAGGATCGCGGCGCGCGACTCTTCGCCATGTATAACTTGCTTTGCCATAGCTGCCTTCTTCTCCTCAGAATAATCTGCTAACTTCAGTCAAACGAAAAAGCGGCGTAGTCATTAGATTAAGACTACTTGCCGCCCTTCTTGCTGCCGCCCGTCGCCGCGCCGGCGCGCTCGATGATGCCGAGGATTTCGTCCTCACGCATGATGAGCAGTTCTTCGCCGTCGAGCTTGATTTCCGAGCCGCCATACTTGCCGAAGAGCACGCGGTCGCCCGCCTTCACATCGAGCGCCTGCCGGCTGCCGTCTTCCTTGTACTTGCCCTCGCCGACGGCGATCACTTCGCCCTCTTGCGGTTTTTCCTTCGCGGTGTCGGGAATGATGATCCCGCCGCGTACCTGCTCGCCTTCTTCTAACCGGCGCACAATCACACGGTCGTGTAGTGGTCTAATGTTCGTAGCCATGATGCTCCTTTCAGATGTTCACTAACAGAATGGATGTTTTAATTGCGTAAACGCGCTGGTCGCGCTTCGTCCCACTGACCTAAGAATGCATTGTTAAAGCGAAAATGGTATGGCTTGATTGCCTGTAACCTATTTCTAGCACTCCCTGGCAGCGAGTGCCAAGAATATCTCTTCCAGCGCTAACTTGTCAACCGCAGTGTCGAAATCTGAGTGACGGAGACTCAACGGGTGGTTAAGTCATTGATAAGATGAAGTTTGGCGGGTACTAGCTGGCCTGGGCCAATATCTAGTCGTTGTTCGGAGGATAGGTTTCGGGTCTTGGATGGGCAATCATGGCTCTCTGAGCGGCAACTTTTAGCTGCAAAAGGTGAGAATGGTCGCTCAGAGCCGTGAGCCTTGAGGGCAAAGGGGCAAAGCTATTCTCTCCGCGTCTCGCTGTTGCTATTCAGAGAGCGTAGCTTTGCAGCCAGAAGGAAAGATTCTGGCCTAGAATGTGAGGCTTTTTAGCTCCGCAGGGCAACCTGCGGGCTTTAGCGTGACTTGCGCTTGGCCGGTTTCTTACCACCACGGCTTTTAGTTGATGGGATAGGGCGTTCCTGACTGCGGTAATCAGCGACGCGCTTGGAGAGCGTATTGCGGTGTATGCCGAGGGTGGCGGCGGTGCGTGAGAGGTGTTCTTTGTGCCGGGTGAGGGCTTTTTGAATATAGAGTTTTTCAAACTCGGTGAGTGCCTCGTCCAGCAGAATCCGGCCGTCGAGCATGTCGTCGATTAGGGCTTCAAGGCGGGCGCGCATCTGCATGGCTTCTCCTGTGAGCGTTATAAACGTATCAATTTCCGAAGACGGCCGGGCAAATATCGTATGCGGCAAACGGTTCAGGCGCGCACACGCCGCGACCCCACGAGAAAACGCGCCCTTAGTTCGCTTGATGTTAAATAGCTCAACGCCGCCGCGCTCGCCGCGAGTACGGGCGCGGTGCGTGCTTCGGTTACGGCGCGGAGGCGGACGGGAAATGCGGTTAAGGCCAAATACATGGCGGCGCAGACAGCCAAACCGCGCGCCAGCCCGAAGGCTGCGCCGAGCGTCCGATCCAGCCACGCGAGGCGCGCACGCTTGAGTCGCCCACGCGCTAACTGACCGGCGGCAAAACCGAGCGCGAGCGCCACACCCACGATCAACAAGAAGCCGCTTGCCCGTGCCACCGCTAACGAATCAACCAATCCGATGCCGCGCAATAACGCGCCGGCCGCGTCGTAACCCCGCGCCGCCACAACCAGACCGCCGCAAAATGCGCCCGTGGCGATCAACGCCCGCACCAACCCACGCAACGCACCCGCCACAAGCGACGAGCCGACGAGCGCCAACACGATGAAATCGAAGATAGTCATGAAAAGCTGTTAGCTTTCAGCTACAACAATCTGAGGCATTATCAGCAAGCCCCCATCAGCCATTATCTTCGCGTTACAGCTAACAGCTAACAGCTAACAGCTTATAGCTCTTGTCCCGTAAGCAATCGATAAGCTTCGAGATAACGTGCCGTCGTGGCTGCGGCCACAACGGGTGGCAGCGACGGCGCGGGCGGGCGTTTATCCCAGTTGAGCGTTTCCAGATAGTTGCGCACGTACTGCTTATCGAATGAAGCCTGCGCCCGGCCGGGCGCATATTCGCGCGCGGGCCAGAAGCGGGACGAGTCGGGTGTCAACGCTTCATCGATCAAAATAATCTCGCCTGTGCCAGCGCGGCCGAACTCAAATTTCGTGTCGGCGATAATGATTCCGCACGCACGCGCATGTGCCTCGGCCGCATGATAGAGCGCGAGCGAGGTGGCGCGTAATTGCGCGGTCACATCCGTGCCGAGCAATTCGCACATGCGTGTCTCCGTGATGTTTTCGTCGTGGCCCGTTTCGGCTTTGGTCGCGGGCGTAAAGATGGGCACGGGCAATTGCTCCGAGTCGCGCATGCCCGGCGGTAACTTATGCCCGCAGATTGCGCCGGTGCGCTGGTAATCCTGCCAACCTGAACCGGCCAAGTAGCCGCGCACGACGCACTCGACCGGAAAAACTTCTGTGCGCCGCACGAGCATTGCGCGCCCGCGCAACACGTCCGCGTGCCGCTTGATCTGTGCGGGCATTTGTTCTACGTCGGTGGTGAGCAAGTGATGTGATGTGACGTGCGCGAGCCGCGCGAACCAGAAACGGGAGAGCGCGGTGAGCACTGCGCCTTTGCGCGGTACTTGCGTTGGCAGGACACAGTCGAAGGCGGAGATGCGGTCAGTGGCGACGACGAGCAGTTGGGCTTCATCCACCGCATACACGTCGCGCACCTTACCGCGCCGCACTAACGCTAGATCGGGGAAAGCAGTCTGATTGACAGGCGAGAGGGCGCTCATGACGATTCGATTAGTTTGCGGCCGGCTTGATGTCGCGCGCAGGGCGAGGCGGGATTGTGCTCGCGCGCCACAGGTTTGTCAAGATAAAGCTGTTTTCGGCTGCCTCGTTTGATCTTCCGCCGTAGGTACATTACAACAACAGTCGGCCGCACGTTGTCGGCAGCGCGGCGCAGCACGAATACCGCGGGGGAGCACAATGCAATTAAGGCGCAACTTGCGCGCGGGTCTTATCGGCCTCAGCCTCTTCTTTCCAGCAGCCCAACTTCTAACAAGCGTTCTCTACGCGCAAACGTCCGCTAGCTCAACGCAGCAAACAACTGCGCGGGCGCTGCCGCCCGCGCGCAATCTGCCGGCGCACGATTATGATCTGCGGCACGTTAAGCTCGATTTGCGGTTTGATTGGGCGCGCGAGCAGGCTGTGGGCACGGCGGCGCTGACGTTCGCGCCCACTGTAGCCGCGCTCGGTCGGGTTGAATTCGACGCGGCGAATATGACCGTGAGCGGCGTGCGGTCGAGCGCGGGCACAACGCTCAAGTTTGAGACGGATGAACGGGCAGGGAAACTGCGCGTGCAACTTGAGCGTGCGTATCAGCCGGGGCAGGAGCGCACGGTGGTGGTCGCGTATCACACGAACGGGCGCGTGAAAACGCTCGGCAGTGGCAACTACGCGCAAGGGTTGGTGTTCAACCAGCCGCAGCCGGCCGATCCTTTGAGCCAGCGGCAGATTTATTCGCAGGGCGAGTCGGAGTTTAATCACTACTGGTTTCCGTCCTACGATCACCCGGACGATTTTGCGTCCTCCGAATTGTTGGCCACGGTCGAGCAACCGCTGTCGGTTGTCTCCAACGGCCGGCTCGTCGAAGTGCAGGAGAACGCCGATCAAACGCGTACGTTCCACTGGTTGATGGAGCAACCGCACGCGAACTATCTCACGTCCATTGTCGTCGGCCAGTACGTGCCGGTCGAGCAGATGGGCGCGGGCGTGCCCGTCGTCAGTTATGTCTATCCGGGCGAGATCGTGGAGGGGCGGCTGACGACAGCGCGGCTCGCGGACATGGTGCGTTTCTTCGCGGCGCGGACGGGCGTCAAATATCCTTATGCGCAGTACGCACAGGTGATGGTGCATAACTTCCCCGGCGGCATGGAGAACATCTCAGCGACGACGCAGACCGACACGATGATCCACGACGCGCGCACCGAACTTGATCAAACGAGCGACAGCCTGCAAGCGCACGAATTGGCGCACCAGTGGTTCGGCGACCTTGTGACCTGTCGCGACTGGTCGGACATCTGGCTCAACGAAGGCTTCGCCACTTACTTCGAGGCGTTGTGGGACGAGCACCTGCTCGGGCGCGACGAATTTCTTTACACCGACATTCGCGCCGATCAAGCGACCTACCTGCGCGCTTGGGCCAACAAACAGCGCCGGCCCATCGTGACGAAAAATTACAGCGACCCGGAAGCGGTCTTTGACCTGTATGCCTATCAGCGCGGCGGCGCGGTGCTGCACATGCTGCGCTTCGTCCTTGGCGACGAGCAGTGGTGGCGCGGGATCAATCTCTATCTGACGAAGAACGCGCACCAGCCGGTGGCGACCGCGCAGTTGCAAAGCGCGATGGAAGAAGCGGCCGGGCAGAAGCTCGATTGGTTCTTCGACGAGTGGGTTTACAAGATGGGGCATCCCGTGTTTCGCGTCGTTGAAAAATATGACGAGCCGCGCGGGCTGTTGACGCTGACGGTGCAGCAAGAGCAACGGCCCGACCTCGATTCGGCCTACCCGCAAGCCACTTACTTTCGCATGCCGGTGGCTATAGAGATCGGCACGGCGCACGGCACGCGCATCGAGCGGGTGCAACTCGCGCCCGTCGCCGCGCAGTCGTTCGATTTCAAGGTGGACGGCCAGCCGCTACTGGTCAACTTCGATTATGGTTCAACGCTCATCAAGCAACTGCGCTTCGACAAGCCGACCACTGCACTGCTTTATCAACTGGCGCACGACGATGACGTACTGGGGCGCGTCTGGGCGCTCAATCAATTGCGGGTGGCCTTGCGCGGTGCGGGCACGTCGGAGGTGGAGCAGCAACGAATCGTGGACGCCTGCGCCACTGTGGTGACGACGGATAAGTTCTGGGGCGTGCGCGTCGAAGCCGCAAACGCGCTCGGCGGGTTGCCGGGCGAGCGCGTCCGGCAAAGTTTGCTTGCGGCGACAAAAGATCAAAACGCGCAGGTGCGGGCCCGCGCGTTCGCGGCGCTCGGTGAGCGGCGCGAGCCGAAACTGGCGAACCTGTTTGTTGCGGCGTTGAGCGATCAAAGTTACGCCGTCGTCGGCGCGGCCGCCGGAGCGCTGGGCAGGACGAAGGCGGCAGGCGCTTATGACGCGCTCGTCAAACTACTCGGTGTACAGTCGTGGCGCGAGAAGACTCAGGCGGCGGCCTTGAATGGATTGGGCGAACTAGGCGACAAGCGGGCGCTCGACGTTGCGTTGCGCTATGCGGGGCCGGAACATGCGACGGAAGTGCGCAAGGCGGCGGTTCATCTGCTTGGCGCAATCGGGCAAAATGATCCGCGTGTGTTGCCCGTGCTGCTGCAAGCCTTGCATCAGAGCTTCGCCAATGAGGGCTTCCCGCTCGGCGAGGCCGCAGCGGAGACCATCTATAATCTGGACGACGTGGCGGGGCTGAAATCCTTGCGCGACGTGCTCGCGGTCGTCAACAAACTCATCAATAACGCTGACTTGCAGGCGTTCGAGCGGCAAGTCAAAAAGCGTTTGCAGCAAAAAGAAGCGCCCGTTCACTAGCGGGCGCGGGCCGGTCGCCGGGCAAGGGTTGGGCCTGCGCCCGAAAAACCTGCTTGAGTTTAAGCGGACTGTCCTGTTATAGTTCTGAAGTGTCGGCGGCGTGTTTTGGGCCGGCCGACGACAAGCCCCGCGAATCACTGATTCGCTCCTACGCACAAAACGTCCCAATGTCAACAAAGCCTGCTATCAACAGAGCCAGACCCGACGCGGACGGCGATGAGCCGCAGGCGCAAGACCGTAAGCTCGCGCTGCTCGTGATCGAAGATGACGAGAACATCTCAACAGCCATCAGCGAATACTTCAATCGCGCCGGTTATGAGGTGGCGACGGCCGGCGATGGCGTCGCCGGCGTGCAAGCAGCGCTCGCGCACAAGCCCGATGTCATCTTGCTCGACCTGATGCTGCCAAAGATGGACGGTCTCGCGGTCTGCCGCGAACTGCGCGAGAAAGCGCCGTACATCCCGATCCTGATGTTGACGGCAAAAGACGACGTGGTTGATAAAGTGCTGGGGTTGGAGATGGGCGCGGACGATTACATCACCAAGCCCTTCGCTTTCCGCGAACTCGAAGCCCGGATCAAGAGCGTGCTGCGGCGCGTGCAGACGGCCGCGCGCACCGCAGGCGCGGGCGATGAAGCGCCCATCGTGCGCGGCAAGTTGCGCATCGATCCGGCGAAACGTGAGGTCTCGGTCGGCGACCGGCAAGTCGAACTGACGCCGAAAGAGTTCGAGCTATTGCGCCTCTTCGCCACGAACCCGGGGCGTGTTTTTCCACGCAAATACTTGCTGGAAAAAATCTGGGACTATTCTTACGAAGGTTACGACCGGACGATTGACTCACACATCAACCGGCTCCGTTCCAAGATCGAAGATAACCCGGACAATCCACAGATGGTCTTGACCGTCTGGGGCATCGGTTACAAGTTCAGCGACGAGGGGCGTTAACCGCCGCTCACGTAAAAGTCGCCGAAGGGTAGTCCTCTCCAACGTTGTTGCCGCGACCAACCTTTAGCAAGGTCGCGCAGCGATCAATCAACACAGCGTAATCACTGAGCGTCAGACCGCTAGCGCCTGACGCGCCCGTCATCCGGCGACGCGCCAGCCGCCGGGCAACTCGCACACCGACCGCAAAACACGGCGCGCGGGCCGCCGCTGCCAACAGCTACATTAGGTTGAACTCTCATGGGTGAACTAAGACTCCAACACTCCCGCCACGTCCGCTATGGTCTCGCCATCGCTGGTCTCGCCGCCGGTCTCGCGCTTTGGCCGCTGACCGCGCCGCAGGCGCAACGTGGCGGCGGCGAAACACCGGTCAACGTTACCGGCGTGACGACGCACCCGAAGGGCGGCGACGCGGTGGTCTCGATCTCCGGCGACAGCGCGCTCTCGCGGGCGCAGACGTGGCAAGATGACGAAGGCTTCCACGTGGTCGTCTACAAAGGGCAGAACGCCCTAAAGGGGTTGCCGCGCGGGGTCAAGGCGCGGCGCGTGGGCGACTCGCTCGAACTCATTGTGCCGGTCAAGGCGGGGCGCAGCGTCTACGTGCAGCCGCGCTTCAACCAACTCGATCTGGTTGTGGGTGGTGGGCTGCAAACGGGCGCGGAGACAAACGAGAGCGCGCGTCAGTTGGCGCATAGCGGCGTGGCGCAACAACCGCAAGCGATTGAACGCAACTCGCCGCTGCGCAAGGCCAAAGCGGCAAGCGAGCAGTTGGACGGTGCAGGCGTGGGGCGTGAGAGCAACAGGCGGAAGCAGCCGGGCGTGCCGGCAGCCGCGCAAGCGCAGAGCAGTGCGGCGCAGGTCGGCCCAACGCAGGCGAACGCAACGGCCAACACGCAACCGCTACGGAACATGTTATCGGCTGTTAATCAAGCGGGCCCTGGGTTGGCGCAGGAGGGCCAACCGGCCGCGAATCAGCCAGTGCTGGCAGCAGCGCCACAAGAAAGCGCGCAACTGCCCGCGCCGCCGGCCGAGCAACCAGCGCAGGTGGCGGCGGACGCAACCGCCGCGTCAACGTTGCCGCCTGCCGCGCTGAGTCTCCCGCTGCTGGCGCTTGGATTGTGCTTCACGGGCGGCCTCGTCGCGTTCTTCTTCATCTACCGGCGACAGCGTAAGCCGGATGAAGGTTGGGAAGATATCGCTGAAGCGGAAGAGGTCGCAACCGCATTGACGAAGGTGACCACGAAGACGCTCAGTAAGACGGAAGGGCGGAGTGCAGACTCGGTGCAGCGCCTTGAGCCAAACGCGCAGGGCGAGCGTCGTCAGTCGGAGCGGCGCGGGGGAAACCTTGGCCGCCGCACAGATGACAAAGCTAGCGGCGTCGCGCCGGTTGCGCTGCCCGCGCCGCAAAGTGGTGAGAAGCACGAACGTAAAGTTGGTTTTGCCAACGCGCTGCCCGCCGTCATTTATGGCGCGTACCGGATCGATCAGGAAGTAGAAAAACTTTTGCAGGGGCAGCCGCACAGCATCGAGGTGTTGGCCGCACGCGCGACGGATGATCGCCGCGCCGTCGAGACTTCGCTCTTGAAGGCGCTGCAAGCGAATCAACTCGGCGCGACCGAGCAACGACGTGCGCGCGGCGCACTTGAAGAATATGGCTTCGTCGCCCGGCAGAGCGCGACCCTGCTGCTCGCGCCCGACGCTTACGAACGCACTTCCGCCGCCCGCGCGCTCGGCCAGGTCGGCTCGCCCGCGTCGCTGCCGTTCCTGCTCGAAGCCTTGCACGATCCGGAGGCGGTCGTCTGCACCGAAGTGGTGACGAGTCTCGGTGCGTTGGGGCTGCCGTCGGCCATCGGCGCATTGCTCGATCTCGCCCGGCGGCATCCGGAGTTGCCCACGCCGCTCTTAGGCCGCGCGCTCAGTGCCTGCTCGGTGGATTGCATCGACGTTTACCCGGAGGGCGGGCGCTTGCTCGCCGAAGGTTCATTCACCGGCGACATCGATGGGCTTGAGCCGGCCGGTCAGTTCGAGCAACTACCCGAATGGCTCGAAGACCCCGCGCTCGCCGACGCACTCGAACGGCTCGGCAGCGCCGACATAGCGGCCCGCACGTCGGCAGCGCAACAACTCGCGCAGTTTCAGGTCCGGCGGGCGGTCGATGCGCTCAACGCGCTGGCGGCCGCCGACGAGGACGCGACCGTGCGCGCAACCGCGATCACCAGTCTCGGCATCATCGGACACGAATCGGTGTTCGCTGCCGTGCTGATCGGTATGGCGGACGAAGCGCGCGAAGTGCGCGCGGCGGCCGCGCGGGCGCTCTCGCGGCTGAGCTTTGATCGCGCCGATGCTTACGTGCGTGTGATCGAGGCGAGCGATGAAGAGACGATGCGGCGGGTCGCGCACGCCTGTGTCTCGGCGGGTCTGGCGACGCAAGCGTTGGGCAGATTGGCGAGCGAGGATCGGCGGCAGGCTTATGAAGCCTTCTCGCTCTTGACGCTCGTCCTCAAAGGCGGCGAGGCAGAGACGATTTTCGCGGCCGTGGAACGACCGGGCGAATTGCACACGCGGTTAGCGGCGGCGCGCCTGCTCGCTTTGCAGGGCCAGACGGAGACTGTCAAACGCCTGCGCCACGTCGCGCTCGGCGACGGCACCCCCGAAAAGCTGCGCAACGCCATCCTCGAAGCGATCTACCGCGACGACCATGCGATGGTTGAATAAAAAGAGTCCACAGAGTCTGGAGAGTGCGGAGTAAAAGACAAACCGCTTTCGACTCCAGACTCTCCAGACTCTCTAGACTAGAGGGTAGAGGCTATTGCATAATGCGCCCGTCCGGCCACGCGCCGATCAAGCCTCGTGACACAGTAATGCGCCAGCAAAACACCATGCCCCTGACTCAACGCTTACAGCACGCCTGCGCCCTCGTGCTTGTCGTCTGTGCGTGCGCGTTTGCCGCCCACGCACAACAGAACGACAACCCTGCGCCGGGCACGAAAGCACCCGCCAAAAACATCGCCGGCATGTCGAGCAGCGACGGCCCCAACGGCGCGAAGGTGACGATCACCTCCGACGGCGCGCTCAACGACTATTCAGCCTATCGCAGCGGCGACCGCTTCTACGTCGTCATCCCGCAGGCCAACGCGAAGGGCGTCGGCAATGTGCGCGGGCGCGGTTTCGAGGGCGCGCAAGTGTCCCGTCGTGGGCAGGACGTAATCATGTCGTTCAAACTGCAACCGGGCGCAACGGCGCGTGTGGATCAACGCTTCAACAAACTTGTCGTACAGTTCAACGCCGCCGATGTCGGCGCGCAAACGGCGACGCAGAACACGAATCGGCCGCCCGCGCAGCCTACGCCTGAACCGCGCGCCCAACCGACGCGCACGCCCGTCGAACTTGCGGGCACGCCGACCGCGACACCGGCCGCGCGCCCGACACCCGACACCAACAAACCGACGCCAACAGTCGGCAATCTGCCGCCGGGTGTTATCCCCACCCCGCTCAGCACGCCGCCGACCATAGCCCAAGCGTCGCCGACCGTCGTTGCTGTGCCGTCGCCGTCGGTCACATCGCTGAGTACGCCCGCCGCGACGCCGCAACAGATCGCGCAACTACAACCACCGCCGGCCGGGCCCATCACGACGACGAACGCACCCGCCCCGGCCACCTCAGTCGCCTTAGGCACGACCGTCTTGCGCAACTGGCCGTTGCTCCTCATCGCGCTGATCTTGCTCGCCGGGCTTGGTCTTTTCGTCTTCACGCGCGGCACGGAACAGCGCGAAGCGTTAGCGGCTGTGGGCGAACCAGCTTGGCAGCAAGAGACGCCCAAGCGCGCACTCACGGCCAAAGAAACTGTGCCGGTGGCGACGACCGCCGCCGCCAGCACGCCGCCGGTCGTTGTCCCCCCGCCCGTCATCGTCACGCCGCCCGTTAGCGTCACGCCGCCTGTTGCGCCCGCACCAACTAAGGCTGCTGCGCCGCCTGTCGTGGCCGCGCCGGTGACGAAGAGTGTGACGCCGCCCAAGTCCAAGAAGGCAAAGCGCGCCGCCCAGAAACGCGAAGCCGCAGCGGCCGCAAAGGCTGCCGAGTTGGTAGCGGCGAAAACGGCAGCGGTAGAGACGGAAGCGAGCAGCGCGCCGGCTACAGTTGAACCGGATATGACCGCCGCGACCATCGCCACCGGCGCGCTTGTCGCGGTGGGCGCGGGCGCATTGACGGCCGAGTCCGCGCCAGTTGTTGCTAACGCGGAGCCTGCGACCGAGGAGATGAGGAAATTATTGGCCGGCGAGGTTTATGACGAGGCCGTGATCGGCACGCAGGACGCAGGCCTACGGCGAGTCGTCGCGTCGGAATTGATGACGGCCCTTGCGACCGAAAGCGAAAGTGATCGCATCGAGCGCGCCCGTGCTGGCTTCGTCAAGCATGGCTATTTCGCCGACGTAGCGCGCGACCTGCGCACGGCTGAAGCGCCGGAGCAACGCGCCTCTGCCGCGCGCACACTCGGTCTGGTCGGCGACCGCGCGGCGACGGCCCATCTCTTTGCCGCGCTCGAAGACCCGGCCGCCGAAGTGCGGCGCGCGAGCGTCGAAGCCTTGACCGAGTTGCAAGACCCGGCGGCGGTCAGTCCGCTTGAAGCGTTACGCTGGCGCGAGACCGCACGCACTATCCCGCGCAGTCTCATACAGACGGCCATCGAAGCCTGTGCCGTCGCCGCCCCGCTAGAGACGCCGACCATGCCGGCGGCGGAGTCGCAGGCAATCGAGTCTGCGGCAGTCGAGCTTGCGGCCGACGAGCCTCCGGCAGTCGAGCCGATAGCGTTTGCGCCGGTGATTGAGGCCGCGCCTGAGCCTGCGGTTGAACTCGCTGAGCCTGCGGCCGAAGCTATGCCGGACGAGACCGCGCTTGCGTTCGACGAGACGACGCAGGAGCGCGTGCCCGTTACGGCAGAGGCCGAGCCAGTCACGGCCGCATACGAATCTGCGCACATCGCTGCGCCGGGTGAGTCTGTCGAGGTCGAATTGCCCGCGGTTGTGAGCACATCGGAGGAACGCGCGCCCGCGCCAGTAATCGTATCTGACGAAACGGCCGAGATAGTCCAACCTCCGCCTGAGCTTGAGAGTGCGCCCGCAGTTTCGGCAATGCTGGCTGAAAGCTCTGCGCTCGCGGCGACACTTGCGGTCGAAGCACCGGAGATCGAACCAGAATCGGCGCTGGCAGAAACAACGATTGAAGAAACAGTAAATACGGCCCCGCCGGTGGCGCTGGACGCATTCGCGCCGGCCCAAGTTACGCCGGAAGTGGTTAAGTTCGATGACATTGCGTGGCCCACGACCGAACCGGCCGCACCTGAAATTGCGCCGGGCGCGGATACGACTGATGCGGCCGACGAGCCAGCAACGCCGTTCGGCATAGAGTCGGCGACTTCGGTCGTAGCACCTGTAGTCGGCGCGGTGCCGGTCGAGAGTGTGGAGACGGCACCGGCGCTCATGCTGGATGAAGTTGCTCCGGCCCCGGTCGAGCTTGATGCGCCACCCGCACCGCACGAAGGTGCGTTCACGCTGACCGCACCGACGTTAACCGAGCAGCTTGCGGCACAGGAAATGGCGGCGACTGAAGAGACGAAAGACATCACCGAGTTCGTCATGACGCCGAGCGCGCCGGCCGCGGACGATTGGTTTGATATTGAGGTTGACGAGCACAAGTCAGCCGCCGGGCCAGCCACAGCCAACGCACCTACATCAACAGCGCGCGGCGCATTCGACACCGAGGTCGAAGAACACACGCCCGCTGCCTGGTCTATGCCTACCGAGGTGGGCGCAACGACCACAGGCGACGAAACAACCAGGGAACTTGAGCGGCTGACCGCGGAGCCGATTGCAGCAGCGGTTGCCGCCGCGCCGGCTGTTGGCGCGGGCAAGGAACTTGATCTCGCGGGCGCGGAAGAGGAACGGCTGTCGATCATCCCGAAGGCGATCCAACTGCGGCTGGAAAGCGATGATGCCGGCGAGCGCGCCGCCTCCGTGCTGGCACTCGCGCAACTCAACACCGACGAAGCGTTTCAGCAAATCTGCACCGCCTTCGACGACCACGCGCCGGAAGTACGCGAAGCGGCGGCCCGCGCGCTTTACAGTCTGGCCGACGACCGCGCCGACTCGTTCACGCGGGCCCTGCGCGAAGCCGACCCCGAACGTCGCCGGCACATTGGCGCGGCCATCTCTTCATCGGGTCTGGCCGATGAAGCGGTCAGCAACCTGACCGGCGAGAGCCGCGACAAAACTTACGACGCCTTCTCGCTCCTGTTCCTCATGGCCAAAGCGGGCGAGACCGCGCCGCTTATCCACTCTATCGAGACGCACCCTGATAGTGAAGTGCGGCTGGCGGTCGTGAAACTGTTGGCCCTCAGCGGGCAGCACGAAATTCTGCCCTCGTTCCGCCGCTTGGCCGTGCGTGGCTCGCTGCCCACCGAAGTGCGCTCCGCCGTCATGGAAGCCATCTACCAGATCAGCAGCCAGCCGCAGCAGACTACATAAAACCAGGCCAAGTGACAGGTGACGGGTGACAGGTTAAAATACCTGCCTCCCGTCACTTTTCATTTGTCATCATGAAATTTCAACTACGCTCCGAATTCACGCCGCAAGGCGATCAGCCGCAGGCGATTGACGCGCTCGTGCGCGGCCTTGATGAAGGCGCGCAGCATCAAGTGCTGCTTGGCATCACGGGCAGCGGCAAGACCTTCTCGGTCGCCACCGTCATTGAGCGCACGCAGCGGCCCGCGCTCGTCATCGCACACAACAAGACGCTGGCCGCGCAGCTTTATCAGGAGTTCAAGACGTTCTTTCCGGAGAACGCCGTCGAGTATTTCGTCTCTTATTACGATTATTACCAGCCCGAAGCTTACGTGCCGGCGGCGGACATGTATATCGAGAAAGAGGCGACGATCAACGAAGAGATTGATCGGCTGCGACTCTCGGCCACCCGCGCGTTGTTCGAGCGGCGCGACGTGATCGTGGTCGCCTCCGTCTCGTGCATCTACGGCCTGGGCGACCCGGACGCTTACTACGACATGCTGCTCTTCGTCGAGGCGGGCATGAAGCTCACGCGCGACGCCTTGCTGCAACGGCTCGTCGAGTTGCAGTACGAACGCTCGGACATCGAATTTGAGCGTGGTAGTTTCCGTGTGCGCGGCGACATCGTCGAGGTCTATCCGAGTTATCAGGATCAGGCTTATCGCATCGAGTTATGGGGCGACGAGATCGATGCGGTCTCCACCATCGATCCGCTGCTCGGCGAGGTCTTGCACAAACACACGGCGCGGCTGCCGATTTATCCTAAGACGCACTACGTCATGCCGAAATCCATGGTCAAGCGGGCGCTCAAGACGATCCGCGAGGAGCTTGATTGGTGGGAGCCGAAGTTGATTCAGGAAGGGAAGTTGGTCGAAGCGCAACGTCTGCACCAGCGCACGATGTACGATCTGGAAATGATCAAGGAGATGGGATTTTGTCGCGGCATCGAAAATTATTCGCGCCACCTGACGGGCAAGCCGCCCGGTTCGCCGCCGCCGACGCTGCTCGATTATCTCCAGCGCGACACGATTGTCGTGATCGATGAATCGCACCAGACCGTGCCACAGGTGCGCGGCATGTTCAACGGCGACCAGTCGCGCAAACGCACGCTCGTCGAATACGGCTTCCGCTTGCCGAGTGCGATGGACAATCGCCCGCTCAACTTCACCGAGTTTGAAGCGCGCGTCGGGCAGACGATCTACGTCTCCGCCACGCCCGGCCCCTACGAGTTGACGAAGACCGGCGGCGAGCACGTCGAGCAATTGATCCGCCCAACGGGGTTGACCGACCCGATGGTGGACGTGCGCCCGGTGAAAGGGCAGATCGACGATCTGCTCGAAGAGTGTCGCGTAAGGGCCGAGCGCAACGAGCGCGTGCTGGTGACGACGCTGACGAAAAAGATGTCGGAGGATTTAACCGACTATTTCGCCGAGGTCGGCGTGCGCGTCCGCTATCTGCATTCGGACATCGAGACGTTGGAGCGGATCAAAATCCTGCGCGACCTGCGCCGCGGCGAGTTCGACGTGCTGGTCGGCATCAACCTCCTGCGCGAAGGTCTCGACCTGCCTGAAGTCTCGCTCGTCGCCATCCTCGACGCCGACAAGGAAGGCTTCCTGCGCTCCGAGACCTCGCTGATTCAAACCATCGGTCGCGCCGCCCGTCACGCCAGCGGCAAAGCGATTCTCTACGCGGATAAAATTACCGACTCGATGAAGCGCGCCCTTGACGAGACAAACCGCCGGCGCTTGATTCAACAGGAGTACAACCACGAGCATGGCATCACGCCGCAGACGATCATCAAGTCCATCGAGTCCACACTCGTCACCGCTTACGAGGCCGACTACTTCAAAGTCCCGCTTGAGCTTGAAGCCTTTGAAGACTACTCGCGCGACAAAATCAACGGCACTATCGCCCGCCTCGAAGCCGAGATGCGCTTCGCCGCCAAAGCCATGGAGTTCGAGCGCGCCGCCGAACTGCGCGACCGCATTAAGTATCTGCGCGAGCGCGAACTGACGATGACGTGATCAGCATGGGTGTGCGACAATCTGCCGTACGGAAGGGGGCGCTTTATGGCAAAGGTTATCGAACCGGAGAAAGATACAGCCGACACAAACCAGCACTCGGCAGAGGAAACAGCTAACGGCTCGATCTGGGAAGTGATCGATGAAATCATGCGCGGCGTCCCGGCTGAAGTCTTAGGCCAGTTACCAGCGGACGGCGCGGAACAGCATGATCATTACCTCTACGGCTCACCCAGGAAAGTGGCGCGCGAGTCGTGAGCGCTGTTTTCGTAGATACTTTCTACTGGATCGCCCGCATTGACCCGCACTACTGGATCGCCCGCATTGACCCGCACGATCAATGGCATCAGCGGGCCACAGAGATCAGCGCCGCTATAAATAACACTAAACTGCTAACTACCGAGCCGGTGCTGATTGAGCTGCTGAATTACTTCTCAAACTACGGACCCGAAATGCGGCAAGCAGTGGGGCGCATTGTCCGCCGCGTCCTCAATGATCCACAGGTTGAAGTTTTAGCTCAAACGCGCGCTGCCTTTTTAGCGGGCCTCGCGCTCTTTGAAGCAAGACTCGACAAAGGCTATAGCTTGACTGACTGTATCTCCATGCACGCTATGCGTGGGCGTGGACTAACCAACGTGCTGACGCATGATCACTATTTTGTACAAGAAGGTTTCGTCGCTCTACTTTGAATCTGTCAAGGGGTGCGCCGTTGAACTGCGCGACCGCATCAAGTATCTACGTGAACGCGAGCTAACGATGATATGAGCCGGCATTCGCCAGTGATGAATGGGTCGTCTGACGCGCTGCAATCGTATCTTGCCGACGCTAGTAACTTGGCGGGTGGGCACGCCGCGCGCGTCGTCTTTCCCACGGGCGCGGCAGACTGCGCTAGTCTGTTAGTAGAGGCCACGCGGACGGGCACAGCCGTAACCGTGGCCGGCGCAGGCACGGGCGTCGTTGGCGGACGTGTGCCGCTCGGTGGCATCGTGTTGGCGACGGATAAGCTCAACCGGATCGATGAGATCAAGACAACTGCGACGGGCGGGCACGCAACTGCTGAAGCGGGCGTCACACTCGCGGATTTCCGGCGCGCGGTCGAAGCACGCGGTCTGTTCTATCCGCCTGATCCGACCGAGTGGAGTTGCTACATGGGCGGCACGGTGGCAACGAACGCTTCCGGTGCGCGCACGTTCAAATATGGCCCCACGCGCGCTTATATCCGCCGGCTCAAACTCGCGCTAGCCACCGGCGATGTGCTCGATCTGAGACGCGGCGACATCCGCGCCGCCGATGGGCACATCCGCATCCCGCTCGCCAGCGGCCGGGGCATCACCGCGCCACTGCCCACTTATCAAATGCCGCGCACACGCAAGCACGTCGCCGGCTATTACGTCGCGCCAGCGATGGACGCGCTCGACCTCTTCATCGGCAGCGAGGGCACGCTTGGCGTCATCACCGAAATTGAAACGACACTATTGCCAAAGCCTGAGGGTGTGTTGAGCGGTGTCGTGTTCTTCGCGCGGGAAGCAGACCTGCTCGCCTTCATGCGCGCCGCACGGGAGCTTTCATTAGGCGCACGCGCCGCTATGCAAACCGGCGAGCTTGACGCGCGGGCGCTTGAGTATTTCGACGACGAGGCGTTGAACTTTCTGCGCGCGCACGAGCCGCGCGTCCCCATCGGCGCACAGGGCGCGCTCTTCTTCGAGCAGGAGACGACGGCGGCGACCGAAGACGAACTGCTGAGCGGTTGGCTCGCCTTGTGTGAAGCGCATCATGCGTTGCTTGATGAATCCTGGTTTGCGGTTGACGAAAAAGATCAAGCGCGTTTGCGCGAATTTCGCCACCGGCTGCCTGTCTTAGTTAATGAATGGCTGACGCGCCACGGCCAGCGCAAAGTCTCGACCGATATGGCCGTGCCGGATGAGGCGTTCGCCGACATGCTGAGCTACTACAAAGAATCGCTGCGCGCGAGCCGCTTGCAGTACGTCATCTTCGGCCACATCGGCGACAATCACGTCCACGTCAATATGTTGCCGCGCGACGACGCGGAGGCAGCGCAGGCGCGTGCGCTCTACGGTCAGTTCATCGCCCGCGCCATCGCGCACGGCGGCACGGTCTCGGCCGAGCACGGCGTCGGCAAACTCAAACGCGAGTACCTGCGCCTGCTCTACGGCGAACAAGCCTTGCGCGAGATGGCCGCGCTCAAACGCGCCTTCGATCCGGCCGGCATCTTGGGCCGCGGGAATATCTTTGGGGAAGAGCTATTAGCCACTAGCGATTAGCTTTCAGGTAACAGCAAACAGCAAACAATGCTTCGTTTCACCACGGCAGGCGAGTCGCACGGGCGCGCGTTGGTCGCAACCATTGAAGGATTGCCGGCTGGTCTGCCGGTCGATGGCGCATTGATCGACCGCGAGTTGGCGCGGCGACAGTGGGGCTACGGGCGCGGCGGGCGCATGAAGATCGAGCAGGATCGCGCGGAGATTTTAAGCGGCGTGCGTCACGGCTTAACGATCGGTTCGCCCGTCACGTTACAGATAGAAAATAAGGATTGGAAGAATTGGACGGATGTGATGGCGAGCGAATTTGTTGATGTGCCGCCGGAGAAATCGCGCCGCCTCAAACGCCCGCGTCCCGGCCACGCCGATTTAGCGGGCGGCCAGAAATACGGCGCACGCGATCTACGCAACATACTCGAACGCGCCTCTGCACGCGAAACCGCCGCCCGCGTCGCCTGCGGCGCACTCGCTAAACAGTTGCTCAATGCCTTCGATATTGAAATAGCCAGCCATGTCCTCCAACTCGGCGGCATCCCCGCCGCGCCGCTTGAAATCGCGTGGGATGAAATTATTTCTATTCCCGACGATGCGCCGCTACACTGCGCCGACGCGGAAGCGCAAGCGCGCATGGT
>JBBQGM010000023.1:0-54600 GCA_038322995.1 Pyrinomonadales bacterium
GAATGCCGTTCTGTAGATAGAAGAGGAGCGGGCCGCCGGCGAGCGTTGTGCCGGCGGGACAGGGCGTGGGCGCGGTGACGTAAGCGCCGTTGGAGCAAGTCACCGTGCGCGGCCCGAAGCCGCCCGGTGCGGCCGGTGAAGCGTAACGGAGGAAGCCGGTCACGCTGCTGAAGAGATAGCGGCCCTGGAAGAAGCCGCGAAAGACTTGCGAGTTGACGCTGTGTATCCACTCGCCGCCGACCTTGACAGTGTGCGCGCCGGAGACGATGGAGAGGTTGTTGCGAAACTGCGCCCGCCAGAATGTCTCGTCAACATTCGGTTGCAGGAAGAAGGGATGGCCAAAGCGGAACGCGGGGTCGAACCCGATGCCCGTGTCCGCCGGAATGTTTGACGAGACGGCGGCGCGCGGACGCACTTCGCGGCCGTAGGTGAAGTGAAACTCGTTCACCTTCGTGGGCGAGAGCGTGCTGAAGAGGTTCAGATTGAAGGTGTTGATCTTCGACGGCCCTTCGACGCCGTTGGCCGAATTGCCGTAGGTGGCCACGTCGAACGTCTGGTTTGTGTTGCGTGAATAGTCGAAGGCGTGCGAGAGCGTGAGCTTTTGATTGTTGGTCAAGTTCCAATCGATCTTGCCGAGCAGCGCGGAATTTCTGATCGGGCGTTTGACAGGCAAGCCTTCCTCTTGCTGACGCGTGGTGCGAATGAAGCTCAGCAGCGCGAGGCGCTGGCAATCGGTGTTGCCGCCGATCAACGTTTCGTTCGCCTGGATGGTCGGCGTGGTGACGGGACAAGGTGTCGGCCCGACCTGTTCGCTCAGGTTGGCGCGCGTCAGCGTCTCGAAGATTTGCTCGAAGGCCACGAAGTAAAATGCTTTGTCGCGCTTGAGCGGGCCGCCAATGTTGCCGCCGAACTGTTCGCGGCGAAAGTCTTTGAGCGGCCGGCCGTCGGACGTGTTGGCGGTCAGCGCTTCGAGCCGTTGGAAGTGGAACAGCCCGCCGTGGACTTCGTTCGTGCCCGATTTGATGACGACGTTGACGACGCCGCCGGCCGTGCGCCCGAACTCGGCGCTTGCGCCCGTCGCGACGACTTGAAACTCCTGCACGGCGTCGAGCGGCACGTCGATGGCCGCGCGTTGCCCGCCGGACTGTTCGCCGAAGAAGCCGTTGTTGTAGTCGCCGCCATCGAGGCTGACGTTATTGAAGACGCCGCGCTGGCCCGCGAAACTAATCTCATCGCCGTCCGGCCCCTGCACGATGCTGACGCCGGGCGTGAGCGTCAACAGGTCTTCAAATTTGCGCCCTAGGACGGGCAGGTTGGCGACCGACCGCTCGTTGATGGTCGTACTCAGTTCGGTCTGGTTGGTATCGACGGTCGGGATGGCCGCAATCGTCACGCGCTCGTTGAGCGCCGACACCTTCATGCTCAAATTGAGCGTGACGGCTTGCCCGACCGTGAGCGGGAACGCTTCTTGCACGAGCGTGGCGAAGCCGGTTTTCGCGACGGTCAACGTGTAGCGCGCGGGCGGCAGTTGCAGAAAGGCGAACCGGCCGTCGTCGTTCGTGACGAACGTCTGGCTCGCGTTGGTGTCGAGATTCGTCACCTCCACACTCGCGCCGGGCACGCTGGCGTCTTGCTCATCTGTGATACGGCCCTGCACGACGGCGGTCGTGATCTGCGACTGCGCGCGGGCGACGGGCGGGCCGATGAAAGCGCAACTCAGACAGAGGAAAAGATTGACGACAATCGTCGCCGCGAATCGAAAAGGGTAGTGACGCATCATTAACTCCTCGCGCGGAATCTGTTACAGCATGCTGCCGACCGAACATTGTGAGACCTTGGGGCACATACAACCTGGCCTGACGGGTTGCGCCGGCCAACTCGATTTAAGTCAGCGCGGCGTTGGCTTACGTGCGAAGGACTTATATTGAAAGCGCTGCGAGGGCAAAACTAAATTGCGGCTCATCCTAATGAAACGTTCCGCGCGCTGTCAATCCAGACAGATCATTCTGTAACATCGAGTTCATACGACAACAGCACGGGCCAGCAAACCCGCGCCGGCCGCGCCCGCGCCGCTAATCAGCGAGTGTGGCGTGCGCGCCGCAACTAACGATCCGAACGTGGCCGTAGCGCAACAGCTAGCGTGCGGTAACTGGTGCCGCCAGCATCAAATCGCAACTTGTTCCGCCTCTTCCGCCTATCTACCAGCGCGGCATAGTCGTTGCTCAAGTATTCGTGTTCCAATTAGACCGGCCACGCCACAGGGCAGGCCCCGCACCGAGAGGATCGCGCCTCCAGTTGATCAGACAGACCACACTAGCGAGCGCCGCGGCGACGAGCGGCTTGGGTCTGCACACGGGCGTGCCTGTCCACGTGCGCCTGTGCCCCGCGCCGCCCGACACCGGTTACATCTTCGTCCGCACAGACCTCGACAACTTCGAGTTGCCCGCGACGGTCGAATGCGTCGCGCATTCAAGTTATGCGACGACGCTCATGCACACGGGCGTCTCGCTCGCCACCGTCGAGCATCTGTTGGCGGCCCTCTGCGGCGGCGGCGTGGATAACGTCTATATCGAAGTGGACAATCTGGAAGTGCCGATTATGGATGGCTCGGCCGAGCCGTTCACGGAGTTGATCGAGCGCGTCGGCGTGGTTGCGCAACCGGCGGCGCGGCGCGCATTGCGGGTGCGGAAAAAGATCGCGGTCGGCGAAGGCGCGCGGCGCATCAGCGTCGAGCCGCACGAAGGTTATGAAATCGATTGCCTGATCGATTTCGCGCACCCCCTAATCGGCACGCAACGATTGCGCTTTGATGCGTTTGACCCCGTCGGCTTTAACCGCGAGATCGCGTCGGCCCGCACCTTCGGCTTCACCGACGAGATTGAAGCATTGCGGCGCGCAAATCTAATTCGCGGCGGTTCGATTGATAATGCCATCGTGCTCACACCCGACGGTATGTTGAACGAACAACCGCTGCGCATGCGCGACGAGTTCGTGCGGCACAAAATTCTCGACATCATCGGCGACCTCGCCCTGCTCGGCATGCCGCTCCTCGGCCGCGTCCGCGCCGAACGCAGCGGGCACATCTTCCACGCAATGTTGATGACGAAACTGCTGCGCGATGATACGGCGTGGGAAGTGGTGGACATGCCGGTGGCGGCCCGGCGGGCGGCGGTCTAGTCCACAACGAGTCGGCCCGCTAATAGACCTCTTGCAAAAGTCAGCTTGACCGAGTGCAAAAGCCAATGATTTAGCGGGTGACATCTGCAACAAACCCGACTTTTGCAAGAGGTCTAATCAAGGACAGAAACAAAATGGGTAGGCCCTATGGAAAGGCATTTCCCTTATGTTGTCACGCTGGATGGAGCTATCAATGAGCGCACCTAGTTCAAAACTTCCGCTTGCAAACACCGAGCTTTGGCCCAGCCTGCCCCTCGCCGCATGGCAGGACACCTATGCCACGCTGCATATGTGGACGCAGATCGTGGGTAAGATACGCCTCGCGCAGACGCCATTGACTAATCATTGGTGGAACGTGCCGCTGTATGTGACCGTGCGTGGTCTTACGACCACGGCCATGCCGTATAAGCATCGCACTTTCGAGATCGAGTTCGACTTTATCGCGCATCAACTCGACATCACGTGCAGCGATGGCTCAGGCCGCACGCTCGCCCTTGTGCCCTGCTCGGTGGCGGATTTTTATCACGAGTTGCTGGCCGCGTTGCGCGCGTTGGACATCGAAGTGCGCATCTGGACGACCCCGGTGGAAGTGCCGGCCCCAATTCCGTTCGAGCAGGATCGGCAGCACGCGGCTTACGATGCGGAATATGCGCATCGTTTCTGGCTTATCCTGGCGCAAACGGCCCGCGTCTTTGAGGAATTTCGGGCGCGTTTTATCGGGAAGGTCAGCCCCGTACATTTTTTCTGGGGCAGCTTCGATCTGGCCGTGACCCGCTTTTCCGGGCGGCCTGCGCCAACGCAGCCGGACGCGGATGCCATCACCCGCGAGGCATATTCGCACGAAGTCATCAGCCACGGTTTCTGGCCCGGCGGCGGCTCACCCCTGCAAGCGCCCGCGTTCTACTCTTACACCGCGCCGGCCCCGCCGGATTTGAGCGCGGCCAAGATTCACCCGCCAGCGGGTTTCTATAGTCAGGAGTTGAAAGAATTCATCCTCCGCTACGAAGACGTGCGTCAAGCTGATGCGCCGGCCGACGCACTATTGGAGTTCATGCAAAGCACTTATGAGGCGGGGGCAACGCTCGCCCACTGGGATCGGGCTACGCTGGAACGAACGTCGGGCGGGCCGGGCTAGAGTTGCTCCGACTATGCGGCGTGGGAAGTGGTTGACCTGCCCGTCGCCGCACAGTTGATCGCCAACTGAGCGGCTTGCAGTGATTGAATATGCGCAGCACGTTGCCGGCCATTGAACGCGTAGCACAGCTAAGCCCGGAAATTTTCCAGCGCGATTTTGTGCGGCGCAATCGGCCCGTCGTGATCAGCGGCGTCGCCGAGCAATGGCCGGCGCTGGCGCGTTGGAGTCCCGCCTACCTCGGCGCAACTTTCGCGGACGCGCGCGTGCTCTACACCACATGGGCGAGTGATAAGGCCACTAACGACCCGGCCGATTATTACCGCCAGCGCAAGCGCCAATGGACGCGCCTCGGCGACTTCGTCGCCGGCATGCAGGCGACCGGGGACGGCGCGCGCAATTACATCACACAGTTCCGCATCTTCAACGAGTTGCCACAACTCAGCGCGGATGTGCGCTCGCTCGATCCTTACATGCACATCCCCTCGTACCTGCCGGCGGCACTCAGGCGGCGCTTGCAAAAAGCGCCGACGCTCTGGATGGGGCCGGCGCAAACCGTCACGCCCATCCACTTCGACGGGGCCGACAATTTGCTGGTGCAAGTCTTCGGGCGCAAGCGGCTCACGCTCATCCCGCCGGAGCAGTCCGGATGTCTCTACTACCCGTGCCTCAGACTGGGGCACGTGAACTACAGCCCGGTGGACATAGAGGAGCCTGACTACGCACGTTTCCCCCGCTACAAAGGCGCGACGCCGTTAGAGGTGACTATCGAACCAGGTGAGATGCTCTTCATCCCCGTGCGTTGGTGGCATCATGCACGCTCGCTCACGCCGTCCATCTCCCTTAATTTCTGGTGGTACTCGGCGCGCAGCCTGCTGCGCATGCGCCATCCTTATTTTGTTTATCAGAAGAGCCGAGTCCTGCGGCGCTTCGGACTGAACCAGCCTTAGGCGTCACTCTTCACGCACGAATTCATAAACAACATGCACGCGCAACTCGCCTTGCGTGATCTCGTGGCGCACCTCTTTGGCGTGCAGGCGGAGCGTGCCGCCGGTGGCTAGTTTCGTGAGCGGCAGGCGCAGCGAGAGTTGCTCGGCGCGCAGGATGTCGATGGGATTGATGCGTGCGTCGAGCGCGTCTTGCACCAAGCCCGTGATGCCGTTGTTGAAGAGCGCGGGCACTTTGCTTAAATGCACTTCGCGCACGACGGCGCGGGCGACGAGCGTCTGCTTCGTCTGGTCGAACGAGAGGGCGAGCGTCGTGTCCGCCCAACCTTGAAATTGCAAACAGCCGACGACGGGCGCGCTGTATGTGCCTTTGAATGCGACCGGCGCGACGATCTGGCCGGCGCGGAACGCGACGCCCGTGCGCGTGCCAGACTGTTCGCGCACCAACGTGATCTCGCTTGCGCACGCGCCGCGCTTGTTGTCGGTAGCTTCATTGTTTTGGCCACCGCGCGCGAGTGGGAAGGTTGGGGGCTGTGGCAACGTGAACAGTGCTTCGAGCAGCGCGTTGAAGAGGCGTTCGGGCAGCACGACCACGACCTCGCCCGCCGGGATCGGTTTCGCCGCGCGCGGCTGCGTGGCTTTAGTAGGTAGGGTGGCTTGCGCGGTGGGGAGCGTGGCGGCAACAAACACGAGCGCGCAGAACATGCGCGCCAGTTGACTTCTCATCTTCACCTCTCACTTTGTAACTTCGCTCACGCCTCATAATCCGCTGCGCACAATGTCGTGCAACCGGAGCAGGCCGACGCATACGCCGCCCTCGTCTACGACGGGCAGGACGGAGATTTGCGACGGGCGATCTTCCATCAGCCGCAGCGCCGCGTAGGCGAGCGTGTCCGGCGTCGTCGTGACGGGCATGCCGGTCATGATCGCCGCGCTCGTCAAATGCGCGAGGTCGGCCAATGCGCCGCGTTCGAGCGCGCGGCGCAAGTCGCCATCGGTGATGACACCGGCGAGCCGGCCCGCTGCGGTCACGACGTTGACCGCGCCTAAACCGCCGCGACTGATCGCCTGCACAACTGTGAGCAACGCAGCTTCCGGGGCGACGATTGGATTCTCCGCGCCGCCGTGCATCACGTCGCTAACGCGAAGCATCAGGCGCTTGCCGAGTCGCCCCGCCGGATGGTTCAGGGCGAACGCTTCGGGCGTGAGTGCCTGACACTGCATCAACGTGACGGCGAGCGCATCACCGATGGCGAGCGCCACCGTGGTGCTAGTGGTCGGCGCGAGCCCGAGCGGACAAGCTTCCCGTTCGACCGAGGCATCGAGCGCCACGTCTGCGCGGGCGGCGAGCGTCGAGCGCAAATTGCCGATGATGGCGACGATGGGCACGCGCCGATGTTTCAGGTATGGCAGCATCGCGAGGATTTCGTCCGTCTCGCCGCTGTGGCTGATGACCAAGACCACGTCGTCCGTGGTGACGATGCCGAGACCGCCATGCAGGGCGTCCGACGGATGCAGAAAGACGGCGAGCGTGCCGGTGCTGGTCATGGTCGCCGCGATCTTCTGCGCGACGTTGCCCGACTTACCGACGCCGACGACGACGACTTTGCCGCGACAATCGCGCAGCAAAGTTAGCGCGCGCTCAACTTCCGGCGGTTGCAAACGCGCGGCCGTCTGCGCGATGGCTGCGGCTTCGAGTTTGAGGCAGTCCGTGACCTGCGTGAATAGCTGGCTGTGGGTCATAGCGAAATGTGCGGGCCTGCGCCCGTCGCCGCAAGATACGATGAACGCGCGCGGGTTTGCAAAACCATCAGCTTTTATTCCAGCAGATGATCGGCGCGTTCATAGGCGGGGCCGCAGACGAGCAGCAGGATGATGGGCACTGTGCCGGTGTTGGTCAGCGTGTGCGTCGTGTGGCGCGGAATGTAGATGGCATCGCCGGCCGCGACGACGCGCTCTTCGTCGCCGACGGTCATGTGCCCTGTGCCGCTCAAGAGGTAATAGACCTCTTCCGTCGCCAGATGATGATGCCGCCCGACGGTCGCGCCCGGCGGCAGAACTTCCTCGGCCAGACTGCACAACTCGATGTCTGAGGTGGTGCGATCAATCAGCGGGCGGATCTCCGACCCGTGCGGCGTGTGTATGATGGCGGCGTGTTGCCGGTTGACGATGAGCATAATGGTTGCGGCTGATTAGTCCTTTCCGAGTTTATACTGTGGGCCAATGAATGAGACCGCTGAATGAAATTGCTTCGGGCCGGGAGCGCAATCGCCCCCCGCTCTAAATCGAAGCACATAAGAATGGCACAGAACGCGAAAAACATTTATCCACGAAAGCACACGAACCGATACGAACTGTCGTTTGTGCTGGTTCGTGTTGCTTCGTGTGCTTTCGTGGACAAGCTTTTCATGCTGTCCCAGGCCTTCGTGGTTTGATCTAGTTGGCAGCGCGCGGTGCGCTTGTTAGGATACGCATATTTTCCGTAACCAGCGGCCCTCTGCGCGCGTCATAAACACAGACACCGCCGGAGTTTGCTTGTGCCCGGCCCGCATTCTTTCGCCACGAGGTAAATTATGGCCAGTTGGAGCAGTCTTTCTTTTGGTTTGACCAAACTCGCGGTCGGGCTGTCAATGGCAGCCGCCACCAGCATGGCGCAAACACCGGCGCAGCCTGCGGTCAGCCCGACAGTTAGCAACGGGCAGAGCGCGCCAACGACCGAGGAACAGCAGAAGGCGCAGGCCGCGCTCGAAGCACAGGCCTTGAAGCTGCTTGAGCAAACCATCTCTGACGCGCAGGCGCTCAGGTTGCCGGAGAATCGGCTGCGGGTGCAAGTCGCGGCCGGGGATATGCTCTGGCCGCGCGACGAGGCCCGCGCCCGCAGTCTCTTTACCGAAGCGGCGGCCGGACTCGCCGCGTTGGTGCGCGGACTAGAGAACAACGACCGGCAGCAGTTTGGCACCGTCTTGCAATTGCGGCAAGAACTGCTGACCGTCATGGCCCAACGCGATCCGGGTCTGGCGCTTGATACTCTGCGCGCAACCCGCCTGCCCGAGCAAGCACAAAATGCCTACTCTCGGCGGACAGACATGGACGCCGGGTTAGAATTCCGCCTGTTGGGGCTACTGGCCGCGAGCGATCCGAAACAAGCCTTGTTAAAGGCCGAGGAGATAATAGGGAAAGGCCAATACTCCCCGGCTCTCCTAAATCTGCTCGCGCAGTTGCAAAGCAAAGATAAGGATGCGGCCGCGAAGTTGACGGAAGATATAGTCAAAGGGTTGCGCACGGAGAATCTAACCACTAATCAGAGCGCGCGGAATCTGAGTCTCGCGCTGTTACAGCCGGGCCCGCGCCTGCCGGCGACAAGTGACCCGTTGAAGGGCAGCAACGCAAGTAACAATCAAGGCGCGCCGCAAGTCTTAAACGAAGCGGCTTATCGCGAGCTATTGGAGATGATGGTTAGCGCGGCGCTCAGCAGTACACCGTCGCCAAACACGGCCGCCGGTCAGCGCGGCGGCGCGCGGGGCAACGCGGGCATCGGCTCACGGATCAACTTCGGCGGTCAGGGTGGCGATGCGAATGGCATGATGCTGCTCATGGGCGTCGGCTCGTTGCTGCCGCAGATCGATAAGTATATACCGGCGCGCTCGGCGTTGGTGCGCCAGAAACTAAGCGCGACCGGTATCAACATGGAACAGCAGACGGCCGTCCGCGAGCAGATGAAGGTGCTGACCCAGCAAGGCTCGGTAGATGCCATGCTCAACGCTGCCGGGCAAGCGCCGCCGGGTTTGCAGAACCGGCTCTATCAGCAAGCGGCCCTGAAGGCCGTGGACGAAGGCAACCCGGAGCGTGCGCGCCAGATCGCGAGCGAACATCTCAATTCCGACGTGCGCAGCCAGGTGTTACAGGCCGTCGAGCGGCAGCAGATCGTGCGCGCGGTAGCGCAAGGTAAGACGGAGGAGGCCGAGCAGATGCTCGCCCGTTTACAGTCGGACGACGAGCGCGTCGAGGCCTTGCTCCAACTCGTCGCGCTGCTCGTCAAGCAAGAGGATAAGAAGCCGGCCGGACTGATGCTCGATGAGGCGCGTAACCTTGTCACCCGCCGGGCCGCGAACTATGAGCAACTCACAGCGCAGTTGCGTGTGGCGCACGCTTACGCCGGGGTGGAACCGGCACGCAGTTTCGAGGTATTGGAGCCGGGCATCAATCAGCTCAACGAACTACTCAATGCCGCCGCGCTGCTCAATGGCTTCGAGGGCAATTTTTTCAAAGACGACGAATTGCCGCTTCGGGGCGACACGGCTTTGAGCGGGATCATCACGGAGTACGCGCAGGAGTTGGCGACGTTGGCACGGCTTGATTTTGCCGGGGCGCAGGCGACGGCCGACAAGTTTCAACGGCTTGAGCCGCGCATCATGACGAAACTAGCCATCGCCCGTGGCATACTAAGCGGCAACGCGAACACACCGGCCGCGTTGAGTCCCGGCAACCGCAGAGCTTTTCGGCGCGGGAATTGAACCGCTAACGAAGCGCTCAGGCGCACAGTTAAGCATCAAGCACATTTAAGAGAACAAAGCACCAAGGGCCCAAAGAAGATGAGTGCTTCTTTGGGCCCTTGGTGTGCCGTGCTGGATGCGCCTGGCAAGACTCGAACTTGCGGCCCCCTGCTCCGGAGGCAGGTGCTCTATCCACTGAGCTACAGGCGCGTGCGGCGAATTCTCGCATAGACAGTTCCGTTGTGCCAAACGACCAGCGCACAAACTCGCCGCCCACCGGCGCGTGTCTCGTTTTAACGCGCGCAGACTCATCCATAAATTTCTTAGGGCCAGCCTGCGGGCAGCTTTTCGTTGCGGCACTGTGCTTGCTTTTCCTCTCGCTATCAAGCCTGTCCGCGTTCGATTAGCGTGCAGGGCGCAACGTACAAGGCAAACAACCTACAGGGAGAACAGTTATGGACGCATTCACACTCTTGAAGAACGACCACGCGGAAGTTTCCGCCATGTTCCAGCAAATTGAAGCCACCGACGAGACGCAAGCCGCCCAGCGGCAGCAAATCTTCACCCAGTTGAAGCAGGCGCTCGACATTCACACGCACATCGAAGAGACGATTCTCTATCCGGTGCTCAAGCAGGCCGCCGAGACGCGCGAAATCACGGAGGAGGCTTACGACGAGCATCAGGAGATCAAAGACCTGCTCGCGCAACTCGCCACGATGCCCGCCGACGACGAAGACTGGACGGACACGCTGGCCGAGTTGCAGGACAACGTCGAGCATCACGTCGAGGAAGAAGAAGGCGAGATGTTCGAGCAAGCGCGCACGGTACTGAGCCAGCAACAGATCGACGACCTCGGCACGCGCTTGCAGCAGGAGAAGCAACAGCAACAACAGCAAAAGTCGGACACCGCAAGCTAAACACGAACGACTTGAAGCTCACCCACGCCGGCCCGAAGCTGCCCGCGAGCAGTCTTCGGGCCGGCGTGCTTTTATCGTTAGCCGCTACCGCCGACCGCCACGTGCGCGCCGTTTGGTCAACGTCGCACCTGCCTGCTACATTACCCGCGCACACCTCAGTTCAATCATGCGGAGGATTCATGCGTAGATCAAATCTGCTCAGCCTGTGGCTGACCTGTCTGTTGTTGCTCACCTGGGGGCCGGCCGCTCGCGCCCAGACACAGGCTGCGCCGGCGGTTGCGCCACTCCCGCCGGCGGAGTTGAAAGCGGCTGAAAGGATCACGGCCGCAGTTTTGAGCGAGCGCCTGCACTTCGTCGCGTCCGACGCGATGGACGGGCGCGACACGCCTTCCAAGGGGCTGGACGAAACAGCCAGGTACATCGCCGACAACCTCAAACGCTGGGGCCTCAAACCGGCCGGCGACGATGGCTCATACTTCCAACGCATCGCCCTCAAACGCACCAAAGTTGCCGCCGCCCAGACGCACGCGGAATTAGGCGACCGCGTGCTCAAGTTCGGCACAGACTTTCTGCCCGCGAATCAATCGGGTGCGGCCGCGGGCGCGCTCGTCTATGCCGGCACGGGCTACATGATCAAAGCGAAGCAGATGAACCCATACGAGGGCTTGGACGTGCGCGACAAGATCGTCATCGTCAACATGGGCTTCCCCAACGGTCTGCGGCGCGCAGACTTGCAAGGCAAAGAGGGCGAGGACTACGCCGATCCGGGCACATATGCGCGGCTGCACGGCGCACGCGGATTGGTCATGATCCCGTCCGTCAAAGACACAGCGGACTGGCTGCTACGGCGACAGGGCAACCTTGAGCGCGGCTCGTATATGGTCGAAAGTTTTGAAGACCCGCGCGCCACAACGATGCCGGCCCAACAACTTCCGACCATCTATGCCACGCCCGCCCTGCTCGACGCGCTCTTCGCCGGTGAACAGACCACGAGCGCCGACGCATTGCTGCAAGCGCAGGAGGGCAAAGGCGCGGCGTCCTTCGCGCTCGCCGCGAACAAGGTCTTGCATTTTACGGTCAGCGTAACGACCGACCAGCAGTTTACGCAGAACGTCGTCGGCGTGCTACCAGGCAAAGACCCCGTGCTGAGACAGGAGTACATCGCGTTCGGCGCGCACTACGATCACGTAGGCGACACTTTGCACGGCGGCCAGTGCATGCCTGTTAATGGCGACACGATCTGCAACGGCGCGGACGACGACGGCTCCGGCACAGTTGCCATCCTCAGCATCGCCGAAGCGTTCGCCAAGGGGCCGCGCCCCGCCCGCTCGCTCCTCTTCGTCTGGCATTGCGGCGAAGAGAAAGGCTTGTGGGGTTCGCGCTACTTCACGGAGCATCCGACCGTGCCGCTCCAACAGGTGGCCGCGCAACTCAACATAGACATGATCGGGCGCAGCAAACAGGCCGGCGACACCGTGCCGGCGAACCGCGACCTGTCCGGCCCCGATGCCGTCTATGTCATCGGCTCGCGCATGATGAGCACACAGTTGGGCGACCTGAGCGCGCGCGTCAACCGTGCTTACCTTAATCTCGGCTTCGACTACAAGTATGACGATCCGAACGATCCGAACCGCTTCTTCTTCCGCTCGGATCACTACAACTACGCGCACAAAGGCGTGCCCATCATCTTCTTCTTCGACGGCGTCCACGAAGACTATCATCGCCCGACCGACTCGCCCGACAAGATCGACTACGACAAGATGCAAAAAGTCGCGCGCACCGTCTTTCTCATGGGCGCGGAACTGGCCAACGCGCCCGCCCGCCCCGTCATTGACAGACAACTCCCGGCCGGGCTGACCACGCGCTGAACGCACGGCGAACCATCGGCCCCGGCCCGCACCAACCGCGCGGGGCCCGCTGACCTTGCCAAGATGAGCGCGCCCGACATGCGGGGCGCAGATCAGCCGCGTCGCCCGCCCACGTCCATTTGACACTTCGTTGCCGCTCCGTATAATTGCCCCTCACCCGCACGGGCCGTTAGCTCAGTTGGTAGAGCAGCTGACTCTTAATCAGCGGGTCGCAAGTTCGAGCCTTGCACGGCCCATCATCGTGCGTTAGCGAGCAAGGGCGTCTTAATGGACGCCCTTGCTTAGTTTCAGGAGCATCTCACCATGCCGCAAACCAAGCGTTGCCCTACCTGCGCGGCCGAGCAAAGTAGCGCTGAATTTGGCCGCGACAAAGCCCGCCGAGACGGACTGCAATCGCAGTGTCGCGCATGTAAGAGCGTCGGACAGCGGAATTGGTATCTGGCGAATAAAGCTCGCCACGTCGCCAACGTCGGCCGCCGTCGTCGTCTCGTAGAGACAGAGATCATCAAACATGTGATCGCTTACCTACGACAACATCCTTGCGTCGATTGCGGCGAAACCGATCCGGTCGTGCTTGAATTCGATCATGTACGCGGGCATAAAGAAGGCTCGGTCTGTGCCCTCGTTCAACGCGGTTTCGCTTGGGCCGCAGTTTCGGCTGAGATACAGAAATGCGCGGTGCGCTGTTGCAACTGCCATCGGCGCAAGACAGCCAGGCAATACGGCTATCGCAAAATGCGGTTGACGGCTGGCCCGTAAACTTGAACAAGCCTTAGCGGCCCTAAGTTCGACAGGTCTATTAGACTTGGCGCACGCGGGCGGCACTTGCAGCCGCGATTTGACAATTACCTGCGCGCTTCGTAAATTTCACTGCCGCTTGGTGGGAGGTCGTCCAATGGTAGGACTCCAGACTCTGGATCTGGCTATCGGGGTTCGAGTCCCTGCCTCCCAGTGATTTAGATACAAATACAAAACGGGCAGCCTTAATCTAAGGCTGCCCGTTTTGTGTGCTTATAGTGTGCCAATCACCTGCCAACCCGCCATTTATGGGCCGGTCGTATCGAACACAAGGCTTTCCAGTTTAGCCGAAGCACCTGGTTGAACCTTACCCCCAACAGTAGCGCGTGAGATAAGACTCTTCCCCTCGACCACTGCCCTCATCGGGAAGTTTGTAATACTCGATAGCCCGTCAGAAAATCATCAGCGCCCGTGCCACATCTGTCTCACTGTATGGTGGCTCCATAGCATATTTTCCAAACATGAATAGCGCCAAGCAGACAAGAAACACAACATCATAGTTAAAACAGGCGCTTCTAACCGAGATCAATCGCTTTCGACCTTGAGTGTTTTTAGCTCAGTCAATACAATCTGTTTGCTCTTTGACGCTGGCAGCCACGGGAATTGCTCACCCAAGGGACAGTGCGGCACGCTACCGATAGCGGGGTTGCTCTTTCTAAGTTATACCGACCACCAATATTTCATGTCCCAACTTAAAGCTTAGCGAATGGCCATCAAAAAATCTGACCTCTACTCGTCGCTCTAGGCTTCTTGCGATGAACGGTGCGGCGGCATGGATGCCAGCCAATACAAGGACCATGTCCTGTTCATGCTGTTCATCAAATACATCTCCGACAAATACGGGGACAGCGCCGACTTCGCCCCGCCAATCACCATCCCCAAGGGTGCCAGCTTCAAGGATATGGTCGCACTCAAGGGCAAGAGCGACATCGGCGACAAGATCAACATCCAGGTCATCCAACCGCTGATTGACGCCAACAGCCGCCTCGCCCGCAGCGACTTCCCGGACTTCAACGATCCGAACAAACTCGGCAAAGGTCAGGCGCTGGTGGAGCGGCTCACCAACCTTGTCGGCATCTTCGAGAAGCCTGAACTCGATTTCTCGAAGAACCGCGCCGAACACGACGACATTCTCGGCGACGCTTACGAATATCTGATGCGGCACTTCGCCAGCGAAAGCGGCAAGAGTAAGGGGCAGTTCTACACGCCGGCCGAGGTCAGCCGCATCATCGCCAAGGTCATCGGCATCTCGCCGGCGAACACCGTCGCCAAGACGACCGGGTCGTGTCTCACAATTTATGCTGATAAGCATTCGCGTGCTTGACATAGAGTTTAATCACCGCCGCGTGCATCTCCGCGGACTTCGAGAAACAGAGGGTGCGCCGGTGCAGCCGCTTCAGGTGGGTCCTGAAGTTCAAGTTGTGCCGCGCAATGTTACGCGTCTCGGCCTTGCTGATGGTGTGACGCTCGGCGGGCAATATCTTGGCCTAGGACTGCCAGTCGGCGGTGTAGAAGTTCTCGACTGTACAACCTGATAACTTATCACTCAGTTGGCGGCACGACGCATCAGTGCGCCGCCCCAAGACGTAAGCGGCGCTGCGCGTGGTGGCGCGGTTGAGGCCATACCAGCACCAGCACTGTTGCGATTTATCATTGAGCAATGACCGGAATTCATCAATTTCGAGGTCTTTGCTGCGTGGCGGCACGCGCGCTTCACGAATTTCAGCGGCGCGTGCGCGGATAGTTTTCATCACAGTCTGGGTGCTAATCAAAAGCACGCGCGCGCTATCGCGGATGCCGCTGGAGTTCAGCGTCATGGGCACGATCAAGTCACGCAGCACAGGCATCCACCCACGGTACGTATAGCTCCTGATGAACTGGCGACGGCAATCTTTGCACCGGTAGTTTTGTTTCCGATTGGCAGTTGTGCCACTCTTCTTAATGTTCCGTGCGGAACATCTCGGACAGGCGATTTCTTCAAAGCACACACTTCAAAGAATAGCTTGTCCGAGTCTTTATTTCAGCCCAGCATGAATTCTGAGCCACGACCAATGAAATTTGTATGAGCAGCGGGTATCGAACACAGATAATTGCTAACACGGTAGCCGCAAGACAAAAGCTTGAGGGAATCATGGCCCGGGCGCAACGCACTGCTCAGCGTCATGCGCGGAATTGTTGCCGTGCCGGCTCACAGGCTCTCAGTAGCGGTTAAGGGATAAAGGCTGCCCTGTCTGCGCGGGAGAGGTAGCAAAGGAGCGCATTGGCCGTAGATAGATTTTTCAGTCTCGGGCTGACATAATAAATTAAGAGCTTGACCGTCAAATTGATGCGCTTGGCTATGAATTGTACGGCTTAACGGATCGGCCGAAGTCGTCTCACATCTCTGTTGGGCCAACTAAGGAGAAGATTATGCGTAGAGTTCTGCTGGGAATGCTGGGGCTGGCGCTTTGCGCCGCTTCTGCGTCGGCACAGACCGCCGACGAAATCATAAGTAAGTATCTCAAGACCATCGGTGGCATTGAGCAACTACAGGCCATTAAGTCTACGCGTAGCGTGGGCAGATTCAACGGCGGCGGTGGCTTCGAGGCCGTGCTCACGGAGGAACACAAGCGCCCGAACATGGTGCGCGAGGAGTTTTCCTTGCAGGGCTTGACGGGCGTGAACGCCTACGACGGCCACGGCGGCTGGAAGATCGAGCCGTGGGGCGGCAAGAAAGACGCTGAGCCGCTCGGCGAAGAGGAGTTGAAATCCATTCTTGAGGATGCGGATTTCGACGGGCCGCTCATCAACTATCAGGCGAAGGGCAACCAGGTCGAGTATGTCGGCCTGGATCAGTTCGAGGGCACAGACACCTACAAGCTCAAGGTCACGCAAAAAAATGGCGACGAGCGTTATTACTTCATGGACACGGACACCTATGTCCCGATCAAAATTGAGATCAAGCGCTTTGTGCGAGGTGCGCCGCAGGAGTACGAAATATCGCTCGGTGATTATAAACAAGTGGCGGGTGTCTATATGCCTTTCTCCCTGGAGTCCGGGCCGAAGGGCAGCCAGAATCGCTCTAAGGTCACGTGGGAGAAAATAGAAGCCAACGTGCCGTTGGGCGATAATCGCTTCGCGCAGCCTGTGCCGGGCGCGGCCACCGCACGCCAACCGCAGGGCGACGAGCAGGACGCTGCCCAGAAGTTGCCGAAGACGGAAGACAAGAAGCAGCCGCCCACCCGCAAAGAACCGCCGACCAAGAAGCCGCGCTAAGAAAGGTAACAAGCGATGAACCAAAAAATAATGTATTTGATTTCGACGGCCATCATAAGCGTTTCCCTTGCCTGCAGCGTGGCGGCGCAGACCATGACGGCCCCGCAGCCCACGCAGTCTGCTGACAGGCAGACCGGTGCGGTGAGAGTTGACTCTGAAACCATCTCCGGCCTTGGCGCACGCAACATTGGCTCGGCGGCAATGAGCGGGCGCGTCACGGCGGTGGAGGCTGTGCGCGAAGCGCAGCGCCTAACCATCTATGTCGCGGCGGCCTCTGGCGGCGTGTGGAAGTCGGTGAATGGCGGCACGACCTTCAAGCCAGTCTTCGACAAACAGCCGGTGCAGTCCATCGGTGCAGTCACGATTGATCCGAAGAATCCGCAGACGCTCTGGGTCGGCACGGGCGAGCCGTGGACGCGCAACAGCACATCAATCGGCGACGGAGTTTATAAATCAACCGACGGCGGCGACAATTGGAAGAATGTAGGCCTCAAAGATTCAGAGCGCATCGCCAAGATTCTCGTTGATCCCGCGGACACAAACACCGTCTATGTCTGCGCGCCCGGCAAACTCTGGAGCGACTCGGATGAGCGCGGCGTCTATAAGACAACTGACGGCGGGCAGAGTTGGAACAAAATCCTCAAAGGCGCGAATGCCGCGACGGGCTGCTCCATGCTGACGATGGACAAGCAGAACCCGAAAACGCTCTACGCCGGGATGTGGGATTTCCGGCGCTACGGTTGGTCATTTCGTTCGGGCGGCGACGGCCCCGACGCGCCGAGCGCAAGCGGCCTCTTCAAATCAACCGACGGCGGCGCGACGTGGACAGAGCTTGAGGAGAAATCCGCGAAGGGCTTGCCGGCCAAACCGTGGGGCCGCGTAGCGGTCGCCGTCGCCCCGTCAAAACCGGCTGTTGTGTATGCTTTCATCGAAGCCGTGCCGCCGAAGAATGCGCTCTATCGTTCGGACGACAGCGGACAGACGTGGACGATGCTTGACCGCAGTCAGAACATGATCTGGCGGCCCTTCTACTTCGCCAACCTTATAGTTGACCCAAAGAACGAGAACAAAATCTACAAGGCCGGCGGTTCGCTCATCCTCAGCAATGACGGCGGGCGCAGTTTCAGCAATATCGCCGGCGGCGCGCACGGCGACTTTCATGACGTGTGGGTTGATCCCGGCAACACGGATCACCTCATCACGGGCGACGATGGCGGCCTCTGGTATTCCTATGATGGTGGCAGCCGTTGGTGGAAAGCTGAGAACCTGCCCATCTCGCAGTTCTACCACGTCTCGGTTGACATGGCGCAGCCTTATCGCGTCTATGGCGGGTTGCAGGACAACAGTTCGTGGGTCGGCGAGTCGCAGTTTCCCGGCGGCATCACCAACCACCAATGGGAGAATATGTACGGCGGCGACGGCTTCTGGATGTTCGCGGACACAGCTGATCCTGATTACCTCTATGCGGAGTATCAGGGCGGCACTATCGCGCGCATCAATCGCAAGTCGCACGAGACGCGCAATATTCAGCCACTCCCGCAGTACAAGGAGGGCAAGCTACGTTTTAATTGGAACACGCCGATCCAAGTCAACCCGACCGGCACAGTCTATATCGGGGCGCAGTTTCTCTTCCGCTCGCGCGATCACGGGCAGACGTGGGAACGCATCTCGCCTGACCTGACGACTAACGATCCCAACAAGCAGAAGCAGGAACAGTCCGGCGGCATCAGCGTGGACAACTCTTCGGCGGAGATGCACACCACGATCTACTCGATCAGCGAGTCGCCGAAGAACCCGAATGTCGTTTGGGCCGGGACGGATGACGGCAACGTGCAGGTCACGCGTGATGGCGGCAAGGCTTGGACGAACGTGGTCGCCAACATTCAAGGTTTGCCGAAAAACGCATGGGTTTCTTACATAGACACGAGTCACTTCGACGAAGGCACGGCCTACGCGACCTTCGATTTACACACCTTTGGCGATATGCGCCCATACGTCTATAAGACGGTTGATTTCGGCCAGACGTGGACGCCGCTTGTCGCACCCGAAGGCACGTCTGTGCGCGGTTATGCGCATGTCGTGCGCGAGGATTTGGTCAACCGTAACCTGCTCTTCGTCGGCACGGAGTTTGGTCTTTGGGTGTCGCTCGACGGCGGTCGCCAATGGGCACAATACAAGGGCGGCGACTTCCCGCAGGTGGCGGTGCGCGACCTCGCCATTCACCCGCGCGACAACGATCTCGTCATTGCTACGCACGGGCGCGGCATCTGGATCATTGACGACATCACGCCGTTACGCGCGCTAACACCTGAGATGCTCGCCAAACCTGCCGCCTTCATCGAAGCGCGGCCGACAGTGCAGCGCATCCAAGCCGGCGGCGGTTGGGTCAACGGCGATGCCATGTTCGTCGGGTCGAATCCGACTGATGAAGCCGTCATCACTTACTACCAGCAGAAGCGGCACATCTTTGGCGACCTCAAGATTGAGGTCTTGGATGCCAGCGGCAAGGTCATCGGCATTATTCCGAGCAGCAAGCGGCGCGGCCTCAATCGCGCAACGTGGTCTATGCGCCTTGCGCCACCGAAAGTTCCGACCGCCGCCAGCGCGGACTTCGGCGCGGCCACAGGCCCGCGCCTCTTGCCGGGCACGTACACCGTGCGCATGACCAAAGACAAACAGGTCTATACCACTGAGCTAAAGGTCATGCCCGATCCGCGCTCGACCTACGCGCCTGAAGATCGCCGCGCCCAACTTGATCTTTCGATGCAGGTTTATAATCTGCTCGGCGACATGACGTTCGCCGTCGAGCGCATTAACAATGTGCGGCTCGCGCTCGACGAACGCGCGGCAAGTCTCACAGCAGGCGACCCGCTCGCTACGCGGCTGCATTCAGCTTCCGCGCAAGTTGACGAACTGCGCAAGAAGATCGTCGCCACCAAAGAAGGCGGTATGATCACGGGCGAAGAGCGGCTGCGCGAGAACTTAACGGGTCTCTACGCCAACGTCACCGGTTACGAGGGCCGGCCCACGCAAACGCAAATCGAGCGCGCAGCCGCGCTCGCGCGCGAACTCGCCGACGTGACTCGTGAATTTGATGTCTGGGTGGCGAAAGAACTGCCCGGCGTCAACGCCGACCTCGCCAAAAAGCGGCTCGCAATCATCAGTTCCAGCAGCCGCGAGGAGTAACCGACAAGTGGCGGACAACAACAGCCGTTAAGATGGATTGATGCTGAGCTAGGGCATGAGGCCCCGACACATTGCCACTTAGTCAAACGAACAGGCGCGCTAGCTTTTGGGAGTTACGCGCCTGTTCTAAGCCGGTTAGCGCCCGTCTTGGAGGACAACACACCGGCCGGAAGTTTTTATCAGAAGTTAGGCTACGAACAAGTCGGCGGGCGCGGCCTGCGCCACGCCACTTACGAAGTTGACGCGCAAGGTTTCTTTACGCCCGAAGATGTCAACAGCCCGTTGATAGTTTGAGGTTGCACTGTCCGCCCGTTACAGCTATGATGTGCGGCAACTGGGGCGTTGGTGAATCCTTCGCCTCCCCGGTTGATGGGGTGAGGACGTTAACCGGATTAGAACAGGCGCGAAGCTCCCAAAAGCTGTCGCGCCTGTTCGCTTTTACGGACGCAGGCAGTCTGACAACGTGATTAAAGTAAATGCCTTTGCTCGTTTCGAGCATGTTCTCGATGCCGGGCGGCGCGTCTGTCACCAACTTGATAAGTGACGAAGCGCGAGCCGTCAAAGCGGCTCAAGCCGTCGCGCGTGCAGAACCAAATCAAGCCATGCGAGTCGCGCATCAGGAAGCTAACATAACTGCTGCCCAGGCCGTCGGCTGAAGTGTAGATTCTGACGGGCAGGCGTTCGGCGCACACGGACACAGTTGCGAGCAACCAGAGCAGCCCGCAAAGGCAGGATAGTAGAGGGCGTTGCGCTTTCATCATCAAGCCGTGTGCGTTTGTTTGGGTGAAACTTAGGCCCGCCGCCGGGCGGAAACCAGCGCGCTCAAGGCGGCCGTTGTCGGCGCAGAGTCTGGCATAATCAGGGGCCAGCAACAATAGCTTTGCTGGCCGCGCCGGACGCTTGCGTGCGCATGGTTTGCTCCATTGCAAGTGCGCGGGGCAGAGCGGGCAGCGGCGTTAGTTGGGCCGCACCGGTTTTACTGGCTACCTGCGCGGACGGACGGGCGGAGGTTAAAGTTGCCACTCGCTGCGCGACAATGATGGGCAGTGTTTGGTCATCTAAGAGGTAAACCTCGACAGCAGATGTCGCGCCAACGATGCTGCGGAAGATGGGCACGGCTGTGCGGCTGAGGGTAGAGAGGATGGTGTCGTTGCTGCGATAGCGCCGTCCACGCGCGGCGATGACGAAGTCGCCCGCGCCGAGTTCAGCCCGCGCCGCTGGCTCGGAGAGCGAGACAGAGACAAGATCGGGCCGGTGCGCTTGTTGCAAATAATAGGCGGCCAGCGCGGGCGTCTCGTTAGCCACATGCGCGCCTGCGCGGGCGTGGTGCGCGATGTCCGTCAGCGCCTCGCGCAAACCAGTGTCATAGAATTCATCTTGCGGGAAATAACTGCCGGCGCGCGGCTGCCCGCCGCCGAAGACGTTCGTGTAGAGCCGGTAGTGCGGGGCCGCATTGATGGCGGACCAAAGCGCGGCCATGACGACGAGCGCGGGCAATGCGCGGGCAAGATAACGCTGCGTTGCTTCGTGCGCGAAGAGCTGCACTATTTTGCGCGCGACGAACACAATGCCAATGGCGGCGATGATGTGGACGACGGGCAGCACGGGCGTGAAGTAGCGCGTGAATTTGCCGCCGGCCGGGACGAAGGGGAGAAAGCCGAGCAGCACCCAGAAGAAGAGGAAATAGCGGCCGTCGCCGAGCCGGCGACGCAGCATGAGCGGCAAGCCGGTGAGAGAGGCAACGATGGTCAGCGGCGGCAGTTTGACCGCGACAAAGACGAGATAGAAATACCACGGCACACCGCGCAGCCAGTTCATCAATGTATGCGTGTAGAGTTGGCCCATGAATTCGTAGCTGTCGTGCCCGACCCGTTTGTAACTGGCGAAACTGAGCGCCGCCCGCCATGTGCCGGGCAACAGGATCGGCAGATTGAGCAGCACGAAACTGACGCCGATGATCGTGAAGAACAACAGGTAGCGCGGCCGGCCCAGCCGCCAGCGCGTGGCCGGGATGTCTTGAAAGATGTTGTAGTAGGCGATGCTCGCGGCGAAATAGCCGGGCATGTATTTTGAGGCGAACATCGCGCCGAAGGTGATGGCCGTGGCGAGATAGTATGGCCGCGGATCGCCTGTGCCTGCTTCGGCAACGCGCTGCGAGCGCAGCCAGAAAATATTCGCCAAGAGGAAGAAGAAGAGCAGGAACGTATCTTCTTTGGCCACGCGGTTGAAGCCGATGGCGGCTGGATCGAGCGCCCACAAGGCCGCCGCGATGAGCGCGATCTCGCTGCCGAACAGTTCTGCGGTTAAGAGATAAAGCACGAGCGTGGTGAGCGCACCGCAGACGACACCGGGCAGCCGGAGCGCCGTCTCAACCGGCCCGGCCAGACTTGGCCGGGCCGCGACGAATGATGTGCCGTTCCAATGTTCGGCGAGAACCACGCTCACGGTCTGCAATGCCTTCATCAAGAATGGATGCTCGCCGTTGGCCGGCGTCAGCCCGTTGGCCCGATAGTCCGCGACCGCCGCGAGTTTGTTAAACTCGTCTTCGCTCAAGCTCTCCGCGCTCAACTCCTTGGCGCGCAGCCCGAAGCCGACCATGACCAGCGCCGCGAGCGCACACGCAAGCCATCTGCGGCCAAGTAAGAGCGCGGGAAACAGTTCCGGTCTTAACTTGGCGGTGACTGCCGGCGTGGCCGTAACGGGCAAACCTCAAGACCTCCTCTCAGGCATCGATAGTGAATGGGCACGGCCCCGCGTTGGTGCGCGCGGCGAGACTGTTAAAGTGGAAAGCAGGCGCAAGCTTAACTTGAATAGCGGCGGCCGGGCAACTCGAAATATTTTGCGGCCCCGGTGCTGCCTGGCCATGTGGCTTGCGTGCTCCATCACGGCGGCTATGCATAGCAAACGCGCAACCGGGCAACGGGCCCGTCGCGTAGACGTTGCGGCCAAGTCCAACCTTAGGCTTAGCCAGCGGCGGCACGGGAACAGCCCAGGACTGCTCGTGCCGCCGCACGGTATTGACTTGCAATAGCGTGGAAAATCAGCCATCATACGCCTTGTTTTGACCTCTGACGCGCTCCTCAAGCGACCGATGCTTTTTATGGATGCCGTCCACGAAGACGAGCGCGCGGCCAGTCCGCGCCAGAGCCATAAAGCAAAAACGGTCGGAGCGCGTGGTTTAACTCAAGCCTTCTTCCAATTACAAAGTTAGTTAGTTTGAAAGGAGTCCCGATGGCAGCAGAAGTACGGCAACCAGATCAAGCAACGCCTCCTCCGACCTCGTCGGCCCCGGCTTTTCGGATCGACGAAAAGCTCCACCAGATACTCTATGTCCGCGATCAGCAGCGGCCCGTCCTTGAGCCGACGACCGAGCCGGTGGTGTTGCCGGAGCCGCCATACCCGATCCATCCCGACCCGCAGCCGATGACGCATAAGCAGTATCAGACGCTTAACACCATCCGCACATGGAAGACGTGGGGGTCGCCCTATTTCAAGTCGCTCTACTATAAGGGCCAGTTGCGCCCGCTCATCCCGTATCTGTTCACCGAATGGAAGTGCAACCTCGATTGCCACTACTGTTGGTCGTACAACAACAAGGTCAAAGGCATGACCGAAGAGGTCGGCAAGCGCTCGATTGACTGGCTGCACTCTATCGGTTCGCGCGTGCTGGCGCTGATGGGCGGCGAGCCGCTCTTACGCCCCAAGTTCATCCACAAGATCGTCTATTACAGCGCGAAGAAGGACATCTTCGTCTATCTGCCGACGAACGGGCGTTTGATGAAGCCCGAAGTGGTTGACCGCCTCGGCGACGCCGGGATCGCGACCGTCAATCTCGCGGTTGACTCCGTCAAGGATCGCAAAGAGTTGCCGAAGGCGCTGGAGCCGATCCGTTCCTACGTTGAATATCTCGTCAAGCGGCAGCATCACTACGGCTACACGGTGATGTTCAATATCAACATCACGCGCCTCAACATGGACGACGTGAAGGAACTGACCGAGATCGCGCACGACATGGGCATCGCCACCGACTACCATATCAACGAGACGCCCATGACCGAGCAGGATCACTTCAAGCACCTGAGCGAGAACGCCACCTACCTGACACCGGAAGACTGGCCTAAGGTCGACGATCTGCTCGACTATCTCGACGCCAAGCGGCACAACGACGGCTACAAGATGGTCAATCAGTCGAAGCACATGCAGGAGATGAAGAAGTTGATGCGCGGCGCAGTGCCACCGTGGGAGTGTCGCGCCGGGCAGAACTCGCTCATCATCCGCACCGATGGCACGCTCGCGCCCTGCTTCCCGATGTATTCGGCGACGCACGATTGGGGCACGATTGAGAATCCGAAGTTTGAAGTGAAGCAGTTGGACGAGATGAAGCAGGAATGCTCGCGCCACTGTCTCTCGACGTGCAACTACATTCTCGCCTATTGCTACAACACCAAGCGCGTGCTCAAGTGGGTCGCGCAGCAGGCGCGGCACGGCTTCCGCGGCTCGGTCGATACCATCCAATAACCGAAGGGCGCATACATTGAGACGCGGCGCAGACTGCTAACGGTCTGTGCCGCGTCTCGGTGTATGCAGCCGCCCAAGGGCGGCAATAACCCACGCTATGGACTGTAGCTCCGGCCTCCGCTCGCGCTCCTCGTCACCTCGTGCCAACCTTGTCATCGCGGCCCGCCCGCAGGCCAAACCCGCCAGCCGGCTCGTACAGAAGGGCGCGTGGATTATTTGTGCGCGCCGGCCGCCACGGGTAAATAGTTGCCGCCTGTCGGCCCGCGAATGAGCTATTATTTAGCGATGGATACAAACAGGGGTCGCCCGACAAGCCCGCTCTCTGCGCCGCCGGACGAGGACACGCACGCCCTCGCGGCCGATCTCACGGCCGCCGCACCGGCTGATGATGAAGACACGCTTGATACTTCGCGCAGCAAGTATTTGATCCTGGTGGTGGATGATATGGTCGATAACCTCGTGGTGATTAGTCTGGGGCTACAGCATCACGGCTACCGGGTGGTGACGGCCGCTAACGGCGCGGAAGCGATCAGAGTCGCGACGCTGTCCCAGCCCGACCTTATCTTGATGGACATTGGCATGCCCCAGATGGATGGACTGGACGCGACCCGTAAAATTCGCGCGAGCGCGGCGCTCCGCAATATCCCGGTCGTGGCCATCACAGCATTTAGCACCGATGGTTTTCGGCGCGCCGCCTACGATGTCGGCTTTAACGGCTATTTAGTCAAGCCGATTGATTTCGCTCGGCTGCACGAGTTGATCCGCAACCTGCTGCCGCCTAAGTAATACGCGGCAAGTAGCGGACAAAATAAGGACAAGCGATATCAGGCACCGTTAATCGCGCCGCTGTTCGGTCTGATCAATGATCTGCTGGACGAACAGGTGGACGCCGTCGAGGATGATGCCATGTTGATCTTTCAGGCGCGCCAGCACGGCCGCCGACTCGCTATCGAGAAAATCAAGCTCGCCTAGATCAAGCGTGATCTGCCTGGCCCGTTGCGCTTGTAGGTCGGCGCAGATGCGGGCGATGAGTTCGGCGTCCGCGCGCGTGAGCGAGCCGGCGATGCGCAACGTCGTATGCGCGCCGCCCGCCTCATCTAATTGTGTAATCTGTGTGGGCATGTTGCGTGCAGTTTCCGCCGGCCGCACGTTAGCGGCGCACTCGTGTGCGCTCGTTGATACGGGCTGCGCAAAAATTTGTTGCATTCAACCGCGAACGGCCGCAGCATTACCGCGCACACGCGTGCGCCCCAAAGCTGCGCCACGAAGGCACACACACGAAACCGCGCAAGTAGCTCAAATCGTTTCATGTTGTTTCGTGCAACCTTGTGGCTCAGTTCGCAGCGTATCTGTTAGTCGCTATCAGTGAACACCCGAAGCAGGAGCATGAAGGCGATGACAAAAAGTAAAGAGGCCGGCTTGCGGCACGGACAGTTTACGCGGCGAAAGTTTTTGCATGGCGGGGCGTTGGCCGGCACGCTGGCGATGGCCGCGCCTGTATTGGCGCACACGGCGGCTAGCGAGCCTGCGCCGGTCGCGCCGCAGTCGTTTGAGTTGGCCGAGATGACGGTCGCCGAGTTGCGCACAGGACTGGCGGCGGGCCGCTGGACGGCGCGTGAGTTGGTCGGGAAATATCTGGCGCGCATCGAAGAGATCGACCGGCACGGGCCCGCAGTCAACGCGCTCATCGAACTCAACCATGAGGCCGAGGCAATCGCCGCTGCGCTCGATCAGGAGCGCAAGGCCGGCCACGTGCGCGGGCCGCTCCACGGCGTGCCCGTGCTGATCAAAGACAACATCGACACGCACGACCGGATGAAGACCACGGCCGGTTCGCTCGCGCTCGCCGACTCGACGCTCCGGCGGGACTCGTTCGTCGTCGAACGCCTGCGCACGGCCGGCGCGGTCATCCTCGGCAAAACGAATTTGAGCGAATGGGCCAACTTTCGCTCCACCCATGCGACGAGCGGGTGGAGCGGGCGCGGCGGGCAGACGCATAACCCTTACGTGCTGGATCGAAACCCGTGCGGCTCAAGTTCCGGTTCGGGCGCGGCTGTGGCGGCAAACCTCTGCGCCGTCGCGGTCGGCACGGAGACGGACGGCTCAATCGTCTGTCCCTCGTCAGCCTGCGCGCTCGTTGGTCTCAAGCCCACGCTCGGACTCATCAGCCGCGCCGGCATCATTCCCATCGCGCACAGTCAGGACACGGCGGGGCCGATGGCGCGCACCGTCGCCGATGTAGCCGTACTACTGACCGTCCTGGCCGGCTACGATCCGCGCGACGCGGCCACGGGCGCGAGTCGCGGCCAAGCGCAGGCGGACTACACGCAGTTTCTCGACGCGGCCGGTTTACGCGGCGCACGCATCGGCGTGGCGCGCAAGTTCTTCGGTTTTAACGACGACGTAGATCGTTTGATGAACGAAGCCATCGCGGTGTTAAAGCAACAAGGCGCGACCATCATCGATCCGGCCGACATCGCCACGATGGGCAAGTTCGACGACTCTGAGATGGAAGTATTGCTCTACGAGTTCAAAGCCGATCTTAACGCTTACCTCGCGGGCCGCGGCCCCGATTCGGTCGTGCGAACGCTCAAAGACATCATCGCCTTCAACGAGCAGCACCGGGCCGAGGAGATGCCTTACTTCGGCCAAGAGCTAATGATTCGCGCGCAAGCGAAAGGGCCTTTAACGAGCAAAGACTATCTGCTCGCGCTGGCCAAGAATCACCGGCTGGCGCGCAGCGAAGGCATCGATGCCACGCTCGCCAAATTTCGCCTCGACGCGCTCATCGCGCCGACGGGCGGCCCCGTCTGGCCAACCGATCTGCTCAACGGCGACCACTTCACCGGTGGTTATTCAAGCCCCTCGGCCGTCGCCGGTTATCCGCACATCACTGTGCCCGCCGGGTTCGTCCACGGGCTGCCCGTCGGTCTCTCCATCTTCAGCCGCGCATGGAGTGAGCCGCGCTTGATCAAATATGCTTACGCTTATGAGCAGGCGACGCACTTGCGCCAGCCACCGAAGTTTTTGCCGACAGTCGAGTTGAGTGCGACCCAAACACGTTGACCAGGCGCAGGCGGAGCCGGTTGTATCCACGTAGGAGAGCTAAAGATGAGTCAAGCCCATCGCGCCGCGGCCAAAAAGTTTCTGCGTAAAGAATGGGACGTGCTGACCGAGCGCGAGCGGCACGTGCTGAAGCACCTCGGCGAGCGCAAGCACATCAGCCGCAACACTAACCACGAGTTCTACGACGAACGCACATTCGGTCAGCGCCTGGCCGACCGCATCGCAAGCTTCGGCGGCTCGTGGACGTTCATCATCATTTTCGGCGCAATCCTGCTGTTCTGGGTCGGCCTCAACACGCTTATCCTCGCGCGGCGCGGCAGCACGTTTGATCCTTACCCATACATCTTGCTCAACCTGTTCCTCTCGATGCTGGCCGCGCTGCAAGCGCCGGTCATCATGATGTCGCAGAACCGCCAATCGGCCAAAGACCGACTCGACGCCGCGCACGATTACGAAGTCAATCTCAAAGCCGAGCTTGAGATCGTCAGCCTGCATGAGAAGCTCGACGAGTTGCGCGCGGGCCGCTGGACAGAGCTTGTCCAGATGCAGCAGGAGCAAATCCGCCTACTCGAACAACTGCTGGCCGCGCACGGCAACAGCACGCAAAGGCAATCTACGGCCGATAGTAAGCTGTCCTGAGGGGATCGGGTACGGCCGGTCAGTTAGCAGGCAAGCCAAGCGACGCAACTAAATCAGTCCTTACGAGATTAGTACAAAAGCAAAAGATGCTCCACGAAACCACGCGAAACAATACACGAAATCGCTGGCGTTGCTTCGTGTTTGTGCGTGTGATTTCGTGGAGCATTTCCGGGTTGTGTCTCTATCTCATAAGTTCCGATTTAGCGAGGGCAGGGCCCGCGCCTTCCTATCCATCAACTAGCGCGGCACACAGAGCAGTTCGTCAATATACTTGACAGCCAGATTGAAGCGCGCCGCCGGTGGGCCGGCAAGCAAGCGAAACGGGCGCGCTTGCGCGGTCAATTCCGCGACGAATGTTTCGTGCATCCATTCGCGAATCAACTCGCCGTCGCGCGTGCCGTCCTGCACGAAGGGCGTGTTGATGTCGGTCAATAGATACAGATCGGGGCGGTGCTGCGCGGCCACGATGGCTTCAACCTCCGGTGCGCGTATGCCCATGTAACGCTGATGCCAGATGCTCGTGGCGAAAGCGTCCGTGTCGCAGATCACAATCCGGTTCGCCTGCCGCGCCGCCCGCTCCTCGCGCTCGCATTGCGTGCGGGCGATGTGCGCAAACTCTTCAGAACACCAATCGTAACGGCCGGTCGCCGCGAGCTTTTGTTCCGAGTATTCGCGGCCATACTCCGGCACCCAGACGGTGTGGAAATGCGCGGCCAGCATTTGCGCCAGCGTCGTCTTGCCCGTTGACTCCGCGCCGACGAGACATACGCGCCTGGCGTAGTAGCCACGCACCGGCGGCTCTAAGTATGCCCAACAACCGAGCGGGTCGGCTCTGACCAGCGTGGCCGAGATGGGCACAGCCACGCGCGCTTTATCAACCTGCACGTGCGCGCAGCCCAGACAGCGCGCGAACTGTGCACCGTAATCCTCCGACGTGAACACCACATCCGGCGTGTAGCCCAGCCAGCGTACACTATGCTCGGCCCAGAGTTGCGAATCGTCGGGGTCGAGCGTGTCGTCAATCAACAAGATGCGCACGTCCGGGTGCAGTTCGCGCAACCAGGCGGCGCGCAACTCGCCCGCTGGCACTTCCGCCGGCATGCCACAGACGATCACGGTCAACTCGTCAACCTGCGCCCGCGCCGTCTCGATCAAGTATTTGTGCCCGCGATGCGGCGGGTAGAACTTGCCGACGATCAGCCCGCGCCTAGTCATGCGCGGCTTCCTCGCGTAAGACATTGCCGCCGGGCGCGGCCGACGCAGCCGCCTCGCGGGCGCGCAAGACCCGCCGCCAGTTGATCAGGCCGCCGATGCACAGGCACAGGAAGATGACGTACAGAATCGCGGTCAAGCGCAATTCGCTGGTGCGATACAGGTAGATGAAAATGACATCGGCCGTGATCCACACGAACCAGTTCTCGATCAGCTTATAGTTCAACAGGTACTGCGCGGCCAGACTGAGTACGGTGGTCAACGCATCAAGCACGGGCGCAGACCCGTTGACGGCGCGCAGGGTGAGCGTCAAGCCGATGGTGCCGAGCAGCACAAACAGGATTAAGGCCGCCCACTGTTTGCGCGTGGCGCGGCCCACGTCGAGCGCCGTGCGTTGCGGCCCGCCGTACAGCCACCAATACCAGCCGTGGATGGCGAGGATGAGATAGACCAACTGTAGGCCCGCGCCGGCGAACAGTCGGGCCTGCGCGAACAGCACGAGAAAAAAGATGTCGTTGGCGATGCCGACCGGAAAATTCAGGATGTCCAGCTTGAGCGTGAGATAGACGCTGGCCGCGCCCGTCACGAAGCCGAACGTTTCGATCAGACTATAAGGCAGCCAGCCGCGCCAGGAGGCCACAACGAGGGCCGCGCTCAGCACTGTCAGCAACCAAAGGTCTAGCCGTTTGATCATGGCCATAGATTCAACAAAAACTTTTGAACAAGGCAGCAACTGCGCGCGGCCGGCCACAGCGGACAAGCTTGGGCGCGTAGGTCGCCAAGAAGATAGCCGTGGCCAGCCGGTTCCCGGCCAGATCATCGTCCGGCCCGGTCGGCGTGTCCGGCGCGCGGCTGAAATAGTAACTCTTATAACGCCAGAGGAAGCGCGCCAACCGGACAAGGCCGGGATGCCGGTTCGTCCCGCGCAGACTCTGCTGCACGTGCCGCAGCACGACGCGCCACGTGGCCACGTACCACGGTGGATCGAGCCAGACGACCAGATCGGCCGTACGATACAACTCTTCGGCCCACCACAGGTAATTCCCTTCAGTCACCCATGCGCCGCTGCTGGCGATAGCATGCGCCAGTGGTAAGCGTTCAGCGTATGAGCGCTTCCGGCCTGCGCCACCTTCATAGACGACCGTGTCCAATTCAAACCAAGGGATGCCGAGCTGCGCCGCCAACGATTGCGCCAGTCGCGTCTTGCCGCTGCCGGGTGCGCCTGTGATCATTATCCGCCGTGCTGCGCGCATCGACTCTGCCCGGCTTGCTTCGTTCATGCGCTCAGACGTTGCTTAAATCTGCGCGCAGTCAACGCCGGCCGCCGACGATGCTGCGCAATTGGCGCAGGCGGGCGTCGAGTTCTTCGGGCGTGATGGCGGCGTATTTGGCGGGCAGCAGACGGCGGCTGGAAGTCTCAAAGACGGCGAGCAGTTCCATGTACTCAAGCAACTCGACATCGCGGCTGGGGAAATAATCGGTGGCGGCGCGGGTCAGATGCTCAGCCGTGACGGGCGCGGCCGTGCCCGCTTCGCGCGCCGCGTCATCGTTCGCCATGAGAATGACAGCTTCGATGTCCGCGTTGCTATAACCGACCAGCTTCGTGGCAAAGCCATCGCGGATCGTCGCGAGATCAACCACTGTGTCGATCTTATTTTTGCGCAACAGGGCGCGGGCGACTAGCTCAACGTCTTCGGGCGTCTGCGCATAGAGAAACGGAATCTTGCGGTCGAGCCGGCCGGCGCGTTTCAAGTCAACGTCGAGTTTGTCGGGCCGATTCGTCATCACTAAAAAGAGGATGCGCCCGCGATTCGACGTGTCCGACATAAACTCTTTGATGCGCGCGATCACGCGCGACGACGTGCCGCCGTCACCCTCGCCGTCCGTATTGCCAAACGCACGGTCGCCCTCGTCTATGATCACGACGACCTGCCCGATGGCGCGAATCACGTTGAGAATCTTTTCCAAATTCCCTTCCGTCGCACCCACCCACTTCGAGCGAAAGTTCTTCAGCTTGATCGTCGTCAGCCCGCACTCTTTGGCAAACGCTTCGGCCACGAACGTCTTGCCCGTGCCCATCGGCCCCGTGAACAGGATGCCCATCGGCACGCGACTCGTGCGCCCCTCGCGGATCGAGTCGGCGATGACGAGCAAATCTTTCTTCACCTCCTCCATCCCACCGACGACCTCGAAGCCGTGCGCCGGTTCGACGAACTCGACCAATCCGAAACATTCGCGCTCCAAAATCTCGCGTTTGCGTTGCGCGATCAAACGATCCGTCTCTTTACGCGCCCGCTCCACCGGACTCGGAATCGTTTCATCGGCCGCCGGTGTCGCGGCCGTCGGCGCGAGCAACTGTTTGATCTCGTCGCGATTCAGATCGGCGGTCAACGCGGCGAGTTTGTGCGCGCGTTGCGCCGCGTCGGGGCCGCCGCCCAAGAGGCCGGCGATGAACGACTCGCGCGCGGCCGACTCTTCTTCGGCCGCCGGTGGCGGCGTCAGGATCGAGGCGATCTGAATCGCCTTCAACCCGGCCGTGATGTCCGCGTAGCGTTCGCCATCGCGCTCGGTCAGGCGCGTGTCGGCGAGCATGGCCGCGCGCTTGCGCGTCTCCCGCTCCGGCATCGACACTTCGACGACCGCGACCTTAGGGTTCGACACGATCTTCGGCGCAAGGTCGGTCAGATTCTCCGCGATGAGCAGCACCACATTGTCGCCGCGCTCGATCTCAGGCAGCGCAGACCAACGGTGCAGCGTGATAATCGCCGCGCGATCCGCGTCACCCTGAAATGAAGCATCGCCCGCCGGCGCAACCGCTTCGGCGTACTCGATGATCACGGCCGTTTTGACCGCACCGATCAGTAAGCGTTCGAGCGCGGCGAACACGCGCGGCTTCTCGGTCGCCAGCAACAAATCTTCCAGGTTCGTCACGCTGGCCTCACGTTTGACGAAGCGCACGCCCGTCGCCACGTTATAGATGGCAATCGTCTCCTTCGACTCTTTGAGCAGCACATCGGTCAGAAATTCCGTCAACGACCACATGCGCTGCTGATACAACACCGCGTCGTAAACGTTGCCATGCAAGACGAACATCGAAGCCTCGCCGCGCAGATAACGGCGACGCAAATCCTCAGCCCACACGGGCAACGCACGCGCTTCACTCATATTTCCATCTCTCGCAGGCCCAACGGATTAAGCAAATGTTCCGTGTCGGCGGCCGTCTGTTTAATTGATTCCACGCCGTCGAGCAGTTCATCCAACTGCCCGCTCAGTTCCTTCGGCGACTGCATCGTCACGATCTGATCGGCGATCAACTGGAACGAGTTATCAATCAAATCCAGTTGCCCGCGCGCCACCATCAGGTAATGATGTATCTCTTTCATCTTGTCGAGCCGCTTCATGATAATGGCTAGATTCTTGCGCGCGATCACCGTCTCCTCATCGCTCGCCGCGCCCTTCTGCACGACCCGTTCCCAACGCTGCCGGTTGCGCTCCACGTCCGCCAGATCAACTGACTCCAGATACTGTTCGTAACGCCCGCACGTCACCGCCATCTCGATAAACGACTCGACCAGCCGGTCGGTCTTGCTCAACTCGGTGCGCAGCAACTCACCCGTGAACGAAGGATTCTGCGCCGCCAACTGATTGATCTCCTGCTGGCGCGCAACCAATTCTTCAACCCGCACGCGATCATGCTCTGCGAGCGTTTGCATCCGCGCGGAGAGTGCCGCCTGCGCCTGCGCCTGCTTCTCTTTATCAAACTGCGGATCCCACAACAATTTTTGTAACAACTTCGAGCCGGGCGCATAGACCAGCCACAGTATTTCCATACAGACGGTGACGAGCGCGAGGAACGGGCTGGCCGTCAGGCCGGCGGCCGCTAAGCCGCCGAGCAACAAGGACAGATTGTAAGGATTAGCGAACGCCGCTTTGACATACGGGCGCTTTTCGTAAACCGCATGATTGAGATAAGCCTTACTCGCCGCCAACGCATCGTCGCGCAACGGCGTCACGTTCACCGGCGTCTGCTGCCGCGCCTTCGTCGTCCCGCGCGGCGGCGTCACCTGCTGCTTTCCGGTCGTCCCCATATCATTGTTAATTTAACATTACTTGGGCGCGTAGATCAGATCGAGCAGCTTTTTTTCGACGGCGCGGAATTCGGGCGCGGACTTGAGCGCGATGTCGTGGACGGCGAAGGCAGGCACGTCCACTTGATGCAGGATGCGCGCGGGCCGGGTGGAGAGGACGTAGATCGTGTCGGCCAAATAGACTGCTTCGGATACGTCGTGCGTGACGAAGAGGATCGTGTTGTTCTCGGCCCGGGATATGTCCAAGAGGAGACTCTGCATACCCCAGCGCGTCTGCGGGTCGAGCGCGCCGAACGGCTCATCCATCAAGACGACGCGCGGGTTGTTGACCAGCGTGCGCGCAATCGCCACGCGCTGCTTCATGCCGCCCGATAAATCTTTCGGATAGCGATTGGCAAACTCCGCCAAGCCCACCTGCTGCAAAATCTTGTCGGACACCTCATGCCGCTTCGCCTGCGCCACGCCTTGCAGTTTCAGTCCGTACTCTACGTTCTCGCGCACCGTCAGCCAGCCGAACGACGTGTAGGCCTGAAAGACCATGCCGCGATCACGGCCCACGTCCGACACCGGCACACCATCAACCAAGACCTCGCCCTGCGTCGGCGGCAACAGCCCCGCGACAGCTTTCAGAATCGTTGACTTGCCACAACCGGACGGCCCCAGAAAGACGATAACCTCGCCGGAATCCGGGATGTCGAACACGTCGAACGACACGTCGCGCACGGCCTCGGTCTGGTTGCCGCGTCGATCAATGTAAGTGACGCTCAAGTCCGACACGCGCAACTTGGGCGGCGTGCCGCTCTGGTCGGCATGATAGGTGGCGTGCGCGCTGCGCTTCTGCTCGCCGACGGTGACGGCGAAGGTGCCGGGTTCGCCCGCTTGCGCCAGCGGCGGCGGTGCGTCTTGATCAGCCATGTGAATTCGTTTACGTCGTTTCGCGCCAGCGGAACAATACACTTGAGAGGACGCGAATCAGAAAATCCGTTAGCAGACCGATGCCGCCGATGACGAGCAAGCCGGCGAACGACCAGGAAGCTTTTTGGTGCGAATAGGCCAGTTGCACCATGTAACCAAGTCCGTGTTCCGGGTTGATAGCTTCGGCCAGAATCACGTAAGTCCACGCAATCGCGTTCATCACGCGGAAGCTATCGAAGATTTCCGGCAGCGCGGCCGGCAGCAGCACCGTGCGGATCACTTGAAACTTCGACGCGCCGAGCGTCAAAGCCGTTTGCACCAACTCTTCGGGCACGAGCCGGATCGACGAGACAACGACCGGCAGCAGATAGACGAACACGCCGAGAAAGAGGAACGCGATCTTCTGCTTCTCGTAAATCCCGAACCACAAAATGAGCAAGGGGATGAACGCTGAGATCGGCATGTAACGCAGCGGTGCCATGATCGGCTCGAAGAAGCGATTGACCGGATCGAACGCGCCCATCAACACGCCGAGCGGCAACGCCAAGGCTGACGCGAGCAGGAAGGCGAACGCGATGCGGCGCGTCGAGACGTAGATCGCGGTGGCCAGATCGTACTGGATAAACAGTTGCAGCGTGCCGCGCACGACTTCGGTTGGCGTGGGCAAGAAATCGGGCTGCACGAGTTGGCCGTAAGTCAACAGACACCACACGCCCAACACCAGCGCCGGCGCGACGAAGCCAAGCAGAAAGGCCGTCCGTTTCGGCAGCGGCGCGCGGATCGCGAAGAGATTGTTTTTGCGTCTAGCCATATGGTGAAACGATGAAAGCGGAACGCGGCACGATGAAGGACAGTCAGCTTTTCAATTCATCGTGCCGCGTTCATCCTGCATCCTTCATTGTGTCGCTAAGATCACCTTGATGTCGGTGCGGCGGTTCTGTTGCCGGCCGGCTTCGGTGGCATTCTCGGCGACGGGATTGGTCGCGCCGCGCCCGATGGTCTGGAAGCGGGTGGGTGGAATATTCGGGAAGTTTTTGACGACGTAGTTCTTGACCGACAAGGCCCGCCGCTCGGAGAGCGTCATGTTACCCGTGGGCGACCCCGTGCTGTCCGTGTTGCCCTCGACGCGCAAGACAGTGTTGCCGAACGAGGTCATCGTCTCGCCCAATTTGTCGAGCACGATGTACGAGCCGGCCATGATCTCCTCCGAGCCGGGTGTGAACTGAATCTGTATCTGTTGATGCAGGATCGGAATATCTTTCTCCGATGGCGCACGCGCGACGACCTGCGCTTCTTCCACTTTCTGCCCCGGATAGCTGGCGGCGATGGCTTGCAAGTAGCGCGTGTCGGCCCAGTCGGCCGCGTTCACGGATTTATCGATCAGTCCTTTCTTGCGCCAGATGACGAACGCGGTGTCGAACAACGTCTCGTAATGCGACTTCGCGCCGCTCAAACCGTAGAACTGCGCGTTGTCGGCGTAAGGCGTGAGCTTCAGACCGGAGAGCATACCGGAGACTGTGTCGGCGTCGAGTTTGAGCGCGCGGGCGACGATCTCATTCGAGCCGTTCGGATCGTTCTTGATCAGCTCGATGCCGTCGAGCCAGCCGTGGACGAAATCGCGCACGGTCTCCGGCGCTTTGTCGATCAAGTCCTGCCGCGCGCAGAGCGTGTCGGCGATGATGTTGGTCGCGGCTTGCGTGGAGACGAGCACGTGCGCCTCGCTGCCGCGCGCCGTGACCGCGCCGGAGAGATCAGGCTCCCAGGTCACGGCCGCATCAACTTGTTTGGCCTTGAAAGCGGCGGCCGCAGCCGGCGCGTCGGTTGTAAAGATGATATTCGCCTCGACATCCTTGCGCTCCTCCGGCGAGAGGCCCGATTGCGCGAGCAGATAGAGCAAGAGGAAGTGGGACGGGGTGAACTGCGTGCAGGCGATCTTGTGCCCCTTCAACTCTTCGACCGATTTGATCGACGCGAGCGCCGCGATGCCGTCGCCGCCGCGCGACCAGTCCTGCAAAATGATGGACTTGGCCTTCTGATTCTGCCCCGCGAGGATCGCAGCTTCGCGCGCCCAGTTGTCCACCGTGTTCCACATGATGTCCACTTGCCCGCTGCGGAACGCGGCCAGTTTCGCCGCCGGGTCTTCAAGCAACACGAACTTCACGTCCAGGCCAAACTTCTTCTTATAGTTCGACGCGCCATTCGGCTCCATGCCGCCGTTAAAGACAATGCCCGGCGCATGACCGGCCCATGTGTTGATGCCGACGACGAGCGGGCGACTCAAGCGGCCGCTGCCGACCGTCGTCGCGCTCACGCCGGTCGAGCCCGTGCCGCGCGCCGGATCGTCGGGCCCGCCCTTCAGCTTATCGAAGTCGCCCTTCGAATCACCGCCGCCGTCGGTTGCCGTCTTCTCGCCGCCAGCCCATTGCTTGATGGTGTCGCCCTTGTAATGCCACGTCGCAAACCCGATCACGCCCAAGACCACGATCCCGATGAATGCTTTTGCCAATGGAGTTAGTTTCATAAGAAGCCTCTCAATTGCGGCTTTCGGATGGCGGAATGCGGATTAAAAGGCCGCTTACTTCTTCAATCCGCCCTCCGAAAGCCGCATGCCACAATCACATTGTCTTGTTGCCCTGTGCATTCTGCTGCGCGGACTTCTTGGCTTTCAACTCGGCGAGTTGCTGCCGCGCGGTCACGTCGCCGGTCTGATTGCGCAGCGCGGCCAGGCGCGAGTCGAGCGAGGACTCGGACAGCTCTTTGCCGAGATTCGCTTCGGCGATGGTCGTCTTAATGTGCTGGCGCACGTTGTCGAGCGCTTTGACTTCGGCGTCAACCGACAGCCCGTCGAGTTGCTCCTGCACCTTGATGCGCGCCTGCGCCGATTGCATCTTCGCCAACATCGAATCGCGCTCGCTCTGCAATTTTCTGATCTCGGACTGGACACTCAACAAAGAGGTCTTGGCCGAATCGGCGTCGGCGCGCGCCGTCTCCATCTCCGTTTTGAGATCATTTACTTCCGTCGTCAATTCGTTCTTCTTCTGGATCAGGATGACGGCCAGATCGTCTTGATTGGTGGCGACGGCCGTATCGAGTTCGGCTTCAGTTTGCGCAAGTTCTTTAGTGGCGCGTTTGTAGCGGTCGTCGAGTTCTTCGCGCCGACGAATGATGGCGGCGGTCGCGCTTTTCAACTTCGAGTATTTTTCGACCATCGAGTTGATGGCGTTCTCGTAGGCGATTTCGGGATGCTCTTTTTCGATGTCGGAAATCCAGAGCGACAAGAAGCCGCGCCAGAGATTGGTCAGACGTTTGAACATGGAGGTGATCCTTTCTCTATGTGGTCGGCGGGTCGGTGGCGCTCGCAGGCTCGTGCAGTTTCGGCGATTCCTTCACCACCTGCGCGACCCGCGCTTGGCCGAAGAATTCCAAGACCTGCTGCACCTCAAGCTTCTTGTCGTTGCAGACATTGATCACTGCTTGCAATTCCGCGACGCTCTGCTGCATCACGGCGCGAATGCTCTTGACCTCTTCCTCATACTGCTTGATGCGCGCGTCCGACTCTTGCATCAACTGCGCATTGTCCGCTGCGCTGTTGCGCGCGTAGCCGTCGAGCGCCTGTATCTCTTCGACACCCGCCTCGATGATCTTCTCAATCGGCACGCCGAACGCTTTCAACGACGCTTCGACGATCTGCTTCTTGATAGTTGCGTCCGTGCCCGCCGGCAGGCTCTTCAACAACTCGACCGTGCGGGCCACGCGCGCACGCTCTTCCGCATCCACGCCCGCCGCTTCATAGACGGCCTCAAAATCAACTTGCCCGCCCGTTGGCGGTGGTGGTGCCGTCTGAAAGACGGTTTGCGTGGGCGAAGGCGTCGCGTAAGTCTCCGCCCCCGCCGCGCCACTCGCGGCCCTGATGATCGCGTCGGCATCGTCGGCACTCATATCCGGCGCGGACGACTCCGCTTGCGCGCTCTCGTCGCGCTCGATGAACCAACCGGCGACGGTCGAACCCCAATTTTTCTTGTCCGTCATGAAATGCTTACTGCTCCTTCATGCGTCGCGCGCCACGCCCGTACTCGTCCGTTAAGTGCGCCGGGCGCGGGCGCTGGGTCGTGCGGATCAGATCATGGCTTAGCTGCTCGTGCTGAGTTCGGGAATAACGGGATAACGCAAGCATCTCCCCTATGGACGTGCGACAGACTAGCACACGTCTCCGCCTCTGAAAAACATAAACCCATGCCGGCCGGAAAGAAAACAAGCGCCGAACCATAGCCTTGTTGTAAACTCCCCGCCGCACGCTCGACCAGCCACGCCAACTGTGCAACGACATGAACGCCGAACCTGCTCCGCCTAAAGAGGACTCGCACCTGCTCCGCCGCTTCGGCCTGCTGCAAGCGACCGCGCTGAACATGTCGAACATGATCGGCATCGGGCCGTTCATCACGATCCCGTTGTTGATGTCGGCGCTCGGCGGGCCGCAGGCGATGCTCGGCTGGATCATCGGCGTGTTGATTGCCATTCCTGACGGCTTAGTGTGGAGCGAACTGGGCGCGGCGCTGCCCGGTTCGGGCGGCACGTATCTCTATCTGCGCGAGGCTTACGGCCGTGAGACGTTCGGGCGTCTGATGGCCTTTCTCTTTATCTGGCAATTCATTCTGAGCGGGCCGTTGGAGATCGCGTCCGGCTACATCGGCTTCGCGCAGTACGCGGGCTACATCTGGCGCGGCGTGGCGGGCCAACGCGCGGCGTTGGTCGCGGCGGCGGTCGGCATCGTCAACATACTGCTGCTCTACCGGCGCATCACTTCCATCGGCAAGATCACAGTCGCGCTGTGGCTCGGCACGCTCGCCACGACGCTCGCCGTCATCGTCACCGGCGCGCTCCACTTCGACCGTCGCATTGCCTTCGACTTTCCACCAAACGCTTTTCACTTCTCCTTTGGCTTCCTCTTCGGTCTCGGCTCGGCGGCGCGCATCGGCGTCTATGATTATCTCGGTTACTACGACATCTGTTACATCGGCGACGAAGTGCGCGACCCCGGTCGTGTGATCCCGCGCTCGATCATCATCAGCGTGCTCGCGGTCGCCATGATCTATTTTGCGATCAACTTGTCGGTCGTCGGCGTTGTGCCGTGGCGTGAATTCGTGCCCGCCCGGCCGGCAGACCCGAACCACGTCTCGAACTTCGTCGTCTCCGCGTTTATGGAGAAAATCTACGGCCCGCGCATCGCCACGCTCTTCACCGCGATGGTGTTGTGGACGGCGTTCGGCTCGGTCTTCGCGTTGCTCTTGGGCTATTCGCGCATCCCGTTCGCGGCGGCGCGCGACGGCTATTTCTTCAAGGTCTTCGGCCGCCTGCATTCGCGCGGGCAGTTCCCTTACGTCGCGCTCTTAGTCATCGGCGGCATCGCAATCCTCTGTAGCTTCATCTCGCTCGGCATGGTGATCGACGCGCTCGTGACGACGCGCATCCTCGTGCAGTTCATTGGCCAGATCGTTGCCGTGCAACTGTTGCGCCAACGACAGCCCGACTTGCCGCGTCCGTTTCGCATCTGGTTTTATCCGCTCCCAAGTTTCGTCGCGCTTGTCGGTTGGCTTTTCATTTTTGCCACGACCGACTGGCACGTTATCCTCTTCGGACTGGGTCTGCTCGCCGCCGGTCTGTTGTTCTTCCTCGCGTGGTCTTGGCGCGTGGCGCGCTGGCCATTCGCGCCGCCGGTTGAAGCGGCCGGTGAGGTCTGAGCCAGCCCTTAGAGTTCTTTTACCTACCACAAGAACGGACATGATGAAACTATTATTGGGCGGCGTGTTATTGCTATTGGCCACAGTCGGCGCTTCGGCGCAAACGCGCGCCGCCCGGCCGCCGGACACGCACGTGCGCCTGCCGCTCGCGCATAACTGGTTGCTCCAATCATCCGCGCAGGTGCAAGCAAACGGCGACGCGATCTCGCAGAATGATTTTCAACCGCACGGTTGGTATCCGACCGACGTGCCCGCGACGGTCGTCGGCGCGCTCGTGACGGACAAGGTCTATCCCGATCCGTACTTTGGCATGAACATGCGAAAGCTGCCGGGCGCGGATTATCCTATCGGGAAGATTTTCAACAAGCTGGCGATGCCGGCGGACAGCCCGTTCCGCGCGCCGTGGTGGTATCGCACCGAGTTTCAATTGCCGGTGAGCGCGCGCGGGCAAACGATCTGGCTACACTTCGCCGGCATCAACTATCGCGCCAACATCTGGTTGAACGGCCGCCTGCTCGCCGATAGTAAACAGGTGGCCGGCGCGTTTCGCACCTATGAGTTTAACGTCACGGATTTTGTGCGCGCAGGCCAACGCAACACGCTCGCGCTCGAAATCTTCGCGTTACAGGTTGATGAGCTAGGCATCAACTGGGTGGACTGGAATCCCACGCCGCCCGACAAGAACATGGGTCTCTGGCGCGAGGTCTATCTCACGACGAGCGGCCCCGTCGCCGTGCGCTATCCGCAAGCGATCACACACTTCGAGCAGGCGAATCTCAACACCGCGCACCTGACGGTCAACGCCGAGTTGCGTAACGCGACCGACAAGCAGGTGCAAGGCGTGTTGCGCGGCCACATCGAACGCAGCACCTTCGCGCAGCCGGTCACGCTCGGGGCGCGGGAAACGAAGTCGGTCACGTTCACGCCCGCGCGCTTTCCGCAACTCGCGCTCCAACGCCCGCGCTTGTGGTGGCCCACCGGCATGGGCGCGCAGAATCTGTATGGCCTACAGATAGAGTTCGTCGCGGACGGCACGATCTCTGATCAAGCGACGACACGCTTCGGCGTGCGCGAGATTACGTCGGAGTTGGACGCAGCGCAGCACAGGTTCTTCCGCGTCAACGGGCGGCGCGTGCTGGTGCGCGGCGGCGGTTGGTCGCCGGACGCGCTGCTGCGCCCGGACGTTGCGCGCCAGGAGGCCGAGATCAAGTACGTCCGCGACATGGGGCTCAACGCGATCCGGCTCGAAGGCAAGCTGGAAGCTGAGAGCCTGTTCGATCTCGCGGACGCTTACGGCATCCTCATCGTCGCCGGTTGGTGCTGCTGCGATCAGTGGGAACAGTGGAACAAGTGGGACGCGGAAGATCATGAAGTAGCGGCGGCGTCCCAGCGCGATCAAATCATGCGCTTGCGCAATCATCCGAGTCTGCTCGTCTGGTTGAACGCAAGCGACGGCCCGCCGCCCGCCGAGGTCGAAGAGCGTTATATCAGCGTGTTGCAGGCGTGCCAGTGGCCGAACCCGTACATCTCGTCCGCGGCGGCGCAGCCGACCAAAGTGTCGGGCGCGTCGGGCGTGAAGATGACCGGCCCTTATGATTGGGTGCCGCCCAACTACTGGCTGCTCGACGCAAAGAACGGCGGCGCGCATGGCTTCAACACCGAGACGAGTCCCGGCCCCGCCATTCCGCCCGTCAGCAGTTTGCGCAAGATGCTGCCCGCCGATCACCTATGGCCGATTGATGACGTGTGGCTTTATCACGCGGGCGGCGGCCAGTTTAAGACGCTCAAGATTTTCAACGAGGCCCTGGATGCGCGTTACGGCAAAGCGACCTCGCTCGACGATTACGTCATGAAGTCGCAACTGCTGGCTTACGACGGCGAGCGCGCGATGTTTGAAGCCTACGGGCGCAACCGCGCGCACGCGGGCGGCGTGATCCAATGGATGCTCAATAATGCGTGGCCGTCAATCATCTGGCACTTGTACGACTATTATCTCTTGCCCGCCGGGGGCTACTTCGGCACGAAGAAGGCGTGCGAACCGGTGCATATTCAATATAGCTACGACGACCGCTCGGTGGTCATCGTCAACACGACCGACCGCCCCTTGCGCGGCACGCGGGTCACGGCGAGCGTGCGCGATCTCGATCTGCGCGCCCGCTTCACGCGCACCGAGCGACTCGACATTAAGCCGGATAGCAACCTCACGGCTTTCACGATTCCTGAGTTGCCGAATTTAAGCACCGCCTATTTCGTTAAACTCAGCTTGCACGACGCTGCCGGTCAACTCCTGAGCGATAACTTCTACTGGCTCTCAACCAAACCGGACACGCTCGACTGGCCCAAGACCACCTACTATTACACGCCGCTCACCGCCTATGCCGATCTGACCACGCTGAAAGATTTGCCGCCGGTGAAATTGCACATCAACGCGCACACGGAGCGCCGGGGCGCGGACGAAAGCGCGCATGTGCGCCTCGTCAATTCATCGAACGCGCTCGCCTTCTTCGTCAACCTGCACCTCACGCGCGGGCGCGCAGGCGACGACGTATTGCCCTTGCTCTGGCAAGACAACTACGTCTCGCTCATGCCGGGCGAGACGCGCGAGTTGACGGTCACGTACAAAGTGCAAGACCTGCGCGGCGCAAGCCCCACACTCACAGTTGCCGGCTGGAACGTCGCGCCGCAGACGCTCGCGCTCAAATCGGGCACACTACATTAGACAGCATAAAATCGCAGGCGGCGCGAAGGCACACAGCCTCCGCGCCGCCCTTTTGTCGGCAAGAACAGTTGGTCGCTTCAGCTTGTGCGCGGCGTCATCCGTTTGATGGCCGGTGTTAGCAGTGCAAGTAGCACGGCGGCGGCAAGGGAGACGAGCGCGAAGAGGCCGAAGAGGCGGAAGAGCGCGCCCTCGGCGTTCTCGTCGAAGTAGCCGGCCGCCAGCCCCGCGATGAGACTGCCGAATGAGATGGACAAAAACCACACGCCCATCATCAAGCCCACCATGCGCGCCGGTGCAAGCTTCGTCACTGTGCTCAAGCCGACCGGACTCAGGCACAACTCACCCAAGGTTTGAATCAGATAGACAAGCACGAGCCACCACGGGCTGACCCGCCCGCCGCCCGTCAACGTCGAGGCGAAGGCGACGAGGGCGAAAGCAAGCCCCGCGAACAGCAAGCCGATGGCGAACTTGGCCGGACTTGTAGGTTGCCGCCGGCCCATCCGCACCCAGATGGCGGCGAAGACCGGCGCAAGCAGGATCACAAAACTCGGCTGCACCGACTGAAACCAACTTGAGGGAAACTCAAAGCCGAAGACGCTGTTGCGCGTCAGCTTGTCGGCGAACAAGGTTAAACTTGATCCGGCCTGCTCGAACGTCATCCAGAACATCACGGAGAAAACAAACAGGATGAAGATAACCAGCACGCGCTTTAATTCGTCGCCCGCGAGCAACCGCGCCGTGCCGACCAGATAGCCGACGAAGAAGCCGAAGACAGTGGGAAAGAGCGCGGAGACAAAACCCGATTCGCCGAAGAACAGCCCGATTGCCGCCCCGATCACGCTGCCGACGATAGCAAGCGCGAGCGTCACCATATCGAAGCCTTGCTCTGCGCCCGCCTTGAGTTGATCGATGTCCGGCTCGCGCTTCGGCGTTGGCTTCTGGCCGACGCCGCGCAGCCGGCCGCCGCCGAGCACGTATTGCAGCAAGCCCAGCGTCATGCCGACGCCCGCCGCCCCAAAACCCCAGTGCCAACTGTTGTTGGGATCAAACCCCATCGCGGAAATTTTATTTCTAAACCATTCCTGCTGCGCGAGGAAGCCGCACACAATCGGGGCGCTCATCGCGCCGATGTTGATGCCCATATAAAAGATCGAGAAGCCGGCATCGCGGCGCGTGTCACCTTCTTCATAGAGGTCGCCGACCATCGTGCTGATGTTCGGTTTGAGCAGGCCCGTGCCGCAGGCGATCAAGATCAGACCGAGGTAGAAAGTGGCCGTCGAGTGAAAGACCATCGCGTAATGACCGCAGGCGATGACGATGCCGCCGAGCAAGACGGCGCGGCGCGCACCGAAGACTTTGTCCGCCAGCCAACCGCCAATCAGCGGCATCCAGTAGACGGACGAAACGTAAGTGCCATAGATGAGCGCGGCATACTTGCGGTCGAAGGCCAGACCACCGCCCGCGAGCGGCGTCACCATGTACAGCAAGAGGATGGCGCGCATGCCGTAATAGCTGAACCGCTCCCACATCTCGGTGAAGAAGAGCGTTGACAGCCCGCGTGGATGACCGCCGAGGCCGCTCGTGTCCTGGGCTTGCACCGGACTTGCACCTGTCTCGTCAAATGCCACACTCATGGTTTCACTGCTCCTTGAATTTAATTTGCTACCCAGATCATCTTTTGCCCGTCAGTTAAACTTTGAGCATTATTATCATTTGCGCCATGCACGTCTAGTGTGCGTGATCGCTGATGAGCGTGCCGGACGAAGATACGGGCGGCGGCGCGGCGCGTTGGGCACGCACGTTGCTCTTTCACAATCCCGCGAACCGGATTAACATGTGCGGCCTAGCAAGCACGATTCACTAACACGGGAGACGTAATATGGCCGACAAGCGCAGACGCACAGGCAGCAGCGACAAGGGGACGAGCGGTGGCATTATCTCTACCCTCGTCGAGCAGACGACGCGCATCGCGGGCGAGACCACGCGCATCGCCGGTGAGGTGTTAGACACTGCGGGCAACGTAGCGACGACGGCCCGCGCGACCGGCGCGGAGTGGGTCGAAGGGGTTAGCCCGACCGCCGCCGAGATGCTACGGCCCGGCAATAAGCGGAAAGCCACGGGCGGGCGCACGGCCCGGCAATCGGCCAAGCCGGTGGCCAAAACAACGGCCAGCGGCGCGCGGGCGGCCCGCACAACCGCCAAGGCGGCCGGCCAGACGACCAAGCAAGCAGCCAACGCTGCGAGCAACGCCACGAAGCAAGTCGCGCCTAGCGCACAGCAGACGCGCACGAGTGCGCAAGCAAAGAGCAGCAAGAAGTAGTATAGGCTGCCTAACCAGCGTGCCCATTGTATCTGCTCGTCGTGACGCTGGCGCGGCAAGTTTTCTGCCGCGCGCAACGCATGACCGGTAGCCGCTAGAGGGCGCGCGCCGAGCTTTTGCGCCCACGCACATCCGCCGATGAACGCACTCGTAGTTGATGACGAAGCACTGATCCGCGACAACGTGGCCGAGGTCTTGCGCGCTGAAGGCTGGACGGTCAGCGAGGCCGCGACGGCCGCGGCTGCGCTCGCCATGCTCCGCACCAACGACTGGGCGCTTGTGTTTTGCGACGTGCGCCTCGGCGACGGCCCGCAGGACGGCTTCGACGTGCTGCGCTGCTTCAATGAAGAACAACCCGACGCGCAGATCGTCTTGATGACCGGCCACGGCTCGGCCATCGGCGCGCTCGACGCCGTCTCGTCGGGCGCATACGAATACCTCCTCAAGCCTTTCGACATAGACGATGTGCGCGCTATCGCGCAGTCCGTCCGGGCGGGGCGCGAGCGGCGCGACCGACCGGGCATGTCGGGCGAATTGCCGCCACTGTCGGCACACAGTTCGGACATCCAACTCGTGGGCCGGAGCGGCGCGTTTGTCGAAGTGATGAAACTCGTCGGGCGGGTTGCGCCGAAGAATTTGCCGGTGCTGATCACGGGCGAGTCGGGCACGGGCAAAGAGGTGGTGGCGCGGGCGATTCACCTGCGCAGTCTGCGCTCCACCAAAGCGTTCGTCGCCGTCAACTGCGGCGCGATCCCGGCGGAGTTGATCGAGTCGGAGTTGTTCGGGCACGTCCGGGGCGCATACACCGGCGCACACGCCGACCGGCGCGGGCTATGGGAAGAGGCCGATGGCGGCGTGATTTTCCTCGACGAGATCACGGAGACGACACCTGCGTTTCAAGTCAAACTGCTGCGCGCCTTGCAGGAAGGCGAGATCCGGCGCGTCGGCGCGAACCTGACGACGCACGTGGACGTGCGCGTTATTGCCGCGAGCAACCGCGACCCGGAAGAAGAAGTGCGCGCGGGCCGGTTTCGGCAGGATTTGTTCTACCGGCTGAATGCGGTCACGCTCTACTTGCCGCCCCTGCGCGAGCGGCGCGAGGACATTATGCCGCTCGCGCGCTACTTCGCGCGGCGCTTGGCCGAACCGGGCGCGCGGCAGATCAGTTTCGCGCCCGAAGCCAGCGGGATACTTGAGCGCTACACGTGGCCCGGCAACATACGCGAGCTTGAGAACGCCATCGTGCGCGCCGCCGCGCTCTGCGATCAAATCGTGCGGCCTGAAGATTTACCCGAACGCATCCGCGCCGCCACGCAACCGGCGCAACCACCCGCGCCCGTGCCGTTCGATACGACGCAGCCCGACGAGCCGTTGCCCTCACTGGCTGAGATCGAACGCCGGCACGTTGTCCAGGTGCTACTCCGCACCGGCGGCAACAAGCAAGCCGCCGCCCGCATCCTCGGCATCGACCGCACCACCTTGCAGCGCATCATCAAACGCTACAGCCTTGATGCGGGCAACGCCCGACCAGCGACGAGCGCAATGTTGGAAGAAGATAAAACGAACGAGCGGGCGGAAGTCGGCGAGGTTTAAAGTGTTCTTCAGTTGAGGGGCACGACCTAAGCCGCCGCGCTGGCGGTCACCGTCGCGCTCGCCCGGCGCAATAATGCAGCGCGGGCGATGGTGGTGATCTGTTCGACCGTGAAGGGCTTCGTCACTACCCAATCTACCCCGGCGGCGGCTTGTTCGCTTGAGCCGACAGCTTCACCCCAGCCGGTCACGACGGCGAGCGGCAGGCTCGGCTCACGTTCGCGCAGCGCCCGCGCCAACTCCCAACCGCTCATACCGGGCAAGCCCAAATCTGTGAAGACGCCGGTAAACTCCGTCTCGCCGCACAGCCCAAGCGCCTCGTGCCCCGTCTGGGCCAGCACAACATCGTGCCCGTCTCTGAACAGTATGTCGCGCAGCAACTCGCGCACATGGGCTTCGTCGTCCACCACGAGAAAGCGCGCCCGCATGCCCCGCGCCAACGGCCCCGTGGGCGGGCGCAGTTCGGCCGTGACGGGTTGCACCTTGAGCGCGCCATGCGCCATTGGCAGACAGATGCGAAACGTGCTGCCTTGCCCGACCTGTGATTCGACCTCGACCGTGCCTTCGTGTCGCCGGATGATGCCGTAGCTGACGGCGAGACCGAGACCCATGCCGGTCTTGCCCTTCGTCGTGAAGAACGGGTTGAAGATGCGCGGGCGCACGTCGTCGCTCATGCCCGTGCCCGTGTCGCCGACGGAGATTTCGATCTGCCCGTCCACCTCGCGCGTCGCCAACGTCAACGTCCCGCCCTGCGGCATCGCGTCCACCGCATTGAAGACCATGTTAACGAGCACTTCGCGCAACTCGGATTCGTCGCCAAGCACGAGCGCGTTCGAGCGGATTTGCAATTCGAGGCTGATATGTACGTTCGTCGCCGCCGCGCTGTCCTTCCAACGCGGGCGTGTGATCTCGCTCACGTCCAGGAGCAGTTGATCGACCGAGACGGGTTGCAAATCGTGCGGCCGGCGCTGGCGCGCAAAGTCCTGTATGCGCTTAATCGTCTTCGCGCCGTCCTTCGCGGTCTTGATGATGATCTTGAGACCGGCGTCGAGTTTCTCGCCGTCCGTCGTCGTCAACAAAAGTTGCGCGCGGCCTAAGATTCCGGCCAGCGTGTTGTTGAAATCGTGCGCCACGCCGGACGCTAATTCGCCCAACGCCGACATCTTTTCGATCTGCGAATACTGCTCGCGGATGCGCTCCTGCTCGGCGATATAATGGTTTAACTCTTCGACGTGGCGACGCGCCTGCTCCGCCTGCGTGACGGCGGCTTCGGCCCGCGCCGCCGCTTCCGCCTCGGTCTTGGCGGCCGCCGCCAGCACTTCGATATTGCGCAAATAGGTGCGGTAGGTGAGATAAATAATGGCGATGATCGGTGCGATGGCGAGGAAGGCGTAGAAGCCGACCGTACCGACGAGTCGGGCGATGAGACCGGCGGCCGACGCGCCCGCGAAGTAAGTCAGCGACGTGTACAGACAGTATTGCTTGTAGACCTGCCAGACGGGCTGATCCGTCTTCCACGCCCACGCGATGGCGGCCAGCACCGAATTGCCGATGTACTGCACGAGCGCCATCACCGAGAGTGCGATGATAAAGTGCGCACCAAACGCGCTGTGCGCGATGTCGCCGATGGGGCCGCAGCAGGCGCGCAGGATAAGGACGGTCACGAGCGTCGTGAAGGCCACGAGCGCCGAGTTGTAAGCGAGCGTGAGCGGTTTACGACTGATCAAGAGTGACGAACAGAGGCCGTCGGCGGCGGCGATGAGGATGGCCGCCTCGCCGCCGTAGAGCAACATCGTTAGGAAGATGAGCGTCTCGGAGATCGTGATGCGCCCGTTGACGCCGGGCACGCGCACGGTGATGCGCGACGTAAGCGCGACGGTCAGCACGGCGAGCAACAGAAACATCGGGTCGAGTTGCGCGAACGGCAACCGGTAGGCCGAATAGAGACACGCCGCCGCGCCGAGCGCGATGATCGCCAGCATGAACGGGCGGGCCAATTCGTGGCGGGTCAGTTGTCGGATCATGCGTGCCGCTCCAAAGCGCCCATAGTTACCGGCGCGGCCTACCTGCGCGCGTTGGTCAATCTTCTGCCGGTTGCAGAAAGATCGTGTCGTAGCAATCGCGCAGTTTATAGCCGTTGCGGAAGAAGAAGCGTTGCGCGTCCTTATTCTGCTCGTTGACCAGCAGACAGAGGGCGCGCGTCTGCGTCAACAATTCGCGGCCCAACTGCGACAGACAACGCGAGCCGTAGCCCTTGCCACGCTCATCCGGATGCACGTAAACGCCTTCGAGATAGCTGCGCTCAGGCGTCTCGGCATGCACGTCTGCCTTGAACAGCAACCGCTCATGCTCGCACCAGAGCCAGACGCGCCCCTGCTCGATGCGCCGCGCAAGTCGCAAACGAAAGCCTTCCGGGTCGCGCTCAAGCGGGTTGACGCCGCTCTCGGCGAACGCGAGGCGCGCGTTGACCGATATGACGGCCGGCAGATCGGCGAGCGTCGCGCGGCGCATGTCGGCGACGGGCGCTAGCGCGGCGAGTGGCGGCCGCAATTCCAAGAACAACTCGCGGCAGATGAGCCGTGGGCTTTGGCCGCCGAGGCCGTAGTGCCACCAGAACTGCTCAAGCTTGTCGGGCACACCGACGACGACGTGCGCGTGCGCGTAGGCGCGCGTGAGTTGCGCAAACGCGGCGAGCGCAGCGGCGCTACGCGTGTCGCAGAGCGTGGCGTGGCCGACGAGCGCGACGCCGAGCAGTTGCCCCGCGCCGTCGCGGGCGGCGTAGAACGTCCCGCGATTGAACGGACTCTCCAGCCCATTGTCCGCGATGAGACCGGCCATGACGAGCGAGTCCAACGAGCCGGTGCGCAGGAAAGCGCTGACCTCCGCTTCGTTGTCATCCGTGAGCCGCGTGACGGCGGGCGCATCAAGGCGCGGTGGGAGCGGCCCTTGCATCGTCGTATCTGTGTGCCTGAGCGGATAGGGCATAACGTGTTCCTTTGATCCTTTCACAGCCGCCGGATGGTTAAGTTAAACGCGGCTGAGGGAAAACGATTCAATAACCGAGATAGTCTGTGCCGTCGTCGGTTTCAATGGGCACCTGCGGTGCGGCGTCGCCGGCCATCGTGGCCGATTGCGCCTGTGTGACGGCGTCGCCGCGCAGCACACTGTCGCCGAAGATGATGCCATCGCCGAAAATAATCCCGTCGCCGAAAATGATGCCGTCGCCGAAAATGATGCCATCGCCGACGAGCAAGCTGACGGATAGGAAGGGCATGCCTGCGCCAAGCCGGCCGCCATCGCTCGTCATAATGCTATCGCCGAAGATGATGCCGTCGGAGAGGAGCGCCGCATCGCCGAAGATAATGCCGTTCGCTTCCACCGTCGCATCGGCGAGCGTGCGGCCGAGTCCGTAAATTTTCTGATATTTGGTGACGAGATGCGCGCCGGTCGCGTAAGTGCGATCAAGGATGAGTCCTTGCGCCCAGGTGAAGGTGCGGCCCGCGATGATGGTCTGCGGCGCAGGGACGGTTGTTGTCGTTAACATCGCCGTGCCGACGCGCGTCCGTCCGTCCAAGTCCGTGCGCACGAGTCTAGCCAGGCGCACCGCACCGTCGATGTTCAACTCGCCCGCGCCCTGCTCGAACATGTTGCAATTCGCGAGCGGCTGCGCCGTGTACATCAAGAGCGCTTTGACCGTGTTCGGCGTCAATCGCGGATTGGCTTGCAGCAGCAAAGCGGCCGCGCCGGCCGCGACGGGTGCGGCCATCGACGTGCCGTTCATGTACATCATTTTGCGGTTGTCCGCGTGGCTCACGCCCGCGTCTAATTCCGGATGTTGGGTGACAATGAGATTGTTCGTCGCTTCGGCATAGACGAGTTTATTGCCCGGCGCGACGATGTCCGGCTTGAGCAGACTGTCGTAATGGCGCACGCCCAACAGATCGACCCACGAGCCGCGCGTCGGCCCGCGCGAACTATATGAAGCAACGCCGTCGTCGTCGCGCGCGTCCGTGCCGAACGTGTTCGTCGCGCCGACCGTGATGGCCGCCGGCTCGTCGCCCGGTGAATGAATCTGTCCGTAGATTTTTTGCCCCGCGCCGTTCTTGCCGTTGTTGCCGGCCGCCGCGACGACGACGATCCCGGCGTCCACCAGCCGCCGCACCGCGCGACACAGCGGATCGTTGCGATAAGAATCGACGGCGGGCGCGCCGAGACTCATGTTGACGACGCGGATGTTGTAAGCGGCCCGATTGGCCAGCACCCAGTCAAGCGCGGCTAGCACATTCGCGGACGAGCCAGCGCCCTGTGCGTTCAGCACGCGCAGATTGATGATGTTTGCGTTGGGCGCGATGCCGGTGTAGTCGCCGTGCGCGATGCGTCCGTTGCCGGCGGCGATGGAAGCAACGTGTGTGCCGTGCCCGTATGGATCGTCGGTGCGATTCTCGCCAGTGAAGTCGTGGCTATAGACGACGCGCACATTGTTGTTGCGATCAAGAAACGAATTGTGGTCGGTGTCGATGCCGGAGTCGAGAACGGCGATGCCGATGCCTGTGCCGTCGAGGCCGACAGAGTTCGCGCCGGTTAAGGCCCGCACGGCGTCCGCGCCGCTCGTCAGCGAGACGTGGCCGAACGCAATCTGTTCCCGATCCGGCGAGACGTAGCGCACATCCGCGCGGGCCGCGAGCGCCTCGGCCGCGAAGGCCGGCAACTCCAGCACGCGCGCATTCAAGCGCTCCAACCGCTTGGTCAGCCGCGCGCTGTATGCGCCCCACTGCGCGTCCGCCCCGCCCGCCGCCTGTTCATCTAATTGCACGATGACGCGCGTGCGTGCGTTCCGTGTGCGTGCGTCACGGGCCCGCGCCAACAATTCCGGCGCGGTCTTGGCCCGCCCCAGCGCCGGCAAGTCCGCGCCGCCCTGTGCGTGCCCCGGTCGCTCCGCGAGCGCCAAGGCAAGTGTCCCGGCCAATGCCAGCAGCGTGACCCACCCGAGCGCGGGTACATGCTTGTTGTGTTTCACCTTGATCATCCTTCCATTGCAACTACCCGCGCCGCGCACCGGGACAAACGGACGCGCCGGGTGGTGGGCACATACGCAGACAGCGTGGCGACCTGTGGCTACGAGTCTGACACCGGCGCGTCGCCCAACACGCCAACGCCGACAGACCGCAGGGCCGTCAAAGCGAGGTAGGAATTGCCAAACAAAAGGAGAGTCACTAACGGGGGCGCAAGATGACCGCGATGATAACGCGCGCACCCGCCGCAAGCAACTACTATTGCATGGCTGTCACCAGTTCACTGCTACCCAAGGCCGTCCGCACGTGCAGACAAGCATCGCCGATGACGATCCCATCGCCGAGCATAATCCCGTCGCCGATGATAATGCTGCCGGCGATGAACGCCCACAGCGCGAGCCAGATGGCGACACGTTGCTGCTTGCAGTTACGCACGCGAATTCTCCTCGTTAAGATAGCTGAACTGAGCGGCTGGCCCCGCGCTTACAGAGCGCGAGTCTCAAACGTCGAGGTTGATAACTTAATCAGGCTTTAAGTTACGGCAAGACTTGTTCCACTAGCGGAGTGAGCCTTGGCCCAGCCTTTTTGCTGTGATCCGGCAGGATTCAGCGCGGGCCCGTGGTCGCCAACGCTGCACAATGCAACGGCTGGACGCGAGCGCGCCGCAGTGAATCGCCGCAGGCAGCCCAGCAACCTCCACGCCCGCCGGGCGCAAAGTTGCGCCGCCGGGGCCCGCGCCAGTGGTGCGCCGGTTAAAGATATTTCTTAACCTGTACGCCCGAAACGACGCGCCCAAGCAGGTTCACGGCCAAGCCTCGAACGCCACAGGGCGCACGCGAGCGCACAGGCGCGGCGCAGCACAGGCTAGCTGGCACAATGCTTGCCCATAATAGCGCAGGCTGTCGCTTCTCCCCCTGATTCAAAAGTTTTTCGTGGCTAGTCCGTTTGCCGTGGCGGCGCATGTGTGCCTGTAGCATTGCGCTTGGCGCTTGAGTGCAACTAATCCGAGCGAGGGTGGTGAGACTTGACTGACCAACAAGAGCCTGTGCGATTGCTGATCGCCGATGACGATCCGGTGATCAGGGAAGTGCTACAGGACTTCCTGCGCGCGCGTTATGCCTGTCATGCGGTTGATTCGGGCGAGGCCGCGCTACAATTGCTGCGCGAGACGCACTTCGATCTCATTATCAGCGACATTACGATGCCCGGCATGAGCGGGCTGGAACTCGTGCCGCAGGCCCTCCGCCTCGTGCCTGATGCGGTCATCATCATGATCAGCGGTGCGCAGACGGTTGACCACGCCATCGCCGCCATGCGCGCGGGCGCGTTCGACTATCTGACGAAGCCGTTTGATCTGGCGCAGGTCGAAGCGGCCGTCAGCCGTGCATTGCGTCATCACGATCTGCTGGTCACGAAGCGCCGCTACGAGCAGCAACTCGCCGGGTTGGTCGCGCAACGCACCGATGAGCTCCATCGCGCGCTCGACTCGCTCGCTGGCTCTTACCGCGCAACCCTACAGGCGCTCACCGCCGCGCTCGAAACCCGCGACCACGAGACGCACGGCCATTCTGAGCGCGTCGTCAGTTTCACATTACGTTTGGGCCGCGAGTTTAATGTCGCGGGCGACGCCGCGCGGGCGCTTGAGTTTGGCGCGCTGCTACACGACATCGGCAAGATCGGCATTCCCGATGCGATTCTGCGCAAGCCCGCCGCGCTCGATGATGGCGAGTGGGCATGTATGCGCCAACATCCGGCGCTCGGCGCGCAGATTCTCGCCCGGATCGAATTCTTAGCGGGTGCGGCGCTCGTCGTCGCGCAGCATCACGAGCGTTGGAACGGGACAGGCTATCCGTGCGGTCTGGCCGGCCCGCAGATCGATTTGAACGCCCGCATCTTCGCTGTCGCAGATGCCTTCGACGCGATCACGAGCGACCGCGTCTATCGCGTCGGTCGCTCGTATGAAGCCGCCGCGGACGAGTTGCGCCAGGAAGCTGGCCGGCAGTTCGACCCGGATGTGGTCGCGGCTTTTCTACGCATCCCGCCCGTCGAGTGGGATGCGTTGCGCGCCCACACAGCCAAGCCCGTCGCAGTCAGTGCGGCGATAGGTGGCACAACGGATTTAAGCGCGTTGCGCTATGCCTTGCGCACAACCGCGCTGCGGATGACCGCTTAGCCAGCCTAGATTCTTTCTAACTCCGCCACCGTCCGCGCGCCGCCTGCGTTGCCCGTGTTCTTCGTCGTGGCCGGCTCGAACAACAACACGTGCGTCTCTTCGTCGGCCACGGGCCGATGCTCCACGCCGCGCGGCACGATCAGAAATTCGCCCGGCTCAAGCCACACCGCGCGCTCACGAAACTCCATCCGAAAACGCCCCGCCACGACGAAGAACAACTCGTCCTCCGTCTCGTGCTGATGCCAGACGAACGGCCCTTGAAACTTCACGAGTTTCACCTGCTGCCCGTTCAACTCACCGACGAGCTTCGGCTGCCAATGCTCTTGAAAGAGTGCCAACTTCTTCTTGAGATTTACTTTGTCCATCACGCTCCTCCCGCTCAGAACTGTTTGACACTTCCTTTGCACCGCGCAAGCGGCAGAGAGAAAGTAGCAGACCACGCAACGTTCGGGTAAGTGGGCCTAAATTGTCGCGCCCTGTAGATGGGCAGGCAGATTCGCTCCCCACACCTTGCGCATTAAAAGAATAGAAAGATTTCTAAGCCCCACTACGAAATCCGCATTCCACAATTACTCCGCTTGCCCTGTCCGCCGGGCGTTTTCTGCGCCTGGCAAGGACGGCCACTAGCAAATTTTCTTGCAACTCCTGCTAACCCCTTTAGATCGGGACGGCCATTGCAAAACTTATCACAGAAACCTATTGCCTTCTTTGTAACAGCAGGTTGACCTGCACACTCTACGAGTGTTCCTTGCCGGCATTCTGGCTTACGACGCTCTCATCAGAGTTAGACACACGAATCCTGGAGCCGCCGATCACCCCGACTCGCGGCTGCTTGAA
>JBBQGM010000024.1:0-52681 GCA_038322995.1 Pyrinomonadales bacterium
GAAAGTCACTGAGTCATTGAGCCTACCTGAAGAAATTCTCACCCAGCAGCACAATGCCGAAACAGGACACACAACTGAGATCGAGTATCGTTTGGCTTGGGCAAGGACTTATCTGAAAAAATACGGCCTACTTGAAAACTCTGCGCGAGGAGTCTGGGCAATACCATCAAGTAAGACGCACATCCGTGAAGTCAATGCTAGGGACGTTGTTCGACATGTAAGGACACTTGATAAGAAACAAAAAAATACAGAGCAAAAGCAAGACGGACAAGAAATAAGTGAGGCTCCAGAGGAGGCTCAGTCTTGGCGTGCGACCTTGCACACGCTTTTGACAAAACAGCTTGACCCCGCAGCATTTGAACGTCTCGTCCAACGGATACTTCGGGAGTCAGGATTTATTCACGTGGAAGTAACGGGTAGATCGGGGGATGGGGGCATTGATGGAAAGGGAATAGCGAGAGTTAGTGGGTTTCTAAGTTTTCATGTCGTGTTCCAGTGCAAAAGGTATCAAGGCACAGTGGCCGCTAATCAAATCCGAGACTTTCGGGGCGCAATGGTCGGCAGAGCTGATAAAGGATTGTTCATTACAACAGGCACATTCACACGGGATGCAATAAAGGAAGCCACAAGAGATGGTGCGCCACCAATTGACCTAGTCAATGGTGACCAACTTGCTGATAAACTAAAAGAGTTATCTTTAGGCATAACTACAGAAATTGTTGAGAAGATAACCGTAGATGATGATTGGTATAAGAACCTATAGATTGACTGATTAGATTATTGGAGGAGTGTTGCGCAATGTCATACGCAAATAACGGTGATTTAGAACATCTCGTCGAGCAGATCACTGATGTCATCGTCGCGCGGTTGAACGGCGAGGCGGATGGGCAGGCGGCGCTGTGCGGGTGCGGAGCGACGTGCTTCAATCGCTGCCCGGAGCGGATGCAGCGCGTGGTGGACGCGGGCGCGGCGCGCATCGGCCTGGTGTTGGGCGAGACGGCGACGGCGGGCGCGTGGGCGAGTTTTATCGACCACACGTTGTTGAAGCCGGACGCGAGCGCGGCGGACATTGAGCGGTTGTGCGCGGAGGCGGCGCAGTTTCATTTCGCCAGCGTGTGTGTGAATCCGACGTGGGTGCGCGCGTCCGCCTGTCACTTGCGCGGGTCGGGTGTGCCGGTCTGCACGGTCATCGGCTTCCCGCTCGGCGCGACGCTCGCTGATGTGAAGGCTTACGAGACGCGGCGCGCGATCTTTGACGGTGCGCAGGAAGTGGACATGGTGATCAACGTCGGCGCGTTGAAGAGCGGCGACGACTGCGCGGTCGAGCATGACATCCGGCAGGTGGCCGAGGCGGCGCACGAGTACAACGTACTGTGCAAAGTGATCATTGAGACGGCGCTCTTGACCGACGACGAGAAGGTGCGGGCCTGTCGCGCGGCGCAACGCGCAGGCGCGGACTTCGTCAAGACTTCGACGGGGTTTGCCAAAGGCGGCGCGACCGTCGCCGACGTGGCGTTGATGCGGCGCACGGTCGGCGCAGAGATGGGCGTGAAGGCGTCGGGCGGCGTCAAAGGCATTGATGATGCACGCGCTATGCTCAGCGCCGGTGCGACGCGCATCGGCGCAAGCGTCGGCGTCAAGATCGCGCAGGAAGCGGCGGGCGTAAGGACGAACGGCGCGAGCAGCAGCGGTTACTGACAGGCACAGTCGCTCAGGCACAAATGGAAAGGCGGAGGGTGCAAATAGCCAACACCCTCTGCCTTTTGTGTCTTCGTGCGGGCGCTAGTCGAAGCGATAGCCGATGCCGGCGCTGAACTGGAAGTTATGGCGAGTGGCCGTGGGGTTGATGAAAGTGGCTGGCGGGAATGGCGGGAAGGCCGGAAATGTGATGGTCTGGCGGCCGTAGCGAATAATGGTGTCGCCTGCGTCGAAGCGCGTGACGATGTGGCGTTTGGGGTAGAATTCAGCCACGCCGCCCACGTCGAAAGCGAAATGCGTCGCGCGCTCAAAGTGGGATGAGACGAAGTTGCCCGCGCTATTCGTGTCGATGACCTGTCTGCCGGTGCCGAAGCTGATGAAGCCGGGCCGGCCCTTGGCGAAGAGGCCGAACTTCTCCCAACGCTTGCCCGCCTTGACGCCGAACAAGCCTTGCACCGCGCGGCCCCCGGCCCGTGCTTCAGCCGAGAAGCCGCGATTCGGAAAGAAGATCGTCTCGGCCTCAAGCCCGACGTGCTTGTTCACGTTGAAAGTGAAGCGGCCGCCGAAACCGGCTTCCGTCCGATAGCCGTTGCTCGGTGTGAGCGAGATGGACGAGAAGAGCGCGCCGACTTCGTACTTCGGCGGGTCGTCCGGCGTCGGCGTTTGCGCCTGCGCGCGTTCGTTCGGTAGCAGACAGCACACGATGGCTGTGACGAGAATGAAGCAATGCTTACGCATGAGTTGTTCGTCTCCTTGTTAGTGCTAACAGTCCGCGCGCCACGCCTACTTCTTCGGCAATAGATTTTCCATACTGCTGGCTGCGCCGGTGCGGACGCGCTCGCGGCGGCCTGACGCGCCCGTCCGCGCCTGTTTCTGGTCGAAGCCGGCCTGCGGTTTTGGTTGCTGTGGATGGGGCGCATTGCCGGCGAGCAATTCTTTTAGCCAGTGGGCATCGTCGTCGTTCGCCGCGCCGCCCTGTGCCTGCTGTGCGATCTCTGCGCTCGAAGCGACTTCGGGCGTGTAGCCGGGATCGTGCAACAGCCAGACGTACCACGCGCCGCCGTGGCCGACGATGGGCGCGCTCGAAATCCACTCGTAATGCTCATCCTTGAAGTCGAAGCGGATCGCGTTGTCAATGATCATGCCGGTCTTCTGAAAGTCGTAACCCGCGCGCGGCACGAGCGAGAAGATGAAGCGCCCGCGCCCCGGCACGTAGAACCAGACGAGCGAGCCGGCGCAGCCGCGCGTGGGCCGGCCGCCGCCAATCAGTGTGTTGTTCAACGTGAGGCGAAAATCTCGGACAGCTAACTCGACGCTGTCGGCCGTGAAATCCCGCGGCCGCATCTCCCGGAGCGGCGCGCGGTCGAAGGTGACTTTGACCACATCCGTGACGCGCACGCCGGACTGCGGGTTGACGAGCAGATCAAGCTCGAAGGCGTCGCCGTCGTCAAGCACCTGCGCCTCGGCGGAGCGCGGCAACGTGGCGGCGCTGAGCGCGGAATGCGCTGCGCCGGTGGTGCGCGCCCGCGCCCGCAGTTGTTGCTCGAACTCTTGGCTGAGCGGCTTGACGTAAACTTTGAACCGGCGCGCAGCCGCGAGCGGTTCGACGGTGAGGTCGTAGCCGAAAACGAAATTGCCCGCCGCATCAACCAGCACCCGATGAATCGTGTTGCGCTCGCCGAGCAACGCTTGCGGGACGAGCGCCGCTTGCACTGCCGCGAGTTCCGCAGCCGCGGCCGGCGTCGCGCCGTGCGTGGTGACGAGATGAAAACTGACGTAGCCAGCACCGGACAACGGGACGACTGACTGTTGCTGCGCGAGTTGCTGCGCGGCCGCGCCCGCGGCGAGCAACAGCAACAGACCGAGCGCGCGAATGCTATTGCTCATGCGTAAAGCTCCCTTTGATGACCCGCAACTTCACATCAGCGGCCGGTTGAAAGCCGGTCAATGTCAGGGGCGACGCGACATACTCATCGGCGCTGCGCGGTGCGCCGTCGGCTAGTTGCTCGCCTACAACGCGACCCGCATGTGGCACAGGTCTCGTCTGCCTTTTGTCTCGACGCGCAACATAAATCGTGCGCGTCACAATCTTCTCCTGTGCGACGGGCACTTCGACGATGCGCACCGGCGCGGGCGCTTCAACCTGCGGCGGCGCGGCCAGCACGATGCTCACGGGGGCAGGGCGCAAGGCCAGCGCAAACAGAATGACGACTGCCAACATGACGGCTGCGGCAACGGGCGCGGGCACGCGTAACGAGGCGGTGAACATGCACCGCCACCACGACAGGGATGTCAGGCGTGGTGCAACGTGTGGTTCATCGGCGCGCGCCTGCTGCAATCGTTGACTGAGGCGCGCGTGATAGCCGGGCCAGAAATCCTGCGGCGGTTGCACGGCCGTTTCGGCGCGTGTCACTGCGCGCAACGTCCCGGCGAGCGCGCGATACTCCGCACGGCACGCGGCGCACGCTTCGATTTCTGCGCGCAGGCGCGTCGCTTCAGCCGGTGGTAGCTCGTCGAAGACGAGATCGGTTAACTGCGCTTGGGTGCGGCGGCAATCGTGCATCGTGTCACTCCGTCAGCCACGCGGCTAAAACTTTTCGCCCGCCACGCAGGGCGCGAGGCCGGTTGCCTCGGCCGCGCGCTCGTCTTGCACGCAGAGCCGCGTGCGTAATTTTGCGACCGCACGGAAGAGTGCTTTCTTCACCGTGCCCGGCGCGCAGTCGAGCGCCCGCGCGATCTCTTCGTAGGTCATGCCCTCGTTGTGCTTCAGTAAAAAGATGAGCCGCTGTTGCGCCGGCAACTCGCCGAGCGCGGCCAGCACTTGCGCGACGAGCAAGCGATCATGCAACGCTGTTTCCGTGGCGCGTGCGTGCGCGGGTGAATTGTTGTGCGCATCCACCTCGGCTTGGCTCAAGTCGCGCGTGGCGGTGGTGACTCGGCCCGCCGGGCCGCGCCGGTGATTGAGAAAAGCATGCATCGTGATCCGGCGCAGCCACGTGTAGAAAGAAGCGTCGCCGCGAAAATCGGCGAGCGCGCGGAAGACGCGCAGCCAGACTTCTTGCGTCAGGTCTTCGGCCTCGTGCGCGTCGCGGCAATAGTGCAGGGCGAGCGAATAGATACGCCGCTCGTAGCGGCGGGCCAGCACGCAGAACGCCGCGCAGTCGCCCGTTTGCGCGGCCGCGATCAGTTTCCGCTCGTCGCTTAAAAGTTCCGTCTCCATCTGTGCGTCAACACAATAGACCCCGCCGAGTCTGTTTAGGTTGGCATGTGCGCCCGATATATTTTCCGGCGCAGCCGCAGGCAGCAGCGACAGCTTATGCTTGAAACGCATGCCTCGTTGCGTCTATGCTGACGTGGACACACACGCTCTACATATTTTCGGTCGCACTGTGAGGAAGGCCGTGGCCTCTAATCACAACGTTCTGGCGGTCATACTTGGCGGCGGCGCAGGCTCGCGCCTGTTTCCGTTGACACATCATCGGTCGAAGCCGGCCGTGCCCTTAGGCGGCAAGTATCGGCTCGTGGATATTCCGATCTCGAACTGCATCAACTCGGACATTATTCAAATTTTCGTGCTGACGCAGTACAACTCGGCCAGTTTGAACCGGCACGTCTCGCGCTCATATCGGTTCTCGCGCTTCTCCGAAGGCTTCGTCGAAATCCTCGCCGCCGAGCAGACACCGGACAGACCTGACTGGTTTCAAGGGACGGCCGACGCTGTGCGCCAGGTCTTGCCGCACATCCACGATTGGAAAATCGACACGCTCTTGATCCTCTCCGGCGATCATCTCTACCGGATGGATTATCGCAAGTTCCTCACGCGGCATATCGAATCTGAGGCGGACGTGACCGTGTCGGTCGTGCCGCGCGAGCGAGCGGCGGCGGAGGAGTTCGGGCTGCTCAAGGTGGACGAGAAGGGGCGCATCACAGAGTTTCGCGAGAAGCCAAAAGGCGATGCGCTCGAAGAGATGCGCGTGGACACAACCGCCTTCGGCCTGAGCGCCGAAGAGGCCGAGCGCCGGCCCTTCCTCGCCTCGATGGGCATCTACGTTTTTAACTACAAGAAGGTCGCGGAGTTGCTGGCGCAGAATGCCGCCTGGGTGGATTTCGGGCGCGAGATTATTCCGGCGGCGATTGAGAGCTACAACGTGCAGGCCTACTTGTTCGACGACTACTGGGAGGACATCGGGACGATCAAGGCCTTCCACGCGGCCAACATCGACATGACCTCGATCCTGCCGAAGTTCAACCTGTTCGACACCGAAGCGCCGATCTATACGCGCGCGCGCTATCTGCCACCCTCGAAAGTCCACCACTGCGAGATCATCGATTCGATCATCGGCGATGGCTGTATCCTCAACCGGACGAAACTGCAACGCTCGGTCATTGGCTTGCGCGGGCGCGTCGAACCGGCCGCCTATCTCGACGAGGTCGTCTTTATGGGGGCGGACGAGTATCAATCAATCGAAGAGTTGCGCTCGGATCGGGCTGCGGGCATCATGCCCATCGGCATTGGCGAGGGCACGGTCATCCGCCGCGCCATCATCGATAAGAACGCGCGCATTGGCGCAGGCTGTCGCCTGCTGAACGAGCGCGGCATCCTCTCCGCCGACAACCCCGACGCCGGCTACTACATCCGCGATGGCATCATCATCGTGCCCAAGAACGCGACGGTGCAGGATGGGACAGTCGTTTAAACGAGCTTACAGGCAAATAGCTAAGGGCGGAGTTGGCGCATAAACTGCTTCAACTCCGCCTTTGCTGCTGTTCGCAGCGCTACTCTTTGCCGCCGAAGGGCCGCCCGCCTTGCAGCACTGGTTGTGACCGTTGCGCCGCGTTGTCGTTTGACTGTTTCGCGCCCGTCGGATTGTAGATGTAGCTGTCGCGCGCCTGGACGACGAGGTTGGGGCGCAGGACGCGCACTTTGATGTGGCGACGTTCGCCAGCGTGCGGGGGCGTCTTAGGGTAGTAGCCGAGGCTGTACTGTTTGCGCAATTCTTCGGCGATGAGGGCAAAAGATTGGGCGAGATTGCGCGTCGTGTCGGCGCGATAGAGCCGGCCGCCGGTGACACGCGCCATGTCATGCAGATAACGGTCGCCGCGCTCATACTCCTCGCGGCTGCAACCGGTACATGAGCCACCGCCGTTCCGGCCACCCCCACCGATCACGACCGGCGGCGGATACGAGCCACCACCACCGCGCCGCCCACCACCGCCGCGGCCGCCCCCGAAGATAATCGTACCGAGAATATCGCCCATACTGATCGTGCCGCCAGAACGGCCGCCGCCGCCGCCGCCGCCGCCGCCGCCTTGCCCGCGCGCGTTCGTGTCGGTGTAGGTATCGTATTGCACCGGATAGACGAGCGCGTCCATCTCTTCGGCGTCGCGCACGTTGGCTTCGTAGTCGGCGCGGCGGCTGGAAGTGTCCACGCCATCGGTGAAGAGGACGATGGCCTTGCGCCCGTCGATGCGATTGAAGCGTTGATGAATGACGAAATCGACGGCGTCGTAGAGACTCGTATTGCCGCCGTTGTGCGTGTGCCGGATGGCGTCACGCAAGACGCGGCGGTCGCTCGTCGGCTCGGCCAACACGCGCACGTGCTCATCGAAGGCGACGATCAGCACACGGTCGTCCGCCCGCAGTTGCGCGACGAAAGCGTTGGCGGCGTCCTGTATCTCTTCGAGCTTGAAGGCCGTCGAAGTGCTATTGTCCAGCACGAGCGCGACCGTGAACGGCTTTTCGACCGTGGCGAAGTAAGCCACCTGCTGCTCGACGCCGTCCTCGTAGATGCGAAACTCATCCTGCCTGATGTCGGGCGAATATTTGCCGTCGCGATCCATCACGCTGACGGGCAAGGTCACGAGCGTTGTATCCACCCGCACGACTTCGCTTTCGTCCACCTCTTGCGGCGCACTGGCAGGCTGCGTGCGCGGCGCGGTCGGACTCGCGGGCCCGGTCGCCGGTGGCGCGGTCGGGCTCCCTGTCTGGCCGACGCGACGCGGGCGCGATTGCGCATGTAAACCCGGCATGGTCGGCGCGAGCAGCGAGAGGAGCAACGACAAGATGGCGAACTTTTTCATAGCGGACTCCTCACGGGCGTTACGGGCAAGATGTGGCGAGCGCCGTGTACTTTGATGCTGCCGCTAAACAAAAGATGCCACGAGAAATGATAAACGGGGAACGATGAATGACAGAGACAGTTCATCGTTCATCGGGCCACTTGTAGCGCGTTCCAGATGAACTGGAAGGTGCCCCACGTCTGCCCACGGTGCTGCGGCCGGAAGCCGAAGAGGACGATGCGCCCCTGTCCCATTGCGACTTCAGCGAGCGCGATCTTGCCAGCGACGTACTTTTCGCCGAGCAGCCAGCCTGAGCGCAACACGTCCTTTTCCGCATAGCGCGCGACGACCTGCACGCGCTCGCCGCCGTCGGCCGTCGGCTCAAAGGCCGAACTGTTGATGAAGTAAGCGTCTACGTCGCGCTCGAAACCGTGCGCGAGCGGCTGCGCGGTGTCCAGCGTCAAACGCAAGATCGAGCCGGGGCAGTAGAACTCGGCCGACTTGATGCCTTCGAGCACGTTGCGCAGCGGCAGTTTGAACCGCTTGATAGCCAACTCCGACGACGCATCGAAGCAGACGAGCGTGCCGCCGGCTTCGACAAAGCGGCGCAGGTTTTCCACGCCCGCCTCCGTGATCCCGCCTGTGAACTCTTCCGGGTAACGCTCCTTCGCGTTGCCCTCGACGATCTCGCGCAGGCGCATCGACGGCAGCACGATCACGTCGTACCGGGCATGCAGGTCGCCCGCGCGCGCGTCCTTATCGAGTAGCGATTGATATGGCACGTTGAGCGTATCGAACACGTAGCGCGTCCAGCCCTCGTCCATTGACGCTGTCCAACTCTTGTACAACGCGAGCCGCACGGGGCGCGTGAGCGGGTTGGCAAGCGGCGACCCTTTGCCTTGCCGTAGCCGCAAGCCCAGATCGCGCCGCACCTCATTCTCATCATGTATGGGCGTCAGCCGCCTTTGCGCGGCCGGCTCGTCAATGCGTATCCACTTTGCGGCGATGCCCATTTGCATGGGCAGCGTCCAACCGGCCACGTCGTAAGGGCGTTCGGCGTCGCCGTTGGCTATCAACCGGGTCGGGTAAACCTGGCGCTCGAACAACGCGCGCACGTTCGCCGCGTAAGGCTGCGCGAGGAAAACCAGATAGCTGCCGGCCGGCGCTTCCCGCGCATCCGGCAGCCGGCCTTCGGGTCGGCTCAGATCAAATTCGCGCACGTGCAACTCTTTATCCATGCGCTGCACTTCGACGCCCTGCGCCACGAGTGCGCCGACGAACTTCGCCATGTTCTCGTCTTTACCCTGGCCTGCTTCGAGCAGGTAAGCGAGCGAGCCGGCCTCAGAGTTAATCGCGGTGCGCCCTAGGCCGTAAAAATTGCGCAAGTATCTTTCGCGATAGTTCGCGGCCATGGAAAGCACTGCGTGCGTGGCGATCAACTCCAACTTCATGATGTCGCGTGGTCGCCATTTGCCGCCGGGCCATGGATCGGGGAAATTGGTAGTCGGATACTTCGGCAGCGCCGAATCCATACCGCGCGTGGAGCTTTTCTCAAGCTGCTCTTTCGTCACCGCGAGCGGCGTCATCAGTTTCGCGCTCGCGGCTTCGGTCAGGATGCCGACGGAGTTGTGGTAATAGGGGGCGGTGCGAAAGCCACCGTGCCACCACGTATCGTAGAGCGCATTGGTGATAACGCCCTGCATGCCCGCCGCTTGTTCGTCGGCCGCGATCTTATGGCCGATGAGGCCGACTTCGCGGAGCAAGAGGGGCGCGATGTTCGGGTTCGGCGGATCGAAGAAGGGCGGCACAAAGAAGCGCGAACTGGTCTGCCCCTGTTGATGCACGTCATAGACGATCTGCGGAAACCATTTCTGCCAGAGCAGCCGCGTGACGTGTTGTGTCTCGACGAGGTTGAGCATGAACCAGTCGCGGTTATCATCGTGGCCGGCATAATGATGATAAAGCTCCGGCGGGTCTGTGCCTTCGTAGGGCGTGCCGAGCGTCTTGCGATACCAGTCGGCGACGATGTCGATGCCATCCGGGTTAGGCGAAGGGATGAGCAGCAGGATCACGTTCTGCAAGATCGCGCGCGTCTCTTCATCCTGCGCCGCCGCCAGATCGTAGGCGAGTTGCATGGACATCTGCGCCGCGACGATCTCGGTCGAATGGATCGAGCAGGAGATGGCGACGACCGCCCGACCTTCGTGGATTAAACGCTCGCGCTCCGCCTCGTCGCGCACGAGCCGTGGGTCGGCGAGGCGGCGCTGGATGTCTTGGTAACGGGCGAGATTGCGTATATTCTCTGGCGCGCTGATGTAGGCGACGACGAGCGGGCGACCAAGCGTTGACTGCCCGATGGTCTCGACGCGCACGCGCTCGCTCGCCTGATCGAGTTGCATGAAATAGTTTGTGATCTGCGTCCAGTCGGCGATGGTCTTGTCATCGCCCGGCGTGAAGCCGAGGACGGCTAGCGGCGACGACAGCACGGGCGCACGGGACACGCTGCCGCGTCGCCCCTGCGCTTGGGCGGGCGACAACGAAAGCAGGCCGAGTTGCAGCGTGAACGCGATGATGAAGAGGGGCGCGAGTTGAAACGGATGACGAGACATACTGAATCTCTTGCACCGAAGGTGATTGATGATAAGCGGAACGAGGCCGAGTCTAACATAGTTGTCGGGCGGCGGTCGCTCGCGGGCCGGCTACGCTACTATTGGTCGCTCTTCGTGGCCGCCATCCTGTTACTCATCTTAGGGCCGCCGGTGATCTCGGTCTCGTGGCTCGCGGGGCGGCGCGCATGGCTCTACCCGTGGGCGCAGTGGGGGGCGCGTGCGTGGCTGCGTTTGAGCGGCATGGAGATAGTGGTGCGGGGCCTGGAGCAACTCGATCCCCAGCAGACTTATATCTTCGCCGCCAACCATCGTTCGTATCTCGATACGGCGGCGCTCTTCGGGCATCTGGGCCGGCGCATCGGGCTGTTGGCGAAGAAGGAGTTGCTAAAAGTGCCGATCTTCGGCTACGGCATGGGCTACGTCAATATCATGGCGATTGATCGCTCAAACCGCACGCGCGCGCTTGAGACCGTGCGCGCCGCCACCGACTGCATCCGTTCCGGCATCTCGTTCGGCGTCTTTGTCGAGGGCACGCGCGCCCTGCCCGGTCAGTTGCTGCCGTTCAAGAAAGGCGCGTTCTACATGGCGCGCGACACAGGCGTGCCCGTCGTGCCGGTGGCGATCAAGCACACAGACAGATTGATGGGCAAGGGCACAGGCATGGCGCACCCGGGCCGCATCGAGATGGTGCTGCTGCCGCCGCTGCCCACCGTTGCGTGTACGACCGACGAAGACATCAGACTGCTGGCGGAAGAGACGCGGGCGCGCGTCGCGGCCGAGTTAGCCCGGTAAGCGAGCCAAAAAGCAGCGCGGGCGCGAAGCTGATCTTAACTGCTTCGCGCCCGCTTTGTATTCCGTTCGTCCCTACGCTCATTGTGGCGGTTTCTTCTTCGTTGGGGGCAGCGGCGTAGGTGTCGGCTTCGGCTCGCTCTGATCGACCACGTTGTCGTCCTCGATGATCCGCACCTTCGCTTTGTAACGCTCGTAGTTGCCGAAGGTGATGCGCATCCGCAGATGAACGATATTCCCGGCGGGAAAGACCAGTTGATCATCGGCGTAGGTGTAGGTCGGGAACCAATATTTGCCGTCGATCTGTTCGCGATAAGTTTCAAACACCGGATAGCGTTGCACCCCTTCGGGCACGCCCTTACCCTTCACTTTCACGATCTGCAAATCCTGATCATCCACCCAGATACGGCCCTGAAAGAACCGCTCTTTGCTCTTCTTCGGATCCGGCAACACCTTCGGCGCAACGTCGAAGACGTACAGATCAAGCTCGTCGATCTTCTCTTTGCCCGCGTAAGTGAAGTTGTATTGCGCCAGCTTATCCGCTTCGAGCGCGAAGGTCTGCACGCCGCCCAAATCTTCGATGTCCTCGGTCGAGATCGTGACTTCTTGAATAGTCGGAAGCGGGAAAGCGATGATGCGCTCGAAACGCTGCCCGCCATCGTCGAAGACAAAGCGCGAGACGCGATGATATTCGCCCGTGATCTGGCTGCCCCAGCCGATGGTCTGCACGACGGCGTCGCGCTTGAAGCCGTATTGGTTGAGCGCCGCGCGGAACTGCGTCTCCTTGGCGGTTAAAGTGTGAACAATGCGATCCACTTCTGCCGCCGGCAGCGGCACATTCCGCAGGTGCGATTCCGCCTCCTGCGCCTGTGCGCCAAGCGCGCAAACAAGGGCCACGACGACGGCCGTGAGCGACGATGTCAGATAGCGTTTCATTGGGTTTTTCGTGGAAATTAAGCCGATTGCCGCGTCTCGTGCCGGGCGACCCCGCAGACGAGCTTTTAAGATGCCAGCCCGCCGCGAGATGTTGCCAGCCTGAGCTAATCCACAAATTCAACCTGCACGCGGTGCGGGATAATGCCGCGCTCCGCGCCTTCGTCGAGCAGCCGTTGGACGGCGATGCGCCCGCGCTCGGTGTAGTCGAGCGTCAACTCGTTGACCCACATGCCGACGAAGCGGTCGGCCACTTCCGGCTCCATATCGCGGGCGAACTGAAGCGCGTACTCCAATGCATCGGCGCGATTGTCGAGCGAGTAACGGATTGACTCATGCAAGTAGCGCGAGACCTCGTGCATCAAGTCTGCGCCGAGGTCGCGGCGGATAACGTTGCCGCCCATCGGCAACGGCAAACCCGTCCGCTCGTGCCACCACTCGCCGAGGTCTACGACTTTGTGCAGCCCCATTTTTTGATAAAAAAGCTGGCCCTCGTGAATCAGTAGCCCCGCGTCCGCGCGGCCCTCCTGCACGTGCTTGATGATCTGATCGAAGGGCACGACCTCATACGCGAAGTCCGGGCAGAGAATGCGCAGCGCGAGGAACGCGCTCGTCAGCGTGCCGGGCACGGCGATCTTGAGGCGTGACAAGTCTTCGAGCTTGGCCTGCTCGTGCGCGACGACGATGGGGCCATAGTTGTCGCCGATGCTCGCGCCGTGCGGTAAGAGCGCGTACCTATCTGCGATGTAGGCGTAGGCGTGAAAGCTGATCGCGGTCACGTCATAGACGCCGCGCATCGCTTTCTCGTTCAACGTCTGGATGTCTTCCAGTACGTGCTCGAAGCGCAAGTCGCCGGTATCGAGCTTGTGCGTGGCGAGGCCATAGAACATGAAAGCGTCGTCCGAGTCGGGCGAATGCGCGACGGTGATGGTGCGTTTCTCGTGGGCGATGGTCATAAGGGGTAGCTGTGTTCAGTAGAGGCGGCCGTAATAAATTTTCGTGTCGTACTCGATTGTCACCTGCCCGGCCTGTTGGTGCAAGTCGAACAGGCGGCGCAACGCGGCGAGCATCGGTTCGTGCTGCGCCTGCCCCGCGAGCGGCACGTAAGATGACGAGAGCAGCCGCCCGCGCACGCCCGCAAAATCGAATACTTGATAATTGTCGAACGACTGTTGCGCATAATCGCCAACGAAGAAAGCAGCGATCTTTTCTTCCGGTAACTGTTCGCAACTGACCTGCGCATAGTCCGTGCCGAACGCGCGCAACAGTTGCTCGTAATCGCGCAGGAACGGCGTCGTGGCTGTGCGGCGCATGTTCCAGACCAGCACAACCCAACCGGCGGGCTGCAAGATGCGCTTGAACTCGCACCGCGCGGCGGCAGCATCGAACCAGTGGAACGCTTGGCCGGCCGTGACGAAAGCAACGCTGTTGTCAGCGAGCGTCGTCGCCTCGGCCGTGCCGTTAACGCTCGTGAATTGTGGATAACCTTGCAGCAGACGCTCGGCCGCCGCGCGCATCGCCGCGTTCGGCTCGACGCCAAAGACCGCACAGCTTTCCTGCAATAACAACTCTGACAGAATCCCCGTGCCCGCGCCCACATCGGCCACCACCGACGCAGCCCTCAGTCCCAACTCCGTGCGCAGAAGCTCCGTGACCGCCGCCGGATACTGCGGGCGATACGCAATGTAATTCTCGACCCGTGCATCGAAGCGGCCGACCGTATCCATCGTCATAACTGAAAAATTCTGCGCGTTTCCCTTTGCGTGAGACTTTTCTTTAGACCGCAATAATCTCACGCAAAGACGCAAAGCGGATTAAGCCGCCGATAGTTCCGCGACGGGGTGATAGAGCGTGTCGCGCTCGACGGGGTCGAAGCCGGCGGCGCGGATGAGCGCGGCGATCTCGTCCTTGTTCATGCGCACTTCGTTGTTCGACTCGACCGAATAGCTCTCGGTCAGCTCGCCGCCATCGGTGATCGTGCCGTCGAGATCGTTTGCGCCGAAATGAAGCGCGACCTGCGCGAGTTGTTTGCCGAGCATGACCCAGTAGGCTTTGACGTGCGCGAAATTGTCGAGCATGAGGCGGGCGACAGCGATGGTTTTCAAGGAATCCACGCCCGTCGGCCCCGCGAGGTGCGCGAGTTTCGTGCCCGGCGGATAGAACGCGAGCGGGATGAAGCATTGAAAGCCGCCCGACTTGTCCTGTTGCTCGCGCAGGCGCACGAAATGATCGACGCGGTCTTCGATTGATTCGATGTGCCCGTAGAGCATCGTGGCGTTGGTCTTGAGACCGGCGGCGTGAACTTTACCGGCCAGGTCGAGCCAGCGCGCGGCGTCCGTCTTATGCGCGCAAATGGCGGAACGCGTCGGCTCGCGGAAAATCTCCGCGCCACCGCCGGGACACGAATCCATGCCCGCCGCTTGCAACTGCGCGATCACGTCCTCGTCCGCCATCTTGTAGAAGCCCGCCATGTGATCGAGTTCGACCATCGTGAACGCCTTCAGATGAAGACGCGGATACGCGCGCTTCAAACTTGCCAGCAGATCGGTGTAGTACGCGAACGGCAGCTTCGTGTTCAAGCCGCCGACGATGTGCAACTCGGTCGCGCCTTCCGCGACGGCCGCGCCCGCGAGCTTCAATGCTTCATCCACGCTATGCGTGTAAGCGTCGGGCTGGCGCGGCGTCCGATAGAAGCCGCAGAACTTGCAATCGGCGTAGCAGACGTTCGTGTAGTTGAAATGACGATTGACGTTGTAGTAAGTGCGGCGGCCGTGCAGGCGGCGGCGCACGATGTCGGCGAGTTTGCCGAGCGCACTTAGATCGTCCGTCGCGTACAACGCCATGCCGGCCGCAAACGAAAGACGCGCCCCCGCTTCGACCTGTGCGGCGATCTCGTTAAGTTTGGGATCGTGTGAAAAGTTCATAAGAGATGATTTCAAAGCTCAAATTTGAGCTTGCAAATGTTGAAGCAAAACCGCGCCGCCGAACGTGATAAACAGCAGCACGCTGACGAAGGCGTTCGTGGTGAAGAACGCTGCGTTCAGGCGGCTCAAATCGTCGGCGCGTACGAGCCGATGTTGATAGACGAGCAGTACGCCGGTCGCGATCACACCAGCGAGCGCGAGCATGCCTAGGTGCGTTAATAAGTATAACCCGACGAGCGCGGCGAATGCGCCCGCGTGGAGCAGGCGCGCGAGCCAGAGCGCGTTGTGGATACCGACGCGCGCCGGAATCGAGCGCAAGCCCGTCTGCCGATCAAAGTCGTAATCCTGACAGGCGTAAAGCACGTCGAAACCAGCCGTCCAGAGCAGCACCGTCAGCGACAGCAGCAACGGTACAGGGCTATCGAACGCGCCGCGCACGGCCAGCCATGCGCCCGTCGGCGCGATGCACAGACACCAGCCAAGAACGAGGTGCGAGAGCGACGTGAACCGCTTTGTGTAGGAATAGGCTAAGACGCTTAAGAGCGCGATGGGTGCGAGCAAGAGTGTTAGACGATTGAGCATCGCGGCGGCGACGAAGAAGAGAACCGCCGCCGCGCAGGTGAACACCCAGACGAAGCGACGCGTGAGCAAGCCGGCGGGCAATGCGCGTGTGCGCGTGCGCGGGTTGCGCGCGTCGTAGTCCGCGTCAACGAGCCGATTGAAGGCCATCGCGGCCGAACGCGCGCCGACCATCGCCACGGTGATCCAGAGCAGTTGCCCCGCGGAAGGCAGCCCGCGCGCCGCCAGCACCGCGCCGAGCAATGCGAACGGCAGCGCGAACAGCGTGTGCTCGATCTTGATCATTTCAAGCGTCGTGCGTATGTCGCGTGTTGTGTTTGCGCCTCTGGTTGCCATCGGAATTATGCTGCCGCAACGCCGCGCCCGCTCAGCCAGCACTGGCGCGCTTCGGCAAACGCATAACGATAATGCAAACGTGGGGCCGGTGCAAAACGGGCGGCGGATGTGGGGCGGGGCGGGCTATCTGTTTGCAATTCGCCACGCGCGGGATGCGGTGTCGCAGTCTGCCAAGCGCGGCGGCGTAAGAAAAGTTCGCACGCAAAACCGCGCAGCTTAGCATGCAACATCTGCGCGCCCTTATGTGCGGCTTTGCGCCTGTGCGTGCGGCTAATCTTCTTCTAGTGCGACAGGCGTCTCGTCCGTCTGCGCCCCGCGCCATTGGGTGGCCTGTGAATGCGGGATGCCGAACTGATCGAGGATGCGGAAGACGAGATGATCGACCAACTCGTTGATCGTCTGCGGGCGATGATAGAAGCCGGGACTGGCGGGCAGGATACGCGCGCCCGCCTGCGCGAGGCGCAGCATGTTCTCCAGATGGATCGCGTTATACGGCGTCTCGCGCGGCACGATGACAAGTTTGCGCCCTTCCTTGAGCGTCACGTCCGCCGCGCGGTGGATGAGATTCATGATTGCGCCCGACGCGATTGCGCCCAGCGTGCCCATCGAGCAGGGCACGATAATCATGCCGACCTGCGGGTGTGAACCAGACGAAGGCTTCGCCGCCATGTTGTCGAGCCGGTGCGGGCGAATCAATTTCGACTCCGGCGGCAACCCGAGCCACTCGTTAATCTCTTGTTGCGCACCATTGCGCAGGTTCGCGCCCGACTCGACCTGCGCGACCAGCACGGCCGCCGCCGACATGATCAAGTTGACGCGCGCGACCACGCCGCTCGCCGCCAGATGCACGAGCGTGCGTTGCGCGTAGATTGAGCCGGATGCGCCGGTGATGCCGACAGTTAGTTCCATAAAGAGCGTCTGGCTGTTAGCGATTAGCTGTCAGCTTTTGTCCTTAATCATCTGTCTGGTTTGCTCGTCGTGAGCCGGTTGCATCATACGAAGCGTGGCCAGCGTGTGCAAGCGGCGTCTGTTTCGGACGCGCTCGGATTCGATGTTAGAATGCTCGCGCGGACGGCACGCGCGGGTGCGCTCGTCCACGTGAGCCACATGGATTTACAAGCGATTGAACAACTGTTACGCGCGCACAAGAGCGGCGCACTCGACACGGCGGCGGCGGCGCGCGAGATCGGCGCGCTGAACTTCGAGGACATCGGGCACACGCGCGTTGATCATGCCCGCGCCGCGCGGCAAGGGTTTCCCGAAGTCGTCTTCGGCGCGGGCAAGACGCGCACGCAGGTCGTGGAGATCGTCGAACGACTCACCGCGCGTGCGCCGAATGTGTTGGTGACGCGGACTGACGCCGCGACTTACGGCGAGGTGCGCAATGTCGTGGCCGATGCCGAATGGCACGAAGCGGCGCGCATGATCCGCGTCTGGCGTGAGCGCACGGCGCGCGGTGTCGGCACAGTCGGCATCGTCACTGCCGGCACGAGCGACATTCCGGTGGCGGAAGAGGCGGCGTTGACGTGCGAGGCGATGGGCAACCGTGTCGAGCGCATCTGGGACGCGGGCGTGGCCGGGATTCATCGCATCTTGGCCGAGCGCGAGCGGCTGCGGCAATATCGCGTCGTTGTCGTCGCGGCCGGGATGGAGGGCGCGCTGCCTTCGGTCGTCGGCGGCCTGGTGAGCGTGCCGATCATCGCCGTGCCCACGAGCATCGGTTACGGCGCATCGTTCGGCGGCATCGCCGCGCTCCTAGGGATGCTCAACTCGTGCGCCTCGAACGTCACGGTCGTCAACATCGACAACGGCTTCGGCGCGGGCTTCGTCGCCAGCTTGATCAACCGCAAGTGGGACGACAAAGAAACGATGAACACGGAACGATGAATGATGAATAAAAGCCGACAGCCGACCATTTTTTTATTCATCATTCTGCTTTCCGCCTTCTGCCTTCTCTTCGCCGGTTGCGGCGCGCGGCGCACGCCTGATCTGACGCGCATCTTCGCGGCGGCGAGGGCGCGCAAGGGCAAGCCGCCGGTGATCGTTATTCCGGGCATACTCGGTTCGCGGCTGGTTAATCGCAAGACAAGCGAAGTGGTTTGGCCTGTGGCGTTTCGTTCGGACACGGACGGGCTTGGGCTGCCGATCTCGCCCGACTTGGCCGCCAACCGCGACGACCTCGTGCCTGAGCGCATCATCGAAACGGCCCGACTCGCGAAGTATGCGCCCGAAGTTTACATCTATTACGAACTGCTCAAAGCGCTGCGCACCTACGGCGGCTACCGCGACGGCGATTGGGACAACCCCGGCCCGGAAGGCGATCACGACACGCTCTACGTCTTCGCCTACGACTTCCGCCGCGACAACGTCGAATCGGCGCGCGAGCTTGTCCGGCGCATTGAGACGTTGAAACAAAAACTCAACCGGCCCGACTTGCGCTTCAACGTCGTCGCGCATTCGATGGGCGGCCTCGTCGCGCGCTATGCCGCGCGTTATGGGGATGTGGATTTGCCGGCGGACGATGCGCCGCCCGAAGTCACCTGGGCCGGGGCGCAAGTCATAAATAAGATTTTCATGTTCGGCACGCCGAACGCCGGCTCGATGGACGCCTTCGCCACGCTGCTCGACGGCTATTCGATCAACGAGGGGCTGCGCCCGCGCTTTCGTCTGTTCAAAAAGTTCGCGCGCGAAGACATCGTCACCATCCCCGCGATCTTTCAACTCATCCCACACGCGGGCGCGGCGCGCTTTCTCGACGAGCAACTTGCACCCGTCGCCGTCGATCTCTACGACCCGGCCGTGTGGCGCAAGTACAACTGGTCGCCGCTCAACGAAGCCGACTATCGCGCCCGCTTCAAAGCTGGCCTGCTGCGCGACGAGAACGTGCCGCGGCCCGCCGGTGCGCCGGAGACGCTGGACGCTTATCTCGCCGCCGTGCTGGCGCGCGCACGGCGCTTCCATCAGGCGCTCGACGTTGTGCCCGCGACCCAGGGCAACGTGCCGCTTTACGTCTTCGGCGGCGACTGCGAAGAGACGCTGGCCGCGCCCGTCATCACGCACGACGCGAAGACCGACCGCTGGCTGACGCTGACGACGCCGCGCGCTCTGCCCGGCCACCCGCGCGCCGAAGTCACACGCGCGATGTACGAGCCGGGCGACGGCCGTGTCACCCGCGACTCGCTGCTCGGCACGCACCTAGCGGACGAGCGCCGCAGCCCGCTGCTTGATACGCCACTGCCCATCGCCTACGCCCTCTTCATCTGCGACTTACACAGCAACCTGCAAAGCAACAAGACGCTGCAAGACAACGCGCTCACGCTGCTCATCAACGAAGTGCTGAACTGAAACGAGCCTGTCTGTTCAGACCGTAACCATAAAAGCGTGCCCTTCAAACTTGAAGGGCACGCTTTTATGGTTATGATTTCTGTCTATCTTAACGGCCGGCGAGCGCGAGTTCCTGCACGCGGCGAACGACTTCACCAAGGTCGACCGTCGTTGTCTCTTTCGTCGCGCGCTCGAATAACTCGACCGCGCCATCTGCGATCTTTTTGCCGACAGTGATGCGATAAGGGATGCCGACGAGGTCTGCATCTTTGAACTTCACGCCCGCGCGCTCGTCGCGGTCGTCCAGGAGCACGTCGAGACCGGCGCGCTGCAACTCCGTATAAAGTTGCTCGCCCACGTCTTTCATCTCCGCTTGCTTGACGTTCGTGATCGTGACGACAACATCGAACGGCGCGATGGCACGCGGCCAGATGATGCCGTCCGCGTCGTGGTGCAACTCAATTGCCGCCGCCATGATGCGCTCAACGCCGATGCCGTAGCTGCCCATGATGATCGGCACTGACTTGCCATTTTGATCCAGCACGTGCGCGCCCATCGAAACCGAATACTTCGTGCCCAGCTTGAAGATGTGCCCGACTTCAAGCGCCTTGAACACCGCCAGCGTGCCCGCCGCGCAATTCGGACACGCTTCGCCCGACGTGACCGTGCGCAAATCGGCCCAACTGTCCGGCTTGATGTCGCGCTCGATGTCCACGCCGCGCAAGTGGTGCTCGTCCTTGTTCGCGCCGGTCGTCATGTTGCGCCGACCTTGCAACGCGCGGTCAGCGATAACGCGCACGTCCTTTGCTTTCTGCTTCGCTCCTACCGCGCCCAAACTGCCCGCGCTTGCGCCGAGCAATTCGCGTATTTCTTCAGGCTGCGCGGGCCGCACTTCGGATGCGCCGATGGCGTCGGCGAGTTTCGTCTCGTGCAACGAATGATCGCCGCGCAGCAAAGCCAACACGCTGAACGGCGTGTTGGTATTCGCGTCGGTTGCGACATAAACGAGCGTCTTGATCTGTCGTTCTGCACTTGCGCCGCCGGGGAACGTCGTCAAATCTTCAATCGTGCGGACGCCGGGCGTGGGGAACTCTTCGGGCGCACTCAACGTCGAAGGCTCGTCTGTGATCGCGGCGAGCTTTGAAGTGGCCTTCTCAAGATTGGCCGCGTAACCACACGCTTCGCAGGTTGCGATTAAATCTTCGCCCGCGTCGGTCTTGACCATGAACTCGTCGGACGCAGAACCGCCCATCGCGCCGGAGGAGGCTTCGACGATGGCGAACTGCAAGCCGCAGCGCGTGAAGATGCGTTGGTAGGCGGCGCGTTGATCCTCAAAGGATTTGTCCAAGCCCGCTTGATCTATGTCGAACGAGTAGGCGTCCTTCATGATGAACTGGCGCACGCGCAGCACGCCAGACTTGGGGCGCGCTTCGTCGCGGAACTTGGTCTGGATTTGATACCAGACTTGCGGGAGTTGCTTGTAAGAGCGCAATTCGTGGCGCGCAATCGAAGTGAAAATTTCCTCGTGCGTCATGCCGAGACAGAGGTCTGCGCCCTTGCGGTCTTTCAGGCGAAACATGTTGTCGCCCATCACCGTCCAGCGACCGGACTCTTCCCAAATCTCGCGCGGATTAAGCGCGGGCAAGAAAAATTCCTGCCCGCCGACGGCGTTCATCTCCTCGCGGATGATCGCTTCGATCTTGGCGCGCACGCGCTGCGCGAGCGGCAAGAGGGAGTAGATGCCGGCGGCGAGTTGGCGCACGAAACCGGCGCGCAAGAGTAGTCTGTGCGACACGACCTCGGCATCGGCCGGGTCGTCGCGCAACGTGGGAATGAAAATCTTTGACCAGCGCATGACGTGTTTGCCTCTGTCTTTTTAGTCTCGAAATCTGCCCCGCAGATGAACGGGCATTGTCGCGCACCGGCCGCGCGCAAGGCAAACGCCCGCCGCGCCGAATACTTCGTTGCGTCGCCGCAGAAGCGTGCGGTAACATCACGGCTGACACCGCAACATGCTCGACTACGAAGCAAAGTCTGCCGCCAACGCTAAAGGAGAGAATTATGACCGACCGCAGGAACGCGCCGCTCGCTGAAGTTGATCCGGTCATCAGCCGGGCCATTGATGACGAAGTGGCCCGGCAAGCCGACGGGTTGGAGTTGATCGCCTCGGAGAATTTTGTCAGTGAGTCCGTGCTGGAAGCAATGGGGTCGGTCTTTACGAACAAGTACGCGGAAGGCTATCCGAAGAAGCGTTACTACGGCGGGTGCGAGTTTGCGGACGTGGTCGAGCAGACGGCGATTGACCGCGCACTAGAGTTGTTCGGCGCGGAGCATGCCAACGTGCAACCGCATTCGGGCGCGCAGGCGAACATGAGCGTCTATTTAGCCGCGATCAACTACGGCGATCAGATTCTCGGTATGAACCTCTCGCATGGCGGGCATCTCACGCACGGGCACCCGTTGAACTTTTCGGGCTTGAGTTACAAGGTCGCGGACTACGGGGTCACGCGCGAGACAGAGCAGATCGATTACGACGAGTTGCAGCGCATCGCGGAAGAACATCAGCCGAAACTGATCGTCTGCGGCGCGTCGGCTTATCCGCGCACGATTAACTTCGCGCGCATCGGCGAGATCGCGCGGAGTATCGGCGCGCGGGTAATGGCCGACATCGCGCACATCGCGGGGCCGGTCGCGGCGGGCCTGCATCCGTCGCCCGTGCCGCACGCGGATTACGTCACCACGACGACGCACAAGACTCTGCGCGGCCCGCGCGGCGGTCTCATCCTCTGTCGCGCGGAGCATGCAGGCGAGGTCAACAAGCGACTCTTTCCCGGCGTGCAGGGCGGCCCGCTCGTTCACATCATCGCGGCCAAGGCGGTCGCGTTCGGCGAAGCGTTGCAGCCGGAGTTCAAAGCGTATCAGCAGCAAATCTTAGTGAATGCAAAGGCGCTCGCGGCTGAATTACAAGCGCAGGGCTTCCGTCTCGTCTCCGGCGGCACGGACAATCATCTCGTGCTGGTGGATGTGTTCATGGGCGGCAAAGGCATCACGGGCAAGGATGCCGAGAAAGCGCTCGACGCGGCCGGCATCACGGTCAACAAGAACACGATCCCGTTTGACACCAACAAGCCCTTCGTCACCTCCGGCATACGCCTCGGCACGCCCGCGCTCACCACGCGCGGCATGGGCGCGGATGAGATGCGCACGGTCGCGCGCCTCATCGCTGAACTGTTACATGATCATCAATCCGAAGCGGTGCGCAACAAAGTCAAGCAAGCCGTCCATGAACTGACCGCGCACTTCTCGCTCTACCCGCAACGACTGAAACGGCGGCCTGAAGTTGAAGCAATGGGCGCAGATTGAAGACTAGAACTGGGGCCAGTTAAGAGTTGCCAGCGCGGAGAACTTTTATGACAACGCATCTAAAGCCGCTTGAGGAATTAGTGCGAGAACTGCCGCCTGACGCGCAAGCGGAAGTGCGGAACTTCGTTGAGTCCTTGCTGGCGAAAAACACGCCCACAGCATCTCCCACAGGAACTAGCAACTGTGACGGGCAGAGCTTCGAGCAGTTTTTCGGGACATGGGACAGCGGAGATGAAAACTCGGCCGACAACGAGCGGATCGACGCAGACCTCGCGCGCGAATACGAAGCTCCGCATGAATCAGAGGGCTGATGTTGCTTGATACTTCAGGCTTGATGTGCCTCTTCGATCAACGCGAGCGGCATTATGCGCAGGCGGTCGAATATTATCGCGCCGCCCGCGCTAGACTGACACATAGTTACGTGCTGGCAGAGTTTGTCGCTTTAGCGCACGCGCGGCACGCACCACGAGCGCTGGCCCTTGAGTTCGCTGCGTCGTTGCTGGCTAACGCGCGAGTCGAAGTCCGTTGGGTCGGCTTGTCATTGCATCAAGCGGCGTTGACCTTGCTTCAACAGCGGCCCGACAAGGGATGGTCATTGTGTGACGCCGTCAGTATAGTGCTTATGCAGCAACGCGGCTTCACGGAAGCTCTCACCACAGATCATCATTTCGAGCAAGCCGGCTTCGTGCGGCTGCTCAAACCCTAACCTTACTGTTAAACTAAACTCACGATGGAAGAAGTCTTTGGGCGGGCGGGCCTGATCGCGCGTGCGCATCCTGAGTATGAGTATCGCCCCGGCCAGATACAAATGGCCGAGGCGGTGCTGCGTGCGTTTGAGGAGCGGCATCATTTGATCGTGGAGGCGGGCACGGGCACGGGCAAGACGCTCGCGTATCTTGTGCCGGCGGTGGCGGCGGCGTTGGGGCGGGGAGCGCGGGTCGTGATCTCGACGGGCACGAAGAATCTGCAAGAGCAGTTGATGGAGAAAGACATTCCGTTCTTGCAGCGCGTGCTGCCGAAGAAATTCACGGCCGCGTACATGAAGGGGCGCGGCAATTACGCTTGCCTGCAACGCATCAAGCGCGCGGAAAATTCGCCGGTGCTGGATGGGTTGGATGAAGTTGATTATTTCGACGAGGTGCGCGAGTGGGCGCGCGAATCGGGGACGGGCGACCGCGCCGAGTTGACGCAACTGCCCGAAAAACTTTCGTTCTGGCGACACGTGGACGCGCGTTCCGAGACGTGTCTGGGGCAGAAGTGTCCCGACTACGAGCCGTGCTTCATCACGCGCATGCGCCAGCGCGCACAGGACGCGGACATCGTCATCGTCAATCATCATCTCTTCTTCGCCGACCTTGCGCTGCGCGGCGGCGAGTACGGGCAGGTTATTCCCGATTATGGCGCGGTCATCTTCGACGAGGCGCATCAGATCGAAGACGTGGCGGCGGAATACTTCGGCTTTCAAGTGTCGAGCTATCAGATCGAAGATTTGTTGCGCGATCTGCAACTGCTGCCGATCAATGATGCGGAAGTGAATAAAGAGTTGACGCGCGCGGCCGGGCGCATCGTGCGCTTCGCGGATAATTTCTGGCTCGGCTTCAGAGAAGGGCGCGGCGATGAAGGCCGCGCGCCGATCTTGCCGGGCACGTTCGCGCGCAAGAATGCGCGCGGCGAGATCGAAGCGACGCCGTTGGGGCAAGCGTATCTCAGTCTCGATGGCGCGCTTGAGCGCATGGAGACGACGCTCGATCTGTTGCGCGATAAACCGCCCGAAGTTGATAACCTGTTGCGCCGCGTGCGCGAGGTGCGCTTTCAACTTGAGTTCATCATCGCGGGCGACGACAAGCGTTATGTTTACTGGTTGGAGCGGCGCGGGCGCGGGTTGTTTTTGCGTGCGTCGCCGATTGATGTGTCGGCGCTCTTGCAAGACAAATTATTTGATCGCGTCGAGACGGTAGTGCTGACTTCGGCGACGATGGCGAGCGCGGGCAGTTTCGATTTCGTCCGGCGCAGGCTGGGGCTGGCGGAGACGGACGAGGCGGGCGAACCTAATCCGCTGGCGGATAAGACCGATGAGTTGATCGCGCCGACGAGTTTCGATTATCAAAATCAGGCGGTATTGTATCTGCCGCCCAAGATGCCCGACCCGCGTTCGCCGCAGTGGGCGGAGGCGGCGGCGGCGGAAGTCGTGCGGATTCTGAACGTGACGCACGGACGCGCGTTCGTGTTGTCCACGAGCGTGAGCGGCATGCGCGCGTTGTACGAGCGCGTCTCGGCGCAGGTTGATTTTCCGTGCTTCGTGCAGGGCGCGGCGTCGAAGTCGTGGCTGCTGGATCGGTTTCGCGCGACGCCGCAGGCGGTCTTGTTTGCGACCTCAAGTTTCTGGCAGGGCGTGGACGTGCGCGGCGACGCTCTCTCGTGCGTCATCATTGATAAATTGCCGTTCGCCGTGCCCAGCGATCCGGTCGTGGCGGCGCGGCAGCGTTTCATTGAGGACGCGGGCGGGTCGAGTTTCTACGAGTACAGCGTGCCGCAGGCGATCATCACGTTGAAGCAGGGGCTGGGACGGCTCATCCGTAGTGCGACGGATCGCGGCGTCCTCTCCGTCCTTGATCCGCGCCTGCGCACGCAAGCCTACGGGCGGCAATTCCTCAAAAGCCTGCCGCCCTGCCGCGTCACGAGCGACATCGCGGAAGTAGCGCGCGTGTTTGAAGCGCAGGAAGCGTTGGCACGATAATAGCTGCGCTAGTTTTGGAGGTCGCTTAAAGATGAGCAATAAGATGCGTGTCAGTTATGTTGCCGTCGGACTCGCTGCTTTCCTTATTGGAATTGCGACGGTTACTTTCTGGAACAACTCTCATCAAGCGAGACTGGTGGCTTGGCCTAAAGAAGCAGAGGTGGCCTTTCTGCCACAACAAAAGGAACACGCTCATCCCTGTAAGGCTGGCTATTATGTGTGGATTCCGGAAGTAGATGAAAGCCACGGGGAAGTTTATGATCCGTATTGCTATCCGCTTCAGACCAAACTCTCTACTGCTGCCGGGGAGGGGAATTTGGCAGAGGTGAAAGACGCATTACGAGAAGGGGCGAATGTTAATGGGCATTTAGACGATAGCTCGCCTCCGCTACCCTTAGCTGTAAGTAACGGGCACACCGAGATTGCCCGCCTGCTACTCGATAACGGAGCAGAGATCAATTTTGGTAACGGCCTTCATTGGCCGCCGTTGTACGGTGCTATTTATCGCCATGATACGAACACCGTGAACTTGCTGTTAGCGCGCGGCGCAAAATTTACATGGGCCTGTGATTTTGACGGCCGCAGGATGAAGACACCTTTACAGTTTGCTGAGGAGCAAGGTTACGACGATATTGTCGGATTATTAGACGAAGCGGGGGCGAGTAATTGGCAGCACCGTCTGAACCGCCGCATCGCTAAGCTGACAGGCAGTCATTATCGTTAGACTTTGGGGGAGTAATATTAAGATGAGTCGAGACGAGCGAGAAGACACGACGATCTATAAGGTCGAGGTGAATCACGAAGAGCAGTATTCGATCTGGCCGGCTGATCGCGAGAACGCGCTCGGCTGGAATGACGCGGGCAAGTCGGGCACGAAGGCGGAGTGCCTGGCCTACATCAATGAAGTATGGACGGACATGCGCCCGCTCAGCCTGCGCAAGAAGATGGCAGAGATGGAGTGAGAGAGGAAGTTAAGCAAGCATGGCCGGGACATTTGAAGTGATGATCGAGCGCAACTTTTCGAGCGCGCACCAACTGCGTGGCTACAAGGGCAAGTGCGAGAACCTGCACGGGCACAATTACAAGGTTGAGATTTACGCGCGCGGGCGCGAGTTGGACAACATCGGATTACTGGTTGACTTCGGCGAGTTGAAGATGGCGGCGGATGAGATCGTGCAGTATCTAGATCATCGCAACATCAACGAGTTGCCGCCCTTCGACGCGGAGTTAAATCCGTCCGCTGAGAATATGGCGCGCTACGTGTTGGAGCGGGTGGCGGCGCGCGTCGGCGACGAGCGGGTGCAAGTTTTCAAAGTGCGCTGCTTCGAGACGCCGACGAGCGTAGCCACCTATCAAATTGACGATGCCGGTTGAACGTATCTGCGTCCCCGCTATCACCGCGCTTCAGGGGGTTGGCGCACCGAATCTTAGTCTGTACTCGGTCGAGTTCATGAAACCATTGACCATCGCCCGGAAGTCACCCGGGTGCGCTGCCAGATAGCTGACCCAACCAGTGAACCCGCCCGCGTCCGGCGTGCGTCGTAGGTAGCCGTAATACTGCGCCGCCACAAACGCATTGACCGCTTCAAAGTTCTGGCTGACCTGATCTGACTGCACGATGGCGCGCAAGACCTGCGCCCGCGTGAGCGTCCCGCCATCTAGCCGGCCAAGCAGTTCACTGCTTGATAAGGTAACCTTCACCGCTCCGTCCGGGTTGGCCGGGTCAGGCGTCGTGATGCTGGTTAGATTATAGCGCCCCAAGAGCGCGGCTATGTACTGCGCGTTGGACAACCCGCCGTAGACGCTGACGAACTCCGCCCGTTGCGTGAAGCTGGTGGCGAAGGCCGCCCGTTTGGTGAACGTCTCACTCTGCGTCGCGCCCGTCACCCCGCGCAGATCGGGCGCGAACTCCGCATACGTCGGCAAGCGAGCCAATGCCGTCCGGTAAAACACGATCACATAGATGCCCTTATCCTTAAACTCCAGCGAGCCGAAGAAGGAGCCCGAGACGGTGAGGCGGTCGCAGCCCGACGGCACATCGGGGCCGGTGTTTACGTCCGCGCAACGGTTCAGCACGCCTGACCATGGCTCGCCCGCTTCAGGCTCGCGCGCTAGGAAGTCGAGGTATTGCTGCCGGACGAAGAAGGGGGTCGTGAAGATGGGGTTCTGTTGGCCCGGCGTGTCGTTGTCCACGATAGTCACAGTGGCCATGCTCTGCGCGCCGAGAGTCGCCCCGGCCGCGTTATTAAGCACCACTTGGAATGACTCGCTGCCTTCAACATGCGCGTCGTTGATGATGGGCACGGCAAACGTCTTGCTCGTCTCGCCCGGTGCGAAGGTGAGTGTATCCAACGTCGGAGCGAAGTCGCAGCGGCCGAACGCGGCCCCCTGGTTGTTGACCGTGTCCGCACAGCCAACCGTGAAGGTATCGTTGTCCGCTGTGCGGTATGCCACCGACGAGGCGCTGGTCGAATCACCCGTTCGCGTGACTGTGATTATTGCTTGCTCGGCACCTTCGCCCGCCGTATAGCTGTCGCTGGAAAACTGAATCGTACTCGCCGTGCCGCCGCTGGGCGTACCGTTGAACGTGATGCCGAAGTTGCCGCTGAGATTAGCCAGGCCGTAGGAGGCCGGGCTGAACGTATAACCGATTTTAGAGGGCGTTATATCGTAATTACCGCCGGCCGCTAAATTGGTGAAAGCGAAGTTCCCATTGCTGTCGCTCTGTTGGGTCAGCGCCGCCGAGCCACTAAGCTGCAAGGTTACGCCGGCTAATCTACTAGTACCGGTCTGATCAAACGTTGCGCCGCTGATAGTATAAGTTGGTTGTTGGGCTTGTGTGCCCGGCGGCAGCCAGATGAAAGTCGTCACCAGACCGAATCCAATAAGTAAAGTACACCACAAATATCTAAACATTTACATCTTTACCTTTCACGCAAATCGCGGTGCTGCACGCCGCTAACATATCAGCCAAGCTCTGAGTGGGGGGATTGAGGGGAGGTTGATAGGGCAGCCGTGCCTGAGATTTTTGCCCCATACTATAAGGGTAAATAAAAAGACGTTGGCTGGGCAGCGCGCCACCCGGAGGCCCCGTGAAAAGTTGCCCGCACGAAGACGAGCAGCCGATCATGTGCTTGGGGCGTGCTACCCAGCCAGATTACATGTCTTTATATTCCGCGCCGACGCCTACGCACGGCACCCGCAGCACCCGCGAGACCGGTCCCGAGCAAGAGCATCGTCGCCGGCTCAGGCACGGCACCAGGGGTCGTCTGGCTGGCGGCTGTGATCTGCCCGGTTACGGACGCGGTCTGCCCCGGATTGATCGCCAGGTCATTCACCGCAAACAGGAACGAACCGGTGGTCGTGCCCGCCCCACTCCCGAAGGTGAAGGTGAACAACTGCGGCGTGTTGTTGAAGTCGATAAGCACACCACCGTTGCCGGTGGTTGTCACGCTGCCCGTCAGCGTGGCGGAAAACACCGTCGAGCCGCCGCCATTGATCCCGGTCGGGGCGGTGAACGAGACCCGCAACGAGAACGTGTTGCCGTTGTAGGTGGCCAACGAGCTCGCCAAGGTGAACGAGCCTAGATTATCAAAGCCCTGCGTGCCGGTGGGCGTCGGATTGCCGCCGAAGGCGAGGAACCCGTTGGCAGTCGTGCCGTTGAACGTGGAATTGGTGTAGGCCAAACCTAACAGCGAAGTGGTCTGCGTCGCGCTGGTGTTTGGGGGCACGCCGTTGAACGTGCCGTTGGTGTAACCAGCAATGGTGACCTCAGCAGCGCGGGCCGTTTGCTGCCCGATGGCAAAGAGGGCGATGAGCGCGAGGCCCAGCGCAAAGGATTTGCAGGTAAGTAGTGTTTTCATCATGTAGTCTTTCCTTGTGGACAGGCCTTTATGGGGCTAGGGTTAATGGTTTCCGCGCGCAAGTCCGAAGGCAACAAAGGCGCGCGACACGAAGGTTGCGGTAAGTGTCAGCCACTGCCTGCAACTACAGTTCAGCGCAGGGAGGGCTGTGGGCACACAGTCCAGTTCAAGCAATCTAGGGGGAGAGATGGCCGGCAGGGGGGTTGCACGAAGCCATTGGTTGATTTGGGAGCATCACTGTAGCCTGGACTAGCAAAGCGCGCATGTGTGCTTTGTCCCCAAAACGGCAGGGCATTTGTCCCATTCAGGGCTGACAGCCGAAAGAGAGACCGGCGAAGTTAACTTCATCTGCTTTATAGGCCACACCCTGCGCGGCGGCACAGATTTAGTTCAGCCAACGGGCTTGGAATAACTTCATGTGGGCAATACACGAGGTCGCCCCGCACCCGACAATATTTGCGCAACCATATAAAACGCACGCAACCGAGATAACAACGGCCACAGGTGAGATGCAAAGAGGACCGGCACTCCTCAAAGACCTCAGCGCGGTTCGATTGGTCTGTCTGAAGGTAACCGGCAATCAAGACTCGCTTCCCGAAAAAAAATATTCTTGTTGTTCTAAAATTGTTTCGTGCAGAACACAGAGCGTAGCTGTGTGCGCTCTGACTCTTTACGTATGCGCGCGCAACGATGCGCGGAGGCGGAGTCCTTAAGGGTTGGAGGTTGATTCTCGCTGCGCTGCCCGGCGCAACGCGCGAATCCGCACGCTCAGTTAAATTGTAGCCCGTGACATAATTGTAACTTGACAAGCCAGCGCAATGAGTTTAAGGTGCGCTTTCAACTTGGTCTTTGGTCATGCTAGTTGTTTATTGACGAGGCTCTCCACTTCTCTCCTAAACTCGCTTCAACATGCAATAATAAATGTAATTCAGTCTTCAGTCGTTGTTGACGAGGCTCTCCACTCTCCCTTCTAACTCGCGCGACTTAACAATAGCAGGGTGTGATCTATGCAGTCAGCGCGCGCATTCGGCGTCCATTCCGCACCGGCAGAAGGCACTGCGGTGTTACAGCGGCGTAAGCCCGCTCAAACTCGTGTTAGTTGTGAGTGGACGCGCGCCTTGCGCCACTCGGATATCGAACGATTGTGGGCCGCGTTGCACACCGTCGTTTGCCGTCATCCGCTGGTGCGGACCTGCTCCAGGGCCGGGCTGTTAGAGGCAGGGCCAGCCCACCCCTATACCGACCTGACACAAGAATTATTCACCCGGTTACTGGCCAAGCAGCGCTTTCAGTATTATCTCGACGCCAATATGACGGACGCCGAGATCGAGTTCGAGATCTCGCAGCTTGAATTATCTAATTTGCTGACGCTTGAGTTATACAAGCGACATCCCGAGTCTTATCGGCTCGTGCGCCGCATCTCCAAAATCGTGCAAACGAGTACCCGCTTCCGCCGTTGCGATGTAGATAGTGTGGGTGTAGCACCGTTGCGGCGCTTGGGTGATCAGGTTTATGGCTTACGCGAATGGCCTGCGGACAAACTGCGCTGCCCCCTGCACGAAGTTGAACACCGCGTGCAGGATATACCTATATGCACCCGCGACCTGCGCCTCGTTGGCCGCACCGGAGACGTGCAGGTCATCATCACCAATCCCGCGCTCGAAGCTTTAATCTTGCGCGTCTTGACGGCGCTTGACACGGCGATTGACGTGCGTGACATCCGCCGCCTCGTCCTATCGCGTTTGTCTGTGCAAGACATTTATCTGGTCTCACTTGACGGCGGCTCTGACGAGGATGAGTTAAGGAAAGCCCCCCGACTGGTGGATGGCCGGGCGAATCCCGAACAAGCTTTATTACGGCGCGAAGCGGAGACTATGGCGAACACGGCCATCGACCAACTCTTTCAGGGCTTATACAAAACTGTCCGTGGCAATGTCCGGCGATACGACTTGATGCTTAACATTCTATGGCATTTCTACCTAAGCGCGGGGCGCATGAATCAGTTGGCCGCCGCCGCGCATCTGGGCGTGTCGGATACGTTGGTTCACAACTATCGCCGCCAGATTGAGCAGCAATTGCGCGCCCTAGGGTTTTCCGACATTGAGTCGGCGCGGCGGTTTGAGACAGCCCTGAGCGAGCGCGTGGCGCTGTTAGTCCAAGGCAGCGAATCCGCGCGTTGCGCTGTCGGCTCTTGTAAGCACTAGGAAAGAAGAGGTGTCTGATGAGGAAGGTTTTGCCGATCATGTTGTTCCTTGCACTGACCGGTGGGGCGCTACGTTCATTTGCGCAGGCACAGGGCGGCCAGCCAGCGGCAATGAAGGAGCAGCGTGCGGCCGATACACCGCCGCCAGAGGTGAGCACGGGCCGGCAACGCGACCGTAAACTCGCAGCAGACGCCAAATGGTATTACAAACTGGGGGAGGAGTTAGGCCACGCCAAAAAGTATTACGAGGCCACCAAAGCTTTCCGCCGCGCCTTGATGTTTCGGCCCGACTACGCGGACGCCTACTTTGGCCTCGGCCACGTCTACGCCGATCTGGGTCGTTGGCAAGAGGCTGGTGATGCTTTTGAGCAAGTACTCCGCCTTAACCCGAAAGACGAGGAGGCCCGCGCCTGGCTCGGTGATGTTTACCTCAATTTGCGGGCACGGAAGGAGCCTATGCCCGCGCCCGCCGCTGGTGCCGTGGCACTAAGCGATACAGACGATCTGGCGGAGGTTGCTGCGCTATCGTCCGCGCGGGCCGTTCAACCTGCCGCCCATGGACCCGCGCACGCCCTAGGCACGACCGTCGCCGCAGTTGCCCCGCCGCCTGTTACTTCAAACACCGACCTGGCATTGATGAATGCGCTCGACACCAAAGTGCTATCTACCGATCTTGTGCATGCTGCGGGAGTGGCCGCGGAAGAATCGGCCGCCCACGCGGCCAGCGTGCCTCCTGCCCGGGCAGAACCCGCAGGGCCGACAAGCGTCTACCGTGTCGGGCCGGGCGACGTGCTCTGGGTTCGGCTACTCAACGCGCCAGTGCGAGAGCAACCGACCCTCTACAACGTCTTCACTAACGGACAGCTTGATTACCCACTCGCTGGCGTGCCGCAACAGGTCGCCGGGTTGACGACGGATGAAATTGCAGCCCGACTGGTAGCGTCACCAGTGCTGCACACCATCTCAGAGGCTCCGCGTGTGTTAGTCGGTGTGCATGAGTATGCGAGTCATACGATTAGTGTCGGCGGGTTAGTGAACGATCCGGGCGAAAAAGTAATGCGCCGCGAAGCGCTACCGCTCTACGTCGTACTGGCTGCGGCGCTACCTCAGCCTGAAGCCGGACAAGTGCTGATCGTAAGTCCTAAAGACGAACGGCGAACGGTGCCGTACGACCTAAACAATCACGAGTTCCTAAGCCTTCTTGTCTATCCGGGCGATCAAGTAACAGTCGAAGCCGCACCGCCGCAATTTATCACCATCGAAGGAATCGTCACGCAGCCGGGTCAGCAGCATTTCCATGCCGGACTTACTTTAACGCAGGCCCTGCTTATGGCCGGCGGGGTACAGACGCCGCCCCTGAACGCCAAAACATTCAAGCATGCGGTCCTTGCTGACGGCCTGCTCGGCACGCGCCGCACTGTGTCCAAGGTGATTCTAACGCGCTCTAACGGGGGGCAAACCACAATGCGCAGTGTCTATAAGCTGCAAGATATTGAAGCCGGGAAAACACCCGACCCGCCGCTACAGCCGGGCGATAAGTTAACTGTCCAAAGCTCATGACATACCACCAGCTAAACAGAGTGGCATGCACCGTGCGGTAGTGGTTGATAGTTGAGACTTAGGCTTATCCGCTGCAATGAGTTGGGGCGGTTGCCGGAGGGGTAATGATGGATACGGAGCAGTTGATAGAGGCTAGTGAGCAGGGCGACGTAGCGGCTATTGAAACGCTGCTGGCAGCGGGCGCTAATGTCAACACGCACAGAATTAATGGTGAGACCGGGTTGATGCGCGCGGCCGCGATGGGGCACAGTGCCGCCGTCGAGATGTTGCTGGCGCATGGTGCTGCTATTGACGCCTGGCGGCAGGATGGTTGGACGGCCTTGGCGCTAGCGGCTTTTTTCGGGCACGTCGAAGTGTGCAAGCTGTTACTGCGCGCCGGCGCGAATTCACATTTGGTGGACGATGACGGGTTTACCGCCGCGAAGTGGGCTGAGGCGCGGGGCCATGTTGAGATACTAGAAGTGTTGCAATCCCCCGCAGCCGCAACGAGTATCAACGGGCCGGTTACCCCGGCACCTCTATGGCAAAGGTTAAATCAGTTAAAGGTTACACCTGCCGGGCCTACGCGTGGGCTGACAGAGCGTCCGGTCGCTGTTGGCACATTGCGCATTGAGCAGCAGGGCGCAGCAGTAGTGAGCAAGCAAGCATTTGGCTGGACGGCCGCAGCATCGCACTTGGTTACCAAACCCAAAGCCGGGAGCGCAAGCGAGCGCTTTGGACAATTAGCTAAACAGCCGACAGCGCATAGCTTCGACCGTACACGCCGTGATGCCTTGCGTGCGCGCACCCGCATCGGCAAGCATAAGCGAGCAGCACAGACGAGTCGTGTTGCCGGCCCGCAAGAAACTTCGCCGAGGCCCGGTAAACTAATGCATCAGGACCTGTCCTCCGCGCCCGCCCAGCACACCCCAATCGTATTGAATTCTGAGCTTCAGCCAGAACCGCAGGGTAGCAGCAGGCCCCACCGCCGCGCATCTGCCCGGATCGTCGGGCGTGTGTTGTTGTGGCTCGCAGCTTACAGTTGTACGGTTTATTTAGGTGCGCGGATTTTCAAGCTGGACGTAGGTGTGAGCCGCTTCGTAACGACCAGTGTAGGGCAAAGTCGGCCCACGCTCCCTTCCGCTGTTCAGCTTAACACTTCTCCGGCTGTGGCCGATTCCGCAAGGGCAACTACGGCACCAATGCCAACCATGCTGGTCGCCGATCACAAGTTAGCCGGCCTAGCGCCGAAGGAATTAGGACATGCGCCCACCGAGCGGCTGATGAGCAGGCCAAGCAGCACAACGATGGCCAACTTACCGGACGTGCGCGCCGCTAACAAAGTGCAACGCAACATCAAAGCCGTGCAGTTATATGCGGACACTAATCCGGAGTCCAGTGGTAGCGCACATGCTAATACGGAGCCGCGCCTGATTAGTGTGGCCCAATCCAATGAGCCGTCCAAGATGAAATCTGGCGGTGCTAAGGCAGGCCAGAGTAATAAAATCGAAAGCCCGCGTGGGGAACGAGTAGGAGCCCGCTTCATCATGCCGCTACCGCCGGTGGCAGGAGACCCGCCAGCAAGGCCGCCAACGAAAAAGGTGATCCCGTGGCCGTGACCACAGCGCGCGGCCCGTATCGGCGATAAGCGCATGCGGGCCTATGATGTGCGCTGCTGCGAGACGCCGACGAGCATGGCGACGTAGCAGGCGGATTAGGTTCAACGTTCAAGGTGCAAAGTTTAAGCCCCAAGTCGCACGGCCCCGGCTGGCCGCGACTTGGGGCTTTTAACTATGCCCACTGCTCTTAGCTTTGCGCGGCCGCGAGCGCGTTGATGTCGATGTTGTACTTGCGGATTTTGCTGTAGAGGCGCGGGCGATAGATGCCCAGCAGGTTGGCGGCCGCCTGCTTGTTGCCGCCGGTGCGTTGCAGCGTTTTTTCGATAACGAGCTTTTCGATGTCTTCGAGCGTCATGTTGGGCGGCACGTCCCAGGCCGCGTTCTGACCCGCTTTCTCCGGCAGCGTGCCATTGTCGAACGGCAGATCGACCGGCTCGATCTTGTTGCCTTTGGCCAGCAGCACCGCGCGCTCAAGCACATTCTGTAACTCGCGCACGTTGCCCGGCCATGAATGACCGAAGAGGCGCTGGTAGGCCGCCTGCGAGATGCCCGTGATCGGGCGTTGATATTTGCGCGCGTACATCTTAAGGAAATGCTCGGCGAGGAGTTGTATGTCCTCGGCGCGGTCGCGCAAAGGCGGCACGTGGATCGTGATCGTCGAGATGCGGTAAAACAGATCATCACGCAGCACGCCGTCACGAATAGCATCGGCGGGTGGACGGTTGGTCGAGCAGATCAAGCGGAAGTCAACAGCGTGCGTTTTCTCCGAACCGATCTTGCGGTAGCTGCGTTCTTGCAACACGCGCAGGAGTTTGGGCTGCAACTCAACCGGCATCTCCGCGATCTCGTCGAGCAAGAGCGAACCGCCGGCCGCGTGTTGGATCAAGCCATCCTTGTCGGCGTGCGCGCCGGTGAACGCGCCTCTGGTGTGGCCGAACAGTTCCGACTCGATCAACTCTTTCGGCAGCGCGGCGCAGTTGACCTTGATGAACGGTTTCTTAGCGCGCAGAGAGTTATAGTGAATTGCGTTCGCGATCAACTCTTTGCCCGTGCCTGATTCGCCAACGATCAACACGTTCGCGTCGGCCTTCGCCACCGATTCGATGGTCTCGTAGATCGTCTGCATCGGCTTCGAGCCGCCGATGATACTGTAATACTCGGTGCGCGTGGTCAGGCGCTGACGCATCATCTCGGCGTCGGCCTTCAGTTCCTGCCGTTCGAGCGCATTCTCAACGAGCTTTTGCAGCACCTCATACTCGAACGGCTTTTCTAGAAACCAGAATGCGCCGGCCTTCATGGCGGCGATGGCGCGATCAACCGTGCCGTAGCCCGTCGCCATGATCACTTCGGTGGAGGGCCGCGCGTCCTTGATGTGGCGCAGCACCTCGATGCCGTCCATGTCGGGCAACTGTATGTCGCAGATGGCGAGATGATGCCCGCCGCCATCAAAGCGCTCGATAGCCTCCGCGCCGGTCGAAGCCGTGTCCACCGTGTAGCCGTCTTCGCCCAAATTCTGCTTCAGCGAGTCGGCCATCATCGGCTCGTCGTCAATCACCAAAATCCGTATGTCTTTACGCTCCACCGTCCATCTCCTCAAACTGAAATGATGTAAGACAAGTGACGTGTGCCGGGTAAGAGTTGTGCTCGGCTTGGCGCGCGCCCTTTATCACTTATCGTTGCTTTCCAATGGTATGTACACGCGCACGGTGCGCGCGTCGTGCTCGATTGTGCCGCCGTGAGCGCGGATAGTTTTGGCGGCTAGGGCGAGGCGTAAGCTTTGCCCACCCGCGAACGAATTGAACGGATCGCCCGCGCCCGTTTGCGCGTTGCGCCATTCAATAATGCCGACGGGTGCGCCATGCAACTCCGCGCGGCGCAAATTTACTTCGGCCGTATTTAGGCCGGCATTGATCTGTTTCAGCGCGTCGGTCAGCGCGGCTTGATCGATCTCGCCACAACACGTGTCCTCGTCCGTTGCAGCCGGTTCGCGCTCAAGCGCGGCGGCGAGGATGCGGCGCAGATCGATGTGCGGGGCGCGGCGCAGTTCGACGCGGCGACCATAGCGCACGAGTATGGTCATATCAGCGGCAGCACGTTCTAAGCCGGCGAGCAGTTTAGCGACCGTTTCCAATTCATCGGCGCGTCCTTCCGTCTTCTCCAACCGCTTGCGCAGGAACGTGGCATAAAGTTTGAGACCGTTAAGCTGATTCTTGAGGTCGTGGACGATCTGCACAGAAGCACGCCCCAGGTCTTGCAAGGCGGCGGCATCGTCTGTTTCCGACATTAACGACTTCATTTTAGCTTACGAACCTCTACCCTGTGGGCGTCCGTACATTATGTGACAAGCGTAGAACCAGCACACGAGTTGTATGGATTGAACCCGATGGGTAAGTTTTTAGTGTCGCGTTTCGATGCAGCATCTTAGCAAAAATGCTGGCTGTTTGCTAGTGATACGAACTACCGTCGATTTGGTAATGGCGGAAGCGGTAAGCCGGGCGGAGGTGAGTCAAGACATGACTGGGCAGAATGGCAGCGGGCCGACCATCCTTTTGGTTGAAGACTTCGAGGATAATCGCTTTATGATGCGGCGCTTGCTTGAGATGGGTGGTTATCACGTACTTGAAGCGGTGAACGGGCAAGAAGCGGTGACGATGGCGGCGAGCGAGCGGCCGCACCTGATCTTGATGGATTTGAGTCTGCCGCAGATCGACGGGCTGGCGGCCACCCGGCAGATACGACGACTCGAAGGCCTGGCTGCCGTTCCCATCATTGCTATCTCCGCGCACGACACGAGCGACTTTCGCCACGACGCCCTTGCCGCCGGCTGCAACGAGTATCTAACCAAGCCGGTAGATTTCGACCGATTGGAAACCCTCTTAACACAATGGCTGCCTAAATAGAAGTCAGAAGTCAGAAGTCAGAGGGCAGTGAGAACAGTCTAAACAATCGGACACTGAAATTTGCACCGCGAACCTTGAATTTGGAACTTTTTCTGACCTCTAACCTCTAACCTCTGACCTCTGGTCACATATGGCAGACGGATTCACAGCGTTGCTGCGGGCGCACGAAGCCGCACTGATTCGCGCGTGGGTGGACGAAATCTATGCTGAGCGGCGCACCGATTTGCCCGCGCTGCTATCTTACCGGCAACTGATTGACTCGGTGCCGGAAATTCTGGATGAGTGGGCACGATTGCTTGATGAGGCAGCAAACGAAGGCGAAATCGTCGAAACCGCGCGGCGTTTGCGCCGGCATGCGCAGGTGCGCTTCCAACAAGACTGTCTGCTGGATGAAGTGGCACGGGAGTTGATGATTCTTCGCCGAGTCTTGAATGATTTCCTGTGGCGCGAGCGTCCTGTCGCCACAAGCGGCGAGTTACGGGCCGCACTCCGGCGCACAAATGTGCTACTCGACGAGATGCTTGTCGAGGCGCTGCTCATATATGCTGCGAGCCTGCGCCCGCCCGTGCGAACACGCACAATGCCGTGGCCGCCGGCGCGCCGCTAGCAGGATCGTTCGGCCCAGGACAAGGAGTTATGACGCGCGATGAACGCAAGGGTTTTCGGTTGGATGTGCGGACCAAGTTGTTGGCGCTGCTGGCCCTCCTGTCGCTGCCGCTCTTGATCGTCAGCCTACTGCAACTCAACAGCTATCGCCATAGCCTGATCGAACAATCAACTACGCTCGCGCATATCGAGACCACAGCCGCCGAAGGCGCGCTCGACTCGTGGCTCGAAACGCATCCGCAGGCCGCGCAGGCAGGGGCAAATCTCTCGCCGGCGACAACTGCCTCTCTCTACGCAAAGCTCTATCAACAAATAACGCCGGGCGCGAATGCGGCTTTCATCGTGCGTGATGCGCGCGGGCAGATCGTGCAGAATCAAGATGCGCCTGCGCCCACGACCAGCGAAGTTAATCCCTCGGCCCTCGCCAGCGAGCAGCAGTGGAGCGACGGTGAGACGCGCATCACGGCCACACACAATCTGAGCCGCTACGGATGGAGCGTGGCGGTCGGCGTGCCGCTCTCGAAGCGCACGCCTGCGTGGCGCTCGTTCGTCACGCTAATCACAGCGTGGCTCCTCGCGCTTGTCGCCTCCGGCGCAATCGGGTTCTGGGCCGTTGGGCGCTTCACGAAGCCTCTGCGGCAACTGGCTGCTTCAGCCTCAACGCTCGGCGGCGGGCAACTGCATGAGCGCGTGCAGGTGGAAACGGACGACGAAGTCGGCACGCTGGCCCGTGGGTTCAATGCGATGGCGGCGAACCTGGAAAGTAAGTTTAATGAGTTGCGCACGCAGGGCGCGTTCATCGGTGAAGTGCTCGACAGCCTGCCGCTCGGCGTGGCTGTGCTGGACGCGAACCTGATTGTGCGTAAAGCCAACTCGACCTTCGCGCGGTTTGTCGGGCGCGACGAAGCGGCGCTCGCGGGCCGCGGGCTGTACGAGGCAGCGGCCGGGCTGGCCGTGATGAGCGAAGTCGTCGAAGACGTGCGTCGCACGCGTCGTGCGTTCGTGAACTATGGTCTGCCGGTTGAATTGACTGCGCCGGACGGCACCCGTGCGGAGGGAGAAAAGTTTTGGGACGTGATCCTGTGGCCGACGACGGAACGAACTGGTGCGCGGGGTGATCTGATCCTGATCTTATCGGAAGTGTCGAAGCGCGTGCGCGCGGAGAAGTTAGCCACCGCCGCGTTCGCCGCCGAGAAATCGCGCGCCGCCGAACTTGAAAGCGTCATCAACCAGATGGACGAGGGCGTGATCATCGTGGACGAGCGCGGGCGTTATCGCGTCAATCCGGCGGCGGCGCGCATCCTTGGCCGCCAGCCCGGCGAGTTCCGCGACGGCGTGGACGCGCTGATGGCGGACATGGCATTACGCGATTTGCAGGGCAACCTCCTGCCCAGCAACGAGACACCACTTGGGCGTGCGCTCGAACATGGCGAGCATGTTTCCGGCGAGCACGTGCAGATCATCCGGGGCGACAAAGAGGAAGGCGTGTTGGCGGTGAGCGCGACGCCCCTCGTGGGCGAAGGCGCGCGCCGCACCGGGGTGGTCGCGGTCTTCCGCGACATCACCAATGAGGTGAAACAGTATCGTGAGTTGATGGAAGCTTACGGCCGGTTGCGCGAGCATGACCGGCTGAAGTCCGCCTTCATCGCCAACGTATCGCACGAGTTGCGCACGCCATTGAACGTTATCATTGGTCTCTCGCAGTTGCTTGAGCGCGACCGGCAGTTGCCGCTTGCGCCGTTACAACAAGAGGCCGTCGGGCGCATGGAACGCAACGCGCGCGCGCTACTTGAACTAGTCAACGAATTGATCGACTACTCGCGGCTCGAATCCGGGCGCTCCGCGTTGCAACTCGAAGAGGTGGACATAGCGGAGATCGCCCATGAGGTGGCGCGGCAATATCAACCGGCGGCGGCCGAGAAGCACGTCGAGTTGCGTGTTAGCGTGGCCCCTGAACTGGGACGCGTGGTCAGCGATCAGCGCAAACTGGCGCAGGTCTTGGGGAATCTCGTCAGCAACGCCGTCAAGTTCACCGCCAGCGGCACGATCAGCGTCGTGGCCGCGCCGCTTGATGACACGCGCTGGGCGCTCACGGTGCGCGACACGGGGATCGGTATGTCGCGCGAATCGTTGGGCTTCATCTTCGACAAGTTCCGGCAGGTAGACGACCAACTAACGCGCGCTTATGGCGGCGTCGGCTTAGGCTTGGCCATCACCCGCAAGATCGTCGAACTACTCGAAGGCGAGATCGAGGTCGAGAGTCGGCCCGGCGAGGGCAGCAACTTCCGCATCACTTGGCCGCGCGCCGCCCGCCTGCGCACCGGCACTGGCTCGCTCGTGCGAGCGCAACCCGCGCCGCTCCACCTCGTCGAAGGGCGGGCCCGCACAGGCTGATAAAAATAGTGACAAGTGGTGCGGGACGAGCTAAATCCTCGTGTCAACTCGTCGCTTGTTACCCGACACCTGGCACTGTTTTCTTATGGCTACGGCAAAAGAGAGCATTGAGACTACGGACGCCACGCGGCGCAAGGTCTTCATCATCGTGGGCCTGGCGACCGCGCTGCTTGTGGCGTTGATGGTCTTCTGGGCTACGCGCCCGCGGCAGCGCAACGACCGCGAAGTACAGCCGCAACTCGCCAATGCTATCCGCGCCGGTGCGCCGGAGTTTGCCGCGTTGCGCCAGCAGATCGCGGTGGACTTTGTGGCCGACGAGGACACGACCGAATCCACGCGCCCGCTCGGCGACATCGTGATGGTGATGCAGCCCAAGGTGCGCAACTTCACCGGGCGCACAATCACGGGGCTTGAGCTTCAAGCTACGGTCGTCGATCTGGACGGCAAGCCGTTGCAGACGAAGACGGTTATTCCCATCCCGCACACACAATCGGAACTAGCGCCCAACAAGGTGCTGGCAGTTCCCATTCGTATGGAAGGCTTCCGCAAGGACGACGTGCGCGCCAACATCCAAATTGTCGTGACCGGTGTGATTGTCAGGTAAGCGCAACAAGGCCCGGCTGGCTAGCTCGAGCCATGTGAGATTAGGACAGAGCGAAAAAAACTATCCACGAACTCACACGAACTGACACGAAGAATAAAGACACGAAAAATTTCGTGTGCCTTTCGTGTGGCTTCGTGTGGTTTCATGGACAATGCTTTTCCCTCCGCCCTGCTGTTGTAGGTTTTGATTTAGTTCTCACTCGCCACTAACAAATCTTCCAATGGATTGCCGACGGGCTGCACTGAGACGAGCCGCCCCCCGGCCGCGCGCACGCAGGCGAGCGCCGCATCTACCTCTTGCTCGGATGGCACTTCGACGCGCGCCCCGCCGGGCGTTTGCGTCACCTCGACGCTCGCCAAGGCACGCAAGGCGGCGCGCAGGCGGTCGGCGCTTGTGCCGGCGACAATCAACTCCATCGCGCGTGTGCCGGCGCGGCGGCGCAGGTCTTCGAGCCGGCCGGCGTGCGCGAGCCGGCCCTGTTGCAAAATGGCGGCGCGGTCGCAAAGCACTTCGATGTCGGCGAGGATGTGCGAGCAGAGAAAGACCGTCACGCCCTGTTGCCGTAATGCTGCGATCAGATCGCGCACCTCGCGGCGACCCACCGGATCAAGCCCGCTCATCGGCTCATCTAAAAAAACGATCTCCGGCTCGTTGACGAGCGCCTGCGCGATGCCGACACGCTGCAACATGCCTTTCGAGAATTTGCGCAACTGTTTGTCCCAACTGCTTTCGTCGAGGCGGACGAGCGACAGCATCTCTTCGGCGCGTTGCGCGCAGTCGCGGCGCGTATAGCCGAATAGTTCGGCGCAATAGGCGATGAACTCGCGGGCGGTCAGATAGTCGTAGAAGTAAGGATGTTCGGGCAGGTAGCCGATGCGTGCGTGCATGGCGATGTCGTTGATGTCGCGGCCGAGGATGCGCGCGCGCCCCGCGCTCGGATACATGAGCCGCATCAGCAGTTTCATCGTCGTGGACTTGCCCGCGCCGTTTGCGCCGAGGAAGCCGAAGATTTCGCCCTGCTCGACCGTGAGCGATAGACCGTCCAACGCACGCACGCGCCGTTTGCGCACGAAGCCGACTTCGTAATCTTTCGTCAGATTCTCGATCTCAAGTGCGACAGTCATCGTCGTTGATCCTTTGCCGCGTGCGGCGGCCCAAACTCCAAACAGTAAACTACTTGCGCAGTATGCCCGAACGCTCGCCAAGCTCAACTTCGCAGTCAGCGCGCGCCAGCACATAAGCCGCGCCCGACGGATCGAGCGGCGCGCCATTCATGTCTAACGGCAACCGCGCGGCCCGCAGGCCGGGCGCAACCTCGTGCCAGTCTGTCGGGCAGCGACCCGCGCGCTCGTGGAAGATGGTCAACACATAGCGCAGCGCGTCGCGCTCGTCCCACGATTGCAGTTGCAGCAGATGCTTGGCGGCGAGGTCGTGCATCTGCGCGTCGTCGGTCTGTTCATACATGTGTTGATAGATTTCGCGCGCGGTCGCGCGGCTGCCACCCTGAGCCGACATCTGCGCAGCCATCGCGGCCAGCCACAGCGGTGCGCCTGCGATTTGCGCGCCCTGTCGGTAGGCCTCCGCCGCTTCGGGAAAACGGCCGCGCTGCCAGTAGATGTAACCAAGCTGATGATAGAGCCGCCACGCCTGTGGGTTCGCCTCGATACCTTTGCGGGCAAGTTTGATCGCGGCCTCAACGTCAATGGCCGGCAGCACGACCGCGCCGTACTCATAGACGGGCAAGAACTGCGGGTCGAGCGTCGTCGCGCTATCGAGCAACGGCGCAAGCATAGACAGCCCGACGGGACTGAGGTTGTCGAGTTCGATGTCGCCTTCATAGGCGTTGACTTTGCGCCCGACATATTGCAGCGAGCGCATCCAGTACCAATCGGCGACCAGCCCGTTGAAGCCGAGGCTCATGCGCCGGGCGGCGGCGGGCGTAACGTAGAGTTGCTCGGTCTGTTGCGCGCTGCCGGCTAGATGGCGCGTCTGTAGCCAACCGGACAGCACGGCGGAGAGACTGAGACCAAGCGCGATGACACCGAGCAACGCCAACTCGCGGCGCGTCATGCGCGGGCGCAAACGCCCTTTTATAGCCTGCCCTTGAGCCGTCGCGGTGTGCATGTCTGACTGGCCTCTGACCTCGTTTATTTGAAGTTGCGCCGGTTGAAGATGAAGCTGGCGGCGGTGAGTAAGACCGCGATGTAAACGAGCGCGTAGGCGATGGCGGCGACGAAGGCGACGGGCGTGGGCGCGACGCCGTGACCGGCATCCGTGATCTGGGAGTAGTGTGCGAGGTTCGGCAGCAGATAGAAGAGCGCGCTAAAGAGGATGCGCGCGGCGGTCGTGCCGGTGGCGGTGGCCAGCATTTTCAGGTCGGCGCTGAAGTGGCCGATGACGAAGACGGCGAAGGTCAGGAGCGCGGCGAGCGCGGGGGTAGAGAAGGCCGAGAACAAAAGCGCGACGGCGACGACGATCATCAACTCGACGTAGATGAGCGCGATGGCGGGCCAGACGCGCAGCACAAGCGGATCGAAGCCGCGCCGCACGAACAGGAGCGCCAGCGAGACGCCCACGCCCATGACCAGCACGTTGACCGCGAGCGTCAGACAGAGGCCCAGGTATTTGCCGAGCAGAAATTCGCCGCGCCCGACCGGCTTCGCCAGGATCGCATAGAGCGTGCGCCGCTCGATCTCTTTATAGACCAGCCCCGTGCCGACGAAGATGGCGATGAACGTGCCGAAAAGCAGCATCGCGCTCAAGCCGAAATCGATGATGATCTTCGCTTCCTGCGCGGCCGAGAGTTCGCCGATAAAGATCGCGCCGATGGTTAGGAGCAGCACGAAGAGGACGAGGTTATAGAGTACGCGGTCGCGCACGGCCTCGCGAAAGGCGTTGCGCGCAATCGTCAAGATGCGCCCGGCCGCCGGGCCGCGTGGACGGGCCGGCGACGTGCTTGCGCTGTCGATGTCGTGCCTTTGGCTCAAGCGGGTCGCAACGATGGCTGAGTTGGACATGGGCGGAGTTGTTCTGGTTCGGAGCGACGCGGGCAGGTTAGCACAAATGCGCGCCGGCCCCTGCGCCCGGTGGAAAAAGATGCGGGGGCGAAAGATGCTTTCGCCCCCGCATCCAGTTTGGAGAGACTTCCGTGTTAAGCCTACTGGATCGGGGTGCTGGCGACGGTCGCCGCCGCCGCCGCGTCGTAGCGAATGACGCCCGACTCGTCGGTAAAGAAGTGACGTGTGCCGGTCGAAGCTGAAACGGGATCAGCGTTGGCTATGAATTCCGTGTTGGTCGCGCCGAGCGCGGCGGTGAAGTTGTAGCCGGTTTTCTGCCCACCGCCGAGCACGCTATCGATCAAACTCGCGGTTTGCAGCGCGCCGAGGTCGGCGGCGTAAGTGGTATTGCTACCGGACGTAGTCAGGTAGGTGGCTTGCGCGCTGCCGATAGTACGCATCGACGCGATGGCGGAGCCTTCATTCGATGCGCGGCGCGAAGCTAGCAGGTTGGGGATCGCGATGGCGGCGATGATGCCGATGATCGCGACGACGATGAGTAGCTCGATGAGCGAGAAGCCTTGTTGGCCTTTTTTAGCTTGCATTGACGTTTATCTTTCCGTAGGAGTTCGCGCTGGAAACTTGTCTGATTTAGTTAAGAGAGCGGCGCGGGACAGAGCATCCCTACTCTGTCCCGCACGGTCTCTCAAGCGGTGCGCTCAATCTCGGTTAGCTTACTGAATCGGCGGATCGCCAACGCCCGCTGCTGCCGTCCCTGCCTTGGCCCGGATCACGCCCGTTTCATTCGAGAAAAAGCCGCGTGTGCCGGTGCTTGCTGAGACGGGAGCCGCAGTGGTCGTGTAAGCAACCGTACCGGCGGCGCTGGTACTGACGAAGGTGTAGCCGGTCTTGACGCCACCAGCCGCACCCAACACGCTGTCGACCAACCCGGCAGTCAACAAGGCCGGCAGGTCAGCCGCGTAGGCCGTGTTGTTACCGACGGTGGAGAGATAGGTGGCCTGCGCCGTACCGATGGTGCGCACCGACGCGATGGCAGAGCCTTCGTTCGCGGCGCGACGTGAGGCAAGCAGGTTGGGGATCGCGATGGCGGCGATGATGCCGATGATCGCGACGACGATGAGTAGTTCGATGAGCGAGAAGCCCTTCTGACCGTTTTTAACTTGCATTTGTTTCTGTTTGCTCCTTAGTAGCAGTTGTGATGGTTTGCAGGATTGGTTCGCGCCTCGGTCGTCGCTTTCAAGCTACGCGCCGTGCTTGCGCGACGGTGTACGCGAAACAGTTAAACAAGCCGTATGCCATGTGGCGGGGGACGGGTTTGAGCGCAGGAAAGCGCGGATTTATCGCTTGTTTGGCTGTTCGCAAGAATTTGCTCCGCGCCGCAAGGGGCAGGGCTAACAAAACACGGCAGCATGGGGCTGACGAATTATGTCAGGGCGCGCATGGCGATATACGTGTGGGCTGGTTGCGTCTAGGGCGCAACTCTTGGGCGGGTAACGGGCGGCGAATGCCCGTGGCATAAAGCGGGAGAAAGTGGGAACGGCCGGTGAGCGGGGCGTGGTTGAACGGTGCGGGCTACGGGCGGGAGGTTAATTGATCGGGGGGCTAGTGGCGTCGGCGGCTGCGCCCAACTGTGCGCGGATCACGCCACTCACGTTCATATAGTAGTAGCGCCAGGGCGCGACAACGGGCGCGGCCGTGACCTCGAAGCCATCAGCGTCGAGCGTGCCGGCGGGAATGACGAAATTGTAATTACTGCGCTTGCCGGTAATGAGCAGCGGGTCGATTAAGTAGCCGGTTGTGCCGAGTGTCGTCAGGCTCGCGTATTGATCATGCGATGTGCGATAGGAGGCTTCGGCGTTGTGGATGAGGCGGAGCGAGCCGATGGCGGACGCATTGTGCGCGGCATGGCGCGATTCCATGTAGTTGGGCAGTGCAATAGCAGCGATGGTGCCGATGATCGCGACGACGATTAAAAGTTCGATGAGCGAGAAGCCATGTTCGCGTTTGAGAGTGTTGCTTGTCCGCATTGGGTGAGTCCTTAACTCTTTGCAGGGTCAATTTGACCGGCCTTTGGTCAGGTCGTGGACAAGTTGAGCAATGGCTATGCCAGACAGGAAAATGATGAATGCGGAATGATGAATGATGAATAACAGACCAAGCTTTTAATTCATCATTCCGCGTTCATCATTCATCATTTGCTTGCTGCGTCGCTGCGGAGTTGCGCGGTCATGTTGCGGATGCCGTGTTTGTCGAGCAGGTGGCGGAGCGAGCGCACGGAGAGATGCAGAATTTCGGCGGCGCGGGTCTGGTTGCCGCCGGTACGGTGCAGGGCTTCGAGCAGGTAAGTCTTCTCTAACTGATCGAGGTGCGCGGTGAGGTTGAAGCCTTCGTCGGGCAGATCGAAGGCGGCGGCGATGCGAGCCGGATTGTATTGCGTAACATGTTCGGGCAGGCGCTCCGGTTGAATCTCGCCGGTGCGCTCAAGCGCGACGGCCCGTTCAATCGTGTGTTCCAACTCGCGCACGTTGCCAGGCCACGAATAGCGTTCAAGTAATTCTAAAGCCTGCGGCGAGATGGTGAGCGTGCGTCCCGCCTGCGTGCAGAACTTTTGCATGAAGTGGGCGACAAGTTCCGCTATGTCCTCGCGCTTCTCACGGAGCGGCGGTAGTTCCAACGGAATGACGGAGACGCGATAGAAGAGGTCTTCGCGAAACGTGCCCGCTTTCGTCATGGCGGTGAGGTCACGATTGGTCGCGGCGATGACGCGCGCATCAATCGCCAACTCTTCGTGCCCGCCGACGGGGCGCACCTTCTTCTCCTGCAACACGCGCAAGAGTTTGACCTGCATCGCCGGCGACATCTCGCCAATCTCGTCCAGAAAGATCGTGCCCTTGTCGGCCGCCTCGAACAACCCTTTGCGATTCGCGGTCGCGCCCGTGAACGCGCCTTTAACGTAGCCGAACAGCTCCGACTCCAACAGCGTCTCGGTGAACGCGCCGCAGTTGATCGAGACGAACGGCTTATCCACGCGCGGTGAAAGATTATGAATTGCCCGTGCGACCAACTCCTTGCCCGTGCCCGACTCGCCCGTGACCAGCACGGTTGACTGCACGCCCGCCACCGTCTCGATCATCTGGTAGAGCGCCTGCATGCGCCCCGAACGGCCGATGATGTTATCCAGATTGCCGCGCTCGCGTTGGCCCTTGATGAGCGCTTCGTTCTCGCCGCGGAGCGTCTGGTTCTCTTTCCTGAGCGCCAACTTTTCGAGCGCGCGTTCGACGATGAGCTTCAGTTCGTCCACGTCGAACGGCTTCTGGATGAAATCGTCCGCGCCGAGTTTGAACGCTTCGCGTGCGGTCTCGACGGTGGCAAACGCTGTCATCAACACGACCGCGACATCCGGCCACAGCCCGCGCGCCGCCCGCAGCAACTCGATGCCGCCCATGTCCGGCATACGCACGTCCGACACGATCAGATCGGCCGCCTGTTCGTGCAACAGCGCGACCGCGCGCCGCCCGTTCTCGGCCGCGCGCACCTGATGACCCACGCGCGTAAAGACCAGCGTCAAAAGCTGGCGCATGCCCTGTTCATCGTCAACAATTAAAATGTTGGCCATAATTCTAAGCGGTGAAGCTGCCAGATGTTAGCAATCGCAGCCAGCAGCTAGCTAATCCTGCTGCTCAGGTAACTCGATGCTGATCGTCGTGCCATGTCCTTCGCGGCTGCGGACGTTTATTGTACCACCATGATCGCGGATGATTTGATAAACGATGGATAACCCTAGCCCTGTGCCGCCGGTGGTCGAAGAAGAGAACGGCTCGAACAGGCGTTCGACCTGTTCGGGCGACATGCCGTGGCCTGTGTCTGTGAAGTTGATGTGCAAACGGCCGGGCGCGGCGGGGCGCAACTCGACGCGCAAGCGCCCGCCGTCGGGCATGGCGTTCATCGCGTTGCGCGCGAGATTCCAGAACACCTGCCGCAGCGCGGCCCCGTCGGCGAGCGCGCGGACAGGCTCGTCCGTGTAGTCTTCTTCGATGACATGTTCGGCGCGCGTCTCCGGGCTGTGGCGCAGCAACGTCAACGTCTCGCGCAAAGGTTCGCGCACGTCCGTCTCGACCAGTTCGCCGCGACGTGGGCGCGCGTAGGTTAAGAAGTCGGTGATGATGCGGTTGAGGCGATCCGATTCGCGCAGGATGATCTCCATCAACTCGGTCTGCATCGGGTCGCCACTTGACTCAGAGTGCAGGACTTGAATCGCGCCGCGCATGGCCGCGAGCGGGTTGCGTATCTCATGCGCGATGCCGGCGGCGACGCGCCCCACGGCCGCGAGTCTGTCTTGTCGGCGCGAAGTCTCTTCGAGCGAGCGCACATGCGTCAGGTCTTGAAACGAGATAACCAGTCCGCTCGTCTGCCCGCCGTCGCCCGCGAGCGGCGAGATAGTGTAGCCGAGACGCACGCGCAAGCCTTCGGGCGTCAGACAGTCGCTTTCATAGCGCGGGCTGATCTGGCCTTCCTCAGCCGCATGCAGCGACTCTTCGATACGTCCGGTCAAACCGCCGAACAGTATCGATGCTTCTTGCCCGCGCAACGCAGCGGGCGCATAGCCCGTGATCTCTTCGGCGGCGGCATTGCAGGTGTAGATGCGCCCCGCTAGATCGGTCGTGACGACGCCGGAGCGGATCGATTCGACAATGCGCTCGTGCAACGCGCGCAGATTGGCGAGCGCACCCGCTGCTTCGATCAATTGCACGTCCGAGCGCGACTGGCGCACGGCCAATTGTGCGCCTAACAGACCGACAAAGAGGAAGGCCACATCGTAGAGACCGGTCGTGCCGACAACGGCAGTGGGCGAAGCCGCCGCCGCTTCGCCGCCCACGCCGAACCAGTCGAAGCCGATGCCGAGCATCACGCACGTATAGCCGAGCGCGCAACCGACTGAACTAATCAGTGCGCCGCGTGCGCCGAGCAGGATGCTGGCAAACGAGATGATGACGATGTAGAGCGCGGCGAAAGGCGAATGCAGATCGCCGCCGACAGCGACGAGCCACGAGACGAGCAGTATGTCGGCCCCGAACTGCACACCCGCTTGGGCTGATAGACCGACGCGCGTGAAGCGCAAGAGCAGCGCATAGAGCAGCGAGAGCAAAAGCGCGGCCAGGCCCACCGGCAACGGGCCGCGCAGCCAACCACCGCCGGGCACGGCTGCGCCGAGGCGCGCGTACAGTAACAACAATATGCCGATGCCGACGAAGCGCCCGCCGACGAGTTGCCATAAACGCCGGGCCGTGGTGCCGCCCTCCGCTCGCGTGTCCTGCGCTCCCATCAGCCTCAGCCTAGCATAAAAATCCGTCCGGCCCGGAAAAACTGAATCGGGCGCACGCATCTATTAAAGACAACGGCGGGGCGCGGTCGGCTGCTGGTTAAAAGCAGCAGTCGTCTGGCGCGCGCACATTCATTACGCGCCCGGCAGAGGATGTGCAGTTCGTCTTAGGCGTGCAACAGGGCGGCGCGTTCCGGTTCATCGTCAACGTCGAAGCGTTGCCCTGATGTTTTAGCAGCAATCTGATCGCGCCGACCCGTCGCGCTTTCTTTGCCCGCGCCGCGAGCGCATGCATAATGCACTGATGGCGCAAACACACTGAACAAGCTCGACCCACGTCGATGCGAGGCACAACAGCTATGGCCGCAAATTTTCTTCTCTATGGCGCGAACGGCTACACGGGCAACCTCGTCGCGCGGCTCGCGGCGGCGCGCGGCCTGCGGCCCATTTTGGCCGGGCGCGACAGCGCGAAACTCGCACGGCAGGCGGGCGAACTCGGTCTGACGCATCGCGCCTGCGCGCTCGACGATGCGCCCGCGCTCGATGCCGCGCTCGCTGAGGTTGCCGTCGTGCTGCACTGCGCCGGCCCCTTCGCGCGCACGTCGCGCCCGATGGCCGACGCTTGCCTGCGCACGCGGACACATTATCTGGACATCACCGGCGAGGCGACGGTCTTCGAGGCGCTGGCCGCGCGCGACAAAGAAGCACAGGCGGCGGGTATCATGCTGCTGCCCGGTGTCGGCTTCGACGTAGTGCCGTCAGATTGTCTGGCGTTGCACTTGAAAGAGCGTCTGCCGTCGGCGACGAATTTAACTTTAGCCATACAGGGCACAGGCCGCATCTCGCACGGCACGGCGACGACGATGGTTGAGAACATCAATCGCGGCGGTCTCGTGCGGCGCAACGGTCGGTTGACGCCCGTGCCTGCCGCGTGGCGCACGCGCCAACTTGATTTGGGCCGCGGCCCTACGAGCGTCACCACCATCCCGTGGGGCGATGTGGCGACCGCTTATTACAGCACCGGCATTCCGAACATAGAGGTCTATGCGGCGATGCCACAATCAGTGCGCCTGTTGATGAAGGCGAGCCGGCCCTTTGCCGGTCTGCTGGGCACGCCCGTCGTCCAACGTTTCTTGAAAAGTAGGATCAACGCGCAGCCGGCCGGGCCGAGCGACGCGGAACGGGCGCGCGGGCACAGTTACGTGTGGGGCGAAGTGACGGACGCGGCGGGCGGATGCATGCGCGCACGGCTGCGCGGGCCGGAAGGTTATACGTTGACCGCGCACACCGCGCTCGCCATCGTCGCGCGCGTGCTGGCCGGCACGATCAAGCCCGGCTTTCAAACGCCCGCCCGCGCTTACGGCGCTGAGTTGATCATGGAGATCGACGGGGTCACGCGCGCAGATTTAGCGTGAAGTGAGTTAAGCATGACGCCACAGTCTGACTTGCGCGAGCGGTTCGGCGAGATAGACATCTATCTCTTCGATCAATTGTTGAAGGGCCGCTTCACGCCCGCGTTGCGTGTGCTGGATGCGGGCTGCGGGCACGGGCGCAATCTCGTCTACTTCCTGCGTGCGGGTTATGACGTGTGCGCGGTCGATCAAGCGCCGGAGGCGGTCGCCTATGTGCGGGCGCTGGCCGCGCAACTCGCGCCGCAGTTGCCGCCGACAAATTTCCACGTCGAGCCGGTCGAACGAATGTCCTTCGCCGACGAGCGGTTTGAGCTCGTCATCAGCAGCGCGGTGCTGCACTTCGCGCGCGACATGGCGCACTGGCAGCGGATGCTCGCGGAGATGTGGCGTGTGCTTGCGCCGGGCGGCATTTTCTTCGCCCGGTTGGCAACGACGATCAGCATCGAGCCACTTGTGCGGCCGCTTGGGCAGGGCCGATTTTATCTGCCCGACGGCAGCGAACGTTTTCTCGTTGACGAGCAAATGTTGACGGCGGCGACGAATGCACTCGGCGGCGAATGGCTGGAACTGCTCAAAACGACAAACGTGCAAAACCTACGCGCGATGACGACGTGGTGTCTGCGTAAAATCTGATCGCGCGCCGATAGCAGCCGTCCCGCGTTCCGTTGTATAAATAGAGCAAGCGCAAAATTCATTAATGAAAAAATAAGCCGGAGACGCGGATGGATTATCAAGAGAATATTTTGGGTTTAGTCGGGCACACGCCGCTCGTTAAATTGAACCGTTTGACGCAAGGGATCAAGGCGACGGTGCTGGCTAAGATGGAGAATCTGAACCCCGGTTGTTCGGTGAAAGACCGCATCGGGCGCGCGATGGTCGAAGCGGCCGAGCGCGACGGGTTATTACAACCGGGCGGCACGATTGTTGAAGCGACTTCGGGCAACACCGGCATCGGCCTCGCGTTGACGGCGGCCGTCAAAGGCTATCGCTGCATCTTCGTGATGACCGAGAAGGCTTCGGTCGAGAAGGCGCGTTACTTGAAGGCGCTGGGCGCGGACGTGGTTATCTGTCCGGTCACGGCGAAGCCGGGCACGCCTGATCATTACGTCTCCACCGCGCAACGCATCGCGCGCGAGACGCCGAACTCTTTCTATCCGAATCAATATGCACATCCCGCCAACCCCGAAGCGCACTACCGCACGACGGGGCCGGAAATCTGGGCGCAGACCGACGGCAAGATCACGCACTTTGTCTCCGGCATCGGCACGGGCGGCACGATCTCCGGCACGGGCCGTTTCTTGAAAGAGCAGAATCCGAACGTATACATTATCGGCGCAGACCCTTACGGCTCGATCTTCAAAACATATAAAGAGACGGGCCGCGCGCCGGACGTGACGCCGTATCTCGTCGAAGGCATCGGGCAGGAGATCGTGCCGGAGAACGCGCAGCTACGCTACGTGGACGAGATCATCAACGTCACCGACCGCGACTCGTTCGAGCTGTCGCGGCAACTAGGACGACAAGAAGGCATCTTCTGCGGCGGTTCGACGGGCACGAACGTCGCGGCGGCGTTACGCATTGCGCGCACGCTTGACGAGACGGGTCTCGTCGTCTTCATCGTCTGCGACACGGGCGAGCATTATCTGTCGAAGCATCACTCGGACGAGTGGATGAAAGAGAAGCAACTGCTTGAGCCGCAGAAGATCACGGCCGGGCTGATGAGCGACACGAAGAACACGAACGCGCCGCCGACGCTCGTCAGCGCCGCGCCCGCCGACCGCGTGAGCGACGTGCTGGCGCTGATGGACGAGCGCGGGCTGTCCTACATCCCCGTGCTGGCCGACGGCCGCTC